>DASUSN010000223.1:0-69924 GCA_036375075.1 Thermoanaerobaculia bacterium | reverse complement strand
CGCCACATCAGCCGCCGGGACGGCAGCGGTCCGGGTTCGGAGACAGCCTCCAATCGCCTCCGCACTTCAAAGAGTCCGGTGGCCCTCCTACCCTACCCCCACCCCGTTCGCCCGGATCGGCCGCAGCTCGAGCTGCCAGTTCCCGCGCTGGACCTCCGCCGCCAGGCAGCGCGTGCGGTAGACCGTCTTCCGCACGGCCGCCCGGGTGTGGCCGGCGAGCCACGCGTGGCGGGCCTTCACGTACGCCGCCGTCCAGGCGCGCTCGTCGCCGCCGGAGGCAGGCGAGCGCTCGGGAATGGCGTGCAGGAGGATGGGGAGGATCGACCCGGAGTGGATGAAGGAGTCGTAGATCACGAGCACGGACAACGGCAACGTGAAGCCGTGGTCCGTCGCCCACCGCAGGGCGGGAACGAAGTACTCCCTCTCGAAGAAGGCGTCCTGCACGGCGCGCATGACGGGGTCGGTGCGGCCGGCGGTGCGCAGGAGCGACCGGAACTGCGGATCGTCGGTCAGAGGGACGGCGCCGATCTGGTCCGCGTACCGCGCGAGATCCTGGCTATAGCTGCCGCCCGCCCCCACGTACTCCTTCACCAGCACACCCAACTTGCCGTACTCGGTCGTCTGCGAGCGCCCGTACGTGATCTGGCGGATCCCGTGCGGCCCATCGTTGAAGACGGCAATCGCGCCGTAGTCGCCCTGCGCGCGCCCGGTCTCGAACGCATTCACGACCCGTTCGATCACGTCTTTCTGTGCAGCGGTCAGCTTCATGATCGTCACCTCGCACTCAGGACTCAGGACTCAGGACTCAGGACTCAAGGACTCAGGACTTTCAAACTTCGAGAATCAGCGCACCCATGGCTCCCTCCTTCACGGCCGGACGAGATTGCAGCCGAAGCGCGCGCCCGGCGCGACGTTCTCGCCTCTCCAGCCGAGGGTGAAAAACCCCGCCGGGGCGGGGTACGGCATCAGCTCCGCCGGCGACATCCGCGCGCCCCGCGAGCCCGGCGCGGCCGCGATCACGGTGTCCGCGAGCGCGTCGGGCAGGTGGACGATGATCTCGACGCGCGCGATGGGCCGGTCGGCCCGCGACGCCCGCGTCAGCAGCTCGTCCCTCCCCTCCTCGGCCAGCCGCAGCGCGCGCGTCACCGTGTCGCGCACGCGCAGCGTCACCGGCGCCCGCGGATCGCCCACCGCGATCGGTTGCCGGAAGAACAGCAGGTACTCCCGCGCCACGGACGGATCGTCGGTGATCGGCACCAGGTCGAAGGCGATCGGCGTCCCGCCGCGGTCGAAGACCTCGCACTGCGTCCGCCGCCCGTCGCCTCCCGCTGCGGAGGTGAGCTTGATCCTGTAGCAGCTCACCGGCTGCCGCGCCGCGCGGAAGACGATCTCGTGCCGCACCTGGTCGCGGGCTTCCGGCGACGTGGCGGTCACGATCATCCGCACGCTCAGCAGCTCGAACGCGATCGGCTCCTGCTGCTCCTGATACATCGACCGCAGCGCGGAGACGACGTCGTGCAGCCGCGTCTCCGGCAGGTCGACCTGCAGCGGAGCCGCGGCCGCCGAGGCGTGCCGCTGCGCCTCGCGCAACGCCACCGCCCGCGCCGCATACCCGCGGAAGAACCCCTCGGCCAGGAGCCGCGTCTCGCGGTACTCCGGGCCCAGACCGCGGCCGAACGCGCGCTCGAAGTCGAACGACCCCGCGTCCGTGCGGATGACGAAGCTGTTCATGCCCAGCGCGAGCTGGCCCCGCAGCACCGACGCGTTGAGCGCCGTCTCCAGCAGCGCCTGGGCGAAGTCGAGATACCCCGCGATCGGCGCGCCGTGCCGCGACGCGCTGAAGGTGATGCCCACCACCTCGCCGTCCTCCTCGCTGTACGCGAGCTCGTCCGACGGCAGGTTCTCGCACACGCCGCCGTCCACCACGATCCGGTGATCGCCGTGTGCCGTGGGCAGCGCCGTGCGGAAGAAGAACGGAATGCCCGCCGAGTCCATGAGACTCGTGAGCAGCGGCTCCCCCGGAGCCTCGTAGACGCGCGGCTGCAGGTTCGTCAGGTCCGCGGCGACGATGATCAGCGGGATGCGCAGATCGCCGAGCGTCTCCCGCGGTGCGAGCAGCGACGCCAGCACGCCGCGCAGCGGGCGCGCGTCCCAGAACGGCCGGCGCGTCACCAGCTTCCACACCGCACGCAGCGAGGCGCCCGGCGGCGAGAACGCCCGCAGCAGCTCCTTGTGGCGGAACGCCAGCGCGTCGCACGCGCGTTGCATGTCCACGTCCGCCGCGTACAGCGCCCCCGCGAGCGCGCCGGCCGAGGTGCCGGCGATGCGCGTGACGCGCACGACGCCCTCCCGCTCGAGGTCCTGCACCGCGTGCAGCGCGGCGATCAGATGCGTGATCTTCGCGCCGCCGCCCTGAATGGCCAGTTGCATCGGAATGCTCATGATCCAAACGAGGGGGCCGGCCCGCGGCCGGCCCCCTCCGCCCCTCACAGGTCCTTGCCCGCCTTGAACGCGGCCGTGGCATCCGTGCCGGGAGCGTCCTTCCCCGCATCCGGACTCACCGGCTGCGACGGCGCGCGGTTCCCTTCGGGCGGGACCGGCGTGGTCGTACGACGGGAGGGGCGTTTCTTCGTGGTCCTGGTCTTCTTCGCTTTCTTCGTTTTCTTCATGGCGTGTCCTTTCGTCAAAGCAACTTGAATCCGAGGAGGCGGTTGACGGCGGCGCCGGCCACGCGGGTGACGGCCTTCAGGGCGTCGTCGGCCGCGAGAATGCCGAGGCCCTCGACCGAGCGGAGGACGCTGCTGACCGTGCGCCGGTGGAGGCGCACCAGCGTCTTCGCGCGGTCGCGATCGATCTCGCCCTTCGCGAGCATCCCGGCGATGTCCGCCAGCACGTCCGCCAGACGGCGGATCTCCATTTCCGCCAGCACCTGCAGCGCCTTGGCGCGGCCGGCGACCGCCGCCCGGGCGGCGTCGAGCATCTCCTTCCCGAGCGACTCGACATCGAGCGCATTTCCGTCGGCGGCGCTCACGGCGTCACCTCCGCAGGCGCGCGCTTCTTCGCCGCTTCGAGCTCGATGAGCATGCGCAGTTGCGAGTCGAAGAGCGTCCGCAGCACGGGGATCTCCCCCCGCGAGAGCCCTCCGGCGTGCGCCTCCTCGAGATCGGCCAGACTCCGGTCCAGCATCTCCAGCGCCCCGGCGGTGGGATCGTCCTTCCGGTGGTACGACGCGGCGCGAGTGCGTAGCGCGGCGATCTCCACGCGGGTCTGCTCGTACCAGGCGATGTGGCACTCCCACGCCGCGTCAGGCGTACCCACCGCCTGCTGGAGCTCGTCGAAGAACCGCGCGTGGCTCGACTGCAGCTTCGCCAGCCCGGCGGCGATGGCCTCGTCGTGCGGCGCGACCCGGCTCACACAACCGGCCAGCAGCGCGAGCACGACGGCGATGAGAAGCGTGAAGACGGAGCTCGGGCGCTTCACGGCTTCACCTCCGGTTTCGGCTTCGGCTCCGGCTCCGGCTTTTTCGGGACGTCCTCATCCGGCTTCTTCGCGGCCGGACGGCGGCGACGGCCGCGCGAGAACTCGCGGTCGATGGCTTCCAGGTGGGGAACCAGCGCCGCCCGCTCCGCGGGTGTGTTGATGCTGCGGGCGATCTTCAGGGCGAGGAGCGCACGTTCGCCGACGCTCGCACGACTGGCGATCACCGTATCGATCATCTTCCGCCCGTTGAGCATCAGCTCCTCGCCGACTTCCTGGTGCGGGCCGGCAAAGCTCAGGTGCTCGCGGATCTCCGCGCTCGTGAGCTGGCTGGCGACGGCGATGTCGCCGTGCGCTTCGATGAGCAGAGCCATGCTGCGGAGAAAGTCGGGATCGACGTGTCCACTGACGGCGATGCGCCGGCGCCCTTCCGTGGTGAGCAGCGTCAGGCCGGGGACACCCTGCATGAGCCGCTGGAGCTCCTGACGGATGGCCTGGGCGTTGTCCTCGTGCGGCGAGGGATCGGGAATGGGAATGGTAGTCACGATTCGTCTCCTTTCGTTGCGATCCGCTTCCACCGTCCGGCGCGGGGCCCGCGCTCCGGGCAATGGCTTCGAATCGAAAGTGAGACGTCGATGGTAGCTGGCTGGGTTCGCAGCCACTCCGCGGGACGGTCACGTTTCAGTGAACGGTGCGCGCTCCAGCGATTCGGCGCTGATTTTTGCCCCGCTGTAGGTTTTATTTGGCGGCTCGGAGGTTTTCGCAGCCCCGCCGGGGCAAAAATCCGGCGGCCCGCAGGTTTTCGAAGCCCGGTCCGCGATTCTTTTTGCTCGTGCCGAGGTTTTGCCAGCTCGCCGCGAGCAAAATTCCCCCGAAAATGCTGGGATTTCCTCCGGACCAGCAAATCCGCGCTCCGATCGGGCAAAAAAAAGCAGCGACCGGGCAAACGGAATCAACGGACAGACAAACGAAACCTCCGGCCCGGGAAAAATCAGCGCGGAAAGGCTGGGATCAGCCCGGAGGAAGCAAACCAAACCTCGGAGAGAGCGCGGATTTGCTCCACCCGGGTCGAAAGAATCACCGCCCCAGCACCGCACAGGCTCATGACTGGAATCATAATCATGCAATCTGGTAGAGTTCCGACCATGCTGCATGAACAGATTCGCGACGCGAGAATCGCCCACGGGTTATCGCAGGTGAAGCTGGCGAAACTGGCCAACGTGCCCCGCAGCCAGCTCCGCAACTTCGAGAACGGTCAGGGAATCCATCTGACGACGTTCCTCAAGATCATCGCCCAGCTCCCCAACCTCGAGCGCCTGACCCTCGGCCCCACCGAGCTGCAGCTCCAGAACGTCGACCTCGAGGGCCTGCGCACCACCCTCACCGAGCTGATCGCCGCCGCCGCCGGCGTCCTGGCCGTCCTGCAGACCGCCAGCCCCCGCAGCAGCGCCCCCGACATCGCGACTGCCCGCGATACCGGCCCCGTCGGCGCCGTCCGCCACCACCCCACCGTCACCGAGCGCCAGCGCGCCGAGGAGCTCAACGCCATCGCCCTGGCGCTGGGGGCGGGCGCGAAAGCGCCGCCGCTCCCGGACCACTCGTAAGTCGTAGAGTGCCGTATCTGGGAGTCGGCGTCACCTGCCACACCTTCCGGCACTCCTTCGCCACCCATCTCTCGAACGCGGCCACGACATCCGAACGGTCCAGGAGCTCCTCGGCCACCGCGACGTCTCGACGACCATGATCTACACCCACGTCCTGCGGCACGGCGCTCGCGGAGTGCGCAGCCCTCTCGATACGCCATGGGTCGAATAACGCGGCCGGAATCCCCGCCTCGATCCTGCGCTACGGTGCGGAATCAGCGACTTTGCCGCTAGTCATTTAAAGTTAGCCGGACGGAACATACTTCCGGTGAATGCAAAGGCATAAGAACCGCCAAGGCTTCGCCATTCGCGAGCTACTGCATTGCTGGTTGCCTAGTGCGACAGCGAGATATCGGGTGTATCTTTGTCCGACGAAACGGAGTCGGACCTTGCGCGTCCTCGGGCTCCCGTTTCGGGAGGTGAGCCGCTCCGTCATCACCGGTTCCAACGACGCGCGGCTGGTGGCGGCGTGGATTCGCGGCCGTTCTTTGCAAGTCAGCCGAATTTATTCTTTAACGTAAACCAACTCATACTCTTCTGTTTTGTTGCCGTCAGTCTGATTCACGTGGTGAACTGTCAAAGTTTTTCCATCAGCGCTTAATGTCCAATCTTCAACCTGGGTAACTTTAAACCCGCCATTGGGGGTTTGAAATCTGCGCACCTTGATGAGCTCCAGCTTACCCTCATCGGCAACCACCGCCGTACGCGTTGCAGGTATTTCAAACGTTACACCTGCCTTTCTCACTTCTGTCGGTTTCTTTGATTCCGTACCATCCAAGTTGTAGACATCAGTTTGTTCGAGAGTCTCTTGACCGTTGAACTTCGTTTCATCAACAACTTTCAGCATCTTGTTATCTTGAGTGATGTACAGTTTCACCAAACTTACATCCTGAAGGTGCTTTGGCAGGTCTTTACTTTGCCTGGTATCGAGTGTCCAGGTACCGGCATAATTGACAGGCGCTGTTGCTGCGAAGGTAAAAGTTGCTGCCAACAACATGATGGCTAAAAATGACTTATGCATTGGGAGCATTCTCCTGATCATGTTTGTAAGCAATTTGCCCTGACAAGTATACGTTATTTAGAACGTTCCCCGCTAGCTAGAGGAAACTCCGCAGGAAAGCACACGCTCCGCCGAACGGCTTCAACCGAAAGCCTGAAGCAGTCGCCGCACGGCGCGCGCATTCGAACCAAAGCAAACCAGCACGCTCGTGGTACTCCGTACCGATACCGGCTAGACCAATTCCGGGCAGTTCACCCGGTCGCGAAGGTCTCGTAATGCAAAACACGGCACCGCCGCTCATTCCTCGTGGATGCGGAAAGCCGGGCTGTCGTCGGGATACATCTGTGGCTCGTCGATGATCGAATTCGGCCACCAAGTTTAGGCTCGAATCTGCTTTAGCGCGCAGATAGTCAGTATGGTCCGCTGGCTTTGCATAGGTGATAGCGAGCACGTGCGGAATCGTGCTCACGCGTGCTCTGTCTGGCTCCCGCTCAACGCGGAACTTGTTCGCGGTGAGTGGGTATCCGGTAAATACCAGAATCGAATCGTCCGGAACAGCATCCATCAGATGGAAAGCGGGCGCAAAAACAACATCCGCCTCGATGAGTTGTTTCGCAATGTCAGAGCCGACAGAAAAGCCGGCGAGGTCGACGGGATCCTTGTGCCGCCGCGGGTGAGCTGGCTCGCTTGTGAATCCTTCACCGCGGAGCTAATCAATCCATGTTCCGCGTTACCCAAGTCAACATGGCTCTTTACCCAACGGCGTCGATTACGTGACCAGCGGTTACAGTGATCACGTGCTTGCCGGATGTCTGAATGACGACAGCAGACCCTTGAGCCTGCAGTTTGCCTCGTTCGAGCACGTAAAGCGGAATCACGCAGCGATCATGAGATTCCACCAGCTGGTTGATAAGTGTGTCGAGGTCTGCGAAACCATGAACATTCTAAACGCCGAGTGCGGCCGGCTAACTTTGGAACGCTAGCTGTCACCTTTCTATGAAACACAAGTCCGGCTGTAAACCGAACACTAAACCAGGTTTGACCGTCAACGTGAGTCATTCTCTCACAGGCGGTGCATTTGCCTTCTCCGGAGTTGTCATGTACCTTCGCATTTCAGGAGCCGTCTAATGATTTCTTATGAGACGCAACAGGTACTGACTCAAGTAGTCAAAGCCCATATGCCTCCTGAGGCAATGGTCAGGCCGCGCAACGAACCGCCACGGTTCATTGTGGACGTGGATTGGCTGCTCGGTGATGATCCCAGGCGCAAGAACAAATCTTCGAAACGAATCGAGGTTACATTCGACCGCGCTTTCATTCGCGACTACGCAGCTCTTAGTGCGCGCGAGTCGACAGTTGTCGATGTGCAACTGTCCGCCTTTCTTCGCCGCAAGCTGGATTACTTCGATCCATCGAACGATGAACCAAGTGACGAACCTTCGGAGTGCTGGCCGGTTCCGATGTCTTTGCTCTACTCGGAATGAGCAGCTAGCTAATGCACGGAGCTTGGCGGTGACAGACACACATAGAGCTCCTGCGCGAAAGATACTCGGAAGGAGGTTGAGATACCTTCGGACCCGCTCGGAGTATGCAGGGGCTGTCAAAGCAAATATTACGGGTTGGCGGACGCGGCAGGCGGAAACTGACGATTCCACAATCCCATGCAGCCGGAAAGGAGTATGGTCCTCCGTGCAGTCAAAAAACTACCGGAGGGTGAAAAGATGGTTCGGAATCGCGCTTTCTCCGTCGTGTTACTGCTCGTTCTCTGTTCGATCCCGGCGTTCGCCGGAGACCTCACTGCATTCGATCCCGGCAATGTCGTAATCATCGCGCCAGGGGAGGCGCCGGTCTCAATTGCCTCCTTCGACGGCTTCAGCGACGGGAAAAAGCTGTGCATTCACTTCGTGGTGCGCAACGAGACCACCGCGGTGATTGACGCGGCGCGGGTGGCGATGATGGTGTTCGATGCCGACCGAAACGTGATCGGAGCGGCGACGCATCAGGCGGCCGGGCGCGCGAAGGCCGGAGAGACATTCCCGGGCGGGTTCGAGCTGCCACTGATGAAGCCGATCGAGTCGGCGTGGCAGATCATGGTCGTGCCGGTGGAAGCGTCGATGGCTGCCGAGTCGGGGTGGCGGATTCCGCCGCCTGCGCTGAAGCCGCTCGTCGAGCGCCTGCGCGGCTCGCGCTGGACGGGTGCGCAGCAGGCACTGGCGCTCGGGCAGGATCTCATCCCGCGCGGCGAGCTGGTGCAGACCTCATCGCCGAATTGCACCATCGCTCAGTGTCTCGCGCATAACCGCACCTGCTACGAGTATTGTTATGACGCGATCGCGTGTGCCTACTGCGACCGCCGCGACACGCCCGAGGGATGCTCGATGACGTGCTACTGCGTCGGCCCGGGCCAGGCATGCCCGCCCAGTCCGTACCTGTAGGAGTCGTTGTGGGGCTCTAGGGCTGGCTGAAGCCCGCCCTACGTCGTGATGTTTTCTTGGTCGCAGCCGTTTATGCGGCCAAGGATGTGAACGCAAAAGCGATTCGAATCGACCAAGAACAGTTCACCGGTGACATCGTTCAAAAGATACTCTCAGGTATCCGAACCGCCCATTGCCGGTCCGCGCGCAGGCAGCAGCTGCGCTGTCTGCTTGCGAGCGGCCCAGCATAGCCCCCTCTCACGGCTCCATCTCATCGAACTGCT
The DNA here is from genome assembly GCA_036375075.1 of Thermoanaerobaculia bacterium. Lineage (GTDB taxonomy): Bacteria > Acidobacteriota > Thermoanaerobaculia > Gp7-AA8 > Gp7-AA8 > QHVT01. The sequence goes on along the minus strand of DASUSN010000223.1, from coordinate 61,106 downwards.
CGATCCACAACAGATGCACCTCCCCACCTCCAACCGCGTAGTACAACCGTAACGCCGGGAACTCCCCGTAGCGGCCGGCGCGGAGGATGCGCACGATGGTGCCGGGGATGACCGTGCCCGTCTCCGGGCGGTGGGCGGCGGACTCCTCGAGGGCGGCCACGATGCGGTGGGTCTCGGGGGCGTCGCCGAGCGCGGCGCGGGAGCGGCGGTAGTGGGAGATGGCGATCACGCGCAGCGGCGGACGTCCCTCGCGCGGCACCTCGGCCTCGGTGGTCATCGCTCCTCCTCCTCGCGCGCGTGGCGACACGCGAAGGTGTCTTCGTAGGGCGGGGTCGAGGATGGGATGGGAGTGGGCATGGTCGTGAGGGTCCCGGGGGATCAGTCGGCGGGAGGCCAGGCGGCGGCGCGGACGCCGGGCAGGGCGGCGTCGAGGCGCTCCCAGCCTCTCTCGTCGATCGGCGTCAGGAGGGCGGTGGTGACCGCTTCTTCGAGGAGGTCGCTGGCGGTGATCTCGCGCCGCTCGTCGTGCGCGCGGCGGGCGGCCAGGAGGCGGAGGATCTGCCACTGGTAGTCGGGAAGCTCGACGTGGCCCCTCTTGACGCGGACGAGGGGCGGGAGGGCCGCGGCGCTGCGTCCGCGCAGGGCCGCGGTGAGCAGGCGGTAGGTCCAGCGGTGCTCGAGGCCGAGGGCCACGACGTCTTCCCAGGCGATGCGGAGCTCGCCGCCGCCGGAGGGGATCGCCGCGACGGTCCCCTCCTCGATGGCCTGGCGCAGGGTGCTCTCGGGGATGCCGAGGAGGGCGGGCACTTCCGCGGAGCCGTAGGAGGGGCGGCGGTGGAGGAAGACCTCGCGGATGCGTTTCCACTCGGCGGGCAGGCGGCGGCGTTGTGGCATTCTGTTCACGCTTCGGATCACGCTGTTCGCGCTCTTTTTAGAGGCGCGTGGATCGGGCGTCTATGAACATTTCGGAACCTCATTAGCGACGGAGGTAGGGAACCACGTCGTTCCCGACACACCTATGAAAGAGGAGCGACCCATCACCGCACTGGAGATCGGCAATCCGGCAGAGACGGCACCCCTGGCTGGGATGACCGAGGGGAGCGTCGATGGGCGCGATCCCGAGTTCGACCGGCTCTACGAGACCTACGTCCCGCTGCTCCGCAGGATCGCCACCCGGAAGTTCAACGTTCCATACGCCGACGTGGACGAGCTGGTGCAGGACGTCTTTGCGACCTACCTGACCCACGCAGCGCGGGTGCGCGAGCTCCGCCCCTACCTGATCGGCGGCATCTGCAACGCGGCGCGCCAGTACTGGCGCGAGAAGGATGCGCAGCGCAAGGTGTTCTGCGACGCCGACCCCGACTCTGCGGCTTCGGACGACGCGGTGCTCGAGTCGCTCATCCGGAACACGCTCATGGCGGCGGCACTCTCACGGCTGGGCACCAGTTGCCGGGAGACGCTCCACCGCTTCTACATCGACGGGGAGAGCGCGATCAGTATCGCCGCATCGCGCGAGACTACCCAGAACTCCATCCATCAGCTCCTGAACTACTGCCGCGGCCGCGCCCGGGCGGCGTACCTCGCGATGAAGGAGGTCCTCTGATGCTGGAACACCCGAGCGAAGACCTGCTCTCCAACTATGCCCTCGACCCCTCGCTGGCCGAAGGTGTGGCGAAGCTGGAGGCGCACCTGGCCGGCTGCGCGCCCTGCCGGGAGCGGCTGGTCGTCATCCGCGAGACCGAGGAGCTGTTCGGCCAGCAGGACTCCTGGCCGGATGCTCGTGATACGGCGCCGCTGCCCGAGTCCGGGGCACTGAGCGCCACCATGGCACGCAACCGGCGGGAGGACGCCGAGGCGGACGCGAGACTCACGCCCCTGGTGGAAAAGTTCCTCGCGCAAAAGTCTGGAGCATTCATGTGGGCCGACATCGCGTCGAGCCTGGAGTACCACACCGGAGGAGTGGTCCGGAAGCTCGCGGACGCCGCGGACCGTGCGCAGTACAGCGTGCCTCTCCGCGCGCTGATTCTCGCTGAGACGGCCAGCGAGATCGTCGGCATGCTGTCGGCGAAGATCTACACATCCACCGAAATCGCGGCATTGCGCGGGCTCGCGTGGAAACAGCAGGCGAACGCAAACCGGCAGCTCGGCCGATTCAACGCCGCGCTGGAAGCGCTGAACCGCGCGGAACGCGCCTACCGCGAGCTTCGGCGTCCGGAGTTGGACCTTGCGAGCGTCACGTTCATTCGAGCAACAATCTATAGCGAGCAACAAATATACGACCTGGCCGAACAGCATGCGGAGGAGAGCACCGCGGCCTTCGCTCAGCTAAGGCAGACGGAGCTTTACTTCCGGTCACGACAGCTGCAGGGCTATATCGCATTCGGGAGACGTCATTTCAGTGAGGCGCAGGCGATTTTTGAGTCCGTCTTCGCCTATGCGGAAACAAGCGGTGACCTGTTTTGGATCGCGGCTGCGTCGATGGCGCTCGGCAATTGCAGTCTGGAACGGCACGAATTCTCGAGTGCCACACAGTGCCTACACCGAGGTATGGTGGCATTTCGAGACCTCGGCATGCTGATCGAAGAGGTTCGGTGCCGATGGGGCCTCGCACTCGTGGTGCTACGCGATGGCCGCTACCGCATCGCTGCCGGACGACTCGGCGAGGTTCGTGACGAGTTCGTGAATCTCGACGCTGTCTCCGACGCGGCACTCGTGACGCTCGACCTTATGGAGGCGTTCTTGGCGCTTAGTAAACCACGTGAGGTTCGACGTACCGCCGGCAACATCGTGAAGCTCTTCAAGGATGCCGGCATGGTTAGCGGCGCACTCACCGCGGCTGACTACCTCAAGCAAGCAGCCGCCATGAGCAAAGTCACCCCGAGTCTCATCGACCATATCCGCATGTACCTGCGACGCGTCACGGTACAGCCTGACCTCGTCTTCGCCCCTCCGGCAGCATCACTGTAAGAATCGTATCCGCGTCTCACACCGCTGACTGAGGGCGCCCTCCATCGACCTTCCGGCCATCATGGCCGGTGCCAAAGGAGGGCTTATGCGAAGTGTCTTTTCCCGCGGCCAGCGCGCTGCCGCGGCGTGGCTGCTGATCGTCGTCCTGCTCGCGCCGAGCGCTTTTGCAACGGAAATGGCGAGCGACACGAGCCTGTGGGCCGAGTTTGTTGTGTGGCTCGCAGGACGAATTGACGTGCCAGGCGGCGTCACGGCGGCTGACGAAGGTGGCTTTACCACTTGGCTCATGGGGCGTATAACCATCCCCGGCGGCTAAGACCCTGAAGAAGGGGCGCCTGCTAGATCGTCTCGGGGAATTGCCGCTGGGCTTGGGAGGAGGGGCAATCCCTGTAGCCACCTTCCGGTTACCGAGGCCCGCGGCAAGGAGGGCTTATGCGGGGTGTACTTTCTCGACGCCGACACGTCGTTGCCGCGTCGCTGCTGATCATCGTCCTGCTCGCGCCGAGCGCGTTGGCCGCGAACACGACAGCTGACGTGAGCATGTGGGACCAGTTCGTGGCGTGGCTTGCCGGGCGCATCGGCATTCCGGGCGGGCTGACGGCACCAGCCGAGGACCAAGGCCGAATCGGCGTGCCGAACGGCGTCGCCGCACCAGAAGAAAACCAGGGGCGGATCCACATTCCGAACGGGTAGGCAGAACGCATTGGCTGCGCCCACGAAACTTGGGACAGGTGCAGCCCTTTGGAGTGCGGAGGCAATCGCCTCCGCTTTCGAATTCGCGTGCCTGTCGCGGTAAAGGCAACCGAATAGGAAAGCGGAGGCGATTGCCTCCGCACTCCAAAGAGGAGGGCTTATGCGGGGTGTACATTCTCGGTGCAGACGCGTCGTCGCAGTGTCGCTGCTGATCATCGTGCTGCTCGCGCCAGGGGCATATGCAGCGGATACGACGAGTGACGCGAGCCTGTGGGACGAGTTCGTGGCGTGGCTCGCAGGACGAATTGACGTGCCGAACGGCATCGCAGCAGACGAACCTGGGTTCACGACGTGGCTCATGTCACGTCTCGGGGTACCGGGCGGTTAGTGACCTGCGACAGCCGTTCGAAGTGCGGAGGCAATCGCAGGCTGTCTCAAAAAACCACGGGACCGCCGGCGTCTCGCCGGCTGCCGGGGCGGCGTCTCGCCGCCCGGGTGGGAGGTGGAGCGTGCCACGTGGCGAGATGCTCCGTCCTCCCGAGTACGCGCCGGCGGGACGCCGCCGCGCAGCCGGCGGGACGCCGGCGGTCCGATGAGTTTTGAGACGCCCTGCGATTGCCTCCGCACTCCAAACACCGGATTCCGTTGGTCGGCCGGCCGTGGGTCACCGCCTGACCCTCGCTCCCTCCCCCAGCGAAAAATCCTTCATCTTCCGGGTGGGGACTTCCCTCGCACGCACACTCCTCGGGTGTGATGGGCACCTCTCCCTCTCCCCGGCGACGCGGGCGCCGGCCGGCGCGGCATTCGCGGCAGTTGCTCGAGCGCTTCGCCGATCTGTATCTCGAAGACTGTTACGCGCGGAGGACGGCCGCACGGTCGGACGAATTCGCGCGGCAGCTCGAGCTGACGCGCCAGTACGTCGCCCGCAAGGCCTTCGACGTCCTCGGCGTCCCCCTGCGCGACTTCCTCCGCGCCCGGCAGCTCCGGTACGCCGAGCGTCTGCTCGTCACGACGTCCTACTCGACCGCGAAGATCGCGGCCATGAGCGCGTTCGGCACCCATCCCACCTTCTACCGCGCCTTCAAGGCGGCCTACGGAGTGACGCCCGGGGAGTACCGCAGGCAGGTTCCGAAATGAACATGCTTTCGGCGGGCCCGGCGGCGCCATGATCGCTCGCGGCGCCCGCATCCTGGCCGTCCTGGCGGCGGCGGGGCACGATCCGGCCTGGCTGCAGCGGACCGCCCGCCTGGGCACGGACACGATCGCGCGGCTGCTCGACGACGCGCGCCAGACCCCGTCCGCGGCGACCCTCGACGCCGTCGCGCGCACCGCGGGCGTCACGGCCGCATGGCTCGATCCCGACGGCGCCCGGCGCGAGCTCACCGCCACCGCGGCGGCCGAGGTGCGGAGGTGCGCGCGGGTCCTTCGCGGCGTCGCCCGCGGCGAGCGCATCGACGCCCGGCGCATCCCGAATGTCCGCCCGGAGCCCGCGCGCCGCGTGCCGCACTCCTTCCGCGTCCACGGCGCCCGGCAGGTCTACCGCGTCCTCGGCGACTCGCTCGTCCACGCCGGCCTGCTCGACGGCGATCTCGCGTACGTCCGCCCGGCCGACCGAGTGCGCGACGTGGTCGGCGCGCTCGTGGTGGTCCATGTGAACGGCATGTCGTACCTGAAGCGCCTCACCGTGGCGCAGGGCGGCGTGGTCGTCCTGTCCAGCGCCGCGGAGGGATACGAGCCGATCCTCATCGGCGCGGAGGATGGGTTCGTGCTCCTCGGCGAGGTGGTGGCGTGCGTGCGGGAGTGCTGGAGAGCGTGATCGATGGACCGCCGGCGTCCCGCCGGCTGACGCGCGGGCGTCCCGCCCGCGCCGCGCTCGCGGCACACTCTCCCACCCACCCGTGGCGGCGAGACGCCGCCACGGCAGCCGCCGGGACGGCGGCGGTCCATCGCGCTGCGTGCTCGAGCGAGGTGCGGAGCCGGGCCGGGGGCTGACCCCGACCCGACCCCCGGGCGTCAGCGGGCGGGTGTTCCGTCGGCGCCGATGCGGGCGATGTTCGCGCGCGGGGCGCCGCTCATGCCTTCGAACCAGCCGCCGGCGACCAGCGTCCCGTCGTCGAGCAGCGAGATCGCGTGCACTCGCGCTGCGCCGCTCATCTGCGGGACGCCGGCGTCGAACGCGGTGTCGACCGTGCCGTCCTGCCGGAAGCGCGCGAGGGCGACGCGCGGCGCGACGAAGAAGCCGCCGGCCAGAATCCTCCCCTCCGGATCGAGGGCCAGGACGCTGACCTCCGCGTTCACCGCCGAGCCGGCGTTGAACGCCGGGTCCAGGCTGCCGTTGGCGTGCAGCCGGGCGAGATGCTTTCGAGGCACGCCGGCCACGGTGGCGAACGAGCCGCCGATCACGATCCTGCCGTCGGGCTGCACCGCGATGCCGGAGACGCTGGCATACGGATCGAGCCGCGCGTCGAAGCTCCAGTCGAGATCGCCGTTCGCGGTCAGCCGCGCGAAGCCGGGCCGCGGGGTGAAGCTCACGTTCTTGAAGGCGCCTCCGATCAGGATCTTCCCGTCGGGCTGAATGGCCAGGGCGGAAACGGCGCCGTCGACGTTGGCCAGGTACCCGTCGAAAGACCCGTCGGGACGGAAGCGCACGACCCAGGTTTCGCTCGCCGCCAGGATCTTTCCGTCCGCCTGCACGGCGATCGCGAACACCGGTCCCCGCATGGGCGGCGCAAAACTCTCGTCTACGGTACCGTCCGCGTGCAGGCGCGCGAGATACGGCCACGGCAGTCCGCCGATGCCGTTGAACGTGCCGCCGACGAGAATCCGCCCGTCCGGCTGCGGCGCGACGGCATGCACGACATAGTCCGGCCGCGGGTCGAAGGCGGCGTCGAGGCTGCCGCTCGCGTCGAGTCTCGCCAGATACGGGCGGCGCGCGCCGTCGATCGTCGAGAAATAGCCGGACACCAGGAAGGTGCCGGCGGCCTCCCGCGCGATCTGGTGGATCGGCTCGTCCGCGCCCGGGTCGAAGTCCGCGGTGCGGGGCTCGGCGCTGCCGTCGCTCCGCAGGCGGGCCAGGCGCGGAGAAGGCTGTCCGCCGGCATTCAGGAACGAGCCGCCCACCAGCAGTTTCCCGTCGTTGCTCGGCCACAACGCGCGAACCGGTCCGTCGAGGCTCGGCTTGTACGCCGGGTCGAGCCCGCCCGCCGGATCGAGCCGCGCGACATAGGAGACCGGCGCGCCGTTCATCACCGTGAACTCGCCGCCGACGAAGAAGTGATGGTCGTTCCGCCTCACCGCGAGCACCGGCGCATTGGTGTCGCTCGAGAACGCCGAGTCGGCCGCGCCGTCGGCACGCAGGCGCGCGAGATGCCGCCGCGGCTGTCCGCCGATGTTGGTGAAGTAGCCGCCGGCCAGGATCTTGCCGTCGTAAAGCTCGCCCACGCCGGTGACGATGTTGTCCGGATCGGGGTGGAACGCGAGATCGACGCTGCCGTTGGCCTGCAGCCGCGCGAGGTGCAGGAACGGCTTGCCGTCGACCCAGTTGAAGAAGCCGCCGACGAGCACCTTGCCGTCCCGCTGCAACGCGACGGCGAGCACGAACCCGTCCACGCCGCCGCCCGGCTGGAAAGACGTGTCGAGCGTGCCGTTCGGGTGCAGACGGGCGATGTTGCTGCGCGGCGTGCCGCCGACTCGCGAGAAGTGCCCGCCGATCACGATCTTGCCGTCGGACTGCAGGGCGATCGCGAAGACGGCGCCTTCCACGCGCGCGTCGAACGCCGGGTCGACCGTACCGTCGTCATCGAGGCGCGCGAGGCCCATGCGCGCCAGCCCGCCGATGGTCGTGAAACTGCCGCCGACGAGCGACTTCCCCTCGGGCAGTGCCGCCGCCGCGGAGACGGTGCCGTTCGTGTCGGCCACCGCCGCCTCGAGCGCACCGTGATGGGCGAGCCGCGCCACGCCGGTGCGCGGCTTTCCATCGAACTGCATGAACGGACCGCCGGCCACGATCTTTCCGTTCGTGGTCATGGCCACGGCGTGAACCGGCTCGCCCGGTCCGGTCCCGGGGTCGAACCACGCCAGCGCCGGAACGGCGTATCCCACGATCAGCAATCCCATCAGGACCGGCAGCCACTGTCTCTTCCGAAGCATTCATTTCCTCCTGCGAAATCGCGGAGGAAGGTAGCGATGGGTGCTTACGGAACGCTTTCCGGGAGGAAGGAATCCGGCAATTGTGCCCTCACCCACGTTCCAACCGATTCGTCGATTGGAACGGAGTTGTTCCGGTTGTCTAGTTCTGTGGCGAGATGACGGTCACCTGCTGCGTTTCGTTGTTGGTCACCGAGACCAGACCCCAGGCACGCATCCCGGGAGTGAGCGGAACGACCTCCACCCAGATGGTCGACTCGCCGGCGAGCTCGGGGAACGTCTCGATGTTGCCGATCACCGCGACGGCGGGAGCGAGCTGCCAGGTACCCAGCGGCGGTGGGACACGCAAGGCGACGCGGTCCACGCGAAGCAGATAAATGTTCAGGTCGATGCCGGGACCATTGGGGTCCGGCTGGCGAAAATAGCGCACCTCGACCTCCGGCTGTTCGGCCTCGGGAAGCGCGTACACCCGCAGAGTATTGCGAAACGTTGACTCGATCGGAATGTTGAGCAAGTACAGAGGACCGGTGCTCATCCGGTCTTCCCGAATTACCGGGATCTGGGTACCCGCGGATCGAGCACCCCGGGAGACGTCCCGTATCCTGGATTCGAAGGCCACCTCAGAGGCATGTTCGCTCTCGACATGGACCAGGATCGCCGACTCCGGGTACCCCGCTAGATACTGAAAGGGTATGGATGGCCTGCCGGGCCTGACGGTACCCTCTAATGTACATTCGAATGCGAAACAGAACGGGCCTGGCGTCATCCGCATTGTTTCGATCCCGGAGTATCGGAGCCAGGTCTCGGACTGCCAGCGCGATCCGTACGCTCCCGGAGTGCCGATGACATAGACGGGGATGAGGAACCGGGTATATCCGGGGGTGGTCTCTGCCGACAGGGTCAGCGGAATCAAGCCGAGGATGACAGTGAATGCCAAGCGGAGTGTTGTGCGCATGAAGATCTCTACGGGTTCGGGGTCAGGGAGCCATTGAGGACGAAGAGCGCGTAATCCTGGTTGTAGGCGCCAAACGAGGCGCCCGGTACGCCGACGCCGTTGAGGACCGCGGCCCACACGCGGACGGTGAACGTCCGGTTCGCCGAATTCACGAAGCGGGCGGGGTCGACGTTGATGACTTCGACGTTGTTGAGGACATCGGCGGGCGAAGGGCAGAGGGGCCGGCCGCAGCCGGGGACGTAGGAGTAGCCGGAGGCCGGGTCGGTGACATTGCCGTAGTATTGGAGCCCGTCGGACCAAGTCGCTCGGAGATCAAGATCATTGACGAGCGCTTTGGGAACGGGCTGCCCGGGCTGTTGAACCGGGCCCTCCTTGTCGGTCCAGGCCAAAACAATCCGCACCGGTTTCGCGGGGTCTCCCACGGTCACGGTGAAGTACTGCGACTGCGCTTGCGTCAGAGGCGTGGGCTGCTGGTCCCGCCAGCCTCGGAGCGCGGTGGCGTTGAAGAGTGGATCGAGCGCGATCGCACCGAAACCCTGCTGGGCGTTGGGCCAGCGCGTGATGGTGGTGTTGGTGTAGCGGTCGGTCTTGTTGAGAAGGGAGCGAGCCCCCGCGACCAGTATGGCCTTGTACATCGCGGGGGATGGGTTGAGCGCCGGCGTGTGCCTCCCGTAGAAGTGTTTGATGAGGGCGATCGAGCCGGCGGCGACCGGCGCGGCGAACGACGTCCCGGACGAGCCGTGATAGTTCGGCAGAGGGTTCACCGTCCCGCCTGAGTTCAGGCAGGCCGTTCCTGCGTACCATTGGCGGGCACCGGTCGCGAGGCTGGCCGGCGCGAGCAGGTCCGGCTTCAGGCGGTTGTCCGCCGTTCCACGGCGTGAAAAGTAAGCGAGGAAGGTGTAGTCCTCGGCCTTGTGGCGCAGAGTCGAGTTTTCGCCGAAGCCGTTACACGCCGTCGAGTCGCGGTCCGACTCGGTCGCGCCCACACTGATCACGTTCTTTGCCGTCGCCGGCGCCAGCACGGCTGTCGTCAGGTCTTGGGCACCTTGCTTGATGTTGCCCGCCGAAACGGTGATTGCCAACGGCACATTCGTCGCGTGGTCGGCACGGCGAACGCTCTTGTCGAATTCGGCTGCCGACGTCGTGTAATAGCCGGCGTTCTTACCGAAAGTCTCGTACTCATTGTTGCTGTGATTCTGGACGATCGCGGCGCAGGTCACGGTCGTCGAGGTGCAGGGATTTGTGGGCGTGTTGCATCTTCGGCTGACCGCACGCGTAGTCCAGTCTTTCACGCCATAGGTGCCGGCTTGAGCGTTCTCGTCGATCATGACTGTCGATCCGACGCGGATGCCAGGGGCGATGCCGATGCCCCAATAAAAGCCGTTGGGATCTTTGCCGTTGATCTCGCCAATGCCAGTGGTGGGTTGTGGCGGGTTGTTGGTATCCACTCCCGACAAAGGATTGCCGGCGATGATGCTGGCGACGATGGTTCCATGGCCGCCGTCGTCGGTATAGTCCGGCGACCGGTCGAGACCAACCTCCGTGACGCTCCCGCCGGTGGTCACGATCGTCGCGCCGTTGTGGTACACCACCCGCCCGCGGAGATCCACGTGGGCGCGCGACTCCGTGCTGGTCGCACCGCATCCCGTGAGGATGCCCGTGTCGGCGACGTCCACGACGATCCCGCTGGACGTCAGCGCGCTGGCGGTGAAGCCGTAGCGGTCGAGCCACCGGCGATAGTTCGTGGCGGTGCCGGGCAGGGCGTTGGCGAAGGCCGCGGCGGCGCCGAGGGTGGGCTGGCCGGTGAGGGAGAGGGCCTGACGCTCGTCGGATGGCTGGAGGGGGACGAAGGTCTCCACGCCGAGGACGAAGGGCTCGGTGACGAAGTGCGTGGCCGTGGCCCGCGGGGCGCGGAAGCGCGCGGTGAAGATGCCGTCGGAGGAGGACCGGTAGGTAAAGCCACCGACGCGGGCCTCGATGCTGGCGATCGAGGCCCGGGTGGCCTCGGTGTCGGCGATCTGGAGGGTGAACTCGCCCTGGTCGGCGCCGGCCGGACGGAATTTGTCGTCCGGGAGATAGGGCGCGCTGTATTCGATCCACGGCTCGCGCGCGATCCGCGCGATCTGCTCGCGTGTGGCGACGACGACGATGGCCCGCTCCGGGAGGGGCAGGATCTCGGTCGCGCCGCCGGCCCGGACCGCGGCCTGCCATTCCGGCAGCGGCGGGGCGATGTACTGCAGCAGGAAGAGTCCCGTCCCGGCCGGCGCGGCCGGCGGCCGGTCCACCCGCGGATCGATGCGGCGCCCCGGGGTGTGGATGTGCTCCTGCAGCTCGCGGACCTCGAGGCCGAGGGCCGCCATCCGCGCGAGGAACGCGTCGCGGGCGGCGTCGGGAACGCGCACGGCATGCGAGGGACCGCAGGTGACGAGAACGCGACCGCCCGCGGCCTCGAGATCGTGCGGCATCACTATCCTGCCGCGATGCTGCCCGGTGACGAGGTAACGGACGTTGTCCCCCTGCGACGTCGCGGGTGCGGCGTCCGATGGATCGGCCAGGGCCGGCCACGCGATGAGCAATGCGGACAAGACAAGGAAACGTACCAAAGAAGCTCCGGTCACGACATCTGCAGGATAGTCTGCTTGACGTGGAAGTGGCGTTATTTATGGATTTCTGGTCGGAGCCGCAGCTGCGACAGGGTTCCCGCATCCTCCGTCCCCCTCTGTGCCTCTGTGTCTCTGTGGTGAATGCACACGCGCCGCAAGCTCGGAACTGTGCGTCCTGGATCGCGCTCGTATTCACCACAGAGACACAGAGGCACAGAGGGGGACGGAGGGGACCGGGCGGCGGCTCGATTGTCACGCCGCTCCGCCCGCCCTATACTTCCCGAACTCCCCCTTTTCAGCAATTCGAGTGAGCGCGGACGATGAGCTATCTGAACACCTTGCGCCTGCATTTCGCCGGACGGTTCCAGGCCAACATCTCGACGGTCAACAACGATCCGGTCCACTTCTACAACGACGCTTTCCGGCCTTCCTGGCAGGAGCTGCAGGGTCCGGATTTCGATCCGCCGAACGGGTGGTTCAGTCCGGGCGGCGATGCCGCGTGGCGGCTGCTGGGGTGCAAGGTGACGGCGGCGTGGCTGCCGGCGGGGGAAGTGGCCCTGTCCGAGGTACCCGCATCCGACCTGGTGCTGCAGTGCATCGTCGCGGACTCGGACCGGCAGGCGCCGGCGAAGCTCGTCGACCTCGACCCCGAGCAGCAGTTGGTCTCGGAGATCTGGGGCTTGCAGGTGCGCATCGCGGACGCGGACGGAAACACGCTCCTGCTGAGCGACTTCGAGCACGCGGCGTTCATGGACATCTGGGACCGGGCCCAGGGCCAGACGCAGGCCGGGGACGCGGACGCCGGGGCGATGTACCAGTCGGTGCTGCGGAACCTGCAGTGGGGCGACGTCTCGGGCTCGCCGTTCCTGACGAAGCTGCGGGAGGCGGCCACGGACGGGCTGCTGTCGATCAAGTTCAACGTCGACAACATCAACATGGACAACACCTCGCCGGACTTTCTGACGGGCCGCATCGCCGGCACGATCGGTCCGGCCGCGGTCTCCGAGCCGCAGCACATGGTCCTCGGCCGGCACTTCCTGGCGGCGACGTACGGCGGCGGCGGGTTCTTCGTGCCCGCGGGCGGCATCAACAACTGTGTGGCGGTGGTGGACCCGGACGCGTCCTGCATCTTTCTGGACCTCGGCAACGCCCTGCCCACCATCGGCACGACCGGCGCGCCGGTCGACCTGGGCGAGCTGACCCTCGGCGTCTTCAACGTGACGGACGGGACGCCGTTCGCGGGCGGCGCGGTGACGGCGCTCGGGACGATCTCCGGGTATGCGTCGAACGAGTGGTACACGAAGACCGCCGGCGTCGTCGCGCTGCCGCTCACGAGCGAGCAGCTCCAGTCGATCGCCGCGGCGCCGCTGGTGCTCCGCTCGGCCAACGCCGCGTTCATCGACGAGTGGCCGACCGGCGTGTTCGTCACCGCGGATACCTTCGTCTATCGGATGAGTCCCGGCGACTCGGTCAACGTGAACTTCTACCTGACCCAGTGGGGACAGCCGGTGTCGGGCGCGACGGTGTTCTTCACCGCCGATCCGTCGCAACTGCAGGCCCAGGCCGGCTCGCCCCTCCCCCAGTTCACCGCGCCGGCCGTGGCGGTGCCCGAGGACGCGATTCAGTTCAACGGCAGCGCGACGACCGATGCGAACGGCATCGCGGTGCTGACGGTGACGGCCACCGATCCGGGGACGCCGCGCAATTTCAACGACGGCAAGGACTACGGCATCGACGGCCAGGTCTACGGGATCCGCCCGTCGGTCAACCCGCAGGTGTACGGCGGAGGCCCGGTCGATCCGTGGAACTTCGTCAGCATCCTGCTGTGGAGCGGCTTCACGGCGGCCGATCCGGTGACGTGGAACGACATCGCGCCGACGATGACGCAGTACGCCAACCTCTATCCGGTCATGAACCGCTTCCTGAACCTCGGCGACTATGACTCGGTGGTCGCCCACACGCGGCTGTTGACGCTGGCCTTCAGCCTCGACATCGCCAATCCGAACTCGATGCCGGTCACGCGCGACCTGTCGCCGGCCAAGCGGCAGGCCATCCTCTCCTTCCTCGCCAACCCGCAGCGCGGCGAGGTCGCGAAGGTGCGGGCCATGGCGGCGCCCGAGGTTCCGGCGGAGGCGGTCACGCCGCCGCCGCTGGCCCGGAAAGGCGGCAAAGCGGCGGCCGCGGCGCGGCGGCTCGTGAACCTGAGCGCGCGGAAAGGATCGCAATCATGATCCGTCTCCAACCGTCCGTCCTCGAAGGCGTCCTCCAGCCGAAGAGCGCGCAGGACCTGTGGCCCGCGCTGCAGCAGGCCATCGAGCTGGAACACTCGACGATCCCGCCCTACCTCTACGCGCTCTATTCGCTGAACACGTCCGCCAACGCGGAGATCGCGGCGATCCTCCAGTCGGTGGTGGTCGAGGAGATGCTGCACATGACCCTCTCCTCGAACGTGCTCAACGCGCTGGGCGGCTCGCCTTCCATCGACCGCCCGGACTTCATCCCGAAGTACCCCGGTCCGCTGCCCGGAGGCGTGCAGAGCGACCTGACCGTGCATCTCGCGCCGTTCTCGCTCAACCAGCTCGATACGTTCCTGCAGATCGAAGAGCCGGAAGACCCGATCGAGTTCAAATCGCTCCAGGCGATGGAGGCCCTGCCGGAGATCACCATCGGCCAGTTCTACACGGCGATCCTGCTGGCCATCGAGATCCTCGGCGACGGCGCGTTCGTGAAGCCGCCGCGGAATCAGGTCGGGCCGGACCTCATGCCCGAGTCCATCGTCGTCTACGACGTCGCGACGGCGAAGGCCGCCATCACCACCATCATCGAGCAGGGCGAGGGAACCAGCACGTCTCCCCTGGAAGTGGTCGGCGCCGGCTTCGCGCATTACTACCGCTACATGCAGATCAAGAAAGGCAACCGGCTGGTCAAGAACCCCGACCCGCACCTGCCGCCCGACCAGCAGTACTCCTATACCGGCGCCCCGGTGCCGTTCTCCGCGGCCGGCGTGTACTGCGCGCCGACCGACCCGTCCTCGGCGAAGTATCCCGCCGGAAGCGCGCAGGCTTTCGCCAACGACAACTTCAACTACACCTACACCAGCCTGCTTGCCGCGCTGCACGCGATGTTCAACGGCGCGAACACGCAGGACCAGTTCAACCGGGCCATCGGTCTGATGATGTCGCTCAAGTCGCAGGCCATCGCCATGATGTCCGGCGTCCCCAATCCGGCGCTGCTCATCGGGCCAAGCTTCGAGTATCTGCCGGTGAATCCATAGGAATCGCCCGGTGCCCACCGTGTCCGCAGGCTCGCTTCCTGGTTTTCGGCCAGGCCGAGGTAGGGAAAAGTCTTTGAACGTCACTCCTTACTTAGGTAGCGGTCCCCCATTCTGTAAAATGAAGCGCAGCAACGGCTACGGCCGTCTTCAGGCCAGACGCCAGGGAGACCTCCGCGCCCATTGCAGCCGGTCCAATCCATAGAGCTCACGATAGAAAGTCCAGGAGGTCGTCCATGCGGTTTCGGAAAATTGCAGTCTTCATGTTGGTATCGCTCAGCGCCAGTGTGCAGGCACAGTGGCAGGACGCGCAGAGCGGCACGTCGCTGGTCACGACGGACAAGGTCGGGATCGGGATCCTCACCCCCACGCAACAGCTCGAGGTGAACGGAAACGTGCGCATCGTGCCGGCCACCGGCTCGTTCGCCGTCGGGGGCGCCGCGCCGACCGGATACCAGTTCTTCTCCACGAACTCGACTGCAGGCGTCGCGGCCGGCTTCCAGCTCCGGAGCAACTACTCCAACCAGTCGACCTCCTATATCGGCAATTTCGGCCAGTTCGGGACCTACATCTCGAGCAATCGTGAGCCGCAGGCCGGCGGATTCGTGAACGCGGCCGCCCCGCCGAATCAGCAGTACGCCGTGCAGATGGTCCTCGGGGACACGTCGCCGAGCCGGCTGCGGCTGTTCTCGCTCACGAACTATCCCGGCGGCACGGAGTCCGTTCGCATGGTCGTGAAATACAACGGCCAGGTCGGCATCGGCCCGGGCGTGGAGACGCTGATGGCAGCGACTCCGGAGAAGCTCCTCGTCGTCGCCGGCGACATCGAAGTGAGCGGCAACATCAACGCGAAGTACGAGGACCTGGCGGAGTGGGTTCCCGCGGCGAGCGATCTGTCCGCAGGGACGGTCGTCGTCCTGGATCCTGCCCTCGGCAACGGCGTGCAGGCGTCGATGAAGGCCTACGACACCAGCGTGGCCGGCGTCGTTTCGGAACAGCCGGGCATCGTGCTGGGTCAGAAGTCCGCGACGAAAGAGAAGATCGCGACGACCGGCCGCGTGCGCGTGAAGGTCGACGCCACGCGCGCTCCGATCGCGGTCGGCGATCTGCTGGTGACGAGCGACAAGCCGGGCTGCGCCATGCGGTCGATCCCGGTCGACGTGGCGGGGATCTCCCTGCACCGTCCGGGCACGATCGTGGGGAAGGCCCTGGAGGCGCTGGCGTCCGGCGAGGGCGAGATCCTCGTCCTGCTGTCCCTGCAATAGCGCAGCAACCCGCGACCTGAATCCGCCGGCGTGCCCTCACGTTCCGCGATGCCGAGCATGCGTCTCGGCATCGGGAGCCCGGGCTTCGCCCATCCTGAGAGAGGTGTCCGATGTCACGTTTCATCGCAGCGCTGCTGCTGTTTTTGTCGAGCTGGCCCCTTTCTGCAGCCGATACGACGACACCATCCACGGTGACCGGCACGCTGGTCATCGTGTGGGGTGACGGCCCCCCGGGAACGGATGAAGAGCATGAAGTGGGCTTGCTCACCACCGACGACGGCCAGACGATCCGGATCGTGCTCAACGACGTCGTCGTGCAGAACAGCGGAGGCATCCTCGCCCTCAACCGGAAGCGGGTGACGGTCACCGGCGTCTGGACGGGTCCCGGCGCCGAGCCGGACGGCCCGCGCGACCTGGAGGCCGGCCGGATCGTCCCCGCGCCGGATCGCGGGCTCGAGTCTCTGGCGCAGGAGGACCAGCCGATCAGCGGTCCCCAACCGTGGGTGTCGATTCCCTGCAAGTTCGCGGACGTCGCGGCCGAACCGCGGGACCAGGCGTTCTTCCAGAACATGTATGCGAGCGCCTATCCGGGGCTCGATCATTACTGGCGCGAACAGTCTTACAACCTCGCCAATGTGACCGGCAGTGCGTCGACCAACTGGTTCACGCTGCCGCAGCCGCGCTCGTACTACGTCACGAGCTCGTCCTCGGGCGGTGCGAACCTGACCAATCTGGCCAACGACTGCATCGCCGCGGCCGATGCCACGGTCAACTTCGGCAATTACGTCGGCATCAACCTGATGTTCAACGACAACCTCGATTGCTGCGCCTGGGGCGGCGGGCGTTTCATGACGCTGGACGGCGTGAGCAAGTCCTGGAGGGTGACGTGGGACCCGCCCTGGGCGTTCAACAGCGAGGCCGTCATCGCGCACGAAATGGGGCATGGCTTCGGTCTGCCTCATTCCTCGGGCATGTACGGAGCCACCTACGATAACGAGTGGGACGTGATGAGCGCCGCGACGGCGAACTGCGCGAACAGCCAGCATCCCACGTACGGCTGCCTGGGCTCACACACGATCTCCCACTACAAGGACATCCTCGAGTGGATCCCGCCGGCGAACAAATACACGCATCCGTTCGGCACCACGAACACGATCACGCTGGAACAGTTGGCACTGCCGGCCACCGGCAACTATCGGATGGCGCAGATTCCGACCAACCCTTCGGGAACGCGCTTCTATACCGCCGAGCTGCGGCGCAAAGTCGGCTATGACGTCCAACTGCCGGGCGAGGGCGTGATCATTCACCTCGTCGATCAGTCCATCTCCAACGACTACGCTTATGTCGTCGATGCCGACGGCAACGGCGATACCGGGGACGCCGGGGGCATCTGGATCCCGGGGGAGACGTTCACCGATCCGCTGACCGGGATGACCATCCAGGTCAATTCGATGTCCGGGACGGGAGCGGTCATCACGATGGCTTACCCGCCACTGCCGTCGATCTCGATCAATGACGTCACGGTCGCTGAAGGCAATGCCGGCGTCACTACAGCAACCTTCACCGCGTCGCTTTCTGCCTCCAGCGCTTCCCCCGTGACCGTCAACTACGCGACCGCAAACGGTACGGGTACCGGAGGCGCGGCGTTCTCCGACGCGGCCGCGATCGTGATTCCGAGCGGCGGAATCGCCAGCCCGTATCCGGAATCCATCTCGGTCTCCGGCGTGGGAACGATCGCGAAGGTCAGTGTGACGCTCAGGGGCTTCACCCATACCTATCCGAGCGACGTCGATGTTCTGCTCGTCGGCCCGGGTGGACAAAGCGTGGTCTTGATGTCGGATGCCGGATCGGGCAACAACGTCTCCAATCTCACCCTGACGCTCGACGACGACGCTTCGTCATTCCTCGACCCATCCGCGCTCACCTCCGGCACGTACAAGCCGACCAATATCGACGATTTCGAGGGGGGCGACGGCTACCCGTCCCCGGCGCCCGGCTCCGGGTACGGCTCGGCGCTCTCCGTATTCAACGGAACGAATGCGGATGGAACGTGGTTTCTCTATGTCGTAGACGACGTCAACGGCGACTCGGGCAGCTTCTCCGGCGGCTGGAGTCTGGCCATCACCGGGACCGACGGCGACTACTTCTCTTCCACGAACACCATCACCTTCAGCCCGGGAACGACCACGGTGCCGATCGCGATCCCGGTGAGAGGCGACACCGCCGTGGAGCCCGGGGAAACGTTCTTCGTGAACCTCAGCGGCGCGGTGGGTGCCACCATTGCCGACGCGCAGGGTGTCGGGACGATCACCAACGACGACGGCGTTGCCCCGACGAACGTCGTCGCCACGGCGACCAGCGCCACGAACGTCAACGTCACCTGGACGCCGGTGGCCGGGATCTCGAGCTACCGCGTGTATCGCGCCTCCAGCATCGGCGGCCCGTTCTCGCTCGTGGGCTCCCCCGCGGCTCCGCCGTTCAATGACGCGACCGCGTCCGCGAATACCGCGTATCTGTATCTGGTCCGCGCGTTCTCGGGCTCCGAGTCGCCCGACAGCAACCGCGATCTGGCGACGACGACGATCTTTACCGATCCGGTGCTGACCGGCGGTCTGACACGCATCAGGCTCGTGCACTTCACCGAGCTCCTCACGGCCGTGAACGCCACGCGCGTCCTGGCCGGCCTCGGCACGATCGCCTTCACCGCGCCGGCGCCGTCCCCGAGCGTGTCCATCCGCCGCCAGCATCTGCTGGACCTGCGGGCCGGGCTCGATGCAGCGCGCGCAGCGCTCACGCTCCCGGCGCTCAGCTATACCGATCCGGTCATCTTCGCGCGACTGACCCGGGTCAAGGCAGCCCACGTCACGGAGGCCCGTAACGGGACGCAGTAGAGGGGATTGAAAGCGGGCGGCGGGTGGTTTTTCCTTCCGTGAGACCACCCGTCCGCACCGTCCTGAGCCGTGGCCTCCGCGGGAAATGCCCCCGCTGCGGCGAAGGTGCGCTGTTCGCGAAGTGGGTGAAGACGAAGCTGCGCTGTGAGGTGTGCGACCTGCTGTTCCAGCGCGACTACGGCGACATCTGGATCTTCACGAACATCATGGACCGCCTGCCGATCCTGTTCGGCGTCGCGGCGCTGTTCTTCGGCTTCCGCGTGACGGACGTCTGGTCCGGCATCCTGTTCCTCGGCATGATGGTCGGCCCGATGGCGGCGACGGTGCGCCACCGGCAGGGACTGGCGCTCGCGCTGGACTACCTCTGGCGCGCCCGCATCAACGACCCGCTGGACAACGTGCGCGTGTCGTCCTGAGACTCAAAATGTAGGGCGTGGCTTCAGCCCGCCCCTTTCGTGGGCGGGGCGGGGTCCCCCTCCCCGTCCGGGGGGCGGGCTGAAGCCGCGCCCTACATTGTCGTCACTGCAGGCTCAGGATGGCGGAGAAGCGCTCGTCGCTGCGCAGCGCGTCGAACCGCGGCTCCGTCGCCAGATACACCAGCCACCCCGACCGCACCTCCACCGCGTGCTGCAGCCAGCGGAGCGCTTCGTCGAGCTCGCCGAGGGCGATGTGGACCGTGGCGAAGTGCACGGGGGAGACGTCGCGCGTGAGCGACAGCTCGGCCAGCGTTTCGAGACGCGCGCGCGAGCGCTCCAGGGCGCCGAGGGCGGCGACGACGTGCGGCTCGCCGCGTGAGATCGCCAGCGCCTTCTCCAGCTCGGCGCGGGCGTCGTCGAAGCGGCCCCGCTGCTGGTGGGCGAGGCCGAGGGTGAAGTGCGCGGGCTCGTAGTGGGGATTGATCTCCAGCGCGCGATGGCAGAGCTCGTCCGCCTCGTCGTACGCGCGGCCGAGGTAGTGGATCACCGCGAAGTTCGCATTGATCGCGAAGGACAGCGGATCGCTCTCCGCGGCCACGGTCATCTGCGCCAGCGCCTCGGCGATGTGGCCGCGATGCGCGAGCGCGAGCGCGTACCACTGCCGCGCGGTGACGTAGCCGGGGTTCAGGCGGAGCGCGGTCAGGTACTCCTCCTGCGCGCGCTCCCAGCGCCAGTGGAAGACCTCGTGGATCGCGCCCATCGACGCATGCGCCTCGGCCAGCTCCGCGTCGAGGTCGAGGGCGCGTTGCGCGGCGGCTTCGGCTTTGGGCATGAGCTGCAGCGGCGGATAGAGGTCGCGGCTGGCGAGGGCGATGTAGCAGTCGGCCAGTCCGGAGTACGCGGGCGCGTACGCGGCGTCGGCGTCGATGGCGGACTCGAAGAAGAAGATGGCTCGCTCGATCCCCTCCGCCGTGCGGCGGTTCCAGTGATGGCGGCCCTTGAGGTAGAGCTGGTACGCGCCCGAATTCTCCGTGTAGCGCTTGCGCAGGCGGCGGTCGGTCTCGCCGGTGATGCGCAGCCGCAGCGCGGTGACGACGTCGCGCGAGAGCTCCTCTTCCAGCGCGAAGATGCCTCGCAGCGGGGCCTGGAACTGCCTCCCCCAGAGCTGCGCGTCCTTGACGAGGTCGATCAGCTCGACCTGCAGGTTCACGGCGTCGCCGGCGACCCGCACCCGCCCCGTCAGCGCCGCGCGGACGTTCAGCTCGCGGCGCACGACGCCGAGGTCCGCGTCGCGATACCGGAATGACGAAGCCCGTGGCGCGACGCGCAGACCTTCGATCGAGGCGAGGGTGTTGATCAGCGACTCCGCCAGGCCGTCGGCGAGGTAGTCGAGGTCGGGATTCCCGGAGCGGTTCGCGAACGGGAGCACGGCGATGGACTCGATGCCGCTCTTCTCCGGCGTCTCGGTCGCGGGCGCGCTGAACGCGTAGCCGAAGCGATGCACGGTGCGGACGAACCGCGGCGCGCGGGCGTCGTCGCCGGTCGCCGCGCGGATCTCTTTCACCAGGCTGGCCAGGTTCGCCTCGGAGACGAAGGTGTCCGGCCAGAGCCGCGCGAAGAGGTCCGTCTTCGCAATCGGGTTCGGCCGCGCGGCGATGAGCATCTCCAGGAGCTGGAAGGCCTTCCCGGAAAGGCGCACGGCCTCCCCGCCGCGCACCAGCGTGCGCGCCTCGGAGTCGAACGTGCAGTCGCCGAACAGAACCCGCATCCCAGAATTTTCCCAGAACTCTCTCACAGACGGTTCAAGACTCCCGCCGCGTTCTGACCGATCTTGACGAGCGAAGGAGATCGAACCCAAATGAAAACGATTCTGAGATTCGCAGCAGTGGCAGTTCTGGTGGCCGGCAGCATCGCCTGCACGAAGCCCGAGGCCGTGAAGACCGAGGAGCCGGCGGCGGTGACGGCGACGGAGACGACCGCGACGGAGACGACGACGGAAGTCGCGCCCCCCATGACGGAGACCTCGGTCACGACGGAAACGAGCGCGACCACCGCGACCGAGACGTCGGCGCCGACCACAGCGACTGACACCCCCGCCCCGACCGCCACGCAGTAACGCTTCCGCTCTCCCCGCGCGCCAGCGCGGGGAGAGCAATGTAGGGCGCGGCTTCAGCCCGCCCCTCGGACGGGCGGGGGAACGTCCCCCGCCCACGAGAGAGGCGGGCTAAAGCCGCGCCCTACATTCGCTAGACCCTCCCGATCTCGCGGAGGTCGTCCTCGGTCAACACCAGGTTGGCCGCCGCGATCCACCCGTCCACCTGTTCCGGCGAGCGCGCGCCCACGATCGCGCCGGTCACGCCACGCTGCGCGAGCGTCCACGCGACCGCCACCGCGCCCACGGACACGCCGTACCGCTCGGCGACGGGAACGAGCGAGTCGCGGATCTTCAGGTTGCGCTCGATGCGCGGGCGCTGGAAATCGGGAGACTTGCGGCGCCAGTCATCGGGGGCCAGGGCGTCGACACGGTCGAGGGTCCACTTCTCCGTGAGCAGTCCGGACTGCATCGGGCTGTAGACGATCACGCCCGTGTCGTGGTCGGCACACCATTCGATGTTTCTCCGCGCCTCCTGGCGCACGCGCGAGAACGGCGGCTGGAGCGACGTGACGTGGCGGACGGCTTCGCAGCGCTCCAGCAGAGCGATGTCGAAATTCGACACGCCCGCCCAGCGCACCTTTCCTTCGTCCACGAGCTTCACCAGCTCGCCCCACGAGTCTTCGACCGGAGTGCCGGTCTCGTCGGGCCAGTGGAACTGGTAGAGATCGATGCGCTCGACGCCGAGACGGCGCAGGGAGGCTTCGCATTCGAGGCGGATGGTGCCGGGACGCAGATCGCGCCGCGGCGGTTTCATCGGATCGTGGTCGTCCCAGGAGAGACCGCACTTGGTGAAGACCAGCGGGCGGTCGTCCGCGCTCAAGTCCCGCAGCAGGCGGCCGACGAGCACCTCCGAGTGGCCGAGGCCGTAGACCGCGGCGGTATCGATCCAGTTGATGCCGCGCTCCACGACGGCGTGGCGCATCGCCGCGACGGCCGCGTCATCGTCCTGCGGTCCCCAGCCGAAGGACCACCCTCCCCCGCCGATGGCCCAGGCGCCGAAGCCGACCCGGGTGATCTTCGGGCCGTCGTTTCCGAGTTTGCGTGTATGCAGAGCGTTCATCCGCGCATCCTATCGCGGGGTAAGGTAGGGATTTCCTCACACCCGGCACTCCTTCCTTTGAAGGAGGTTTGGTCATGCCCAAAATCAAAGACCTGGGGATCACGGTCGTCCCCGAGCAGTTCCGGCCGCCGGAGATCGGCGGCGGCGGTGGCTGCGCCTACACATACTGTACCGACTGTACGAACGTCCCCTACAGCATCTGCGGGACGACGCCCGGCGCGTACGGCTGCACCGACTGCACGACGCAGGCGTACAGCATCTGCGGCACGAGCCCCGGCTTCTGCACGGACTGCACGACGCGGCCGTACAGCATCTGCGGCACGACGCGCCAGTGGGTCGCCTGCCGGCTGCAGAGCCGCTTCCCGACGATCTTCGACGTGACGACGCCCTGCGGCGGCTCGTTCGTCGGACCGGAGACCATCCGGCCGGGTGGCGGCGGTCTGCGGCTGGAGGACATCGCGCAGCTGCGCACGCAGCTCAACGAGCAGCTCAAGACACTCGACGAGTACGAGAAGTCTCTCGGCCCGCAGTCTCTCGAAGAGGTCGACGCCCGCGAGAAGCAGCTCACCGAAGAGCTGGCGCGGCTGAAGAACCTCCGCTCGGAGCTCGGCAAGAAGAAGTGACGGACCGTCCCCGCTCGCGTTTCCGCGCGACTCCCAGTCTCGCGCTGCGCCGTCTGGAGGAGCTCCCCGAGGAGCACCGGACGGCGTTGCGCGAGCTGCAGGAGGACGCGGACTTTTACGGAGTGCTCGTCCCTCTCGACGCGGCGGCCACGCTGAAGGCGGTCGCGCGCGAGACGGCCGAGCTGTTCCTCTCTCTCCAGACGCCCGCCTCCCTCGGCGTCGTCGACGAGGACACGATCGACCTCGTGCTCGACGGCATCCTGGAGGTCGAGCACGACGGCCGCTTCGTCTCCGGCGCGGAGGCGTTTCCGGTCTTCTTTCCCGCCGCGAATCCTCGGCCCGATACGCTGTCGACGGATGCGCTGCGGCACGCCGAGGAGTTGGAGACGCGGGATGTGGGAACCCTGACGAGCGCGCTTTACTCGTACAACCGGCTGCCGCGGACGCGGGCCTGGGTGACGCGCTTTCCCGATCGCGACAGCGTCCTCGCCCACCTCGGCAGCTCTCCCCTGCTCGCGCGGCATTGGAAGCTCGTGCCGGAGGAGAAGTCGCGCGGGTGGATCTCTTGGGCGGCGAATGCCGGAATGGCTGCGAAGGCGGATGCGGTCACCTGGAAGCTCTACGTGAGCCCGCGTCCCGAGCATGTCCGCGAGGCCTTTCACGCGCTGGTGCGCGTCCTCGCGGAGATCCCCGGATCGCAGATGAAGATCGGCACGGACGCGGCCGGGCTGCTGCGTCCCGACAAGATGGTCGCGTACTTCGCCACGAGAGGCGATCTCGACATCGCGGCGAAAACGCTCGCGGGCGAGCTGCGCGGCTGTGCCGCGCACGGCGTGCCGTTCACGGCGGCGGTCGACGAGCACGGGCTCCTCTCCTGGGGCGCCGATCCTCCCGATTCCGAGCGCGCGCTGAGCTGGCTCGACCGCGAGAGCTGGCGGCTGTGGGTCGTGAAGTCCCTCGCCGGAGCGTTGTCCATCGCGAAACGCTCCGCCCACCCGCCGGTCGCGCCGTGGCAGTTCGCCATGGAGCGCGTCCGCCGCCTCGGCGTCGACGTCGATACGTGGATGCCGGCCGACTCTCTCTGGAGACCCGTCGCGTGACGAACATCAGCGAATCGTTCGTGCTGCGGCGCGACGTCGTGCTCGTGCCGGTGACGGAGCTGGCGGCCGAGGTGCGGGCGAAGATCGAGTACGACGAGGGAGACTACGCGCTGTCGCGACTGCACGGGCGCATGACCTCGCAGATCATCGACGGCGAGACCGCGTCGCTGCTCGAGCTCTTCCGCGAGCCGACCACCATCGTCAACGCCGTGATCCGCAACGGCATCGCCCTCTCAAAGGATCCGCGGCGCTGGCTCGAGGAGCTCCTGCCGCACATCGGGGTCTTCATCCAGAACAAGGTGCTGGTCCCCGCCGACGAGAAAGAGGACGCCGAGGCGAAGCAGCTCGTCGCGAGCGGCACGCGCGTCGGCGACTGGGACGTGCTGCATACCGTCAACGTGATGGAGGACAGCGAGATTCATCGCGTGCGCCGCGACAGCGTCGACGGCGCGCTCAAGATCTCGCGCGGCGGCGCGGATGCGCTCATCGCCAACGAGGCCGAGGTGCTGCGGGCGCTGGATGGTGTCGTTGCGCCGCGACTGCTCGACGCCGGCGAGCATGAAGGGCATCCGTGGCTCGTCATCGAATGGTGCGACGGCGCGGAAGCCGGGACCGCCGCCAGGTACGGCGCGCACGACCGCGGCGCGGTGCTCGCGCTGTGCACGGCCATCGCCGAGGCGTACGCCGCGCTGCACGAGCGGGGCGCGATCCACGCGGACGTCCATCCGCGCAACCTCATCATCGCCGCCGATCGCAGCGTGCGCGTCATCGACTTCGGCCTGTCGCGTGTCGACGGCGTGTCGCAGCGGCTCATGCCGCGCGGCGGGATGTACTACTTCTTCGAGCCGGAGTACCTCGCGGCGGGCCAGCGCGGCCAGGAGCTCCCGGCGTCGTATGCGGGCGAGCAGTACGCGATCGCGGCGCTGCTGTACTCCCTGATCGCGGGGCAGCATTACCTCGACTTCCGCTACGAGCGCGAAGAGATGGTGCGGCAGACGCAGACCGACGCGCCGTTGCCCTTCACCGCACGCGGCATCCCGCCCTGGCCGGAGGTCGAGGCCATCCTGTTCCGCGCGCTGGAGAAGGAGCCGTCGCAGCGGTATCCCTCGATGCGTGCCTTCGCGGATGCGCTTGCGGCAGTCCGTGTCGAAGATGAGACGGTGCTGTCGGACGACGCGCGGGCGTTCGCGGAACGGGAGCTCGAATCGCTCGACTATCCGCTCGCGCCCCGGGCCTCGATCAACTACGGCGCCGCCGGCGCCGCCCTCGGCCTGCTGCGCGTGGCCTGTGTGCGCAGCGATCCGCGGCTGCTCGCGCACGCGGAGGTGTGGCGCTCGCGCGCGGCACGCTTCATCGGCAGGGACGACGGCTGGTACGAGGACGAGGAAGCGCCGCTGTCGATGATCGGCACGCTCTCGCCGTTCCACACGCGCGCGGGACTGCACGCGGCGGCGGCGATGATCGCGTACGCGCGGGCGGACGCGAGTGCGCAGCGCGCCGAAACGCAGGCGTTCGTCGAAGCGTCGTCCGGAGCGTGCGACAACTCGGATCTCACGCTCGGCCGCGCCGGAACGCTCCTCGCCTGCTCGTTGCTGTTGCCTCTCGGCAGCGACGTCGCCGCCCTCGGACGCGCGGCACTGTCCGAGATCGGAGCGCAGGCGTGGCCGGCGACGAATTACCTCGGCATGGCCCACGGCTGGAGCGGCCAGCTCTACGCGACGCTGCGCTGGTGCCTGGCGTCCGGCGATGCGCCTCCCCCGGAGTTGCCAGCACGCCTGCGCGAGCTCGCCGCGTTCCGCCACCGCCGTGGGCGCGGCGCGTGGTGGCCGCGCCTGACGGACAGCGGCGCGCGCGACATGATGCCCGGGTGGTGCAACGGCGCGGCGGGCCATGTGTTCACGTTCACCGCGGCGTACGACCTCTTCCGCGACGACTCGTTCCTGCAGATCGCCGAGGAGGCAGCCTGGAACGCGTGGGAAGAGCCGCTCAACCACGCGGACCTCTGCTGCGGCTCGGCGGGACGCGCGTACGCGCTGCTGAACCTGTACAAACACACGGGCGACCGCGCGTGGGTGTCGCGCGCGCGGCACCTCGCGAATCACGCGGTGACCGCGCCCGCGCCGCGGAAGCACGCGCTCTGGAAAGGCACCCTCGGCGTCGCCGTGCTGATCGCCGATCTGGAGAGTCCCGAGACCGCGCAGATGCCATTGTTCGAGTGATACGGCCGAGGGTCCTCCGCGCCTCCTTCAGTGGCGCACGAGGCGGCGGCGCTTGACGGGGTCGAGGAGGAACGCGATCGGTCCCGGCGTGAAGGAGCCGACCGTCACCGTGGCGCCGCCCGCGTATTGCTTGCTGAAGTAGCGATGCGCGGGGTCGACGGCGAGGAAGCGGTAGGTGCCCGGCAGCAGCACCATCGAGAACGCTCCGGCGGTGGTCGTCGCGGCCGCGACGCGGTTTCCCGCCAGGTCGAGCGCAAAGACGTCGATCCCGCTGAGCGACAAACCGTCCGCGTCCAGGACCGTGCCGTTGACGCGGGTCCCGCGGCGCATCGCGAGGTCGGCCGTCACGGTCGCATCCGCGGCGACGCTCAGCGGCACCGTCGTGTCGTACGACGCTGCGCCGCCCGCGTACGCCGTCGCGAACTGCAGCGTGTCGTCGAACGCGAGCAGCCGGTACTGGCCCGGCGCGACGGCCAACGTGTACGTCCCGTCCGCCGCGCTCGTCGCCTGCGCCACCGGCGTGCCGCTCGCGTCGTACGCGACGATCGTCTTCCCCTCCAGCGCCTGCCCCGTCGCGAAGTTCCGCACCGTGCCGGTGAACCGCCCCGCGCGCGGAGGATCGAAGTCGATGCCCGTCAGCGTCTGTCCGCCGAGGAGCGCCAGCACATAGGCCGCGAGGAAATCGGCGGTTCGCGGGAAGAACTGCGCCGCGTAACCGCCCGACGGGTCGATCGCCGCAAGTTTGTACTCGCCCGGCGCGACGACCAGCACATAGGCGCCGTTCGCGCCGGCCTGCGCCGTCGCGTGTACCGTACCGTCCGGGTTGTACGCCACGACGGTCAGCTGCGGCGGAACGTGGCCGGCGATCTGCGCGCCGCGCTCCGCGTGCAGGTTCAGGTCGGGACGCGGCTGTCCCGCGCTCAGCGTCACGACGTCCGCGCCCGCGAACGATCGTCCGCCCGCGTAGAACGCCGGCCCGTACGTGCGCGCCGGGTCGGCGGCGACGAAGCGGTACTGGCCCGGTCCCAGGGAGAAATGAAACGCACCGCTCGCGTCCGTCGTCGTCATCGCGGCGAACGATCCCTCGGCCGTGTACGCGTAGACGAGCATCGAGGCGAG
Source organism: Thermoanaerobaculia bacterium (assembly GCA_036375075.1). GTDB lineage: Bacteria > Acidobacteriota > Thermoanaerobaculia > Gp7-AA8 > Gp7-AA8 > QHVT01. Next base: position 33,623 of record DASUSN010000223.1, on the reverse strand, counting down.
ACCCGCGTGGGTGTCGGCGTCGAGCACCCTGCCGCTCGCGCGCGCCGCCCGCTCGAGCGCGAACGGGACCGTCATCGCCTCCGGAGGCGTGACATGCAGCGGCGATGCGTCGGCGAACGCGCGCACGTTCTGATGGAACTCGCCCGCGTAAACGCCGGCAGCGTCGTACGCAAACACCTTGTAGTCGCCGGCCGGGAGCACGAGCGAGTACTCGCCCGCGGCGTTCGTCACCGTGAAGCCGCGGCGCGTGCCGGAGAGGTTGTACGCCTCGACGACCGCGCCCGCGAGCGCCGTACTGCCGCCCGCCACCGAGCCGGTGATGCGGCCGCCGCGCGCCAGCGTGAAGCTCGCCTGCAGCGGAGCGCCGTCCGCGGCTTGGACGACCGGCGTCGTCTCGAACGACTCCGCGCCCCCGTAGAACGCCGTCGCCAGCTCCCCCGCCGGATCGTAGGCCAGCAGGCGGTAGCCGCCGTTCGGCAGCGTGAGGACGTACGTGCCGGCCGCGTCGGTTTGCGCCGTTCCCCGCAGCACGCCGCCCGTGTCGTAGGCGGCGACGATCTTGCCCTGCAGCCTCGCGCCCGTGGCGCTCGTCACCATTCCCTGCACGACGGCGCCGCGCGCCGACGCCGCGGTAAGGAGACCGAGAGTGATTGCGAGGGGGATCCAGAGGCGGGGGAACATGGATTCAGGCTTGCGGACCGCGGTGCAGTGTACTAGAAACCTCGCAGCACCGGGGGTGCGCATTGATTTCTCGGCTGTCCATCCGGAGGAAGATCGCGGTAGTGATGACGTCGCTGCTCGCGGTCGTCTCGCTGGCCGTGTTTCTTTACTTCCCCGGGCGGCTGCAGCAGGAGCTGGTGCAGGCGGTGACCCAGAAGTCCGCCGCGCTCACCGGGATGGCGGCGTTCAGCGCCGCGGACGGGCTGCACGAGCGCAACCGCGCGGCCGTCGCGGCCGCGCTCGCGGGGATCCGCAGCAACCCCGATCTCGTCTACCTCATGCTCCTCGACGAGCGCGGGCAGGTCTTCGCCAGCTACAACGAGAGGATCGCGCGCCAGGCCCGGTACGACCGGCTGCCGATGACGCCGGTCGAGACCGCGCGGCAGGGCCTGCAGGCGGGACAGCGCCCGCTCCGGTCCGCGCGGCAGATCGACGGCGGAATGGCCGCGGATGGCTCGATCTACCAGACGATGGCGCCCGTGCAGCACCGCGGCCGCACGATCGGCCGCCTCTACGCGGGGATGTCGCTCGACGCGGCGAACGCCGAGGCGGCGCAGGGACGGGCCACGATCGCGCTCGTCACCCTCATCGCCCTCCTCCTCGGCACCGTGGCCGTCATCGCCCTCAGCACCGTCATCACCGGCCCGCTGCAGCGGATCGTCGACACGTCGCAGGAGATCGCGGCGGGCGACTTCTCCAAACGCGCCGCGGTGACGAGCAACGACGAGGTGGGCCAGCTCGCGCAGTCGTTCAACCGCATGGTCGAGCGGGTGGAGGAATGGAACCGCACGCTGGAGACGCGCGTCGACGAGCGCACGCGCGAGCTCGCGGCGTCGGAGGAGCAGTACCGCGGTCTGTTCGAGCGGAACCTGGCCGGGGTGTACGTGACCGGCGAGGACGGCGTGGTTCTCGACTGCAACGACGCCTGCGCCCAACTGCTCGGCTACGCCATCCGCGAAGACCTCCTCGGCCGCAAGATCGACTACGTCCACCCGCACGAGCGCGACTCCATCGTGCGCCGCCTGCGCGAGTACGGCGCCGTCGCAAACGAGGAAGTCGAGCTCCTCGGGCGCGAGGGCCTGACGGTCTGGGTCCTCGAGAACGTGCGCCGCGTCCCGCCGGAGGACGGCCGCCCGGCGGTGCTGGAAGGGATTCTCCTCGACATCAGCGACCGCAAACGCGCGGAGCAGGAGATCGCGTTCAAGGCCTATCACGACGGGCTCACGCAGCTCCCGAACCGCGCGCTGTTCCTCGATCGCCTGGAAGTGGCGATCGCGCAGGGACGGCGGAACCAGACCACGCTGGCCGTGCTGTTCCTCGATCTCGACAACATGAAGTCGATCAACGACACCTTCGGCCACGCGATGGGCGATCGCGTGCTGCAGGAGGTCGGCACGCGCCTGCGGAACGCGACGCGCGGCGGCGACACGGTCGCGCGCGCGGGCGGCGACGAGTTCCTGGTCCTGCTGTCGAACAACGACGAGGGCGAGGCGGAGACGGCGGCGCGGCACATCCTGGAGCGCCTGTCCGCACCGCTGCAGATCGACCGCGACGAGCTGTACGTCACGGCCAGCATCGGTGTCGCGCTCTTCCCCGCCGACGGGGAGGACGCGGCGACGCTCATCCGCCACGCGGACGGCGCGATGTACCGCGTGAAGGAAGCCGGCGGCAAGGACCTGGAGCTGTCGAGCCGCGGGGTGAAGCGGAGCGTGGGGCGCCTCTCGCTCGAGGAGCAGTTGCGCGCCGCGATGGAGAACGACGAGTTCGTGCTGCACTACCAGCCGCAGGTACACATCCGCGACCGGACGCTGTCCGGCGCGGAGGCGCTGGTGCGGTGGCGGCGTCCGGACGGGGCGCTGGCGATGCCGAGCGGCTTCATGAACGTCTGCGAGCAGAGCGGGTTGATCACCGCCCTGGGCGAGATCGTGCTGACCAAGGCCTGCGCGCAGATGGTGGCCTGGCAGAAGGTGGGCACCGCGCCGCCGCGCCTCGGCGTGAACGTCTCGGCGCGGCAGTTCTATCAGCGCGACTTCACCGGGATGGTCGAGCGCGTCCTGGCGTCGACGGGGCTCGCGCCGTTGCGCCTGGAGCTCGAGATCACCGAAACGGTGGCCATGCAGACCTCGGAGCGCGCGCTGCAGATGCTGCAGCATCTGCGGAAGATGGGAATCGCGGTGGCGGTCGACGACTTCGGCACCGGACAGTCGTCGTTGAGCTATCTGAAGCGCTTCCCGGTGGACACGGTGAAGATCGACCGCAGCTTCGTGAACGACCTGATCAGCGGCGAGAACGACGAGTGGATCATCACCGCCGTCCTCATGCTCGCCAATCACCTAGGCCTGCGGACGGTGGCGGAGGGGGTGGAGACGGACGAGCAGTGCGCGTTCCTCGACGGCCACGACTGCCGCGAGATCCAGGGTTACCTGATCGACAAGCCCCTGCCGGCGGAGGAGTTCGCCGCACGCTGGCTCCAGCGGCGCGAGGACAGACTCCCGCGAGCGATGATGAGTTAGGTCTATGGAGTGCGGAGGCAATCGATCGCCTCCGCACTCCAAACTCACAGCGCGCTGAGGCGCGCGAGCTCCGCCGTCACGATCTCCCGCGCCCGCGCGTTCTGGGTGAGCGTCCAGTTCAGCGGGTATTCCGGCGAGATGGTGATGTCGGCGGCATGGTTGAAGAACACCACCGCCCGCACGCCGCGGGAGTAGGTGTGGGTCATGTGGTAGAACGCCTGGCGGTACCACTCGGCCATGTCGCCGCCCTGCGCGAGCGTGCCGAACTCGGAGATCATGATCGGCTTCTGCATGCGCAGCAGTTGCGGGTAGGCCTTCTCCAGGATCTGGTGGAAGCTCCACCAGCGCGACCACGACGCGATCGTGCCGTAGTTCAGAACGCCGACGCCGATCCAGTCGACGTACTCCGGGCCGGGGTAGTAATACTCGAACCACGGCATGGAGATGTGCGGCGACCACACCCACAGCACGTTCGTCGCGCCCATCTTCTGGAAGAGCAGGTGCACGTGCTTCCACGCGGCCACGAAGTCGTCCGGCCGGTTGCCGTTCTGCGGCCCCCAGGGATAGCGGTACGGGTCGTTCATCTCGTGCGCGAAGCGCAGCAGGATCGGGTGGCGGTACGCGGCGGCGGCCTTCGCCCAGGGAACGATGTAGAAGTCGTACTCCCCTTTCGCGATCGCGGCCAGCGACGCGTACTCCCGCTCCGCCACCGGGGGGAGGTTCGTGCGCAGGCGCTCGTCGAAGTCGACCACCCACGGCTCCCAGGTGATCATCGGGACCGAGCCCATGGAGCGGACCGTCTCCGCCATGCGCAGCGGAAACTGCTGCGTCGGCTTGTCCCCCCACGCCGCATAGAACGACACGATCGGGAACTTGTAATTGAGCTGCGCCTCGAGCTGCTCCATGCCCGCGAAGGTGTTCGGGAAGCCGCCGTCGTAGATGCCGAGCAGCATCTTCGGCGGCATGCGCAGCGCGGTCACGGAGCTCAGCGTCGTGTGCATCGGCGCGAGGTACTCGGCCCGCGACGCGCCGCGCGCCTCGTGCATCGCCTTGGCCTGCCGGTCGGAGAAGAACTGCGCGACGCGGCTCACGCGCTCGTCGATGGCGGTGAAGACCGTGCCGAACCCCGTCCTCACCACGAGCTGAAAGACCACGCCCGCGGCGATGAGCCATCCCAGGGCGAAGAACGCCAGCTTATAGCGGCTCCGCTCCTTCATTCGGTTCCCCGGTCCACCCATGCAGCGTACAACCTTCCGCTCATCAGCACCGCATTGGCGATCGCGAACGCGACCATACCGAACGTCACCTCCGTCGTGATCAGCACCTCCGACTCCGGTATCACGTAGAGCTGCAGGTACGCCGTCCAGACGACGCCCAGCAGCGAAAGCGCGATCACGCAGAGCGGCAGCCACGCCAGCGTCCAGAAACGCGTCCGCCGCCGTACCTTCGCCGTCGGGATGTACGGCACGGTGATGCCGAGGAGCGCCAGGACCAGGCCCTTCAGATAGACGTTCCAGGCGCCGATCTTCAGCAGCGTGCCCCGCCAGTGCAGCCCGCGCTCCCGGCGGCGGTCGCAGAGCCAGCGCTGCGAGAAGAAGTACACCGCCGCGCCGAAGAAGCCCACCGGCAGCGCGTGCGCGACGTACTCGCTCAGCAGGAACGCCGCGGGCTGCCTGCCGAAAAACAGGTACATCAGCGGCACCGCCAGGAAGATCATCGCCGTCACGCCGACCATGTAATACGTGCCGATCATCAGATACGAGATGCGCTGGTAGCTCGTGAGCCCGCGGAAGGCGCGCGGATATTCGCGGAAGAGCACCTCGTACACGCCGCGTGCCCACTTGAGCTGCTGCTTCAGGTACGAGTCGAGATCCGACGGCGCCAGGCCGCGCGAAAGGACCTCCGGCACGTATACCGATTTCCAGCCGCGCGCGTGCAGCCTGATCGACGTCACCAGGTCTTCCGCGAGACCGAGCCCGTGCCCGCCGATCGACTCCAGCGCGCTGCGTCGGAACGTGCAGTTCGCGCCGATCGCCACGGCCGTTCCCGTCCCGTGCATCCCCTGCAGGATCGGCCCGTAGAATGCGTACGTCTGCTCTGCCGCGCCGCGCGCCACGAACGACTCGCGCGCGTTGCCGTACGCCTGCGCGATCTGCACGAAGCCCACCGCTTCGTCGTCGAAGTGGCCGAGGACGCGGTCCAGGAGCGCGGGGAACGGGATGTGGTCGGGGTCGAGCACGAGGATGAGCTCCTCCGTCGTCCGCGCCAGCGCGGCGTTGATCTTTCCCGCTTTCGCTCCGGGGATGTCGAGGAGCTCCAGATGCACGGCGCCCATCTCCTCGCACAGCGCGCGCATGCGCGGGTCGCGCGTGTCGTCGAGAAGATAGGTCGTGTGCGGGTAGCGGACCTCGCGCGCGGCGGCGAGCGTACGCACGAACATCTCGTACGGCTCGCCCGGTGCCGACGTGGTGAAGATCGCGACGCGCAGCCCCTCGCGCGCCGGCGGCGCGTCCGGCTGCTCGATGTGGAAGATGTTGTACCAGCCCGTCAGGATGCGGAAGACGCCGTACCAGGTGGCGAACGACAGCAGGATGAAGAGAATGAGCTGATTGACGTGCCCCGGGCGGAACCACCACAGCGCGAAGTAGACGACGCTCTGCACGCCCAGGAACAGGAGCACGCCCAGCACCCACCGCTCCCAGCCCCGAACCGGCGCGGCACGGCGTTGCTCGAACAGCTCAGCGTCTTCGTACCAGGGCCGCATGGAAGGCAGTGACACGATAGTCCACGGTAACACTGCGCTCGACCCCGGTCTCGAAGCGTAAGGCGGGAGCGAGGACCACGTTGGCCGTGAGACCCGCGCGCCAGGGGTGGTGCTTGCGGTCGAACGCAAAGGCGAAGGTCTGCGGCGGGAAGGGCGTCGTCCCCGCGTCGGGACCGAACGCGCGCCCCCGGTCCCGCGCGTAGCCGCCGTCGCCGTGGACCTTCACGCCGCCGCGCGCGAAGCGGCGCTCCACCGCCAGGACGACGCGTCCTTCCACGAGGTCGTCGGGCGTCCAGTAGGGGTCGTACTCGCCGCGGTACTGGTAGCGGAACGCCGCGCCGTCGAGCGTCGAGGAGATCGCCGTGATGCCGAAGCGCGACTCGTCCGTGTCCCTCAGCGCGGCCGATGCGCCGGCCCAGAACGTCCAGGCGTTCCTGCGCAGCGGCGCGACGGCGTACGCGATGGCCGCGCGTCCCTCGTTGCCGTCCGAGTAGCGGCGATGACTCACCTCGGCCGCGGCCAGCCAGTCGCGGTCGCGCTCCCAGCGCAGCGCGGTGGTGGTCGACGCTGCGTGCGTGTCGAGCGAGGTCGCGCTCGCGAGCTCCGGCGTCCGTTCCACGCGCAGGCTGAGCCAGCGCCAGCGGGCGCTCGCGCCGCCGATGGGGCGCCGCACGCCGTCGGGAAACGTGAAGACGCCGAGGGTTGCGGCGAGCGTCCAGTCGCGAAGCTTCGTTTCGTTCGCGACGCTCACCGCCTCGCCGTCCGACTGGCGCCCGAAGCGTTCGGCGTCGAGCCGGTAGCGCGATGCGGCGACGGTCCAGCGTGTCAGCGGGTCGGAGAAGAACGTTGCCGCCACCTCGGCCCGCAGCGCGTCGAGCGGCTGGTCGTCGGTGCTGCCGTCGATGGTCACGCGCTGCGACGGACGCGCGGTGGCTTCGATAGCGGCGAGGGACTGGCGCGCGAAGTCGCGCTTCGGATCGAGCGCCAGCACGCGGCGGAAGTCGCGCGCCGCGGAGCGGAAGTCGCCGCTCCAGTACTCCGCGGTCGCGCGCCCTTCGAGCGCGTCGACCCCGTCGAGCCGCGCGAACAGCGCGATCGCCTCGGCATACCGCCCCTGCCACATCACGACCCGGGCGAGGCCGAGCTTTGCGGCGTCCGTGGGGATCTGCCGGTACAGCGCCTCGGCCTCGGCGAACCGCTTCGCCCACGCCAGCTCGTTCGCCCGCCGGAGGTCGATGTAGGGCGTGGCTTCAGCCCGCCTAATGTAGGGCGTGGCTTCAGCCCGCCCCTCCGGTGCGTCGGTGCGGTTTGCGTGAAGGGTCCGTTCGCCCGGGGGGGCGGGCTGAAGCCACGCCCTACATGGGGCAGCGAGGAGCAACAGTACGGCGAGAGCCGTCTTCACACGCGCATGTTACGGCTGGAGCGTCGTGCGTGCGGTCGTCGTCGACGCCATGGTCGCAATCGTGGGCACGTACGCGACGCGCCCATCCGCCATCTGCCCGTTCGGGTCCGCGACGCGCGACGGCGTCGACGTGATCCACCACTCGAGCTGCTGCGGCGTCAGGTCCGGGCGCTGCGCGAGCATGCGCGCGGCGATGCCGGCCACGATCGGCGCGGCGAACGACGTGCCGCTGCGCAGGTTCGGGCGGCGTCCGCGGTAGTGGTCCGTTCCCGTGATGGTCGCGCTGAAAATCCCCTGCGCGGGCGCGAGCACTTCCACGCCGCCGCGGCAGGTGCCGCTCCAGTTGCGGTTGTCCGCCGTCATGCCGCCGACGGTGACCAGCCCGCCGATCTTCGTGCCGAGGGTCGCGGGGAAGCGGTCGATCACGCCGGAGGGACCGCAGCCGCCATCCGTGTTGTTCGCCGCGACCACGAACAGGAACCGCTTCCCGTTCGCGTCCGGCTTCCCGGTCGCATCGACGCCCGCGATCATCTCGCGGATCTTCTGCTCGAGCGCCGCGTACGTCACGATCGGCTTCACCGGCGCGGTGCCGTTGAGCTTCTCCAGCACCCAGCCGCTGATGTTCACGATCGAAGTGCGCGTGGCGTTCGACTCCCAGGCGTGGCGGACGATCGCGTCCAGACCTTCGAGATAGGTACGCGTAGTCGCCAGACCGCGCTCGTTCATGACCCGGACGCTGACGACCGCCGCGTCGGGCGCGACGCCCACGTTCCGGCCGGCCGCGATCGAGGCGACGCCCGTCCCGTGCGAGGCGGCGGCCAGTTCGTCGATGACGTCGTAGCACGGCGCCGTCGACTTGTTGCCGCTCACGCACTTCGAGCGGCCGAGGTCCACCGAGCCGGTGGCGTCGAAGCCGGCGACGACGCGCGAGGTGCCGTTCGCCGAGGCAAACTCCCCGTGCGCGGCCAGCACGCCCGTGTCCATCACGTAGATCACCGAGCCCGCGCCGCCGTTGCGGCGGTCGAAGTGGCCGTCCAGCGCGGCGTCGATCTGGTCGATCCGGTCGAGGTGCCACAGCAGCGGCGCCGAGACGTCGTCACCGCACCGCTCCAGACGCGCCACCGAGTAAAGCGCATCGAGCGAGACTTCAGTTTCCGCGCAGTTCGTGGACGAGAACTGCGCGAGCATGGGAAAGGCACACAACGCGAGCGCTGCGACCAGCGCGTACCGCACGATGGACCGTGGCAACGGGCTCCTGCTTTCCTTGACCTAGTCCCTTGGACCGGGGACGACGTCACTCACTGTCCGGCAAAAGCGGCCCGAACGCAAGAAAATTCTTATTTGCGCGAGGCCGCGAAAATGTTCACAAGATCCGTCGACGGCGGCGTCGCGCCGGCCTGGCGGATCATGGTCGTGAGCTGGCCGCGGTGGTAGGTCGCGTGGTTGACCACGTGCGTCATCAACTCGCCGAGGAGAGCGGAGTACGGCTCGCCGGCGAGGTTGCGGTAGGGGAAGTCGCGCCGCACGTCGTCATCCGTGATGGAGTCGAGCAGCCCGGCGCGCTCGCTCTCGATCTCCCGCAGACGCGCGGCAAGTGTTTCGAGAGAGCGATCCTTCGTCCACTCCGGGCGCTGGGTCGGGCTCTCCCCTTTCCAGCGCTGCAGCCAGAGCCACTCCGCGAAGACCATGTGCGCGAACGTGTCGCGAATGCTCGGGAAGCTGGATGGGATCTCGCGCGCGAGCTGTTCATCCGTCAGGCCGCGCAGGCATTCCAGGAAGCGCGCGTTCGCCCATTCGGTATAAGTAAAGAGCCGGCGGAAGTACTCGACGTTCATGAATCACCTCGCACACTTGTTTCTCGCCGGCGACACGCCCGAATCGCTGATCGGCAACCTGGCCGGCGATTTCGTGAAAGGCCCGCTCGGGGATCGCTTCCCGCGCGGCATTCACGAGGGCATCATGCAGCATCGGAGCATCGATGCGTTCACCGATTCGCATCCCGCCGTGGCCGCGTTCCGCCGGGTGCTGATCCCGGAGCACGGGCATTACTCGCGGGTGATCGCGGACATGTTCTTCGACCACTTCCTCGCCCGCCGCTTCGACGAGTACGCGGGCGAGCCGCTCGAGTCCTTCCTCGCCCGCACCTTCGCCACCATCGATCCGCACCAGCACCTGCTGCCCGGCATGCTGCGCGTGCTCTACCCGCGCATCCGGGATGAGGAGTGGCTGCTGTCGTATCGCAACATCGAGGGAATCCATCTCGCGCTGACGAACATGTCCCGCCGGTTCTCGCGCAGGCCGCACCTGGAGACGGCCACGCGGCACCTCGTCGACTCGCGCGCGGAGCTCGAGCGGCGGTTCGAGGAGTTCTTCCCGGACGTCGTCGCGTTCGCGGCGCGATACGATCTCCATCCATGAAGAGCCTGCAGGAGACCTTCGCCCCCAACAACCAGTGTTTCGGGTGCGGCCCCGCGAACGGCCAGGGGCTGCGCATCCGGAGCTTCGAAGACGGCGACGCGCTCGTGTGCGACTGGACGCCGCAGCCGCACCACGTCGCGTTCGAGGGAATCGTGAACGGCGGGATCATCGGCTCGATCCTCGACTGCCACAGCAACTGGACGGCGGCCGTGCACCTGATGAAGAAGAACGGCCTGTCCGAGCTGCCTGCGACGGTGACGTCGGACTTCCACGTCACGCTGAAGCGCCCGACGCCGATGGGCGTGCAGTTGCACCTGCGGTCGCACGTGGTGGAGTCATCGGAGGACCGGGCGCTGGTGGACGCGACGGTGGAGGCGAACGGGAAAGTCACGGCCACCTGCCGCGGGACGTTCGTCGCGGTGAAAGAAGGCCACCCGGCGTACTTCCGGTGGTGAATGTAGGGCGCGGCTTCAGCCCGCCTCCCCGGGAGTGGGCGGGCTAAAGCCACGTCCTACATTGCATCATCGCTTCATCAGGATCACCGCCCGGTCGGGGATGTTCCGCGCGCACCAGTCCAGCTTCTCCTGGATCTTCTCCGGGATGTTCACCGGCTCCACGCGCCGGAACCCTCCGGCCTCGTACAGGGTCTCCAGGTTCGCGAAGGGGACGCAGTACACCTCTTTCGCGCCCGCGCGGCGGATCAGCTCCTCCACGATCGCGTGGGCGATCCCCCGCCCGCGGTGGGCGTCGTCGACGTACATCCCGCCGAGCTCGTAGGCGCTCTCCCCTGCCGGCACGAGCCGTCCGATGCCCGCCCGTTCTCCACCGACCTCGGCCACGACGACGGTGTCACGGTTGAGGTCGGACGGGATGAAGTGGACCTTTTCGTACTGTTCCTGGATCCAGCCCGCATCCTCGGGCGTCGCGGTTCGCAATAACATTTACCCATTTTATGAAACGGCTCGCGCTTCTCGTGCTTCTGGTTCCGCTCGCGCTCTCCGCGCGCACGCGCGCCGTACGGACCGGTCCGGTCGACACGCCACGGGCGTGGCTGCGGCAGCACGCGCTGTCCCAGGAGGCGTTCGCGCGGGTCGTCGCCGCATCGGCGGACGTCGTTGCGCTGGCCGACGTCACCCATGGGACGCACGAGCTGTACGCGGCGAAACAGGCCCTCGTGCCGCTGCTCGTCGCGCGCGGGTTCCGCGTGCTCGCCTTCGAGGCGTCGTACACCGAGTACAAGCCGCTGGACGAATACGTGCTGCACGGCACGGGCGATCCCGCGGCAACGCTGAACCTGCCGCCGTACTGGTTCTGGGATACCAACGAGATCCTCGACCTCGTGCACTGGGCGCGCGCGCAGAACGCCGCCGGGCTCACGCCGCCGATCCGCATCGTAGGCATTGACGCAACCTCGCCGCGCGTCACCGGCGCCGAGGTGGTCGCGTACCTCGAGCGCGTCGACCCGGCGTATGCCGTCGAAGTCGCGACGATCTATCACTGCATGCGCGGCGTCTACAAAGGCACGAATCGCTGCCGCACGGCAATCGCGTCGGTGCGCACCGCGATGGGCGCGAAACGCGACGCGTACGTGCTCGCCTCGTCCGCCGAGGAGTACGACGAGATGCTCCACGCCGCCCGCGTCGTCGAGCAAGGGGAGCGCGTTCTCGTCAATCACCGCTACGAGAAAGACCCGCCGATGGCGGAGAACGTCCTCCGCTACGTGAATCGCGGACAGAAGGTGATCCTCTTCGGGCACAACGAGCACTGGGGCCGCACCCCGTACCTGCTCGATCTGCCACCGCACGTCACCAGCGCCGGCCAGCACCTGGCCTCTGCCCTCGGCGACCGCTACTTCGTCCTCGGATCGCTGATCTCCGGCGGCACGTTCCACGCCGTCCAGTACGCGCCCGGCGTGCGCAGCGGCGTCATCCGGACGCACGCGCTCCCCGCCGCAACGACCCTCGACGACTACGCCCTCCTCTTCGCCCAGGCCGGTCTGCCGTCGACGATCGTCTCCCTGCGCGGCCCCCTCCCGCCATGGCTCGCCGGCACCCGCACCTACCGCTTCGTCGGCTCCGGTGTCCCCTCGCTCGAAGTCCCCGCGGATCTCGGAGCGAAGTTCGACGGAGTGCTGTACGTGGAGACCTCCACGCCGACGCAGTTACGGCACTTCCCGACGTTCTGATCGCGCGATTACCCGTTCGCCTGCAGCTCGAAGAGGATCTCGTCGATGGCGTCCGCGGCTTTGTCCAAGGGCAGGACGCAGGTGCCGGCGCCGCGGTGGCCGCCGCCGCCGTAGCGGGACATCAACTCCCCCACCGAGGTGTTGCACGTGCGGTTGAAGATGCTGTGGCCGACGGCGGCGATGACGGTCTCGTCGCGCGGGCCCCAGTGCACGCGCAGCGAGACGTTGGCGTCGGGGAAGAGGGAGTACACGAGGAAGCGGTTGCCCGCGGGGAGGCGCTCGACCTCGCGGAGGTCGGTCACGACGACGTTGTGCAACTGGAAGCTGTTGCGCGAGAGGAGCTGCTTGAAGTTCGCGGCGTCGCCGCGAATGCGTTCCGCGCGCTCCCGCACCTCGGGCTGCTGCAGCACCTCGCGGATGGACATGGTCTTCAGCCACTCCGCGAGCTTGCGGAAGTAGTCCTCGAACGACCCGAGGCCCGTGCGGCTGTCGATCGTATAGCCCAGCAGAATGTAGTCGCGCGGGTTCTCCACGTCGTCCGGGGTGAGCAGCGCGGCGTCGAGGCGATCGGTCTCGTCCACCAGCCGTTCCAGGCGCAGCAGGTCGGGGTCGCCGGGGTAGAGCTCGAGATAGTGCTCGTACACCAGCCGCGCGGCGGACGGCGCGAGACGGTACCGGCCCTTGAACTCCGCGGGCGGCTTCTCGTTGCTGTCGGTGAGGAGGTGGTGGTCGAACCACATCCCGCAGCGGGAGTCGTACGGCAGGTTGACGAGCACGTCGTCCGGGCCGATCTCGATCCGCTTGTCGGTGATGTCCTGGGGATGCACGAGCAGCAGGTCGGCGACCTGTTCCTTCAGCGTGATGATGACGGTGCTCGTCAGACCATCGAGGTCACCGCGGGTGACCAGACGCATGGCAATCCTCCGGTTGCGCTGTTTTTACCTCGCCAGGTGCGCGGCACGCAAGCGCGTCAACGCCGCTTCTTCTTTTTTCCGGCCGCGGCGGGTGCAGCCGTGCCCGGGTCGCGGAAGATCCACCAGAGGGCGAACGCGATCGCGTACATCAGCACCAGGCGGTAGAAGTGGTTCAGCACGCCCCAGACGTTGCGCTCGATCGAGCTGTAGTTCACCGTGCTCCACATCCCCAGTTTCGCCACGTAGATCGACATCACCTCGGCCACCGTGCCGAGGACGTGGGTCAGCGCGAGCAGGAGCACCGCGAGGACGAATCCGCCCATGTTCCGGTCCGAGAACGTCCGCCGGGAGGCCGCGAAAAGCGCGGTCAGCAGCGCGATGTTGAACGTCAGATCGCGGATGGGGATCGCCGGACGCTGCTTCGAGCGGCGGTCGAAGTCCTCGCGGTCGACGGTGGTGTGGTTGTCGTCTTGGGGGCGGAGACGCGTCACCGGCGGCTTCTCGAAGGTGCGCAGGACCTTCTCGGCCGAGGCGGCGATGAGGCGGTCATACACGGGCGTGAGGAACGCCCACAGCGCGACACCGACGACGAATCCGGCGAAGCCTTTAAGTACGAGTCGCCAGTCGATTCGGGGCAACGCGTGCGCTCCAGAGGAGGAAGAAGGCGATGGCCGACAGGATGATCAGGATCTGCCAGACGGCCGTGTGGAACATGTCGAACAGGCGCGGCTGATAGGCGCCGAGGAGGTAGAGCGTGACGATGCGGACGGCGTTGAGGATCTGTACCGCAATCGCGCCGAGGGCCAGGCCCGCGAGACGCGCCTTCATCGAGGCGGGGAACGCCACGATCGACGCCAGCAGGATCAGCATGGCCTCCACGCCGTTGCAGCCGTTGTTGATGTTCACGCCGAACCGCGGCGAGCTGATGACCGTGCCGGTGGTGGTGACGTTCTGGCCGATCGCGTTGAGGAGCGCCCCGGACGCGTGGGCCACGCCCGTCGTGAACGGAACGATGACGTTGTCGTTGACCGGGCTCCAGGCGATGAGCAGGTACGCGGCGACGAGAATGGCGAAGAATTTGACGAGAAACAGGACCTGGGTGCGCTGCATGGGACGGCGCGGATGGTAGCACGGTGTGCGGGAGCACCGGCGTCCCGCCGGCGTAGCAGGCGGCATCCCCCAAGCTGTCATCCCGAGCGTCGAGCGAGGGACCTGGGTGAGCGGGGCGGGAGGCACGTAGTTCGCGCCCCACCCGCCCTAGGTCCCTCGCTCGACGCTTCTAATGACACATGTCCCGGAGGGACAGAAGAAGGTAGCCGGTGGCAAGCCGCGAAGCGGCGCAGCCACCGGCTAGGATCGCGAAGATTGCGCGCCCCGGAGGGGCGCCAGACACCTTCTGCGGCCCCTCCGGGGCCGAAAATGGGGCGACCCTGGTCCGGTGGCTGCGCGCTCCGCGCCTGCCACCGGCTACCTTCTGTCGCGCCTCCGGCGCAGAGGCCGTGTCACTTCATCCTCACCGGCACTTCACGCCGTGTTTCAGGCTCGGGATGACACGGTTCCCGGTTTGGAGTGCGGAGGCAATCGATTGCCTCCGCACTCCAACCGCGAAATCCGCGCTGCGCCAGAAGGGAGCGCTCCTATCGCGTGTACGCGCTCGCGTACTCCGGCACGTCCACGAGGACATCCCGATCGGCGACCGGCTCTCCCGGCGTGAGCTTGAGCGGCACCACCCCCGCCCACACCGGCAGCGCGTAGTCCTCCTCGTCGTCCACCGGCCCGCCGGTGCGGATCTTCGCGGAGGCTTCTTCGAGCGGGAGCGAGAGCACGAGGGTCTGTTTCAGCTCGATCTCCTTGTGCGGCCGCATCTCCTTCGACCGGCCGCGGACGACGTGGTCCACGAGGGCGTCGAGGGCGCGGAGCTTCTCCTCTCCCTCGACGACCTGCGCTTTGCCGAAGACGACGACGGAGCGGTAGTTCATCGAGTGGTGAAATGCGCTTCGCGCGAGCACCAGTCCGTCGAGGAGGGTCACGGTGACGCAGGCGTCGACGCCGGCCTTCAGCGACCGCAGCATGCGGCTGGCGGCGGAGCCGTGGAAGTAGAGGGAGTCGCCTTCGCGCCAATGGATGGTCGGGATGACAACCGGTGCGCCGTCGACGACGAAGCCGACGTGGCAGAGCAGGGCCTCGTCCAGGATGGCGTAGATGGTCTCGCGGTCGTAGCGGCCACGGTCGCCAAGGCGGCGAACCTTGGTGCGGTCCGTGATGGGCAGGGTATCGGGAACGGTTGCGGTCATGGCGTGATCCTTTCGTCGGGCAGGAGCCACCAGGCGTTCGGGAGGTTGGTGAAGCCGACGTGGCCGTAATAGTTCGCGGCGGCGGGCGCGGCGAGGAGAAGGACCTTGGCCTGCGGCGCCGCGGCCTGGGTGCGGCGCATCAGCTCCTTCCCGATCCCCTGCCGCTGATGGGAGAGGCGCACCGCGAGGTCGGCCAGGTAGGTCGTCCACACCCAGTCCGTGATCGAGCGGGAGATGCCGACGAGGAGGTCCCCATCCCACGCGGTGATGACCAGGTTCGCGTGGCGGAACATCGTGGCCATGCGCTCCCGGTCGTCCACCGGACGGCGTTCGCCCAGGGTCGAAGCGACGTACAGCTCGATGGCTTGATCGAGATCCAGATCGGGCGTGAGCTTGTATTCGATCATTTTGTTCTAGTACAATCCGCTTGAAGTGCTGGTACAAAATTACATCAGCGGGGACAGCTCCGTCAACATCGCCCGTTCCGTGGAGCACGCCGTCTCAAACGGCAAGCTCGATGCGGGCGAGCTGTTGCCGCCCGTGCGTGCGCTGGCGACGCATCTGGGCGTCAGCCCGGCCACGGTGGCGGCCGCGTATCGGCTGCTGCGCGAGCGAGGGGTGGTCGTCGCCGATGGACGGCGCGGCACGCGCATTCGCTGGGCGCCTCCGATCGCGACTCCGCGGGCCTCGCCGCTGCCGCGCAACGTGCGCGACCTGGCCGAGGGGAATCCCGATCCGGAGCTGCTCCCTCGCCTGCCCGCGCTGCACCTCGAGCAGCGGCTGTACGGCGAGGAGCTGAACGACCGGCGTCTCATCGAGCTCGCACGCGAGCAGTTCCGTGCCGATGGTCTGCCCGCGGAGCATGTCTCCGTCGTCAGCGGCGCGATGGACGGGATCGAGCGCGTCCTGCGCGAGCACCTCCGCGCCGGCGATCGGGTGGCGGTGGAGGATCCGTGCTTCACCGGCATTCTCGATCTGCTGCACGCGCTGTCACTCGTGGCCGTGCCGGTACCGGTCGACGACGAAGGACTCCTCCCCGCTGAATTGCGCCGGGTCATCCGTTCCGTGCAGGCGGTCATCGTCACCCCGCGCGCGCAGAACCCCAGCGGCGCAGCGCTTTCGCCGCGTCGCGCGCGCGAGCTGCGCTCGATCCTCGCCACCCGCCGCGATCTGCTCCTCGTCGAAGACGACCACGCCGGCGCCGTCGCCGGCGCCGACTACCTCTCGCTCATCGACAAGGCCCGCGAGCGCTGGGCCGTCGTCCGCTCGGTCTCCAAGTCCTTCGGCCCCGACCTTCGCGTGGCGCTCCTCGCCGCCGACCCGCAGACCTACGTCCGCGTCGAAGGCCGCCAGACCCTCGGCGTCCGCTGGGTCAGCCACATCCTCCAGCGCATCGTCGTATCGCTGTGGCGCGACCGCGCGCCCGCCCGCGCCGGCCGTGTCTACACCGAGCGCCGCAACGCCCTCCTCGGCGAGCTCCACGCGCGCGGCATCGAGGCCCACGGTGCGTCGGGGCTGAACGTGTGGATCCCCGTCTCCCACGAAAACGCGACCGTGCAGGCGCTGCTGCACAAGGGCTGGGCCGTAAAAGCCGGAGAGCCCTATCGCATCGCCACCCGCCCCGCCATCCGCGTGACTATCACCGCCCTCGAGCCCCCGGACGCCGCACGGTTTGCGGAGGACCTCGCCGGCGTGATCGCCCCCACGCGCCGCGCGAGCGGGGCATGACGTTCCGAGGTAGCATTGCGGCATGACAAAGGTCGTCGCGGCCGACCAGGCGGAGCTGAGCGAGATTGTCGACGGGTTGAAGCCCGACGACGAGGTCGTCATCACCAGAGACGGCAAACCGGTCGCGCGCCTTGTGCCGATCGCGTCACAGCCTCAGCCGATGACGCGGGCCGAGATCCGCGACGCCGTTCTGTTCATCGGCGACGTGGAAACACCAGTGGATGAGTGGGACGTCGAGCGTGATCGTCGCTGACACGCACGCGTTTCTCTGGTGGCTCGCGGAAGACGATCGACTGTCGATGAAGGCTCGCGAGACGATGGACACGAATCCTGTTCGCGTCGCCGCAATCACGTGTTTCGAGATCGTGCGTCTGGTGGAGCGCGGCCGCTTTCGCCTGGCGGTCGACGTCCGCACGTGGCTGGAGAACGTCTTCACCTCGCCAAAGGTCGCGCTTCTCGCTATGACGATGGAGGTGGCGATCGTTGCGGGCAAGCTTCAGGATCCAATCAGCGATCCGATCGACCGGATCATCGTTGCGACAGCGCTGCTGGACGGAGTGGCGCTGGTGACGAAAGATCACAAGATCATTGCGACAGGGATCGTTCCGACGATCTGGTAGCCCTTTGGAGTGCTCCGCACTCCAAAGAGCGCCGGCGCGGGGCGCCGGCGCTCCGACATTCACCTTACGAACACCACGCGCCGTTCGCCAACTGGTACGCGCTCAACTGGCGGCACTTGTTCTCGCTCGGCTGGTTGGTCGTACCGCAGGCCTTGCACATCCAGTACGCGCCGTTGTGCGTGTACGTGTCGTAGCACGGCAGGCTCCTCGTCGGAGAGAAGCAGCCCGCGAACGCCCAGTCCGCGACCGGTTGTGGTTGCGGCACAGGTGCCGGGACCGGCGCCGCGGACACGAACAGGAGCAGCGAGAGCAGGCCGAGGGTCGTCACTCGTAGTTTCATGGGATCTCCTCAGTTGTAGTTCAGCGCCGTGTCGTCCACGACGAACGACGTCTGCAGCGATGAGTCCTCGGTCGCGTACAGCCGCACGCGCACCGTCGAGCCGCGGTAGGCCGACAGGTCGAACGTCTTCTGCACGTAGGTCGAGTTCTTGTTCAGGTTCGAGTACGTGGCCAGGGTCGAGTACGTCGAGCCGCCGTTCGTGCTGATCTGCACGCGGAACAGGTCGTACTGGACGGACGTCGTCGTCTCCGCGCTGTCGATGCGGATCCAGAACGACAGCGTGGCCGTGTTCGCGGTCGCCGGGATGGTCACGGTCTGGTACACGTAGTCCGTGTGCGTCGCGCCGTAGCCGCACAGCCACGCCTTCCACGAGCCCGTGCGCGCCGGACGCGACGTCGAGCTGTCGATGACGCCCGCGGTCTGCGTCCAGTTGCCGTTGTTGCCCGACTCGAAGCCGGGGTTCAGCAGGAGCTGGCCCGAGCCGCCGCCGCAGCCGGTGACGGTGAACGAGCCCACGCTCGTCGCCGTGCCGCCCGCCGTCGTCACCCGCACCAATCCCGTCGAAGAACAGTTCGGCACCGAAGCCGTGATCTGCGTCGCGCTGTTGACGGTGAAGCTCGCCGACTGATTGTTGAACGAGACCGACGTCGCGCCGGTGAGGTTCGCGCCGAGGATCGTCACGCTCGTGCCCACGCCGCCCGAGGCCGGCGAGAAGCTCGAGATCGTCGGGGCGGGCGTGCCGCCGCCGCCGATGAACCCCGAGTACAGCAGGCGGTTCGGCGAGCCGGTGAGCGGGTTCGTGACCTTGTTCAGCGTCGCGTTGGCGATGAACGTCGACGCGACGGTCGCCGGCGACGCACTGGTGTTCCCCTGCAGGTATAGCGCGATCGCCCCCGCGACGTGCGGCGTCGCCATCGACGTACCGCTGATCGTGTTCGTGGCCGTATTGCTCGTGTACCACGCCGAGGTGATCGAAGAGCCGGGCGCGAAGATGTCCACGCACGTGCCGTAGTTCGAGAACGACGAGCGCGCGTCCGAGCTCGTCGTCGAGCCGACCGTGATGCCGTTCGCCACGCGCGCCGGCGAGTAGTTGCACGCGTTCTGCGGGTTGCCGAAGATGTCGCCGTTGCCCGCCGCCAGCGCGTACGTCACGCCGTCGTTGATGCTCGCGTTCACCGCGTCGTCCAGCGCCTGCGACACGCCGCCGCCGAGGGACATGTTGGCCACGGCCGGCTGCCCGGCGGCGTGGTCCGAGGTGACCCAGTTGATGCCGGCGATGACGCCGGAGTCCGTGCCATTGCCCGAGCAGTCCAGCACGCGCACGGCCACCAGGGTCACGCCCTTGGCGACGCCCCAGGTCGTGCCGCCGACCGTGCCCGCGACGTGCGTGCCGTGGCCGTTGCAGTCCGCGGCCGGCAGCGCGTTGTCGACCGCGTCGAAGCCGTTGATCGCCCGGCCGCCGAAGTCGTTATGGGCCACGTTGATGCCCGTGTCGATGATGTACGCCTTCACCCCCGCGCCCGTGGCGTTGTAGACGTACGTGGAGTTCAGCGGCAGATCGCGCTGGTCGATGCGGTCGAGACCCCACGTCGCGCCCGTCTGCGTGGCGGAGATCGAGACCAGCCCGTCCTCCTCGACGTATTTCACGCGCGGGTCCTCCGCCAGCTCCAGCGCGGCCTTCTCGGACAGGTTCGCCGAGAAGCCCTTGATGGCCTTCTCGTAGACGTGGTCCTTGCGGCCGCGCGACTTCGTCACCAGCTCGTCGGCGACCGCCTCCACGTCTGCGACGCGGTCTTCGAGCACGACGATGTAGCGATCCTGGACCGGCCGCTCCTTCTTGAGCAGCTTGGCCTTCTTGGGACCCCCTGCGAGAACCGGGAGGGCGAGAACGAGAACGAGGAGAGAGAGCAGAATCCGCTTCATTCGATACCCCTTTCGTAATGCGATTGCGGGGCAGCGGAAGAGCAGAGATCCGGCCAGCGTTCCTGCCGGAACTAAATCATTGAGCTGTAACGGATTTGTGAACGACCCCGCCTCGCGGCGGGGTCAGAACGTGCGCCGAGTCACCATTAATTGGGGGTCAATACCTGCGCATTGGCTTCACCCGTGACCCGCCCGGCGCTGAACATCCCGGGCGTATACGCGGTGATCGTCCCCGTAAAAGCGGACGCGGCCACAGTCAGGGGAGACGCGAGCCAGAGCATGCCGGGGCCGGAGCGTCCCTTGAAATTGCGGTTGATGGCGCTGACCGTGACCTGGTCTCCGCTCTCCGAGACGCCCGGACCGCAGCCGATGCACGCGCCGCAGCCGGGGTTCAGCACCTTCGCTCCGGCGCGCTCGAACGTGTCGAGCAGTCCGTTGTCGCGCGCGAACTTCTCCACCGCCTGCGAGCCGAACTGGATGAAGAACTGCACGCCGTCCGCGACGCGCAGTCCCGCGTCGACCGCTTCCTTCGCCACCTGATGGTAGAAGAGGAAATCGTCGATCTTCCCCGCGGTGCACGAGCCCGCGTAGGCGATGTCGATCTTCACGTCGCCGATCTCGCCGATCAGCGCGCCGTTGGTCGGGTCGGACGGGATCCCATGATCCGGGTCCCCCGGATGCGCCACCATCGGCCGCACCTCGGCCAGGTCGATCGCGTGCACGCCGCCGGCGTACTCCGCGCCGGGGTCGGGCGAGACGGCGCGGGCGCGCAGCGAGTCGACGTCCACACCCGGCCTCATGGCCGCGATCCACTCGAACGTCCGCTCGTCCGCCTCGACGATGGCCGTGCGCGCGGAGCATTCGGTGGCCATGTTCGCCAGCGTCGCGCGCTCGTCCAGCGACAGCGACCGCAGTCCCGGGCCGGTGAATTCCATGATCCGGTCGAGGGTCATCTGCGGCTTCGCGTAATGCAGCAGGATGTGCAGCATCACGTCTTTCGCGGTGACGTTCGGTTGCAACTCGCCGGTGAGCTCGAAGCGGATCGATTCCGACACTTCGACGGTCGTGAAGCCGGAGTGTACGAGGTTCGCGTACTCCGTCGCGCCGACGCCCCACGCGAGCGCGTTGTTCACGCCGCCCATGCAGGTGTGGCTGTCGGTGGCCTGAATGAGGTCGCCCGGATCGATAATGAACTCGCGCGCGACCTCGTGGCAGATGCCCGGCGAGACGTTGTCTTTGGCCGAGAAATCGCGGCACGACGTGTGGCGCTGATACGCGCGCTGCATGTCGCGCAGGGTCTGGATCTTGTCGAGGAACGGCCGCATCTTCGCGACTTCGTCCGCGTAGATGAGGTGGTCCTCGAAGACCGCGAACTTCTGCGGGTTCACGATCTCGTAGTCACCGCCGTACTCCTGCGTGAGGAAGTGGTGCACCTGCGCGGTGGTGAACTCGTGGGTGTAGCCGCCGTCGACGTCGACGACGACCGCGTCGCCCGGTTTCACGTAGCGCTCGTGGTCCTCCACCCCCCGCATGTGCCGCGCGAGGATCTTCTCGCCCATGGTCATGGGCCGCGGCGCGTTGTGCGGGATGGGCAGTTGCACGTCGCCGTTCGCGACGGCCTTGGAGAACGTGAACAGCCCGCCCCACTGGATGATGAGCTGGGTGATGGGGTCGTATTTTTCGTACAGCTCGCGCAGCGGCACGCGCTCCCCGGCCTGGAGGCGAACCAGCATGTCGTGATCGCCCATGAGCAGGCCCTGGTTGATGTTGTTGCCGGCGTGGATCGGCGCGAAGGACGCCGCGACCGCGAGCCGGATCCCGCTGAAGACCTCGCACTGGGTCGCGGTCTCGCGGGAGCTGCCCACGCCTTTGCGGTAGCCGGAGACGATGACCTCGAAGTTGCCGTTGCGGAGGGCGTCCGCCGGGAAGAGCCGCTCGCCGTTGACGATCAGCCCCGCATACGCGTTCCGCGCGATGTCCTCGGGCTTGTAATCGAAGCAGACCCACGCCGGGGTCATGGCGTCGGTGTTGATGTCGTCGAGCAGATCCTCGACGCGAAGGTCTTTCATCTGCAGGTCGAGCTCGCCGGTGAGCTGCTTCCGGATGAGCTCGGGGTCTTTGGTGAGGAAGAGAACGCGCTTGCCGGGGGTAAGCGACAGGGACTCAGGTGGTTTCATCTGACCTCTTCAACGTTTGCGCTGCATGGGCGATTCTATTGCGGACTATGCATGTCAACTACCACGCGTTTACCGAACAGCTCGCCGCCACCCTCACCGCCGACCCTCGCGTCCTCGGCGTGGTCGCCCTCGGCTCGATGGCCGAACGGGGACGCAAGCCGGACCGCTACTCGGACCACGACTTCTTCGTGATCGCCGAGGATGCGGAGTCGTTGCGCGGAACGACCGCCTGGCTGCCGCACCCGGAGCGGATCGCACTGTGGTTCCGGGAGACACCGCACGGCTGCAAGGCGGTGTACGACGACGGGCATCTCGTTGAGTATGCGGTATTTACGCCGGACGAGCTGCAGCTCGCCCGAGTGAACGACTACCGGGTGCTGCTCGACCGCGAGCGCATCGAGGACCGCATGGCCGCCATCGCGGCACGGGTGGACGCCCCGCCGGACCGCGCCTGGCTCGAGGGGATGTTCCTCTCGCACGTCCTGGTCGGATCGCAGCGCGCGCAGCGCGGGGAGCTTGCGTCCGCCCGCTGGATGCTCGCCCACGCCATGCGCTTCCTCGTCCAGCTCCTCGGCGGCGGCCCGGACAACCTCGACCCGCTGCGGAGGTTCGACCATCATGACCTCGAACAGGCCATGCGCCTCGGCCCCGCCAGCGCGGCGAAGGCGCTGCTGGAGTTGTACGAGCGGGAGTGCGGCGGCGACCCCCGCGCGCTCGCCGCGGTGCAGACCGCAATGTAGGGCGTGGCAGCCCGCCTCCCCGGTGCGAACGTCGCAGGACGGCAACATCCACCTCCCCGCCCGGGAGGCGGGCTGAAGCCACGCCCTACATTTTTCGAAATGGACGATCCCTACTTCTTCATCCCCTTGCGGGCCCGGATGACGAAGTGGATCGGGCAGCCCGGCAACCCCAGCGTGTCGCGGAACTGGTTCTCCAGATAGCGCCGATACGAGAAGTGCAGCGGCTCGTCGACATTCGAGAACAGCGCGAACGTCGGGGGCCCGGACTTGAGCTGGGTCACGTAATAGAACCGTCGCGGCTTCCCGCGCACGGTCGGCGGGTTGTGGGCGGTCACCGCGCGCTCGAGGATCGTGTTGAGCTCGGACGTGCGGAACTTGCGCCGGTAGCCTTCGACGATCTTGTCGATCTGCGGGAAGATCTTCTCGACGTTCCGTCCCGTCTTCGCGGAGATGAACAGCAGCGGCGCGTACGCGAGGAACTTCAACCGGAACCGCAGTTGCTCCTCGAACTTCTTGTAGTCGTCGGGACCGTGCTGCTCGGCGTCCCATTTGTTGACCAGGATCAGCGCGGCCTTGCCCGCGTCTTCCGCGTAGCCTGCCACCGTCGCGTCCTGCCCGGTCACGCCCTCGGTCGCATCGAAGATGCATAGCGCGATCTCGCAGCGCTCGATGGCGTTGCGCGCGGACATGACGGCGAGCTTCTCGGCCTGGTCCGTGGTCTTGCCCTTGCGGCGGATGCCGGCGGTGTCGATGATCACGTACGGCCGGCCGTTGCGGGTGATCTCGGAATCGATGGCGTCGCGCGTGGTGCCGGAGATCGGCGAGACCACCGCCCGATCTTCCTGGGTGAGCCGGTTGAGCAGCGATGACTTCCCGACATTGGGACGGCCGATGATCGCCACGCGCACGGGCGCGTTCTCGTCTTCTTCCTCGTCCTGGGCGGACTCCGGCGGCACGATCTCGCCGATGGCGTCGATCAGTTCGTCCACGCCCGCGCCGTGCTCCGCCGACATCGGGAAGACGCGGTCGAAGCCGAGCTCCCAGAAGTCGTGGACCGCCTCCTCGGCATCCTTGCGATCGGTCTTGTTCACGATCAGCACCGTCTTCGACGACTCCGCGCGCAGGTCCTGGGCGATGTCGCGGTCTTCCGCGAGCAGCCCTGCCGCGCCGTCGACGACGAACAGGACGAAGTCCGCGTCCTTGAGCGCGCGGGTCGCCTGATCGCGGATCTCGTCCGCGAACGCGGACATCGGCGACTCGCCGTATTCGAGGCCGCCCGTGTCGGTGAGCTCGTAGCGCCGCCCGTCGTCGAGGGACACGACGCCGGTCAGCCGGTCGCGGGTCATCCCCGGCAGATCGTGGATCAGCGCGCGGCGGCGGCCGGACAGGCGGTTGAAGAGCGTCGATTTGCCGACGTTCGGCCGGCCGACGATGACGACTTTTTTCAGTGTGCGATTTGCCATGCGATGTACATCAGCAGCGCGCCGGCGGCCGTGTTGAAGAAATTCAGCACGCCGTTCGGCACGGACCTCTCCATGCGCTTCCGATTCCAACTCCCGGCGATGCTCTCGAGATACGAGCCGAGGAACGCGCACGCGGTGACGAGCGCGATCGCGAGCCATCCCGGATCGAGATCGAGACCGTAGTGCATCGCCTGCACGCTCGCAAGTGCGACGAGGAATCCCCCGATCAGCCCCGCCAGCGTCCCCTCGACCGAGATCGCCCCCTCGGTGCCCACCGGCACGCGCCGCAACGTCAGCGGCAGGAACGCGCGGCGGCCGATGAGCTGCCCGATCTCCGAGGCCGTGGTATCGGCCGCGGCGGTGGCGAGCGAGGCGATGCCCATCAGATACGCAAGCGTCATCCAGTCGATCGGATCGACGTCCACGCGGCTCAGGCGCGACACGGCGATCGCGCAGATCGCCGCGACGCCCACGTTCGAGAACGCGTGGCTGAAGCCGCGCCGCCCGCCCGACTCCTGCGCCAGCCCGAGCTTCGCCTTGCGCGCGTAGCCCAGCCTCGTCGTCGCCGTGCCGATGATGAAGAACGCCAGCAGCGCCACGTACATCGGCCAGCCCGCGCCGAGGATGAGGATCGTGCCGAGGAACCAGCCGCCGAGGGCGCCGGAGAAGCTGACGCTGCGGAGGTAGTAGCCTGCGATGGCCAGCGCGCCGTTCACCAGCAGCCAGGGCACCGTCCGCGGCCAGACGCTGTACGCCGAGGAGACCTCGATGCCGGCGATGACGAGGGCAGTCGCGGCGGCGATCGGCACCGTCACGTTGTCGTCGACGCGGAGCGGGAGCGACTCCACGATCGCCGCGGCCAGCGCCGCGAGGAGGACCACGACCGGCGCACGGAAATCCATCCAGTACGCCACCGCGAGGCCGCCGGCGGCGCTGCCGAGGAAGCACGCCAGGAGACCGCCCCAGCTCTTGTCCGGATTCCACGCCAGCGGCGCGATGCGGATCGACTTCCCCGCCAGCGTGGCGATCCCGTCCCCGAACGCCAGCATCGCCCAGGCGATGGCCGCGTAATGCAGCCGGTCCCGGAACACCACCACCAGCAGCAGGACCATGACCGGATACAGCACGATCCCGGCGTCGAAGCCCCGCTCGTGGCGCGCCACTCCCCTGCCCACGATCCTGTGCAGCACCAGCCAGTTCCCGGCGATGGCCACGACACACACGGCCGCCGCCACGGTCCACGGCAGCCACTTCAGCGCGAAGGCGCCCAGGCCGAACGCGATGTGGAGCGATTTCCGTAGCGTTTCGTTCGTCGTGTGCGGCATGGGCGGGCGGAGTCTACAATGCGCGCGTTTATGAGCGACCCCCGTCCCCCGCTGTTGTCCGTGATCGTGCCCTGCTACAACGAGCGGGCCACGGTCGCGGAGCTGTTGCGCCGCGTGCGCGAGGTGCCGATCGACAAGGAGATCATCGTCATCGACGACCAGTCCACCGACGGCTCCCGCGACATCGTCGCGCGGCTGGCCACCGAGTGGCCGGAGATCCGCCACCTCATCCAGCCCGTGAACCAGGGCAAGGGCGCCGCCATCCGCCGCGGCATCGAAGAGGCCCGCGGCGACATCGTCCTCATCCAGGACGCCGACCTCGAATACGACCCCGAGGAGTATCCCAAGCTCGTGCAGCCGATCGTCGACGGTCACGCGGATGCCGTCTTCGGCTCCCGTTTCGAAGGCTACCCGCGGCGGGTGATGCTCTTCTGGCATCGCATGGGGAACACCTTCCTCACCTTCCTCTCCAACGCCACGACCAATCTGGACCTCACCGACATGGAGACCTGCTACAAGGTCTTCCGCCGCGACGTCATCCAGTCCATCAAGCTGAACTCGAACCGCTTCGGCATCGAGCCGGAGATCACCGCGAAGCTGGCCAAGCGCGGCTACCGCATCTTCGAGGTCCCGATCGCGTACTACGGCCGCGACTACTGGGAAGGCAAGAAGATCAACTGGAAGGACGGCTTCGCCGCGCTCTGGACGATCCTCCGCTACGGGCTGCTGCACGACCCCACCAGCGAGCCGCGGACCTTCACGCAGGTGCGCCGCCGCTCGCGCCTCAAGCGTTACAACCGCTGGGTGTGGGACCGCATCGCGCCGTACGTGGGGCAGCGCGTGCTGGAGGTCGGCGCGGGCAGCGGCGCAATGACCCGCTTTCTCTACGGCCGCGAGCTCATCGTCGCCTCGGACAAGGAAACGCCGTACGTCGACCGCCTGCGCAACGCGTTCCGGCGCCGTCCGGGCATCCTGGTGGAGCGCGTGGATCTCGAGTCCGACGACGCGCTGAAGCTCGCCTCCCACCGCTTCGATACCGTCATGGCCGTGAACGTCCTCGAGCACACGGCCGACGACGCCGGCGCGCTGCGCCGCGCGCACCAGCTCCTCCAGCCGGGTGGCCACGTGATCGTGTTCGTCCCCGCGGGGCGCGGACTCTTCGGCTCGATGGACCGCGGCATCGGCCACCAGCGGCGCTACGAGAAGGACGAGCTGGTCGGGAAGCTGCAACAGGCGGGCTTCGAGGTGGAGCACGTGTCCTTTCAGAATCGCATCGCCAAGCTCGCCTGGTGGCTCAACGCCAGGCTCCTCGGACGCAAGGCGCTGCCGAGCGGCCAGTCGCGCGTCTTCGACCGTTTCGTGCCGCTGTTCCGCGCGCTCGAGGGCGAGAACCCGTCGTCGGGCCTGAGCCTGATCGCGGTAGGGAAAAAGCCGGTATGAAGCGCGCCGCCGTGATCCTCGCCGGTGGCGCCGGCACGCGTCTGCGACCTCTCTCCTCGGACGAGAACCCCAAACAGTTCCTGAAGCTGTTCGAGGGGCAGTCGCTCCTGCAGAAGACGTTCGCGCGAGCGGCGCAGCTCCTGCCCGCGGAGCAGATCTTCGTCTCGACCAACGTGCAGTACGCGGACAAGTCGCGCGAGCACCTGCCGGCGATGCCGCCGGAGAACGTCCTGGCCGAGCCCGCGCGCCGCAACACCGCGCCCGCCATCGCCCTCTGCACCTTCGCCATCGAAGAGCGGCTGGGGCCGTGCACCGTCTCGTTCCTCCCCGCGGACCACTACATCGGCAACGAGGCCGAGTTCCTGCGCGTGCTCACGCGCGCGTACGAGTACGCCGAAGGGAACGACGCCCTCGTGACCATCGGCATCGAGCCCACTGAGCCGAACACCGGCTACGGCTACCTCGAGATCGGCGAGCCGCTCGACGGCGAAGTCCTCCGCGTGCGCTCCTTCAAGGAGAAACCCGACCGCGCGCGCGCCGAGGAGTTCCTGCGCGCGGGCAACTACGCGTGGAACGGCGGCATCTTCGTCTGGCGCACCAGCGTCTTCCGCCGCGAGCTCGAAGCCGCCGCCCCGGAGATCGCCCCCGTGACGATCGAAAGCTACGAGTCCATGCCGTCGATCTCCATCGACTACGCCCTGATGGAGAAAGCCCCGCGCGTAGCCACGATCCGCGGAGATTTCGACTGGTCGGACGTCGGGAGCTTCGAGCAGTTGGAGCGCGTGGGGGTGGTCATCCCCGACTGGGTCCGGGCCGCGCGGGGCTAGTCACGAAGTCGCAAAGTCTCAAAGTCTCAAAGTCGCAAAGAGGTTGTCATCCTGAGCCGCGGAGACGGCGAAGGACCCCCTGCAACTTGCGCGGGCTGCGCCTGAGGCAGGGGATCCTTCGCCGCGCTTCGCCGGCTCAGGATGACAGCGCTTTGCGACTTTGAGACTCTGAGACTCTGAGACTCCGGCCTCACTCGAAAATCCGCGTAGCGTTGTCCCAAAGGATCTTCCCCTCCACCTCCGGCCCGAGGTTCAGCGCGCGGAATTCCGCCACGTTCTTCTTCATCGACACCACGCCCGGCGAGGGCCAGTCCGTGCCCCACAGCACTTTGTCCGCGATGTCCGCGAGACGCGGCACGAAGCGCAGGAGCGACTTCGGGGGGATGCCGGAGATGTCCACGTGCACGTTCGCATGGCGGCGCGTGAGGAAGAACGCGGTCTCGCCGTACAGCGGGCGTCCGGCGTGCGCGAGGATGATCGTCAGCTTCGGGAAGTCGATGGCCACGTCGTCGACGGGCATCGGGTCGGCGAAGACGTTGCGGGCGCGGGGGAAGACCGACGTCCCGGTGTGGAACATCACCGGCACGCCGCGGGCCTCGCATTCGCGGTAGATCTCCGCGAGCTGCCACAGCTCCCCGCGGTACGCGTTCGGCGACAGCAACTGGTGCGGCGGGTGGATCTTGATCAGGCCGATGCCGAGGTCCAGGACGCGGCGGATCTCGTCCCGGACGTTCATCTCGTGCAGCGGATTCACCGACCCCACCGGGATCAGCCGGTCGCGATGGTCCTTCGTGAAGCTCGCGATCCAGTCGTTGACCTCGCGCGTGAAGCCCATCACGTCCGGCGAGACGTAGTTGATGCAGCAGGCCCGCTCGACGCCCTCATCGTCCAGAAAGCGCAGCAGGTTCTCCGGCGACGCCAGCACGTCCTTCGCGTTCGCATGCGAGGGATCGTCGATCATCGCCAGCACCTCGGGCTTGACCATCTGCCAGGGCTGGACGTGGATGTGACAGTCGAAGACTTTCTGGCTCATGCCAGCATCACCAGCCGCATGCAGGTCGCGGTGGACGGGCAGGCATCCTGGAGCTCGCGGGAGGAGAGGAGCTGGGGGTGGACTTCGTCGCGGTCGATCGTCTTGAAGCCGCGCTTCTTGAAGTACGCCTCGGCCGTCGTGGTCAGCAGGTAGAACTCGCGGAGGCCGCGCGAGGCCAGCCGGTCGAGCAACTGGCGCACGATGCGGCGGCCGATGCCGTGGCTGCGGTACTCCGGCTTGACGGCGACGGAGCGGATGAGCGCGGCGAACTGGTAGGCCTCCGCGCCGCCGCAGCCGACCATCGTGTCCCCGTCGCGGGCGACCAGGAACGTCTTCCAGTGGTCGTCGACGCCGGCGGTGGGGAGGTTGCTCTCGAGGAGCAGCGCCTTGATCCCTGCGAGGTCTTCGGCGCGCGCGGGAGAAATCGTGATCTCAGACATCTCTTCGGACCACGCGCGATCATAAACGAAGGGCGGGCCTTTCGGCCCGCCCTTCTCGGTTAATGGCGTCCTTCAGAGGAGCCGGTGCTGCCGAGCGTGCCAGTGCCGCCACGGCCCGGGCTCTTGTCGTCACGGGAGATGTTCGACGAGCTCTGATCCTCGAGCGAGCCGGAGCGACGGCCCGAAGACGAACCGAAGCCTTCCGGGCTCGAGCGGCGGCTCTGCTCGCTGCCCATGCCCACGTTCTTGTTCATGTTGCTTTCGTTGTCCTTGTTGCGCATTTCTCCTCCTTCGCTGAGATTCTCGGCGCGGCCGATCGACTGACCGAATTCCGCGTCGGTACCGCTGTTCTGTTCACGTCCGCGCTCCTCGGAAACCTCCCGGTTGATCCGGCCGGCCTCCGTGGGGCTCGTTCGCTGACTCACGCGATCCCTCTCGCGATTTTCCATCAGGCCTCCTTTCACGCCGATGGAAAGTGCAATGGAAATGCCCATTAAGTCGTTGAAAACAATGGGAATAAATCAGCGCAACTCGAAGGTGGCAGTGACGAGGTAGCCGACCTCCTGCGTCCCCGATTCGACCGGAACGTCGCCCGCGACCTGCGCTTCCATGTTCATCGTGCGGGCCATCGGCCGGGGCGGCGGCTCGCCCATGCGCTGCCCCTCGCTGATCTCGATGGCGCGGCCGAGGGTGCGGCCGGCGGCCTGGGCGAGCAGAGCGGCTTTCGCCCGTGCGTCCTCGAACGCCGCGCGCAGCCCCTGATCGCGGCCCCGGGCCGGATCCGAGACCTCGAAGTTGATGCCCGAGGACGTATTCACGCCCGCGTTCACGGCGATGCCCAGCAGCCGGCCCGCGTCCCCGACCTTCTCACTGCGCACGGTGACGTTGTTCGACACCTGATAGCCGAGGATGCGGGGCAGCTTGCCCTGCTGATAGTCCTGCTGCGGATAGATCGAGAACTGCGACGTCTGGATGTCCTTGTCCTGGGCGCCAGCCTTCTTCAGGGCGGCGATCACGGCGGCGACGCGGCGGTTGTTCTCGGTGACGGCTTCGTCGACCGTGGCGGCGACGGTCTGGACGCCCACCTGGAACGTGAACCGGTCCGGAGTCACGACCGCGCGGCCGTTGCCGGTGACCGTGACGGTCTCCATCGGGGGCTTCGGCTGCATCGACGGCTGCGGCTGGGCGAGGGCGCTGGTGGCGATAAGTGCAACGAAGAGAAATCTTTTCATACAACCTCCTGGTTCAGTGCGGCGACGAATGGCAGACCCCAACGACAAAGTACCGGGGCAGGCGCCGGGCCGCTACTACGTGGATTCGCAGTGTATCGACTGCGACCTCTGTCGCGAGACGTCCCCAGCAAATTTCACGCGCAACGAGAACGAAGCCTTCTCGTTCGTGTACAAACAGCCGGAAACGCCGGAAGAAGAGATGTTGTCCAAAGACGCCCTGGACAACTGCCCGGTCGAGGCGATCGGGAACGACGGAACATAGGGCGCGGCTTCAGCCCGCCTGCGTCAGTGGAGCTTCTTGTCGACGCTGACCTGCTCGTGCCAGTCGTCGGCGAGCAGCACCTCGATCAGCTCCTGCAGCTCCTCCATGTGGAACGGCTTGGTGAGGGCCGCGGTCATGTTGTTGCCCTTGGTGATCGTGAGGATGTCGCCCTTGCCGGACGCGACCACCACCGGCGTCTGCTTGCCCTGCTGCACGTACCAGGCGATCCACTCCTCGCCGCTCATGCCGGGGAGATTCAGGTCGAGGAGAATGAGCTTCGTGTCGGGATTGGCTGCCAGCAGGTTCATCCCCTCCACCGCGCCGGTCGCCGAGAGGACGTCGTAGCCCCGTTTCTGCAGGTAGGACTTGTAGAGCGCCAGGACCTCGGGATCGTCCTCGATCGCGAGGATCTTATTCATGGGATGGTTCTTAGAGGTCGAAGTGCGCGTCTCCTGCATACCAGGGATCTCCTCAGTCCGGTTCCTCTTGCGAGTTCCGTGCAAATTGTACGACGACAGCTCTGGCCTGTTTCCGTAACTGAGCAAGATCGACGCCGCGCGCGTTCGTCACGGTGTCGATCGCGCGCAGCCCCTCCTCCAGCCGCTCCACCGCCGCACGGCGCTGCCCCCGGTTGAGGTGATGCATCCCCGTGCTGATCTGCAGCAGCACGCGGACGAGCGGGACCTCGTCGCGCACGGCCTCGAAGTACAGCTCCTCGAACAGGTCACTGGCCTCCAGCCAGTCGCCGGCCGCGAAGTACTTCAGGGCCTCGGCGAAGCGGGGATCGTCTTCGAGCGGCGGCAGCATGGTGAATTGAAAATTGAAAATTGAAAATTGAAAAACCGGAACGGGCCGAGATCATTTTTTCAATTTTCAATTTTCAATTTTCAATTTTCAATTCACACTGCGCGCCGTGCTGCGCGCCGCCGCCATCATCCTCCTGCTGCTCCTCAACACCGCGCTCTGGGGAACGCTCATCCTCCTCGGCGGGATCGTCAAGCTATTGACCTTCGGCCGCCTGCGGCACGGCGTCATCCGCGTCCTCTCCTGGATGGCCCTGCGCTGGGTCCAGGGGTGCGACCAGATCTTCGACTGGTTCCTCTCCACGAAGTGGCACATCGACGGCTTCGACGGCCTCGGCCCCGACGGGCGCTACCTGATCATCTGCAACCACATCACCTGGGTGGACATCTTCGCCGTCCTGCGCGCCATCCGCCTCGGCGGCGCGCCGTTCATCCGCTTCTTCATCAAGCACACGCTGCTCTGGTTCCCCATCGTCGGCCAGGCCTGCGCCGCGCTCGAGTTCCCGTTCATGCGCCGCTACACGGCCGAGTACCTCAAGCAGCATCCGGAGAAACGCGGCCGCGACCTGGAGACCACGCGCAAGGCCTGCCAGCGCTACCAGCACATCCCGGTCACGGTGGCGAACTTCCTGGAAGGCACGCGCTTCACGCGGCAGAAGCACGAGGACCAGCAGTCGCCCTACCGCCACCTCCTCCGCCCCCGCATGGGCGGCCTCGGCTTCGTCCTCGCCTCCCTCGGCGATCAGTTCGACGCCATCCTGGACGTCACCCTCGTCTATCCGCATCGCGACGTGACGATGCTGGACTTCGTGAGGAACCGCATCGACTGGATCGTCGTGCACGCGCGGCGCGTCGAGGTGCCGCCCGACGTCCTCACCCCGGCCATTACCGAGCCCGGCCCCGCGCGCGAGCATTTCAAGGCGTGGGTCGACGAGCTCTGGCGAACGAAGGACGAGACGATCACGAAGATTCTCTTAGAATCGCGGAGATGACCTCGGACGCGGATGTCTCCGATGCGTATTACCGCGCGCTCCGCGAGAGCGACGAGCGCTACCGCGCATTCGTGGCGAACAGCAGCGAGGGCATCTGGCGCTTCGAGGTGGAGGAGCCGGTGCCGGTCGATCTCCACCCCGACGAGCAGATCGACCGCTTCTACCGCCACGCTTACCTGGCCGAGTGCAACGAGGTGCTGGCCGGCATGTACGGCTTCCCGTCCGCCGAGGAGCTGGTCGGCGTGCGGCTCGGGGACATGCTCGTGCGCGAGGACCCCGCGAATCTCGAGTACCTCTGCGCGTTCATCAAGAGCGGCTACCGCCTCATCGGCGCGGAGTCGCACGAGATCGACCGCGACGGCAACGAGAAGCACTTCGTCAACAACCTGATCGGCGTCGTCGAGAACGGCGCGGTGGTCCGCGCGTGGGGCACGCAGCGGGACATCACCGAGCAGCGCGCCATGATCGCCGCGCTGGAGCAGGCGAACCGCGCGAAGGACGAGTTCCTGGCCATGCTCTCCCACGAGCTCCGCACGCCCATGACCGCCACCCTCGGCTGGGCGACGATGCTGGAGACCGGCGTCCTGGACGAGGAGGGCACGCGCACGGCGGCCGCGGCGATCATGCAGGCCACGCGGGCGCAGGCCCACCTCATCGACGACCTGCTGGACATCTCCCGCATCGTCTCCGGCAAGATGCGCCTCTCGCTCGCGCCGCTGCGCGTGGCGGACGTGATCGCCGCGGCGGTGCAGACCGTGCGGCCCGCGGCCGTGGCGAAGAACATCGTGCTGGACGTCGATACCGAGGACGACGTCCGCCTGAAGGCCGATCCCGAGCGGCTGCAGCAGGTGTTCTGGAACCTGCTCTCGAATGCGGTCAAGTTCAACCAGCCGGACGGTGCGGTGCTCGTCTCCCTGTCAGCCGACGAGAGCCACGTCCATGCCGAAGTGTCGGACACGGGCATCGGCATCGCCTCCGCGGTCCTCCCCTACGTGTTCGACCGGTTCGTGCAGGCGGACTCGTCCAGCACACGCGCGCATTCCGGCCTCGGGCTCGGTCTCGCCATCG
>DASUSN010000222.1:0-13252 GCA_036375075.1 Thermoanaerobaculia bacterium | reverse complement strand
GGGGGGGCGGGGGCTTAATTTATGTTGCCGGCTCTGACACTACTTAACTCGCACTCCAAAAAGGCCAGCAGGGCTTCGGGGTCGAAGACGCTGGGCGGGAGGCAGCCGGATTTGCCGTCGAGGTGCTGCAGCGCGTAGACGAGGGGCAGGATGGCCGTGCGCTGGGTCATCGCGACGCGGACGCCGTTCACCTCCACATAGCCCCCCTCGGACCCGAAGCGCGGCAGGATGCGCGAGAGCGTCTTCGCGATGCGAATCCGCGCGCCGAGGGGAAAGACCCGCAGCGCGCTCATCGCGAGGCGCGCGCCGGGCATCTCGAAGAGCGCCCGCGCCACGGCGTCGACGCCGAGCTCGCGGCGCAGCAGCTCGCGGTCCGGAGAATCGAGGGCCGAGCCGCTGGCGATGGCCGCGGCGCCCTTGCGGTTGTCGTTGCCGATGAAGAGCGTGATCTCCAGCCGCTCCGCGGGCATCACCCGCCGCGCCAGCGCTCCGGAGATCGCGGGAAGGGACGACAGGCCGGGGATCACCGCGACGCCGCGCTCGCGCGCGAGGGCGTCGAGATCGCGGTCGTCGAGGAGATCGAAGAACCAGCGCGCGTCGTCCGCGATGTCCAGCCAGTGCGCGCCCGCATCCACGACGGCGCGAACGATCGCGCGATCCAGCGTCTGGAACGGACCCGCCGCGCAAGCGAACGCGTACGCACCGCGCGCGAAGCGATGCACGGCCGCGACGTTCGCCAGGTCGAGCACCTCGCGCGTCGCCGGCACGACTTCGTATCCGTCGCGCAGCTCGTCCACGAGCAGCGAGCCGAACACGCCGCGTGCGCCCGCTACGACGACTCTTCTTTGCGCAGCCAAAGGGCGATCACCACGATGAACAGCGTGAACAGCGGAAAGAGAATCGCGGACGTGATGGTCTCGAGCCACGCGTCGTGCAACAGCGAAACGATCGCCAGCGCGAACCCGCTGGCCGCCACCGGCCCGAACAGCACCAGCGCGGCTTTCGGCAGCACGCGCCAGCCCGCGACCACGAGCAGCACGAGCGCCACGGTGTACAGCCCGTTCGCGCCGTAGCCGATCAGCACCTCCAGCTCGCGGTCCAGCGCCGCAAACGCTTCCCCGCGCAGCTCCGGCAGCACGCCCATGTAGCGCGACTCGCAGGAGATGTCCAGCGACAGTCCCGCGGCCGCGCAGGCCATCGCCGTCACCGACAGCGCCCCGCGCAGGCGCATCGCGAGCACGCCGTAGAACCCCATCAGCGAGACCGCCGCGAGCTGCCAGATCAGCCAGCCGCCGAGCCACGCCGCGCGGTGCGTGGCGATGTACGCGAGCCGCTCCTCCTCCGGAAACCCGGGCAGCCCGCGGCGCAGCAGGAACAGCATGCCCGCCGCGGCGACGGTGTGCGTCACCGCGGCGAGCCAGGCGATGTGCGAAGCGCGCACGCGCGAATTATGGCGTGGCCGCCGCCGCCGCGGCAGCCGCCTGCTGCTCCGCCAGCATCTGCGGGGTCGTGGTCGGCTGATTCACGAGGTCCGTGTACTCGAACAGCGGCGTGGACAGATACCGCTCGCCCGTCGACGCCAGCACGGCCACGACGCGCTTGCCCGGTCCGAGCTCCTTCGCCAGCTCGACCGCCGCCCACGTCACGGCGCCCGAGGAGATACCGACGAAGATGCCCTCCTCCTTGGCCAGACGACGCGCGTAGCTCACCGCGTCGTCGTACGAGGCGTCATAGATGCGGTCCACGAAGTCCGCGCGGTAGATCGACGGGACGAGGCCCGCGCCGATGCCCTGGATCTTGTGCGGGCTGTGCGTGCCGCCGCGCAGGAGCTGCGACTCGACCGGCTCCACCGAGCCGACCAGCACGTGCGAGGCCTCCTTCTTCAGGATCTCGCCCACGCCCGACACGGTGCCGCCCGTGCCCACGCCCGCGACGAAGCCGTCGAGCTTCCCGCCCGTGTCGCGCAGGATCTCGCGCGCCGTGGTCTCTTTGTGGATCTTGATGTTCGCCGGGTTGTCGAACTGCTTCGAGAGCCACGCGCCCGGCGTCCGCTCGGCGTACTCGATGGACCGCTTCTGCGCTTCCTTGATCCCCAGCGGCGCCGGCGTCAGCACGAGCTCCGCGCCGAGGGCCTGGAGAAGCTTGCGGCGCTCGACGGACATCGAGTCCGGCATGAAGAGCGTGCAGCGATAGCCCTTCGCCGCCGCCACGAAGGCCAGGCCGATCCCGGTGTTGCCGCTCGTCGCCTCGACGATCGTGCCGCCCGGACGCAGCTCGCCGGAGCGCTCCGCGTCCTCGACCATCGAGATGGCGATGCGGTCCTTGACCGAGGAGAGGGGGTTGAACGACTCGAGCTTGACGACGACTTCCGCGATGCCGTCCGGGACGACCTTGTGCAGGCGAACGAGGGGCGTGTTTCCGATGAGCTCCGTGATGCTGTCGTAGATCTTGCCGTGCTGCATGTGTAGCTCCTTTCGATTTACGCGCAAAAACAAAAGGACCCGGCCGTGGGGCTCGGGTCCGATGCGAATGCGAATGCCGATTCGGTTCACGGACCCGTGGCGGGCTCACAACAAGCGCACGCGAACAGGGCCGTCTGCTTCATGGAGGAGTGATTCTACCCTAATGTGCCAGCGCCGCTCCGCTGGCCGCTCCGAGGTACCGGTAGCCGATCTTCGCCACGGCCACGATCACCGCCGCGTCCGTGCCCACCGCCTTCTGCAGCTTGCGGCGGAGGCGCGTCACGTGCGTATCCACCGTGCGGCTGTTGAGATTGAGATCGACGCGATAGTTCCAGACGCGCGAGAGCAGCTCGTCGCGCGGCACCACCCGCTCCTTGTTCTTGAAGAGGTACATCAGGAGGTCGAACTCCTTCGGCGAGAGCTTGAGCTTCTGCTCGTTGGCCGTGGCCTCGCGCGTGGCGGGATCGAGGCGGATCAGGGAGTCCTCGCAGACGGTCTTCGCGCCGGTCGTGACGACCTCGCTGCGGCGCATGACCGCGTCGATGCGCGCGAAGAGCTCCTGCACGCCGAAGGGCTTGGTCACGTAGTCGTCCGCGCCGCCGCGCAGGCCGCGGACCTTGTCCGTCTCCTGCCCGCGCGCCGTGAGCAGGATGACCGGCACCTTGGAGATCTTGCGGATGTGGTCGAGCACCTCGAAGCCGCTCTTCTTGGGCAGCATGAGGTCGAGCAGGACCAGATCGGGCGATTCGGCGTGGAAGAGGCGGATGGCCTCCTCGCCGTCGCCGGCGGTCACGGTCTCGTAGTTCTCGTGGCGGAGATTGATCTCCAGGCCCTGGCGCAGGCCGGCTTCGTCCTCGACGATCAGGATTCGAGTCATTCTTTCCCTCGGCAATACTTACTTACAGTGTTACGGACCACGCTGGAACAGGTTTCTAGAACGCTTCACGAGGCGCACCCAGCGCCGGGATGCCAGCGGCCTCGCCACCGAGGTCGCGGGGAAACAGGAGACGGAACGTGGAGCCGCTGCCGGCGGCGGATTCGACTTCGACCTTGCCGCCATGCGACTCGAGGATCTGCTGCACGAGCGTCAGGCCGAGGCCCGCGCCGCGGCGCGTGATCGTGTCGGAGAACTGCGCGCGGTAGTAGGGG
The DNA here is from genome assembly GCA_036375075.1 of Thermoanaerobaculia bacterium. Classification (GTDB taxonomy): domain Bacteria; phylum Acidobacteriota; class Thermoanaerobaculia; order Gp7-AA8; family Gp7-AA8; genus QHVT01. The sequence goes on along the minus strand of DASUSN010000222.1, from coordinate 9,641 downwards.
TCGAAGATCTTCGCGAGATCGGACGAGGAGATGCCGATGCCGTGATCCTTCACCTCGATGATCACGTAGTCGTCGTTCTGGCGCAGGACGACGTCGATGGCCCGGTCGTCCGCGGAGTACTTGATGGCGTTGTCGATCAGGTTCAGCAGGGCGCGCGACACGGAGTCGCGGTCCCACATCTGCTCGCCGATGGTGTCGTCGATCTGCACGCTGCAGGTGAAGCCCTTGCTGCGGATCCACGACTCGTACGTGGTGAGGAGGTTCCGGATCAGGTCGCGCGGATGCACGGGCGTGAACGCCAGCGCCCGGGTCGATTGATTCTGGATGCGCGCGACGTCGAGCACGTTCTCCACGAGGTGCGAGAGCAGGAGCACTTCGCGGAGGATCTGGTCCTCGATATCCAGCCGTTCCTTCTCTTTCAGCTTGGCGCGCTTGAGCGTCTCGGCACCGAGGCGGATCATCGAGAGCGGCGTGCGGAGCTCGTGCGAGACGTTCGCGATCAGCGCGCCGCGCAGCTTCATCGTCTCCGCTTCCTTCCGCATGCCGCGCCACGCCAGCAGGGCGCCGATGCCGAGCAGCACGAGCGCGAGGAGGCTGACCAGGAGGCTCAGCAGCCGCTGGTTCTGCCAGCCCGTGCCGCCGATGTATTCCATGAGCACCACGGCCCGGACGCCGAACGTGTCCACAGGCGGCGCGAGCTGCGACACGGCCGCGAAGCCATCCTCCAGCGTCGACAGTCCCTCGGCCTGCCCGCGCACGAACGCGATCTTCGCCTGCTGCTCGATGCCGAGGCCCTTCGACGGGTGCGCGCTCGGCGAGATCGGGTTCTGGCGGATGGCGCTCAACACCGTCGGCTGCGTGAGCAGGCGCTGCGGGTCGTAGGTGTACCGGATCGTGCCGGTGGGTGTGTAGAACTCGCGCGTGAGCCGCAGGTCGTTCCTGGAGTGGGGCGCGTGCTCGGCCGCGTAGATCGAGCTCGCCGGATCGTAGTCCGGGACGTAGATCGCCGTGACGATCCAGTCGTGCTGCGCGATCCACTCGCTCAACTCCTTGAAATTCGGCTCGCCGAGGCGGCGCTCCAGTTGCTGCCACTCCTCGGAAACGCGGGTCAGCTCCGCGCGCACCGCGGCGTCGACGCGGCTGCTGGTGATCTCCGCCGCGTATCCCGCGTACTGGCGCGCCAGCGTCTTGGAGCCCGTCTCGGCACGGACGGAGAGGTTGTACGAGCGCCACGCGAGAACGCCCAGGCCGACGGCGATGAGCAGGAAGGGCAGGAGAATCGAGACGCGGTCCGGCTGGCCTCCGCGGCGGGAGGCAATCCTCAACTTCGCAAGGATCGCGTCGAACATGGCCCGTCAGGGAACGCGGTCATCGTTGCGCGCCTGCCGAGGAGGTGTGGCTCTGCGACAGGTGGGCAGTGATGATCTTCTCGATCTGCTCCTTCGTGTACGGTTCGAGCTTCGCATCGACGAGCTCGTACCGCCCGCGACGCCAGACGATCATCCGCAGCTTCCCGCTCTCCCGCGCGTCCGCCATGAGCTGCTTGAAATCCCTCGGCGTCGCGGAGGTGAGCGTCCTGTTGTTGCAGGTGATCAGACGGTCGCCGACCCGCAGCCCGGCTCTCGAGGCCGGTCCCCCCGGGGTCAGGGCGGTGACCACGAGGCCCGGGTTGCGGTCCCGGATCGTCGCGCCCAGAAAGCGCTTGCCGCCGAGGAACTGGCGGATCTGCTGTTCGCAGTCGCGCGCGCTGCCATTGCACCGCTGCTCGTCCGCGTAGGCGAGGACAGCGCCGGCAACCCAGGCTGCGATGAAAATGCGGGTGATCGTTCGAGTCATCAGGCGACAGGTGTCCCCACGGCCGCGCTCACTGTAAAGCCGATCGTCAGGAACGCCGTTTACAAATCAGAAAAAGTCGGATGAATTCCCCGTGGATCAATGCGTTAGCGCGAGCGTAACCACTCAGTGGCGGGTTGGTCTCCGGCGCGTCGGCGGGGCCGGCGGAGGCGGGGTGTCGGGCCCGTAGACCCGCACGGAGTAGCGGTCCGCGACCACGATCTTCTGCCCGGCGACCGAGATCTGCATGGGCGAAGTGACCCGCATGTCCGTCGCCTGCAGAGCCAGCTTCGCGGCGAGGTCGACGAAATGCAGGCGTCCGTCTTTGGCGACATACGCGCTGCGGTTCCCCGTGGCGAAGATGCCGAGGTCGGCCACGGCCAGCTCGTCGATCTTCTGGGGATGGAAGCGGTCGGCGAGCGAATAGAGGGTCAGCCCCTTCTGTCCACGGGCCAGCAGAAACTCGGGACGCGCGGAGCCCGGCGGCGCGATGTCGAGCTTCTCGTGGATCACGTGGATCTCGTCGCGGTCGACGACCGTCGTCTCGTTGGCGATCTCTACCACCAGCATGATGTCGTGCTGGGCGGCGTAGGCGGCGTCGTCGCTCGCGACGATGTCGCGGTAGTGCCAGATCCGCCCGCCGACCTGCACGGGGAAGGCCGGGTTGCTGACGTCGACGACGTGCATGCCGCTGTGCTCGTTGGCCTCGATCACCCGGCTCCGGAGGATCGCGGCGGCGTTGGGCGGATGCCCTTGCGCGTCCCAGGTCGAGACGAAGCGCGGGCGCAGCGGGACGGAGACGTCCACCGTGTTCACGAGCCCGCGGCCGTAGATCACGGCCAAGCCGTTTTTCACCCGGATGTGGTCCTGCAGGTTGGGGATGAGGAGCGAGGTGACCTCGCGCGGGGTGGTGGTGGTCGAGACGTCCAGGACGCGGAAGTACGGCGGATCGATGACGTACGCGACCGAGCCGTCCGTCCAGACGCCGCTCACCGGTCCGGCGAGCTCCTGGTATTCGGCGAGGACCGTCAGGTTCGACGCGTCGAGGGCCCGGACGGGCTTGCCCAGCTCGCGCGGGATCATGCCCGGGTCGTACTCGAGGCCGGAGTCGTCGATGATCGGCCCGGCGAAGAAGACCCGCGAGCCGCTTGCGGCGACGACGTTCACCCAGTCCGTTCGCAGACCGGCCTGCGCGATCTCCGCGGGGTCGGTCGCGTCGAAGACGTACAGCTTGTCGGGGGCCTCGAAGGCGTAGACCCGCGTGCCGCTGGCCGCGACGCCGCGCAGGCGCAGCTCGCTCCGGCCGTACGTCCCGACGACCTCGGGCACCGCGGGGTTGCTGACGTCGATGGCGGTGAGTCCGTCGCTCTCGGAAACGGCCCAGAGCACGTCGCCGGACCGCGCGAACTGGCGCGCGGTGAGGCCGCCGATGTTGCGCAGGACGGTGGAGGAAGGCGGGAGATACACGCGCGTCGGCTCGCGCTGGACGGAGATGTAGAGATGGTCGCCGACGAAAGCGAGGGCGGTGACGTCGCCGCCGTAGGCGATGCGCTGGGCGACCTTCAGGACGCTGCCGTCCCGCTCGAGGAGCATGAGCTTGCTCCCGGAAGCGGCGGCGATGTAGCGGGCATTTGCGGCGATGTGCTCGGTGCGGCCGGGAGCGGCCGACCCGGTCAGGCGGTCGAGCGTGCCGTTTTCGGCGACGGCGAACCGCTCGACGCCGGCGCTGGTGGCGACCACGAGCTCGCTGTCGCCGAAGAAGGAAAGGTCGAAGGTCTCCTCGTCGCTCCACTCGACGTCGAGGCGGTTGACGCGATTCGTCGCGGAGATGTCGTAGGCAGCCACGCCGCGGCCGTCGGCGGCGTAGAGGACGTCGTCATGGATCGCGAACGCGCGGCTGATGCCGCGCTGCCCCCACATACCCGACTGGCCGGAGGCGGAAAGGGAAACGAGAAGGGTCAGGAGAACGAGGAACCGGCGCATGAGGTCGGCGCTGTGCAAGCGGTACGCCGGAGGCGGTTCCTCGGTTCCTCGGAGTTCCTCGGGTTCCTCGGGGGCTCAGAGCCTCGAAGCCAAGCCCTACCCTCCGAGGAACTCCGAGGAACCGAGGAACCCGAGGAACCGCCTCCCCATCACTCCCCGAATCGCAGCACCCCGAACGCCGCGGCCACGTGGAAGTCGGCCGGATCCTTCAGCGTCGGCTGCCAGGCGCTGAACTCGTCGCCGAGCTCGGGGTGGCGGTCGATGCGGAAGAAGTTGCCCCGCCAGGTCTCCCCCCTGCCGGGCGTGGCGCGCTCGAGCGCGGGAAAGGGGATGCGGATCACGGTGTCGGTCGACATCGTCCCGCTCGACTCGAATACCGTCCGCAGCGCCACGAAGAGGCCCCCGCACGTCCAGCTCACGTCGGCGGTCATCCCCTCGCGGGTGCCATGCGGGGAGGCGATCGCCGCGTCGAAGACGGCGCCGTGGGGGTTTACTTCGATCTCGAAGTAGCGGCCGAGGCCGTCCGGGGCGAGGAAGGCCTCGACGACGTCCTGCTCGTAGAGAGGGTCGTCGTGGCCGCGGTAGGTGGCGCGGATGTGGTCGTCGGCGGCCGACCAGAGGACGGTCAGGTAGTGGTCGTCGTACCAGGCGGCTACGCTCGTCGCCAGGCGGGGCGCCGCGGCGTCGGTGGCGCGACGAAGGCGGATGGGCGAGCATTCCGCCGGCGTGGCCCACGGATCGTCCATGTCGAACGCGGCGCGGGGAACGACGAGGGTCTCGGACATCGCTGAGGGCAAATGATAGCCCGCGGCATACCCCATGCAACGGTCCGCCGCCGGGGAATCCGATGGTGGTTGATTACGAACTGAACGAGCTGAGGCGCGAGTTTCTCGACGAAGCCCGCGAGAAGATCACCGAGATCCAGAACGCGCTCGACGGCTCCGCCGACGCCGAAGCCCTCGGACGGGTGGCCTATCTCGCGCACCAGTTGAAGGGCTCCGGCGGCAGCTACGGCTATCAGCGCATCTCGACCGAGGCCGCGGAGCTGGAGAAGTGCGTCGAGGCATCCTCTCCCGACGAGGCGCGGATCCAGCAGTACGTCGTCAGCCTGCGCGCCGAGATCGACCGGGCCGCGAAAGAGCTGATGTGAAGTGCTGAGCTATCGCACTTCGGCTGTCCGGGCTTCCTCCGGAGCACGCGCCGGCCGCGACGGATCGCGCCGCTTCTCCGCCTGTACCTGATTCCGGCCACCCTTCTTCGCGCGATAGAGCGCACGGTCGGCCGCGACGATCAGCTCCTTGGCCGAATGGATGCGCGAGTGCGGCACGCTCGCCACGCCGATACTCACCGTCGCGGTGACCGGCCCGGCCTGCGTCTCCAAGGGCGTCGACTCCAGGAGCTGGCGGATCTTCTCGGCGAAGGCGATCCCGTCCGGAAGCGTCGTCTCCGGCATCATCACCGCGAACTCCTCGCCGCCGTAGCGGGCGACCAGGTCCGTGCTGCGGACGGAGGTGCGATAGAGCTGCGCGGCGCGCTTGAGCACGTCGTCGCCGATGGCATGGCCGTAGGTGTCGTTGATCTTCTTGAAGAAGTCGATGTCGATCATCGCCAGCGAGAGCGGGCGCTGGTACCGCTGCGACTCCTCGAAGGCGCGCGCGAGCTCGTCCTGGAAGTAGCGGTGGTTGTGCAGCTTGGTGAGCCCGTCGGTGATGGAAAGGAGCTCCAGGCGCTTGTTCGTCTCCAGCAGCTCCTTCTGCAGGTCGACGATGCGCTTGCCGGCGCGGATGCGGGCGAGAAGCTCGGGGTACTGGAAGGGTTTGGTGATGTAGTCGTCTGCGCCCAGTTCGAGGCCTTCGACCTTGTCTTCCTGCTCCGCCTCGCCGGTGAGCATGATGATGTAGCGCGCGCGGTGCTCGGCGCTGGACTTGAGCTCGTGCGCGAGGACGACGCCGTCCATGTCCGGCAGCCGCCGGTCGAGGATGACCAGGTCCCAGGCATCCCGCGGCAACGCGGCGCGAGCCTCCTCGCCGGTGGTGTACTCGAGCGTCTCGTACCCGGCGCGGCGTAGGAACAATCGGACCAGACGCCGGATGGCGGCATCATCGTCGACGATGGCGATGGTGAAGTCGGTCACTGGGATTGCTGGCGGGCGCAACGAGCATGCCATTGCCAGGGCGGATAGGACGGATAGGACGTATAGGACGAATAGGGAGTCCGCTTGTCCTATTCGTCCTATAGGTCCTATCCGTCCTATCCGTCCTACTACCTCACCCAACCCTCATCGAAATGTCCAGCGCCGTCACCGAATGCGTCAGCGCCCCTACCGAGATCCGGTCCACGCCGGTCTCCGCCACCCCGCGCACCGTCTCCAGGTTGATCCCTCCGCTCGCCTCCAGCGGAACCCGGCCGTTCGTGCGCTGCACGGCCTCGCGCAACTGATCCGTACTCATGTTGTCGAGGAGGATGAAGTCCGGCGCGAGGGCCAGGGCCTCCTCCAGCTCCCGCGTGTCGCGCACCTCGACCATGATCTTCTGCGGCATGTTCCGCAGGCGGATGCGCTCGACCGCCGCGGTGATGGAGCCGGCGCGGTCGATGTGGTTGTTCTTCACCAGGAACAGGTCGTGGAGTCCGATGCGGTGGTTCTCGCCGCCACCGGCCACGACCGCGTATTTGTCGAGCGCGCGCAGGCCGGGGGCGGTCTTGCGCGTGTCGTAGATCTTCGCCCGCGTGCCCTCGACCGCGTCCACGAAGCGCCGGGTCATCGTGGCGATCCCCGACGCCCGCTGCATGAGGTTCAGCGCGGTCCGCTCCCCCGACAGCAGCGCGATCACGGACGCACTCACGGTCGCCACGACGTCCCCTGGCTTCACCCGCGAGCCGTCCTCGACCAGCAGCTCCACGCTGGCATCCGGATCGAGGATGCGGAACACCGACTCCACCACCGCCAGCCCGGCGATGACCCCGTCCCCCTTCACAAGGAAGCGGGCCGAGCCGCGATCCTCCGGCGCAAAGATGGACTCGCTCGTGATGTCCGGCAGGTCCTCGGCGAATGCAGCTTGGATGATGTCGTCGAACATGAGCTCGAAATTCTGCCAGCCCCGTTCCCGTTTTGCGGTGTGGTTCGTTGACAAATTGGGGGTGCACCGGCTTCGACGGGGACACGTCGGGGTCATGGTTGCATGCCGAGCTCGGTCCGCTCGTAAAACCGATCGAAAACCATAAACGCGAATAACGATTTCGCCCTCGCGGCCTAAAAACCCACGAGCGCTCGTCCGCCACCCGCTCACGGTGGAGGAGTCGAGCGTCATGATGTGAGCTGGTAGCGTGCGCAACGCCTACGCGTACGCTACGAGATCAAGAGGCTGGTCGCTGAACGGTTCCCGCTCTCCGGACAGTTCAGCGACGAGATCAAGCGGAGAGACAAGCATGTAGTAGCCAGGCTGCCACTGTTTTCGGACGCGGGTTCGACTCCCGCCACCTCCACCAACCCGGCACTGCCGGGCGCGCTGATTGGCCAAGCCCTTCGGGCGGCCTTTGCGCAACATCCTTCACCTTCTGCGCCCAACATGTGCATGGCACTGGGACGCAAAATACCCTTCAACATCCACGTCGTGCTGCGCCGCATCCGCGCGGCGGTGGCCGAGCACGCGGACGCGGCCATGTTCGAGCTGGCCGCGCGCGGCTTCAAGAGCGTGTTTCAGCAGCTCGTCGCGTGCATCATCTCCATCCGCACGCGCGACGAGGTCAGTCTCCCCGCTGCCATCAAGCTGTCAGCCCCGGATCTCGTCGAGGATCTCCACCAGCGTGCGAAGGCGCTCCTCCGGCACGTGCGCCAAGATGGTGCGGATGCTCTCCTGCACCGGCTTGTCGAGCGACTTGAGCAGGTCGAGGCCATCCTTCGTGATGGACGCGAGCACGACGCGGCGGTCTTCTGTACCGCGGGCGCGGGTGACGAGGCCACGGGCCTCGAGCTTGTCGAGGAGGCGGGTGAGGTCGGGGTCGCGGCGCACCATCCGCTCGGAGATCTCGCCGCAGGCCAGCCCTTCCGGCGCGGACCCGCGCAGGATGCGCAGGATGTTGTACTGCGAGGGGCTGAGGCTCACGCCGCGCAGGATCTCGTTCATCGGCGCGGCGAGCTGGTCCGCCGTACGGGCGAGCGAGAGCAACGCCTCCTCCTGCACGCTCGGAAACGGCCGCTTCTGCTTGAGCTCCTGTTTCAGTTTCATCGGTCCTGAGAACAAGCCGGACCTTAGATATAGTCCGCGCGACATTAGTCGTTGTGAGGAATATCGAGCAGACGACCACCGTTGTCGACGGCGAAAAGGAGATGACCATGACCGACAAGACGACCTGGCAGATCGACCCCACCCACAGCGGTGTGGAGCTGGCGGTGAAGCACATGATGTTCACGACCGTGCGCGGCCGTTTCAAGGACGTGAAGGGTACGATCGAGCTCGACGAACAGAACCCGGCCAACTCGACCGTGACCGTCGAGATCGCGGCCCCGAGCCTCGACACCGGCGTCGCCGACCGTGACGCCCACCTCCGGTCCGCGGACTTCCTCGACGTCGAGAACCACCCGGCGCTCACCTTCCGCAGCACGCGCGTCGAAGGTGCGTTCGGCAAGGAAGGCGACGCGTTCCGCATCACCGGCGACCTGACCATCCGCGGCGTGACGAAGGAGATCACGCTCGAGGGCACGTACGAAGGCACGGGCAAGGACCCGTGGGGCGGCACCCGCGCCGGCGCCCGCGCGACGGCGAAGATCGACCGCCGCGACTGGGGGCTGGTGTGGAATCAGGCGCTGGAAACCGGCGGCATCCTGGTGGCGAACGACGTCCGCATCGAGATCGAGGTGCAGGCGGTGAAGCAGGCCGCGGCCGCGGCCGCCTAATCGTTCTCCCTCCGTCCTGCTCTGTGCCTCTGTGTCTCCGTGTGAATGCACGCGCAATCCGAGCGACAAGTGTGCAGCTCGATGCACGCTGGCATTCACACGGAGGCACAGAGACACAGAGTGGGACGGAGGGGAGCTGAAACCACGCATGTGCCGCGTGCGTAATAACGCGGCACATGCTGTCCATCTCCGGTCTTTCGAAAACCTATCCCAATGGCGTGCGCGCGCTGCAGGACGTGACGCTGCAGATCGACAAGGGGCTCTTCGGGCTGCTCGGGCCGAACGGCGCGGGCAAGTCGTCGCTGATGCGCACGATCGCCACGCTGCAGGAGCCGGACGCGGGCAGCATCGTCTTCGACGGCCGCGACGTCCTCGCGGACCCACGCGGGCTGCGCAGACGCCTCGGCTATCTGCCGCAGGACTTCGGCGTCTATCCCCGCATCCCGGCCTTCGACCTGCTCGATCACCTGGCCGTGCTGAAAGGCGTCAGCGACAAGGCGCAGCGGCGCGCGCAGGTCGAGTCGCTCCTGCAGCTCACGAACCTCTACGACGTCCGCAAGCGCGCCGTGTCGACGTTCTCCGGCGGCATGAAGCAGCGCTTCGGCATCGCCCAGGCGCTGCTCGGCGCGCCGAGCCTCATCATCGTCGACGAGCCGACCGCGGGGCTCGATCCCGAAGAGCGCAACCGCTTTCACAACCTGCTCAGCGAGCTCGGCGAGAACGCGGTCGTGCTCCTCTCCACGCACATCGTCGAAGACGTGAGCGATCTCTGTCCGCGCATGGCGATTCTGGCCGGCGGACGCGTCGTGCTCGAAGGGGAGCCGGCCCGGTTGATGGAGGAGCTCGAGGGCCGGCTGTGGCGCAAGACCGTGCCGAAGTCCGCCGTGGAGAGCTATCGCGCGTCCTTCGCTCTCATCTCCACCCGGCTCTT
>DASUSN010000221.1:0-12450 GCA_036375075.1 Thermoanaerobaculia bacterium | reverse complement strand
GGAGGGACCACAAGAAGGTAGCCGGTGGCAAGCCGCGAAGCGGCGCAGCCACCGGGTAGGATCGCGACAGATTGTGCGCCCCGGAGGGGCGCCAGAGCACCTTCTGCGACCCCTTCGGGGCCGAAAATGGGGCGAACGTGGGCCGGTGGCTGCGCGCTCCGCGCTTGCCACCGGCTACCTTCTGTCGCGCCTCCGGCGCAGAGGCAGTGTCATTTCATCCTCACCAGCCATTGCGCCGTTTTTCAGGCTCGGGATCACCCAATGGATGATCGCGAATCACCCACAACCGTCAGCGTTGCGTCAAAATCGAGGCAACAGGTGTGGCACACTCTTCCTTGATGCACCGCGCGCTCGCTCTCCTCGCCGCCATCCTCCTCGCCGCCTGCGCCACCCAGGCTCCGCCGCCGCCGGCCGGGTTGCCGAAGGGGGACGTTTGGCTGGCGCACCTGGAGCGGGACCTGAAGCCGTTCTGGACCATGCCGGATGCGCTGGGGGAGCCGGTGGGCAACTTCCCGACGTTCCGGTGCCATGACGGACGGCGCTTCGACCGCGCGACGAATCCCTGTCCCGAGCTGGCGCAGGCCGGGTCATGGATCAGCGACCATCTCGATCGCGAGTTCCTGCGCATGCAGTCGCGGCAGACCTACTTCTACGGCGTGGCGTTCCATCTCACCGGCGACCCGCGCATGCTCGAGCTGGCGAAGGCCGGCGCGGCGTGGCTCCGCGGGCAGCCGGTCGAAGCCGGCGCCACGAGTCAGGACCTCGCGTACGTGCAGCTCGGCCCGGCGATGCTGTACTACCTGACGCGCGACCCGGAAGTCCTGGACGACGTCCTGAAACGGAAGGACCACATCTTCCGCGCCTATGACGACGGCGAGGGGCTGCTGCTGTGGGTGACGGAAGGGGAGGACCGCAAGCGCAGAGAGCTGGTCTCGCAGCTCGACCAGGTCAACGCGTACATGCTCCTGCTCGCGCCCATCCTGCCCGAGCCGCACCGCACGGAGTGGAAGCGCGACCTCGCGCGCCTGGCCGACGGCATGGTCGCGCGCTACTGGGACGAGGCCGAGGGGATGTTCCGCGGGACGATCCTGGAGGAGGGGCAGAAACTCCTCGGCTCGCGCCACACCGACTTCGGGCACACCATCAAGGCGCTCTGGATGATCGAGCGCGTGGGGCGGCTCACCGGCCGCGGCGACCTGGTCGCGTTCGCGCGCAGAAACGCGCCGCGCGTGCTCGAACGGGCGTGGGTGAAGGCGAGCGGCTGCTGGGCGACGGGCATCCGCGAGGACGCGTCGCTCGACCGCACGCTGGTCTGGTGGAGCTTTGCCGAGCTCGATCAGATGACGGCCACGCTCGCGCTCGCAGACCGTGAGGCGGCGCGCGACCTGCCGGCCGCGTACCGCTGCTGGTTCGCGAAGATGGTCGACCCCGAGCACCACGAGGTGTGGGGCTTCGTCGATCCCGACGATCCCTCGCGCCACTTTGCCAAGGCGCATCTCTGGAAGAACGGCTACCACTCGGCCGAGCACGCTCTGGTCGGCTATCTCACCGCGCAGGAATTGCACGGCGAGCGGGCGGCGCTCTGGTTCGCCTTCGACGCGAAACCGGCGGATGTGCGTGCTTACGTTTTCGACGGGCGCGTCCGTGGAGTCGCGCGGAAGCCGCAGGGGGCGCTTGTTACATTCGATCGCGTCCGGTAATTCCTGAACTGCGGATTGACGCTTCCGGTGCTAGACTCCCGCCACACAACCAAATGTGGGTGGTCGAGTCGGCATAGCTGCGCGTACTTCGGAATGCGCGGCAATCATGAACAACTCCAACTTTTCGCGGAGGTCGAACTGTATGTCCCCCTGGCGTCAGACAGTGGTGGTCCTGAGTGTGGCACTGTGCATTGCCTTACCGGCTGCAGCGCAGTACAGACCGAATGATTCGACGGTGCGCACAGCCAGCACCGAAGAAAACCAGAAAGAAGGCGATGCGGAGCAGGACAAGCCGACCGAGCGCCTCGAATGGCAGCGGCAGGCGTGGGGCGTTCCCACGACCGAGTTCCGCGCCCTGGCGATGAGCGAAGGGCAGAAGCACTCCAACAAGAAGAATGCCGCGGGACCGAAGTGGGTGAACATCGGCCCCACGGGCGCGGACTACGAGCAGAACGGCAGCTTCACCGGTCACGTGCGCGACTCCGGCCGCGCGCGCACGGTGCTGCCGCATCCGACGAATCCGGACATCGTCTACCTCCTCACCTCGGGCGGCGGCCTGTGGCGGACGAACAACTGGACGTCGCCGAATACGGAGTGGACGGTGCTGACCGACGATCTGCCGACGACGGGCGGCGGCTCGGTGGCGTTCGGCAAGAACCCGAATCACCTCTACCTCGGCCTCGGCGATCCGTTCGACCAGATCCTGGTCGGCGGCTCGATGGTGAAGTCGAAGAACGGCGGCAATTCCTGGTCGCCGATGATCGAGCTGGACGCCGCGGTCTCCGTGCGCGACGTGAAGGTCGACACGAGCACCAACCGCGACATCGTCCTGGTGGCCACGAACAACGGCCTGTATCGCTCGGCCGATGACGGCGACTCGTACTCCGCGGTCGCCACGTTCAACGGCCTGGCGGTCTGGAGCATCGTCCGCACGAGCGCGGGCTGGCTGGCCTCGGCGCAGCCGTGTCCCGCCGCGAACGTCGGCCTGCAGTGCGGCCAGGCGACCACGCTGTACCTGTCGACCGACCGCGGCGCGTCGTGGGCGCCGATCTCGAACGCCGGCAACGTCTTCTCGCTCAACGGCCGCACGACGCTCGGCGTCGCGGTCCCGGGCGACAGCGTGGTCTACGCGTACTCGAACGTCCAGAACGACACGCAGCTCCGCGACGTGTACCGCTCGGCCGACGGCGGCCAGACCTGGGTGGCGAACGGCGTCAACTCGACGAAGGTCCCGCTCAACCCGGTGGCCGGCATGACCAACATGAACATCTGCCACGGCCAGTGCTGGTACAACCAGATGGTGCTGGTGGATCCGACCGACCCGACCCGCAACACGGTGTGGATCGGCGGCGACCTGGCTACGGCTCGCACGACCAACGGCGGCGGCTCCTGGTCGGTCATGACCTGGTGGCTGTACAGCCAGTTCCCGAACCTCCCGTACGCGCACGCGGATCATCACGCGGCGGCGTTCAAGACCACGGGTACGCCGACGGTCATCCTCGGCAATGACGGCGGTCTGAACATCAGCACGGACAACGGCGCGACGTTCAGCAGCGACAAGAACAACGGCCTGGTGTCGCACCTCTTCTACACCGTGGCCGGCAATCCGAAGTTCCCGAACCTGGTCCTCGGCGGCACGCAGGACAACGGCACGCGTCTCCGCACCGACAACGGCAGCACCTACAACCAGGTGATCGGCGGCGACGGCATGGGCGCGGCGTACAGCCAGGCGAACACGAACACCGTGATCGGCAGCGCGCAGGGCTCGGCCATGCGCACGAACCTCAGCAACAACGCGCCCAACGTGTTCCAGAACTGGGTCGCGGCGACGGCGGGCCTGAGCGACGTCGGCTTCGGGTTCTTCACGGCAATCGTTCCGGCGCCGGCGAACCTCGACGCGACCGGCCGCGTCTTCTTCCACTTCTCCAACGCCCGCGTGTGGCGGACGAACAACGGCGGTCTGAGCTGGATCCTGATCGGCAACGCCGCGGTGGCGCCGGCCTCTCCGGGCCTGCCGCTGACCCGCCGCTTCCGCTCCAGCCCCTACAACCTCGGCGTGAGCCCGACGGACCTGAACCGCATCGCGGTGGGCGCCGGCGGCGGCTTCCTCGACATCACCACGAACGGCGGCGCGACCTGGACGGACGTCGACCTGATCACGGCCGTTCCGGGCTATCAGGGCTTCGTCACGAACGTGACGTGGCAGGACAATCAGAACCTTTGGGTCACGTCCGTTGCGCAGGCCTCCGGCGCGGTGCGCGTGATCAAGGGCTCGATCGCGAACCCGGGCGACCCGTGGTCGACGGCCACGTGGACGCCGATGCAGAACGGCCTGCCGGACCTGCCGGTCACGCGCGTGTACATCGACCCGCGCGACCCCAGCAAGCAGACCATCTACGCCGCGACGCACGTCGGCATCTACCGCACGACGGACGGCGGCGCGAACTGGTCGCCGTTCGGCAGCGGCCTGCCGACGGTGCGCGTCAACGACATCTACATGCCGCCGGACGGCAGCTTCATGCGCATCGCCACGTACGGCCGCGGCATCTGGGAGCTCTCGCAGCTCGAGCTCGTGAGCGCGACGCTCGCGGATGACGTGGCGTCGTGCGACGCCGACGGCGTGGTCGACAACGGCGAGACCGGCAACCTGACGGTCACGCTGATGAACCAGGGCCCGAACAACGTGAACCACGTCACCCTGACGGTCACGTCGACGAACCCGAACGTGTCGTTCCCGCAGGGCAACACGGTCTCCTTCCCGCCGGTGCAGAAGAACAACACCAGCACGGGCTCGATCCGCGTGTCGGTCAGCGGCGCGGCGGGCCTTGAGAACGCGGACTTCCAGATCGCGATCGACTCGCCGGAGCTCGGCGTGGGCGCGTTCAACGTGTCCTCGACGCACCGGGTCAATTACGACGAGCAGCTCGCCGGATCGGCGACGGAGTCGGTGGAAGGCGGCCAGGGCTGGACGGCCGCCGGCGACCCGACGACGATGCCGAACATCCTGGCTTGGCAGCGCCGCGCGCTGTCGCCGACGCAGCACGTGTGGTGGGGTCCGGACAACAACGGCCAGACCGACGGCACGAAGGCGGACCTGCCGGACGAGCAGTCGCTGGTCTCGCCGGTGCTGAGCGTGGGCAGCGGCCCGCTCTCGATCTCGTTCTCGCACCGCTATGCGTTCGAAGGCGGCAACTGGGACGGCGGCGTGGTCGAGCTGAGCACGAACGGCGGCGCGTCGTGGGTGGACATCGGCGTCGGTTCGTACAACGGCCTGACCAGCCCCTTCACGAGCGCTCCGATCGGTGCGAACCGTCCGGCGTTCGTCGCCCGCAACGTGGGCTGGCCGAGCTTCGTCAACACGACGCTGAACCTCGGCACCACCTACGCGAACCAGAACGTCATCATCCGCTTCCGCATCGGCGCCGATGAGTCGACCGGTTCGCCGGGCTGGGACATCGACAACATCGCGGTCAGCGGCATCACCAACACCCCGTTCACCGCCCTGGTGGGCGAGACGGGCTCCTGCACCCCGTAGTCCGAGCTTTTTCCCTCGAGGGCGGCGCGCTCCGGCGCGCCGCCCTTTTCTTTTTGGAGCGGCCGCCGCACTCCATGTAGGGCGCGGCTTCAGCCCGCCCCTCCCGTGGGCGGGGGCGTTCCCCATACACACTAACTTTGCTTCGTTCTAGGAGTGCGGTGGCGTGGGTGGCGGATGGGCGGGAGCCACCGCTCTGGTAGGGCGGGCAGGGTATCGCCTTGGCTGTACCAGAGCGGCGGCTCCCACCCCATCCGCCATCCGCGCCACCGCACTCCTAGAACGCCGGAGCTAACGTCATAAGCTAGTGCGTATGGGGCGTTCCCCCTCCCCGTCCGAGGGGCGGGCTGAAGCCACGCCCTACATTTTTGAGACAGCCTCCGGCTGCCTCCGCACTCCATATGGAGAGAGGGCCCTATTTCTTCCATTCTTCCCGGCTGACCGCCTCGGCGATCATTGACCGTTGCGCCCGACCGCTTTAACGTGAGCGCGCACTCTTGATGATCGTCCACCTTCGGTTCCTGTTCGTGGCGCTGGCGCTGGCGTCGATGGGGGGGAGTCCCCTCGCCGCGCTGTCGGCGGATCGGGCCGTGAACCAGTACGTCCGCCGGGCCTGGACGGTGGAGCAGGGGCTGCCGCATGGCACCGTGCGCGGGGTCGCGCAGACGCGGGACGGCTACCTGTGGCTGGCGACCTACGAGGGGCTGGTGCGGTTCGACGGGGTGGAGCTCCAGGTCCTCGATCGAACGACGTCGCCGGGCATGATGAGCAACGCCATCCGCATGCTCGCGGAGGGCGAGAAGGACGCGCTCTGGCTGGGGACCAACGCCGGTCTGATGCGCTACCAGGGCGGGCGGTTCGACACGATCGCGCTCCCGGGCGGCCCGGACATCGTCGGCGGCATGACCGTGGTCGCGGACGGCACGGTGTGGGTCGGGACGGCGCGGGGCAAGGTCATTCGCGTCACGGGCGAGCGGGCCGAGGAGATGAGGCTCGGGTTGCCGGTGAGTCCGATCACCGCGCTCGCTTCCGCCGGCGACACGGTGTGGATCGGGACCTCCGCGGGCCTGAGCCGGTATCGCCGCGGCGCGAAGACCGCCGAGCGCATCGAGGGTCTGGCCAGCGACCGGATCATCACCCTCGCCGCCGACGGCCCGGATTCCCTGCTCGTCGGAACGGAGACCGGCCTGGAGCGCATCATCCGCGGCCGCATCGAGCCCGTCGGCGGTCTGCCCGCCGATCAGGTCACGGCCCTGCACCGCGACCGCCACGGCAACGTCTGGATCGGCACGTACAGCCACGGCGTCTTCCGTCTGTCCGGCGACCGCCTGGCCTCCTACGGCATCGACGACGGCCTGCTCAACCCCACGGTGCGCACGATCTTCGAGGACGACGAGGGCAGCATCTGGATCGGCTCCAACGGCGGGCTGGAACAGTTCCGGGCCGGTCCGTTCATCAACTGGGACAAACGGCACGGGCTCGACGACGACTACGTCCGCGTGATCTTCGAGGACCGCGACGGCGTCCGCTGGGCCGGCGCGGCGAACGGCCTGCATCGCTGGGACGGCACCGCCTGGGTGAAGGAAGGCAACGGCGGTCCGGCCGGGGTCCTCTCGATCGAGGAGAGCGACGACGGCACGCGCTGGCTCGGCACGTCGAACGGCCTGTACCGCATGTCCGGCGGCACGACGACGCTCCTCACCGTCGGGGACGGGCTGTCGAACAACGGCATCCGCGACGTCCATCAGGACCGCCTGGGCGACGTGTGGGTGGCGACCGACTTCGGGATCAGCCGCATCCGGCGCGACGGCCGCATCGAGAGCTTCGCCGGGCATCCGGGCATCGGCGGGTATGCGCTGGCCATCGCCGAGACGGGAGACGGACGGCTCTGGTTCGCCACGGGCGTCGGTCTGGCGGAGTTCGCCGGCGGCCGGTTCAAGGTGCATGCGGCGCCGAAAGCGCTCCCCTCCAACCGCCTCTTCGGCGTCGAGGCCGATGCCGACCATCCCGGCACCGTCTGGGTGATCACCGACGGCGACGGCCTGATCCGGTTCCGCAACGGCAAGGCGGCGGTGATCACGGCCGCTCACGGGCTGGTCACGGACAAGATCGTGTCGGTGGTCGACGACCGCGCGGGCCGGCTGTGGTTCGGCACCGTGCGGGGCGTGTTCGGGGTGTCGAAGCGCGAGCTGAACGCCGTCGCGGACGGCACGAGCGCGCGGGTGGTCTCGCAGTTCTTCGACGAGAACGACGGTCTGGGCAGCCGGCAGTGCAACGGAGCGTCGAACCCCGCCGCGCTGCGCACGCGCGACGGCAGGATCTGGTTCGCGACCGCCCGCGGGGTGTCCATGCTCACCGCCGCGCGCACCGCACCGTTGCCGCTGCGCGCGCCGATCGTCGAAGGCGTATCCGTCGACGGCAAGCCGGTGGCGCTGGATGCCCTCGCGTCGATTCCCGCGGGCGCCCAGCGCATCGAGTTCGTCTTCACCGGCGCGACGTTCGTCACGCCGGAACGGGTGCGCTTCCGCTATCGCATGGAGGGCTACGACGACGCCTGGATCGACGGCGGCACGAAGCGCGTGGCGTCGTACACGAACCTGCCGGCAGGGGAGTACCGTTTCCTGCTCGAGTCCTCCCGCGACGGCGTGCGCTGGGGCGGCACCGCGCTGCCGTTCGAGCTGCTGCCGCATTTCTACGAGACGCGCTGGTTCCTGGGCCTGAGCATCCTCGCGGCGGTCGCGCTGCTGCTGGTGGCGCACAGCATGCGCCTGCATTTCAGCCGCGAGCGGGCGCGCCACCTGGAGATCCTGGTCGAAGAGCGCACCCGGCAGATCTCCGAGGAGAAAGAGCGCACCGAGCGCGCGCTCCGGGAGGCGGAGGCGGCCCGCTTCGAGGCCGAGTCGGCCCGGCGCGAGGCCGAGCGCCACGAGAAGCTGGTCGAGGACGCGCTGCAGCGGGCGGAGTCGGCCAGCCACGCCAAGAGCATCTTCCTCGCGAACACGAGCCACGAGCTGCGCACGCCGCTCAACGCCATCATCGGCTTCTCCGAGCTGCTGATCGAGAACACGGCGCACCGCATCGAGCCGCGCCACGTCCGCTTCCTGCAGAACATCCTCTCCTCGGGCGAGTATCTCCTCGGCCACATCAACAACATCCTCGACCTCTCCAAGATCGAGGCGGGACGCAGCGACCTGCAGCCCGAGCTGTTCATCCTCGACCACGTGGTGAGCGAGATCTCGGCGGTCATGAAGGGCGTGGCCACGCTGCGTCAGATCGCCATCGACGTCGACATCCCCAACGACCTGCCGACCATCGAGGCGGACCCCACCCACGTCAAGCAGATCCTGTACAACCTGATCTCGAACGCGGTGAAGTTCTCGCCCGACCACTCCACGGTCACCGTCAGCGCGCGGTACCTGCCGTCGCACGGCGGACCGCACGGCTCGATCGAGATCCAGGTGGTCGACCGGGGGATGGGCATCGACCCGAAGGACCACGAGCTGATCTTTCAGGAATTCCGTCAGGCTGCGGGCGCGAAAGGCGAGCGGCCCCAGGGAACGGGCCTGGGTTTGGCGCTCGTGAAGCGATTCGTGGAAATGCACAACGGTACGATTCGCCTTAAGAGTGAGCCCGGCCACGGAAGCACGTTCACCGTGATCCTGCCGCGGAAATACCAGCGGACGAGCTCCGCAGATCAAACACCGCGCAGCGCGGTAGGACGGATGTGAACGAAGTGCTTCTCGACAAACAACAGGGACTGGCGCGGCAGGCGAGGGAGCTGCACGCCGATTGGGTACGGACTCACGGAGAGGGACGGCTGTCGCTGAGCGCGGCCGAGAAGGTCAAGCAGACCACCGACGCGCGCGCCGGCGAGCTTTCCGATGCGCTCGCGCGCGGAGCGATCTCCGTCGAGGAGCACAACGATCAGCGCTTCGTCATGGTCATGGCCATGCGCCGGCTGATCGACGGCGGCTGTGAAGACCACGCGGCGCGGATGATCTCCCGCCAGATGCACGATCTGTATGCCGACAATCCGCCCCTGCCCAACCCGAAGTACCGCTTCTCGTACGACTGGGTCACGCCGCACACGAAGGAGTGGGAGAAAGACCTGCAGCAGTTCAAAGGCAAGCCGGGCGTGCGGGCCCTGGAGATCGGCTGCTTCGAAGGACAGTCGGCCTGCTGGTTCCTCGACAACATCCTGACCGATCCCACCAGCCGGCTGGTGTGCGTCGATCCGTTCGCCGTGCCGATGGCCACCATCCTGCTGCGCTTTTTCGAGGCGCGGTTCGACGAGAACGTCGCCGCATCCGGCGCGGCCGATCGCGTGCAGAAGCTCATCGGGCCGTCGCAGGTGGTCGTGCGCACGCTGCAGCCGGTGCAGTTCGATTTCATCTACGTCGACGGCTCGCACAAGGTCGGCGACGTGCTGCAGGACGCGGTGCTGGCGTGGACCGTTCTCCGTCCCGGCGGCGTGGTGATGTTCGACGACTACGCGCTGGTCGACGACGTTTCGGAAGGACTTATGGCGCGCGCACCGGGCCGCGCGCTCGACGCGTTCATGAGCATCCTTGGTAGTAGTGCAACGCTCATCCGACGCGATTGGCAACTGGTTTTGCGCAAGATGTAGCCGCCGATTGGCAATTAGTTTTGCGCACAATGTAGCCGGTTACAGTATGATGCCTATCCATTCGCTTGGTCAGCGATCCGCCCCCGGTCGTTCCCCAAAACTGAAACTACGCATGCACAGGATGAAGGCCCTGCCTGTCCGGAGGCTGTCCGGCATACTCTCGCTCGTCGCGGCGGAGTTGCGGGACAGGTTCGGATTGACACGACTCGCGATCGGCGGGTCGAGCGCTCCGGCGCTGCTCGATCACCTGTTCACAGGCGGTGCGCTGAAGATGCGCGATTTCGATCTGATCGCCGTGGCCGACGGGCAGGTCGACGAGCAGCTCGTGCGGAGCATCGGCAGCGCGCTCGATGGTCCGGACCTGCGCTTTCTTCCGCGCTACATCTATCCGCGCATGCGCGCCCGCGGCGATCGCGAGCTGTGGAACGCGGGGTGGGGCGTGCTGTGGGACGCGGACGGGATGGAAGTCGATCTCTCGATCTTCCACGACGACGCCGCGCTCTCGCTCAACGGGTTGATGAACATCGACCGCATCCTGATTCCCCTCGACCACGGCCGCTCGCTCAACGACGTCGCCGCGTGCATGCTCACCGCCGGTTCGCCGGAGGAGGCGTTCGAGACGGGGCTCTTCGACGATCCTTGGGGCGGCTACGCGTCCTGGATCCATCGCTCTCCGGCAATCGTCGCCTGGGACGCGGTCCATGCTTCTCCGATCGAGTGCGCGATCCGCATCGTGCGCGCGGCCGCGAACAAGCTGCACCTCAACGTCCTGCACGCCGAGGTGGCGGACCCGCTCCGGGCCGCGCTCCTGGCGCGGCACGAGCGCGGCGATCGCTTCGTGCGCGTCCGCAATCTGGTGAAGCTCTTCCACGACGATCGCGCGGGCGTGGAGCTGGAGATGCTGCACACCCTCGGCGCGTTCGATCATTGGCTGCCCGAGGTCGGACAGACGATCGAGAAACTCGGGCACGGGGGGCTGATCGCCGCGTTTGCCCTGGCCGACCGCGAAGGGCGCAAGGACATGAAGCACCACGTCGCGTTCGCCGAGGCGGGAGAGCAGGGCGGCGACGAGCTGAGCGCGCTGCGCATCGAGGCGCTGCTGTTGAACATGCCCATCGCCAAGCGCGAGCGCGTGCTCGACGAGATCGCCGTCGCCGAGCCGGTCTTCGCGTCGCTGGTGCGCAGCCAGTTGCCGCGCGTGGCGCGCCGCGTCCCCAGGAGCGGGATGAGGCGGCCGGTGCTCGCGGGCGCCCTGCTGGCATGATCGCGGCCGGCTCGCGGTGGCCGCTGCGCGTTCTCTTCCTCACCGTCTTCATCGACCTGATGGGCTTCGGCGTGGTCGTGCCGATCCTCGCGTTCGTCTCGAAGGAGTACGGCGCGAGCGGCGCGACCCTGGGCCTCATCCTCGGCAGCTTTTCGCTGATGCAGTTCCTCTTCTCACCGCTGTGGGGACGGTTGTCGGACCGCATCGGGCGCAGACCGGTGCTGATGATCAGCCTCTTCGGCAACGTGCTCGGCTTCACCTGCTTTGCCCTGGCCTCGAACGTGGCCATGCTCTTCGCCACCCGCATCATCTCCGGCATCGCCTCGGCGAGCATTCCCGCGGCGCAGGCGTACATCGCCGATACCGCCAGCGAGGCGAGCCGGGCGAAGGAGATGGGCCGCATCAGCATGGCCTTCGGTCTGGGCCTCGTTCTCGGTCCGCCGTTCGGGGGATTGCTGTCGGGTGTGGCGACGGAGATGGGCCTGCGTCCGAACGTGCTTCCCGGCGTGGCGGCGGCGGCGTTGTCGTCGATCGCGCTGCTGATGGCGATCTTCGCCCTTCCGGAATCGCTCTCGGCGACGTCGAGCAAGCACGGGAAGGGCTGGTCGATCCTCGACAACGAGAGCTGGCGGATCCTGTTCCGTACGCCGAGCCTGCGGCTCTCCGGCGTGGCGCTGGCGGTGCTCATGTGCACGCTGGCCTCGCTCGCGCCCATTCTCGTGCTTGCGGGACGCGATCGTTACGCGTTGTCCGCGCGCGAGGTCGGGTACCTCATGGGACTGATGGGCGTGGTGGTCGTCATCCTGCAGCTCGGGGTCACGCATCGCCTGACCGGCCGGTTCGGGGACCTCGGCACGAGCCTTCTGGGCGCCGTGTCGCTGGTGCTCGGCCTGCTGATCGTTCCTCTGACGATCCTGCGCGCGCCGTTGATCGCGGCGGTGTGCCTGATGGGCGTGGCGCAGGGCCTCTGTCACCCGACGCTGAGCGCGTTCATCAGCAAAGTCGCCCCGCCCGAGCACCGCGGCGGCATCCTCGGCGTCTCCAGCTCCATGACCGCGCTGGCGCGGGTGATGGGCCCGGCGTTGGCGGGGTTGGCGTACGACATCTACCGCACCGGCGGCGCGGTCGCGTCCCAGGTGGCGGTGGTGGCGATCGGAATCGCGCTCCTGCTGCGTCTGCGCACGCGCTGATTGGAGTGCGAAGGCCCTCGGAGCGGCTCACAAACCCTCCCACTGAGGAGCGCCGCCTTCCCAGGCGGCCGCTACGCCGGCTTCCAGCCGGCCTGGGTTCCTCGCGAGCGCTTGCCGGCTGGAAGCCGGCGTAGCGG
>DASUSN010000220.1:0-50824 GCA_036375075.1 Thermoanaerobaculia bacterium | reverse complement strand
CCCGTCCGAGAGGCGGGCTGAAGCCACGCCCTACATTTTGAGACGGTTCTGACTTCGTAGTGCCCACTCTGAGATCGATATCGGCCCCGCTACATGGGCATCTCGCCGCGGCCGAGGCGGTCCAGCAGCTGCGACGCGTCGAAGACCCGGTTCCCTGCCGGCAGGTCCCGGAACACCGTGAAGCGGATCGTGCCGCTGCGCTGGCGCGAGAACGACACCTCCGACCGCACTGCCGGCTCGCTGGACGTCGGGGTCTGCGGCGGCGCGACGTCCGGGCCGGTGTTCTCGTCGACATTCACCGTCGATCCCTCGTACGCCAGGTCGTGCACGACGAGGTAGATCTTCCCGCGGTCGATCGTCGCCCGCGCCGCCTCGGTCAGCAGCGCGCGCTTCACCGCCTCCTCGGACATGGTCGTCACCGAGTCGAGGTGCACCGACCACGTGTCCCCGCCCACCGACTCGACCCTGGTCGTGTACTTCGGCGTGTCGGACGACGAGCTGGCGCAGGCGACGAGGAGCGCGGTGGCGAGCGCGATCACGGTTCTCATGCGGAAAGCATAGCGCGAGAAAATTGAAACGCTCCGCCCCCTCGCGACACTACTCCCGTCAGGAGGTGTGCGCATGCCCGAGGACCCTCTCCAGGAGATGCTGCACCGCCGCACCCTTCCGGTGCTGACGACGCAGTTCCCGGACTCCCTTCCCGCGTGGGCCGCGGGCCTGAAGGCCGAGCGGGTCATCGGGCCGGTCCGCGACGAGCTCGGACGCGACACGTTCATCGACGTCTTCCGCCGCGTACGCCAGGTCCAGTTCGTACACAACGCGGGCGAGGCGCCGTTCCTGGCGGTGCCGCTCTCGCAGCTCAACATCGCCATCGTGGCCTCGTCGACCACCATGAATCTCGCCTCGGGCAGCTTCTGGATCGCGACGAAACTCCTCGCCGCGGCCGCCGGCGACGGCGTCTACACCGGACTGCGTATCGCCCGCGGGCGCGTGCAGTTCGACCAGCCGGTGTCGTTCTCCGGCGACCAGGTCCTCGTCCCTGCCGGCACCGGCATCCGCGTCGACCTCGAGCTCGCGCCGCCGCCTCCTCCCGGCGGCACCGGTCCGGGACGGGACGTCCGCGAATCGCTCTTCCAGCCGCCGCGCAACGTGACGTTCACCATCGCGGCGGCCAGCGCGACGGTCGCCGTCGCCGAGCCATGCGCGCTGCGCATCTACGATCAGGACGTCTCGCTCCGGCCGCCCGCGGGCACCGCGACGTACCTCGCGCCGTTCAACCGGGTGAAGATCCCGCTCACGCCGGAGCCCGCGACGTTCACCGCCGGCACCGTGCACTCCGCGTCGCTGCGGCCCGAGGGGTCGGCGGCGATCGCCGCCGGCGGCTGGGCGCTCCCCGCCGCGCGCATCGCCCCGGCGGACCTCGGCGAAGCGAGCGGCGTCGGCGCGCTGATGCTGGAGCTGGGCGACGGACTCTCCGCGACGTGGACGGGACAGAACGAGTCCGTGCCCCTCGGTCCGACGCTCCTCTTCATCGACGAAGCGCGCCTCGCCACCGCCTCGGCGTTCGCGCACGCGTACGGCCTTGCGCAGCATCCCGAGCTGCCGGAGGCGGCGGGCCGCGGCCGTCTCGCGCTGGCGTGGGAGCGCATCTTTCCCCTCACCTATTTCGCGCAGGCGAACGGCAGCGAGGCCGTGTTCTCCGCGGCCCGCTTCCGCGCGTCGCTGGAGAAGCCGGTGGACGTCAACGGCGACCGCGTTTCCGTCGACGCGCCGGCGGGCGTGGTCTTCATCGAGAACGCCGACGGCCGCTTCCTCTGGGTCGCGGGCGAAGTGCAGCCGCCGAGCACCAGCCGCGGTCTGGCGTTCAGCCTCACGAACGCCGTGCTGCGGGCGAGTCTCCCGGTCCAGTTCAACCTCCTCGCGCGCTACGACGGGGTTACGGCGCCGGAGGGCGTGCTCGCCCTCGGATACATCCTCGCGGCGATCATCCCTTCGCTCCCCGACCCCTACGCGACGAACGCCATGGCCTCCCGCGACCGCGGCCGCTTCGGGAGACTGACGAGCCTCTCCTCGTGGACGGCCACCTCCGCGACTCTCGACTTCCAGATCCCCACGATGCCGGACCTGCCGCTGCGCGTGCTCGACGCGTCCCCCGACGAAGCCGTCGGCATGATCCGCAGCGGTTCCGCGCCTCCGCCCGAGCCACGCGGCCTGCTGAACATCCTGCGATTCTTCGGCTCGCGCGCCTTCCGGCCCGAGGAGGAGCTCGGACCCGCGCGACGCGCGATGGGCGACGCGCTCCGTTTCGAAGGCCTGCCGCGGCTGATCCTCCTCGATCTCTCGACCAACGCCAGCCAGTTCGGCGTCGCCCTCCGTCCCCCTCCCACCGAGCGCGTGGAAGTGCACAACGTGCCGGTGAAGCCTCCAGCGATCCAGGACCTCAGCCTGGCCGTCGACGGGCGTGCCCTCACGCTGCTCACGCTGCCGGCCGTGCAGTGGGAGCCGGCGAGCGGCGAGCCGGTCGACGAGACGCCGCTGTTCCCGCGCGCCGTGCGCTTCGCGAAGAACGGCGTGCCGTCGCTGGTCGACGTGCCGACGGTCAACCTCGTGCCGGTGACGCCCCACGCGGCGCTCGACACCATCGTCGGCAACTTCGCGCAGGAGCGCCCGCGGCCCGCGCGCGCGCGTTTCACGCTGCCCTTCGGCATGATCGCCAACGCGATCCTGCAGAAGCCGGGACCGCATCGCGGTGCGCTCGTGCGCGAGCCGCGCCCTTCCTCGGCGGACGGGCTCCAGGCCATCCGCCAGCTTCGCATCGACGCCGCCGACCCCTCGCTCGGCGCCGGAAAGACTCCGGCGTTACCGGGATTCACCGTGCAGTTGCCGAACGCCACGCCCGCCGACGGCTCGCCCGGTCCGCGCAGCATCCTCGGCACCTCGGTGACGGACATCTTCAACGGCTATCTCGGCTCCGGCAAACCCACCGCCCTCGTCCCGGTCACGCGCATCGACCTTTCCGGCTACGGCGAGAGTCTCTTCAGCGGCTGGCAGAACCCCACGGATCACGAGACCCAGGTCGCCAAAGCCGAATTCAAGGTGCTGAACGGCCGCGCCGCGCACGAGGTGGTGCAGGTGCGCAGCATCCTCCTGCCGTACTACGTCCGCGTCGTCCGCACCATCACGCTCGAGCGGAAGAACAACGCCGCCATCACCCGGCACGACAGCGGATGGGTGGCGGTGGACGATGGCGAGTACCGGTTCCCGCCCGCCAGCGGGATCGTCACCCATCCCGGCATCGTGCGCCGCATCACGAACGTGAGCCACATCCGCGAGACCGGCGATCGCGTCACGAAGAACGGCATCGAGTTCGCCGGCGTGTACTACCAGGGCGACGTCGTCCTCGACGGCGCGGCGAAGCCGGTGCCGGTGAAGCAGCACTTCGGCTACATCAAGATCGGCACCGCGCCCCTGACGCCCGGCCCGTACGCCGCGCTCCTCGCCGAAGCCGGCCCCCTGTGCGGTCCGATCGACACGACCATCCACGTCGGCAACGGGCCGCAGGCCATGCGCCTGCACCGCATCGGCGTCGGCGTGACGCCGGCCGGCGGAGGACCGCAGTTCGTCATGACCGCGTGGGGCGCACTGGTCTTCCCCGGCGGCGGCGAATGGTCCGTGCTCCAGTCGATCGACACCACCGGCGCGCCGCAGCCGGTGCCGCGCGACGAGGGGCTGCCGCTCATCCGCCGCGAGGACGGCCCCGACCGTCCATACCGTTTCGCCGATCCGTCCGATCTCGCGCGCGAGAGCGCTCCCTCGCGCGACTACGGCCTCCTCCACTCGATGGGCACGCAGCGGGCGTTCTTCCGCCGGCCCATCATCAGGGAAACCGATCTCACGCGCATCGTCAGCAAGGAGCGGCCGGTCATCGCCGATCCCTACGTCATGGCCACCGCGCTCGGCCCCTTCCCGAAGCAGTCGCAGGCGATTCCGTTCCCGCCCACGCCGTGGGCCCTGGCCGTCGACGGCGGCGGCAACTACCGCCTGGAGATGCCGGCGAGTTTCCCCGCAGGAATCGGCCGGCGCACCATGCGCCAGGCAGGCTCGGTCAAGAGTGACCTCGACTACACCGCCTCGGTCGTCACCTACCAGATCGACACGTCACAGCCGGTGCCCTGGCGTTTCTCGCTCACGAAGGCCACGAAGATCATGAACAACGCCGCCATGGGCGACATGATCCGGCTGACGGTCGACGTCAACGCCGAGGCGGGGCGGGAGACCACGTTCGACGAGCCGCAGCTCGAGCTCGGCGGCGCACTGGAGATCGTCCAGGACCTGCTGACGATCCTCGCCAGCCTCGGCGTCACCGGGGTGCTGACCACCGTGATGACGAACGAGTGGTCGCTGCTGGCGACGCTGCAGGTGCCGTTCGTCGACAAGCAGTTCAAAGACCTGCAGGTCCCGCCGCGGCCCGATCCCCATCCGGTCGTCAAGTTCTCCGACACCGGCCTGAAGGTCGAGAACACTGCCGCGCCGCATGCCGACTCGGCGCTGTTCGAACTGGGCGGCAGTCCGCATTTCGCGATCAAGTCGATTCCCGGCCTTTACGTCGTCGCGATCATCCAGTTCCAGTTCGAGGTCTCGACCGAAGACGGCACCACCTACAAGCTGCTGCTCGGCGTCGGGCTCGCGTACGAGCTCGAGGCCGGTCCCTTCGAGCTCGAAGGCCTGATCGCGCTCACGTTCTTCGCCGTGTGGGGCGACACCATCTGCGGTTACGGCGTCGGCTTCCTCCTCAAGTTGTCGGCGAGCATCGAGCCCATCGTCAGCGTCGAGATCTCGCTCGAAGGACGTCTCGCGCGCGTCGTCGTTCACAAGGGCCTGCCCGACGAGACGGTGTTCTGCGCGGCCAAGCTGACGTTCGCGATCGAGGTCTCGGTCTTTCTCATTCTCAGCATCAGCTTCGAAGTGGAAACCGAATGCGTGGAAACGGTGCGCGGGCCGCTGCCGGAATCGGCGCTGCCGGCCATCGTGTGAGGAGATTGCTCATGCTCCCGACCCGTCTGATGATCCTTCCGTTCCTCCAGCGCTGGGATGGCGCGGCGCTGGAGCTGCGCCTGCTGACCACACCGCAGGGCGATCCGCTGACGCCGCTCGTCGCGGGCGAGCCCGCGTTCGTCGACGCCGCGTTCACGTTCGAGCTGCGGCTGATCTCCGACGCCGGCCTCGTGCCGACGCTCACCAGCGCCGCGACGCCCGTCGCCATGCCCATGGCCGTGCCGCCCCAGGCGCGCACGCTGGCGGAGGCGCTGAAGGCGCAGTTGCCGATCGACACGACCATCCCCACCGTCGACGCCCGCACCTCGGCCGTTCGCTTCATGAAGTACGCGCCCCCCGCGTATCGCGACGCCACGGGCTATCGCGGCGGCAGCAATCCCTTCCTCCTCACCGACGACAGCTACCACTGCGCGATCAAGGCGCCGGTCCCCAAGGGAACCAAACTGAAGGCCGATCCGCCGAAGCTGCCTTGGGGCAAAGTCCTGGCGCAGGCGCTGCGGCAGCCGCTGCTGGCCGAGGCGCTGGGACTCGTGCGGGTGCTGTCCGTGACGCCGCCCGCGGGCTTCTTCGACGACGGCGGCTGGATCTACGCGACGCTCGCCGCGGACACGCCGGGCGCGGGCATCCTCGGCGTCGCCGGCGCGGCGAAGCTCTACGCTGCGCGCGTCCCGCCGTTGCGCACCGCGCGGAGTCTGTTCACCCCCGTGCTGTTCCCCGTCGCGGCCGTGCCGCCGGCGGGCGTCAGCTACGACACGCTCTTCCGCGAGACCGTCGAGTACGACGACGGCTTCGCCAAAGCGGTCTATGCGCGCCAGCCGCTGCAAGCCGATCCGCTCGCGGAAGACCACGGCGAGCGTCCGGTGAACGATCAGGGCGTGCAGCTCGGCTGGGACGACGAGCAGGTCGTGACCTGGCTCAATCGCCAGGTCGATCCCGCCGCGGCAACGCAGGACGCGCCGATGGGCGTCTTCGGCTACCGCGTCGATGCCCGTCATCCCGGCGATCCGGAGTGGCAATCGCTGGTGCGCGGCGAGACGTCGCTGCAGGTGGGCGACACGCTCCTCGGGCCGGTGGAAGCAGACTTCCGCGTGGAGATCGCGCCGAGCAAGCTGTTCGGCGACACGGGCCCGAACTACTGGCTGCCGAGCTATTACACCG
Organism: Thermoanaerobaculia bacterium; assembly: GCA_036375075.1. Taxonomy (GTDB): domain Bacteria; phylum Acidobacteriota; class Thermoanaerobaculia; order Gp7-AA8; family Gp7-AA8; genus QHVT01. Next base: position 44,611 of record DASUSN010000220.1, on the reverse strand, counting down.
CGTGGACCGGGCCGTCGCTCGCGGCGCAGGATCCCGTGGCTGCGCAGTTGCGCGGGCTCAGTCCCGCGGCCGGGCTGGTGCGCGGCGTCGCACCGGACCTCGCGCTGCGGTACGGCGAGGAGTACGAGTTCCGCGTGCGCCTCGCCGATCTCGCCGGCGGCGGCCCGCCGCCCGAGGCGGAGCGGCGCAACCCGGCGCCGCAGCCGTCGGCGCCCTGGCGCTTCGTGCGCTGGGTGCGGCCCGGCGCGGTTCGCATCGAAGATCCCCCTCCGGCCGTTGCGGTGCCGGATGCCCCGCCTGCCTCGCTCGTGATCCGGCGCCCGCTGCTCGCCTACCCCGCCGCGGTCTTCGCCGGTGGCACGGCCGCCGATCTCCTCGCGGACATGCCGGCGGCGAACGCGGAGCAGCGCCCGCCGGGGCTGCCCGACCCGGACGCGGCTCTGCTCGAGATCGACGTGCAGGTCGAGAGCCCCGGCGCGACCGCGTCCGACGGCTACCTCACGCTCTATACGACGACGCGGCCGTTCCCCGCGAGCGCCGCCGATCCGCTGCAGCTCGATCTGGCGTGGCAGGACATCGCCGACGCGCGCACGCTGCCCGTGAACGCCGGCGGAGCGATCGCGCTCCCGACGTCGCGCCGCGTGCGGCTGGTGCTGCGCACGCTCTGCGAGGAGCGCGCGGACTATTACGGCGCGGACGACGTGCGCCGCGGCCCGGTCTCCCACGTGGTGCTGCGCCGCAGCGCGGAGGACGAGCGCGGCTTGCTGCTGCCCACCGCGGCGCAGGCCATCGAAGGCATCTATCTCCAGCCCGCGCCTCCCGCGGCGCCGGAGCTGTACCTCGCGCAGAAAGTCGGCGGCGAGGGCGTAACCGCGCCGCGCGATCCGATGGGACTCCTCGCCGAGGCCCTCGACGTCGAGTGCAGCGGCCTCACCCTCCGCGGCCGGCGCGGCAAGCGCACGCTCTTCGGCTGCAGCCCGCTCCTGCGCCACGTCATCGGACCCGACGGCGCGAGCCTCACCTTCGGCACGGCGGCCGAGATCACGCGCGTGTGGCTCGTGAGCGTCCGTCTGGATCTGATGCGCGACTGGAGCTGGGACGGACTCGATCATCTCTCCATCCGGCGCGACGGCGCCGAGGTCGGGCGCATCGCGCCGCGCGGACGCGGCGGCCACGAGGCGTTCGGCGACGCCGCGCGCGACCGGTCCGAGGCCGTGTTCCTCGATGCGATCGATCCGAAGCCCGCACCGGGCAAGTTCCCCGCCCCGCTGTCGCCGGTCTATCGCGTCGTTCCCGTCTTCCGCCGCGCGCCGCTGGATCAGGACGAGGTGGCAGATCTCGCCATCACGCTGCCCATCACCACGCCGCCCGTACAGGTGCCGAAGCTCGTCGCCGCGGGCATTGCCATGTCGCCGTACGTGCGCCACGAGCTGTATGCGAGCACCGAGGAGCGGCGGAAGGCGCTGTGGCTCGAGCTCGAGCATCCGCCGGCCGACCCGAACGACCGCATCTACGCGCGCGTCCTCGCCTATGCGCCCGATCCCGTGCTCACGCGCGAGAGCAGCGTGCCGGGAGAGACCCTCGAGCCGCCGCTGCCCATCGATCCGGAGCCGATCCGCAACATCGTCCCGGGCCAGGGCGACGACCGGGCTGGCGCGGGCGCGATGCAGGAGCTCATCCCGACCGACAGCCCCGTCCACTTCCTCGTGCCTCTGCCCCCGGGCCTCACGCCTGACTCGCCCGAGCTCCACGGCTTCTTCACGTACGAGCTGCGCTTCGGGCACACGGGCGTCTGGACGACGGCGCAGGGACGCTTCGGACGGCCGCTGCGGATCACGGGCGTGCAGCACGCCGCCCCGCAACTGCGCTGCGCGGTGACGCGCACGAAGTCGCGGCTGGAGGTGAGCGCGAGCTTCGCCGACCCCGTCCGCAACGGCCGTTCCTTGCGCCCGTCCTTTCCGACGACGGCCCTCTGGGCGCTGTTGTACGCGCAGGTGCATCAGGCAGATGACGCAGAGCGCCGCAACGTCCTCCTCGGCACGCGCCAACTGTTCGCGCCGGGACGCCAGGCGCTCCTGTCGGTGCGGGAGAGCGGGACGGCAATGGCGGCGTGGGACTCGGGGGAGATCGTGTCCGCGCTCGCCGAGCTCACCCTCGGCCCGGACACGCCGCTGAGCTGCCTCGCCGTGGAGACCCTCCCCGGCGATCAGCCCTGGGACGATCCCCTCGGCGCCCACCTCGGCTACGAGCGCTTCCTCCGGACGTCGACGCTCGTGCAGGTGCCGGGGCTGTGTTGAGATTACGATATCGACGACCATGCTCCTCTATCGCGAGCTCGTGGACTGGTACCGCCTCGTCGATCCGCCAGCGGACCACGCGGACGAGGCAGCGGCGTATCAGGCCGCGCTCGAGCGCGCGGCGGCGCCGCGTCCGGAGACGCTGCTGGAGATCGGCGCGGGCGCGGGGCACAACGCGCTGCACCTCAAGCGCCGCTTCCGCTGCACGCTCGCGGACCTGTCACCGGAGATGTCCGCGCTGAGCCGCGAGCTGAATCCCGACTGCGAGCACGTCCTCGGCGACATGCGCACGCTGCGCCTCGGCCGCACGTTCGACGCGGTCCTGCTCCACGATGCGGTGATGTACATGACCTCGGAGGCGGACCTGCGCGCGGCGATCGAGACCGCGTTCGTCCACCTGCGTCCCGGCGGCGCGGCGGTGTTCGCGCCGGACTGGGTGCGCGAGACCTTCCGCGAGCAGACCAACCTGCTCGAGGCCGAGGACGGCGGCCGTGCGCTGCGGGGCATCGAGTGGTCGTGGGACCCCGATCCCTCTGACGACACCTACATCGCCGAATACGCATTCCTGCTGCGCGACGGGATGGACGTGCGGTCCGTGCACGACCGCCACGTGGAGGGAGTGTTCTCCCGCGCGACGTGGATGCGCCTGCTGGAGGAGGCCGGATTCCGCGTGGCCACGTTCGCACGGCCGCTCGACGACGAGACGTTCGACGAGGTGTTCGTCGGCACCCGTTGACCGCGGAGCGTGGGCGCTAGAACCCTTCCAATAGATTCGTCACCAGGCCTTCCGCAAACCTCACGGCGATCTCCTGGATCGCGCGCGTCTCCTGGTCGAAGGCGTCGGTGGTGCCGACGTTGACTTCGTAGTTCTCGGTGAAGCGGTACTGGTCGTTCTTCCACAGCACCTTGTCGTCGTTCCGGTGGTCGAGGAGCTCGATCTTGGCCGTGATCGAGATCTGGTAGCGCGTGGCGCGTCCCTGTTCGAAGGCGACCGGATAGATGTTGAACGTGTCGATCGAGCCGCGCAGGATCGCGTCGGCTTTTGCCGCGCCCGTGACCAGCGTCAGGCGGCCGCGGGACACGAACTCCTCCGCCACCGCCTGCGTCACGCGCTGCTCGAGCTCCACGCGCGTGGTCCGGTTCACGAACGCCGGCACTTCCAGCGTGCGGATGGACGGGTCGAGGAAGTTCGTGCGGCCCACGAGGCCGTAGCCGCAGCCGGTCGCCAGGAGGAGAGCGAGGAAAAGAGCGGTCAGAGAAAGTCGTTTCATCGTTTGTAGGTCACCCGCACACCCATTTCGTCGAGGTTCTGCTCGGACATTTTCTCGAACCGGGCGAAGTCGTACTCCCAGATCAGCGTGTTGCCCTGCTTGCGCGTGGCGTTGTGCGACACCACCGTGAAGGGCGCCGTGATCCGGTAGGTCACGCGCATCTTCGAGAACGCGTCGCGGATCATCTTCTCCGTGTCTTTGTCCAGCTTCGGCGCGCCCTCGGCTTCCTTCTCCACGGCCTTGGTGGGGTTCTGCGGCTTGGTGCGGATGGTGATGGTGTCGCCCTTCTCGATCAGCTCCAGTCCCTCGAACGGCGCGTCGACGACGTTCTTCTGCGTCGGGTCGCCGCCTTCCTTCGACGGCAGCTTCACGTTCACCAGCTTGTTCAGGCGGTCGAAACCGAACTTGAAGTCGGTGGCGACGCCGAAGTCCTTCTCCTTCGCCTTGAAGTCCAGCAGCTTCACACCCTCGGGCATGTCCTTGTTGATGTCCGCGAGCGACGGCTCCTTGCCCGAGCTGCTGCTCTTCTTCATGTTCGCCTTGAAGTCCGCCCGCGCCTTCGCCAGCTCGGCCTCGGTGATCGGCCCCTTCTTCCCCTCCATCTCCCGCGCGAACTGGGCCATGACCACTACCATCGGCTCCATGTCCACGCCGAGGTGGAAGTCGGCCGTGCCGGAGAGGTCTTTTTTCAGCTCAATGGACTGGTCGATCTCGAAACAGCCGGCCAGGAGAACGACGGAGAAGAGCGCCAGGACTTTCTTCACGCGGCACAGCTTACCGTATGTCTCCGTCCCACTCTGTGCCTCTGTGTCTCTGTGGTGAATACCAGTGTGCCTCGCAGCGACGAACGTCGCCTCTCGCGAGAGACGAGGTTCTGCGCTGCGAGCAACGGTCGCATTCACCACAGAGACACAGAGGCACAGAGTGGGACGGAGACAGTCATTTGACGACGATGTTCACCAGCTTGCCCGGGACGTAGATCCTCTTCACGAGCTCCTTCCCGGCGAGCCAGTTCTGGATCTTCTCGTTCGCGCCGATGGCCTCGAAGACTTTCGCCTCCTCCGCCGGGGCCGCCACTTCCACCTGTCCGCGGAGCTTGCCGTTCACCTGGACGGCGATGGTCACCGTGTCTTCCTGCATGAGGGCGCGGTCGGCCACGGGCCAGCGGGACGTCAGCAGGAACTCCTCATTCCCGAGCATCGCCCACAGCTCCTCGGTCATGTGGGGAGCAAAGGGGTGCAGCAGCTTGAGCAGCGCCTCGTACGCCTCGCGCGAGGGAGCGTCGCCGAGGACGTTGGAGAATTCCATGAGGGCGGAGATGGCGGTGTTGAACTCGAAGCGCTCGATGCGCGTCGTCACCGCGTCGATGGTCTGGTGCATCTTGCGGACGACGTCCGGCGTCGCCTGGTCCTGCAGGCGGTCGAACATGTTCCAGACGCGGCCCAGGAAACGGAACGCGCCGACGACGCCCTCGTCCGACCACGCCGCTTCCTTCTCCGGCGGCGCGATGAACAGGGTGTACACGCGCTCGGTGTCCGCGCCGAAGCGCGCGATCAGCTCGTCGGGCGGGACGACGTTGAGGCGCGACTTGGACATCTTGGTGATTTCGGCCGTCAGCTCCTCGTCGCCGCGGTACGGCTTCCCGTCGCGGAGCTCCACCTCGGACGGCGACACCCACGCGCCGCGTGCGTCCTTGTAGCCTTCCTTGGTGATCATGCCCTGGTTGAACAGCCGCGCGAACGGCTCCTCGAACGAGAGCAGTCCCATGTCGTGCAGCGTGCGGGTGATGAAGCGCGCGTAGAGCAGGTGCAGGATGGCGTGCTCGACGCCGCCGATGTACTGGTCGACCGGCAGCCAGCGGTTCACCAGCTCGGCGTCGAAGATCTTCTGGTCGTCGCGCGGCGTGACGAAGCGGAGGAAGTACCAGGACGAGTCGACGAATGTGTCCATCGTGTCGGTCTCGCGCCTGGCCGCGGCTCCGCACTGCGGGCAGGCGACGTTGACGAACGCGTCGTGCTTCCCGAGCGGATTGCCTTCGCGGCCCGTGAACGGCACGTCCAGCGGCAGCGTGACCGGGAGCTGCTCCTCGGGCACGGGCACGAGGCCGCACTTCTCGCAGTAGATCATGGGGATGGGCGTGCCCCAGTAGCGCTGGCGGGAGATGAGCCAGTCGCGCAGCCGGTAGCGCACGATGCCCCTGCCGATGCCGCGCTCTTCGATGATCTCGATGATCCGGTCGATGGCCTTCGGCACGGGCAGGCCGTCGATGGGACCGGAGCCCATCGCCACGCCGCTCTCGTCCTTCGCCGTGAACGGCAGCTCCGGCTGCTCGCCGGAGGTCAGCGCGATGACGCTGCGGACCGGCAGGCCGTACTGCTTCGCGAACTCGAAGTCGCGCTCGTCGTGGGCCGGCACGGCCATGAGCGCGCCGGTGCCGTACTGCGGCAGGACGAAGTTCCCGAGCCAGATCGGGATCTCCTCGCCGGTGAACGGATTGACGGCCGTCTTCCCGGTGAAGCGCCCTTCCTTCCCCGCCTCCTGCCGCTCGAGCGCGGACTGGTTGCGCACGCCGGTGATCCATTCCTCGATCGCGGCGCGGTCCGGATGGTCGGCGATGAGCGCGGCGACGTCGGGATTCTCGGGCGCGAGGACCATGAAGGTCGCGCCGAAGATGGTGTCCGGACGGGTAGTGAAGACGCGGATCGGCTTGCCCAGCGACGGCACGTCGAAGTCGACGTCGGCCCCGCGGGACCTGCCGATCCAGTTCCGCTGCATGAGCTTGACCTTCTCGGGCCAGTGCTCGAGCGTGTCCAGGCCGGCGTCGAGACGGTCGGCGTAGTCCGTGATCTTGAAGAACCACTGCGACAGCTCGCGCTGCTCGACGAGCGCGCCGCAGCGCTCGCAGCGGCCGTCGACGACCTGCTCGTTGGCCAGGACCGTCTGGTCCTGGGGGCACCAGTTCACCGGCGCGGTGCCGCGGTACGCGAGGCCGCGCTTGTAGAGCTGCAGGAACAGCCACTGGTTCCACTTGTAATACTCCGGCTCGCAGGAGGCGATCTCCTTCGACCAGTCGTAGAGGATGCCCCAGCGGCCGAACTGCCGCTTCATGCGCTCGATGTTGCCGAGGGTCCAGACGCGCGGGTGCGTCTGCTTCTTGATGGCGGCGTTCTCGGCGGGAAGGCCGAAGGCGTCCCAGCCCATGGGGTTGAGGGCCACGCGGCCCTGCATGCGGAAGTAGCGGTAGACGGCGTCGCCGAGGATGTAGTTGCGGCCGTGGCCGACGTGGAGGTCGCCGGACGGATACGGGAACATGTTGAGCATGTACAGCTTCTGGCCCGGCGCGGCGACGTCGATCTCCGCGACGCGCGCCTCGGCCCATCGCTGCTGCCACTTCGGCTCGATCTCGGTGGGGCGGTATTGCATAGGCGGCGCATTGTAACGGGGGCGCGGGCTCCTCGGGTTCCTCGGAGTTCCTCGGGGTCCTCGGAGTGGCTCGGAGTCATGGTGGGGCCGGCTCCCCGAGGAACCCGAGGAACTCCGAGGAACCCGAGGAACTCCGTCAATGCCTCACGCCGCGGCGGCGCGCTGCCGGAGGCAGCACCAGCTCGTACGCCCCCCGCCCGTGGGTCGCCGCGACGATCCTCCCGTCCGCGGTCACCGCAAAGTCGGTGACGATCACCGGGGGCATGCCCTCGGACAGGTACGTCCAACGCGAGCCGTTCCAGCGGAACACGCCGATGTCCGTGCCGGCGTAGAGGTACGGGCCGCGCAGGAGGAGGGCGTTCACGGGGATGTCGGGCAGGCCTTCGCGCAGCGGCTGCCACGACGCGCCCTCGTCGCGGGTCACGAACACGTGGTCCGCCGCGTAGCCGGAGAACGCGACGTACGCGGCCCCGCGGTCGAGAGCGAAGGCGCGCACCGAGCGGTCCGGCAGGCCCGCGGTGACGTCCGTCCACGTGACGCCGTCGTCGCGCGAGCGCATCACCCGGCCGTGCGTCGAGCCGGTGTAGAGCACGTGGTCGCTGACGCCGATCGCGGAGAGCGTGTCGCCGTGGCCCTTCGTCAGGTCGAGCAGACCCGCCGGCGCCGTCCACGTCCGCCCGAAGTCGCCGCTGCGGAACAGGCGCCACGTGCCGAAGTACAGCGCGTTCGTCGAGCGCAGATGCTCGAACGGAGCGATGAACGGGAACGGCCCCGGCTGAAATGTGCTGTCGCCCACGGCATAGCCCACGTACCGGTTGTCGCGGAACGCGAGGATGGCGTCGAACACGTAGTTCGAGAGGAACAGGTTCGGATCGCGGTTGTCGAAGAGGATCGAGCCGTAGTCCCCCGTCACCACCTCGCGCCACGTGCCGTCCGGCGAGCGCATCTCCAGGCCGTTGTCCTGCGTGCCGAGGTAGAGCGCGGTCGGATCGGTGGGATGCGCGGCGATGCCGTACGCCTGCACGAGCGAGAGCGTGTCCGAGAGCGGCTCGAAGCTCGTCCCGCGGTCGTTGGTGAGAAACACGCCGCCGTCATTGCCGAGGTAGAAGGTCGAGGAGCCGGACGGATGAAAGGCCAGCGCGTGCTGGTCCACGTGCGAAGTCGAATTCTCCGGCTCGAACAGCTCCTCCGGCGTGTAGCCCTTCGTCACATTCGCGAACGTCTGGCCGCCGTCGAGCGAGCGGTAGAGGTCGTACATCCCCGCGTACACGATGTTCGGATTCGAGGGGTCGGCGCGGAGGAAGACCGCCGGGTGCTTCGCCAGACCGGCGGCCGGCAGGTTCTTCCACGTGGTGCCGCCGTCGTCGCTGACGGCCAGGCGCTGCTGCGGCCCGTTGTCGTTGTAGCCGATCCCATAGGCATAGACGCGATTCGGCGCCGCCGGGCTCACGGCGAGGCGCGGCTGCACGTCGAACTCGCCGAAGTGGAAGACCTGCGTCCATGTGTGACCGCCGTCGGCCGAATGGTAGATGCCGGGCGTCCCGCCGCCGGCCTGATCGACCCGCAGCATGCCGGCGAGCAGCGTCGAGCCGCTTCCCGGCAGCGCGATGAGGTCCGTGGGCAGCCCGCCGAAGCGGCGCACCCAGGTCACGCCGCCGTCCGTCGATTCGAGGATGCCGCTGGAGACCAGCGCTCCGCTCGCGTGGACGCGCGCGAACTGCGCGACCCAGAGGTGCCCGGGATCCGTGGGGTGAATGACGAGATGGGTCGTCGTGCCGCGGCCGCCGAAGGTCGGCCCGGAGACGAGGCGCCAGTGCGCACCCGCGTCGTCGGAACGGAGGACGCCCGTGCCGAGGAAGTCGCTGCCCATCGTGGCGTAGACGAGGTTCGGACTCGACGGGGCGAAGGCGATGGCGCCGACGGCGAGGTCCGCGTGGTCGTCGCTCACCGGGGTGAAGTGACGGCCGGCGTCCGTCGAGCGCCAGATGCCGCCGCTCGACGAGCCGGCCAGGACGATGTCGGGATTCACGGGCGAGATCGCGAGCGCCTTCACGCGTCCCGTGGCGAGGCGCCACGGCCAGTCGACGTGGACCGGGAGCGGCCCGATCTCACGCCAGGAGGCCTGCGCGTCGGTGCCGACGGCGTCGGTCGCGATGCGCATCCGCCGGGCCTCGCGCAGCGCGTTGCGGCGTCCGTCCGCGGGGATGGTGTCGAAGGGATACGCGCGCTGCTCGTACAGCCACCGCGCGCGCGCCTCCCCGTTTTGTACGGGAGGCGGGGGTGGCGGGGGCGCGACCGTGCGGCAGGCGGCCACGAGGAGGGCGGCTGTGAGGAGGAGCTTTCTCATGGGCGTTTACGGGTAGACGAACGTCACCGGCCCGTCGTTCTCCAGCGCCACGACCATCATTTCGCGGAATCGGCCCGTCTTGACGATGATGCCGGTCGAGGCCAGCTCGCTCAGAAACAGTTCGAACAACTCCCGCGCCCTCCCCGGCTCCTCCGCGTCGTCGAAGCTGGGGCGGCGTCCCTTCGCGATCGAGCCGGCCAGCGTGAACTGGGAGACGGCGAGGATCTCCCCGTGCGCCTCCGAGACGTCGCGGTTCATCTTCCCCGCCTCGTCCGCGAAGATGCGCAGCTCGCGGATCTTGCGGGCGGCGTCGCGCATGGCCTGTTCGGTGTCGCCCTTCTGGACGGCGCCCAGGATCAGGAGACCGGCGCCGATCTCGGAGACGAGCTCCGCGCCGACAGTCACGGATGCGCGTCGCACGCGCTGAATGACGCATTTCATGGATGCTGGACGGGCTTCGAGCCCGGGGGATTCTACGTCGGGTGGAACAGGATAGAATCCCGGCTTCCACACGCATTCCGCGTCGTTTCTTCAACCACGCGGCAAGGAGAATCGTCACTCATGATCAACAAAGTCATTCTGGTCGGGCGCCTGGGCAAGGACCCGGAGATCCGCTCGACTCCGCAGGGCAACACCGTCGCGAAGTTCACCCTGGCGACGGACGAGAAGTTCACCGACCGCGCCGGCGAAAAGCAGGAGCGCACCGAGTGGCACAACATCGTCGCCTGGGGCAAGCTGGGCGAGATCTGCGGGCAGTACCTGCGCAAGGGAAAACTGGTCTACATCGAAGGCTCGATCCGCACCGACAGTTGGGACGACAAGGAGTCGGGCCAGAAAAAGTACCGGACCGAGATCGTCGCGAACACGATGAAGATGCTCGACCGCCGCGGTGATGAAGGTGGCGGCGGTGGCGGCGGCGGTTACGACCGCGGCAGCAGCTACGGATCGTCGTCGTCTTCCTCGTCGTCGTCCCGCGGCGGCGGCCGTCCGGCGTCTTCGGAGATCGAGGACGACGAGGAAGTTCCGTTCTGATGCATCGCTGTCATCCTGAGCCGCGTAGACGGCGAAGGACCCCGTGCGGCTTGCGCCGTCCGCGCCTGAATCGGGGGGTCCTTCACCGCCCCTTCGCCTTCGGCTCGAGGGCGGCTCAGGATGACAGACGGCATCTCCTGCTTTTTCTCCTCCTCTTCTGCGCGCTTCCTCTCTTCGCGCAGACCACCGCCTCGCTGACCGGCACGGTCAGCAGCGGCGGCGCGCCGCTGGCGAACGTCACCGTCACCGTCACCTCCGCGTCGCTGCAGGGCGAGCGCGCGGCCGAGACCGCGCACAACGGGGCGTACCTCTTCCCCGCCCTTCCCCCCGGCGAGTACCGCGTGCGCTTCGCCGGCCCCGGGCTCCCCGAGGTGCAGCGGAGCGCGAGGCTGGAGCTGGCGCAGACGACGCGCGTCGATGTCGCCTTCGAGACGATGGAGATGACCGCCGCGCAGGTCGCGCCGGCCATCGAGTCGCAACACGTCGCGACGACGCTGCTCCTGGAAGCGATCGAAAAGCTCCCCATCCAGCGCAACCAGCTCGCCACCGCACAGCTCGCGCCGGGCGTCAGCAGCAACACCCTCGCGAACGGCGTCGTGCAGATCTCCGGCGGCCCGGGCTACGACAACCTGGTCACCGTCAACGGCGTGGTGGTCAACGAGAACACGCGCGGGCAGATGCGGCCCATGTACGTCGAGGACGCCATCGACGAGACGACCGTCCTCACCGGCGCGATCAGCGCGGAGTACGGGCGCTTCACCGGTGGCGTGGTCTCGACGATCACCAAGCAGGGCGGCAACGACCTCTCCGGCTCGCTGCGCGACTCGCTGAGCAATCCGTCGTGGTCGGCGCAGTCGCCGGCGAATGAGGAGCGCGAAGACCATCTCAACCACGTCTTCGAAGCCACCCTCGGCGGCCCGATCCTCCGCGACCGGCTCTGGTTCTTCACCGCGGGGCGCTGGGCGAAGAACGACACCGCGCGGCAGACCATCGCCATCCCGGCCGTGACGGGCAACGTCCCCTCCCCCGCCTCGCCGCAGCTCAGCTACAGCGAGAGCAACGACCAGAAGCGCTACGAGGGCAAGCTCACGGCCAGCCCGGTGCCGAATCACACGCTGGTCGGGTCGTACTTCGGCATCGACACGACCACGGAGAACAGCCGCTTCACGAACAACGTCTACGACGTGGCCAGCCTCACCGAGCGCGACGACCCGGACTCGCTGGCCGCGCTGCGGTGGGACGGGATCTTCGGCGCCCGGATGCTCGTGGAGGCCCAGCTCTCGCGGCGGGAGATGTCGCTGTCCAGCGGCGCGCTCTCGACCGACCTCGTGGCCGGGACGGTCGTCCTCGACCGCGCCAATCAGAACGCCCGCTTCAACTCGCCGTCGCTCTGCGGAGTCTGCGACCCCGAGGAGCGGAACAACGACGACGTGCTGCTGAAGGTCAACTACTTTACCGGCGGGCATCAGCTCGTCGCCGGCCTGGACCGCTTCACCGAGCGCCACCGCCTCGACGACCGGCAGTCCGGCAGCGACTTCTCGGTGTTCGTCACCCGGGCGCAATACAAGGACGGTGTCATCTACCCGGTCATCACGCCGACGAACCAGAACGGCGGAGGGACGTTCATCCGCTGGAATCCGGTGTCGGTGGCCGCGCGCGAGAACGAGCTGCGCACGGACTCGCTGTTCGTCAACGACACGTGGACCCTCGGCGACCGCTGGAACATCACCCTGGGCGCGCGCTACGACCGCAACCACGCGGAGGACGCGGACGGCGTGGTGACGTCGGACGACGCGCGGTTCTCGCCGCGCCTCGGCGTGCAGTACGACCTGCGCGGCAACGGCCGGCAGCGCGTGAGCGCGTCGTACGGCGAGTACGCGTCGCGCGTGGCGGACGCCATCGCGTCGTCGAATCAGACCGCCGGCAGCTCCGCGGCGATTGACTTCGCCTACCGCGGCCCGGCCATCAATCAGAACGCGCTGACGGTGCCGCTAGCGCAGGCGCTGGAGATGCTGTTCGCGTATTTCAACGGCACGCAGGGCGGCACGGCGAATACGAGCGCCCAGAACCTCCGCCCGAACGGCACCCGCGACGTGCCGGGGTACTCGACGTACTTCGACGGGACGCTCTCGACGCCGCACGTGCGCGAGGCCACCCTCGGCTACGGCATGGACATCGGCCGGCGCGGCTTCCTGCGTGTGGATCTGGTGGCGCGCGACTGGCGCGATTTCTACGCGCTCGAGGTCACCCGGAGCACGCGGCGCACGACCACGCCCCTCGGCATCCCCGTCGATCTGGCGCTGGTCCGCAATACGGACGACCTCGAGCGCACCTACCGCGGCGTGCACCTGCAGGGACGCTGGAGCGCGTCGCGCGTCGACGCGGGCGTGTTCTACACGTGGTCGAAGCTGCGCGGGAACGATGAAGGCGAGACGGCGAACGGCCCGGCCGCGAACCTCGTGCCGTCGATCTATTACCCCGAGCTCATGGACTACGAGCGCAACAACCCGGTGGGCTACCTGCGCGGCGACCAGCGCCATCGCGTCCGCGCGTGGGCCGGCCTCACCGTCGGCAACTTCGATGCCTCGCTGCTGCAGACGTTCGACTCCGGCCAGGCGTACTCGATCACCGCCCCCATCAACGTGACGCGCTATGCGGGCGCGCCGGCGAATCCCGGCTACGCCTCGATCCCGAACGGCCGCTACTTCCTCTCCGGCCGCGGCGCGCTGCGCACCGATGACGTCACGTCCACGAACCTCGCGCTGCGCTACCGCTACCGCTTCCTGTTCGCCCAGGCCGACGTGCTGAACGTCTTCAACGAGAACGCCATCGCCGACCCCCAGCGCCTCGGCAGCGGCGTCAACACCGCGGCCAACTCGACGACCCTCCAGCCGTTCGACCCGCGCACGACCAGGCCGGTGGAAGGCACGCACTACCAGTTCGCGGCGAACTTCGGCCAGCCGCTGAACAACCTCGCGTACCAGACGCCACGGACCGTGCGGGTTTCCTTAGGCGCGCGGTTCTAGCCCGGCTGCTCTGCTATCCTCCGTCGATGTACCGCGGAGAGCTCTTCAACAGCATCACCCACCTCATCGGTACGGTCATGGCGGTCATCGCCACCGCGGTGCTCCTCACCACTGCGGTCAGGAACGGCGCCGACACCCGGCAGCTCATCGCGCTCTCCGTGTACGGCGCGATGATGGTCGTGCTCTACCTCTCCTCGACGCTCTATCACAGCCTCCGAGGGCGGGCGAAGCAGGTGTTCCATGTGTTCGACCACTGCGCCATCTACCTGCTCATCGCCGGGACGTACACGCCGTTCACGCTGGTGACCCTGCGCGGCGTGTGGGGCTGGACGCTCTTCGGCATCGTCTGGGCGCTCGCCGCGGCGGGCGTGGCCAAGGACGTCTTCCTCCACGGCCGCTACCGCGCCGTGTCCGTCGTGCTCTACCTGATCATGGGCTGGCTCGTCGTCACCGCCTTCGGCCCGCTCCAGAAGGCCCTGCCCATGGACGGCATCTGGTGGCTCGTGGCGGGCGGCATCGTCTACACCGCGGGCGTACTCTTCTTCGCCCTGTCGAAGCACGTCGTGCACATGCACGGCGTGTGGCACCTCTGCGTCATGGGCGGCAGCGTGTGCCACTACGTGGCCGTGTTCCGCTACGTGGCCGTCTAGTCCAAACTACGCCAGAGACGCACCCAGACTGTCATCCCGAGCGTCGAGCGAGGGATGACAAGGGGATCGCTTCTGCCTCTCCAACTCACATCCCGTACCGCTCGCGCAGCACTCCCAGGTGGTGGCGCTCGTGGCCAACGATCACGTAGGCCAGGCCGTGGACGCTCACCGGGGCGTTGTTGGCAGTCCCCCGCCGCTCCCAGGCCTCGGGGTGGAGGTTCTTGAAGAAGACGATGTTTGCGCGGCGGACGAGGGCGTAGTGCTCGGCGAGGTCGCCGAGCTTCCAGTCGTCGAAGTTGGCGTTGGCGACGTAGGCGTTCTCGTCGAAGCCCGGCAGCGGCTGGGTTTCGCCGCGGGCGATGGCCAGGGCGCGGTAGGCGATGACCCGCTCCGCGTCGGCGATGTGCCCGATCACTTCCTTCACGCTCCACTTCCCCTCGGCGTAGCGATGGTCGGCCCTGGCGTCGGTCAGGGAGGCGAGGAACTTCTGCATGGAGGACGATTGCTGCTCCATGGCCGAGAGGATGTCGTCCTCGTGGACGAGGCCGACGTAGGCTGCGTGGGCGGGGGCGTAGTCGGAGGTGGTCGGACGCGTCATTCAGCGCTCCTCATGGGTGTCGATCCTCACGAATGTCTTGTAATGGTCGCTGGTGTACCAGGTATCCCCGTTCCTCCCCTGCACGACGCGGCGCGCGCCGCGATCGGGGGAGCCGGGGGTGCGCACGGTGTATTCGCGGTAATAGCCGCGCGCCTGCACGGGCAGTTGCGCCTCGCGGTTGGAGAACGTGCTGCCGTCCTTCTTGTAGGGGTACGGCCCGCCGCGGTCGATGAGCTCCAGCGTCGCGAGGAGCTCCTCGCGCTCGCCGGCGGGCACGACCTCCTGCACGCGCGCCCATTTCTGCGCCTCCACGGAGGCCGGCACGCTCGCATGCGGCACCTGCTTCTCCGGCGCGTACTCCGCCCGCTGCTGCCACAGCGCGGTGACGAAGACGGCCAGGGCGGCCACGATCCAGATCAGCGGCTTGGTTCGTCTCTGCATCACCATACGAATACCAGATGAATGTTCCGCTCGCTACTGGCAGCGAGCCAGGTGTCGACGAGAGTGGACAGGTCGCGGGGCATCTGCTGCCACAGGAGCGCGGCATGCCGGACGACCAGGACGAGCAGCCCGCCGTCGAATTCTATGTCGTGCAGGCACTCCTCGAGGGCGTCCCAGTTGTGGCCGAAGTACTCAGGCAGGGCCAGCGCGTCGGCGATGGCCGCGAGGAGATCGGCTTTGGTGGCGGTGGGGCCGAGGGAGATCTCGCGGACGCGCAGGAGGGCGTCGGCGCGCAGCTCCTCCGCCGCCTCCTCGGTCGCAAAATGCACCGGCAAGTCGCCGAGCGTCATGCACTCACAGTAACACCGCTCAACGTCAGGACGCCCGTCGCACTCACCGACACGTTCCGCATCTTGCGCGAGTGCACGACGACCGCCTGGCCGTAGAGCAGCGGCACGAGCGGCGCCTCCTCGCGGATCATGCGGTGGATCTCCCGCTTGTGCTCCTCGGTCGGCTGCTCCCGGAATCGCGCGAGCGCCGCGTCCATCGCCTCGTTCCGCCAGCGGCTGTGGTTCGAGTGGTGGTTCTCGAACCCGCACATCTTCGACCACAGCAGCGCCTCGAAGAAGTCCGCGGGATCGGGCGTATCGGCGATCCAGCCGGCGAGCGCGAGGTCGTAGTTGCCGCGCACCAGGTCGCCGAAGAACTCGTCGCTCGTCTTCGTCTCGTGCAGCGCGACGGCGATCCCCACCTGCGCCAGTTGGCGCTGCACCGCCTGGGCTGCCTGCAGAGGCTTGGGCATGTACGGCCGCGGCGCCCACGGCACGAGCAGGGTCAGACGGCCCGGTTTCGCGCCGCTCGCGTCGAGCAGGCGCATCGCCGCCTCGCGGTCCGTGGCCGGGAGGCCGGTGGCGCGCCCCATCATCGGCGGGAGCAGGCTCGCCGCCACGAACGCGGCCGGGTTCTTGTCGAACGACTTCGCCGCGAGCTCGTGGACGTCGAGGGCCAGCGCGATCCCGCGCCGCACGTCGGTGTTGGCCAGCGCGCGCCGCTCGCAGTTGAAGACCAGGAAGCCGGTCGAGTTGCCGGGCTGCATCGACGGCGCGACGCCCGCGAGCTGATGCGTCGTGAGGTCCGCCATGGTCAGCGAGGTGGTGACGTCGACCTCGCCGTTCCGCAGCGCGTCAATCAGCTCTCGCGGCGTCCCGTCCTCGGCCGCCGGACAGATGCGGAACTCGATCTCGTCGACCGCGCTCTTGCCGGCGTGATGCGGGTTGCGGATCAGGCGAAAGCTCTTCGCCGCCTGCAGCAGGCGCAGGTTCGGACGGTGGTCGAACATGAACGCGCCCGTGCCGAGGAGCTGGATGCCGCGGTCGAGGACGAGGGCGGTGTTCGGCTGCGTGAGCGTGAGGTCGAAGCGCGGGTTCGGCGCGGTGAGGGTGAACCACACCCGGTCGCCGCGCACCTCGACGGCGGTCTTGTTGTGCAGGATCTTCGCGCCGCGCAGCGAGCGCGCCGCGAGCTCGGCGGTCAGCGGCGTGCCGTCCGAGAACTTCACCCCGGGCCGGACGGCGGCGGAGTACTGCAGCTTCCCCTCCGCGCGGAGCGGCTCGAACAGGAGCGGCCGCACCTGGGTCTCGCCCGACACGATGGCGTACGGCGTCTCGAAGACCTGTCCGAGGATCAGGTCGCTGATGCTGTCGGCCGAATCGCGCGGATCGATCTTGCAGATCGCGCTCAGCAAACCGACGCGGACGACCTTCGATGTGGCCGCCGCCACTGCTGACTCCTGCATTCCTGATTTGCCTCCGGACGTGAGGATGGATAGACGGCGTTAGTTTACTACGCCGGCCAGATGAATGGAGTCCGTTTTTGTACGGTTCAGGGCGCCGGTTCCTCGGAGTTCCTCGGTTCCTCGGGGTTCCTCGGAGTTCCTCGGAGTTCCTCGGAGGGGGGAGCCTGACTCCCCCGAGGAACCCGAGGAACTCCGAGGAACCCGAGGAACCGGGTTACGAGACGCGCACGACCACGAACGTGACGTCGTCGTTGGGCGGGGCGTCGCCGTGCCAGCGCTTGGCGAAGGTCTCCAGCGACTCGATCACCGCGGCTGCGCTCTCCCGCGTCGCTGCCTCGGCGAACGCGTCCAGCGTGGCGGCATAGCCGAGCTGCTGGCCGGCGTCGTTCATCAGCTCCGGGAAGCCGTCGGAGAGGAAGAGGACCGTGTCGCCCGCGGCCAGGTCGACCCGCGTCTGCTCGTACGTCGTGCCCAGAGTGCCGAGGGGCGTCGCGGACAGCGCGACCTCCTCGACGGTCCCCTTCGCCGCGCGATGCACCAGCACGGGCGGCATGCCGGCCGACGACAAGGTCAGCGTCCGGTTCGCGAAGCGTCCCAGCGACAGCGCCATGGCCATCCGTCCCAGGTCCATGCGCTTGATCTTCTCGGCGGCGTCGCTGAGAAAGTCCGCGGGGCCGGACGTGCCGCCGTAGCCCGCGAAGAGGGTCTTGATGACCGTGACCATGGTGCCGGCTTTCGCGCCGTGGCCGGTCGCGTCGCCGATCGTCACGGACAGCACGTCGTCCGCGAGGTGGAAGTCGTAGTAGTCGCCGCCGACCTCGGTCGCCGTGCGCGTGTAGACCGCCACGTCGTACGCCTCGTGGCGCGGGAGCTCCTTGGGGAGCATGGAGAGCTGGAAGCGGCGGGCGTCCTCGAGCTCGACGCTCTTGCGCTCGTATTCGACGCTCATGAGCCGCTGCTGGAGCTCCTGCTCCTTCCGCGCGCGCTCCTGTTCGAGGAGCTTCTGCTGGTGGACGCTGAGGTCCTCGGCCATCCGGTTGAAGGCCTTCGCGAGCTGGCCCATCTCGTTCTGCGACTTCACCGGGAGGCGCGTCATCAGGTCGCCGTGCGCGATGCGCTCCGCGCCCTCGGTGACGAGCTTCACGTCGCGCGTCAGGTGATTCGAGAGCGGCACGATGCCGATCATGGCCACGAAGATCAGCCCCATGCCCAGGGCGAAGTTGCGGCCGGCGGTGCGCTGGAGCTCGTCGAGGTTCTCCCCCACCGGCCGGGCCACGCCGATGCGCAGACCGCTCTGGGGATCGGTGGACGTGGAGACGATCCAGCCGTGGATGTCCCGGAGCGGCTGCCCGTTCTTCACGCGCTGCGGGATGGACAGGGCTTCGAGCTTCGCGCGCTCGTCCGCGTCGCGCGTGTAGACCGTGCCTTCGCGGTCGAGCGCGAACGGGATCTCGGTGCTGTCTTCGGTGGCGCTGCCGAGGATCCGGCGGATGACCTGCTCGGTACTGATGGTCGCGGTGATCTGGCCGATCACCTTGCCGTCCGTGCGGACCGGAGCTTCGAACTTGCGTCCGAGGATGAGCGAGGTCCTCTTCGCGGACCGGGCGGCCTTCTCGACGTCCTTCTCCGTGACCTTGCGGACCTTCACGTCGGCCGGCTCGACCTTCGGCGTCGCGTCGACCTTGGGCGTCACGTTGCCGGCCACCACGGGCGCGGGGACGGGGACCGGAACGATGGTACGGGCGACTTTCCGCGCCTCGCGCTGCTGCGCGCGAAGCCGGGCGATGGCGGCGTTGCGCTCCTCGCGCTCGCTCGCGACCTTCGCCATCTGCTGCTCGTACTGCTTGCGGTCTTCCTCGATCACGCGGCGCAGCTCGGTCTCGGCGGCGCGCAGCTCGTTCTGGATGTCCTCCCGGTCCTCGGGGTCGATGTTCGGGTCCGCGAGCGATTTGCCCAGCTCGCCGATCTCCGCGACCAGCTCCCGCTGTTCCTCGGACATCACGTAGCGGGGCATGACCGGCATGGGCGGGAGGTCGATCACCAGACCGCCGGGCGGCGCCGGGGGCGCGGGGGCCGGCATGGCCTCGGCGATCTCCGGCGTCCCGCTCCCCTCGGGCGGCTGGACGTCGGGCGCTTCGGCGACCCGGGGAGCCGGATGCGGGTTGATGTGGATCGGCTGGAACTCGATCGAGTCGACGAAGTTGGCCGCGTCGCCCATGACCGTGGCGATGCTGGAGCCGACGTCCCCGGTCGCGGCGGCCTCGATCGGCAGCGCGGAGACGACCGCGAGGCGCTGGTCCAGCTCCGCCCGGATCGTGGCCAGCCGCCGGTCCATCTGCTTGGTCAGCCGCTCCGCCTCGCGCCCGTACGCCGACTCCAGCGCGCGCCGCGAGGAGTGGTAGGAGTACGTGACGATCGCCGCCAGCGGCACGACCGCCAGCACGAAGGCCGCGAGAATGATCTGAGTCCGGATCCGCATCGCCGTAACGGAAGGTTAGACGAAAAATGTCGTAGAAGGTTATAGGGGGGGGCGGTTCCTCGGTTCCTCGGAGTTCCTCGGGTTCCTCGGAGTGGAGGTCACAGGCTCCTCACTCCGAGGAACCGAGGAACTCCGAGGAACCGAGGAACCGAGGAACCCGAGGAACCGAGGAACCCGAGGAACTCCGCCCGTCTACGTCCACTCTTCGCGGCCGGTGCGGGGGTTGCGGGTGCTCTTGCGGCGCTCGACGTCGGGGACGACGATCTCGCGGTGGGGGCGGGTGCGCTCGTACTCTTCCACGAAGTTCGCCGCCTCGTCGATGACCGCGTCGAACGACGGGAGCGCGGGCGCGGCGGCGCGGAGGCGCTCGCAGTGGACGCGGTAACGCTCGCAGCGCTCGGCCGCTTCGTCGAACCGCGCTCGCACCTTCTCGTCCTCGTCCACGCGGCGCGCCAGGAAGCGCTGCAGGTCGGGGATGCGCTCGATGTGGCTGCAGAAGAGGATCACGTCGTTGCCGGCCATGAGCGCGCGCTCGGAGATCTCCTCGTACGAGCCGAGGTCGGAGACGGCGTGCATCTCCATGTCGTCGCTGATGGCGACGCCGTCGAAGCCGAGGAAGTCGCGCAGGAGCTCGGTGGTCATGCGGCGGCTGAGGGTCGCGGGGAGATCGGGCTCGTCGATCTGCGGGTACGTGCCGTGGCCGATCATGATCGCGCCCGCTTCGTTGCCGAGACGCTGGTACGGGACGAGGTCACGCTCGATGAGCTGCGTCACCGGCACGTCGATGACCGTCGCGCCGTAGTGCGGGTCGGCCGAGCCGACGCCGATGCCCGGCCAGTGCTTGAGGCACGCTGCGACGCCCGCCGCGTGCAGCCCGCGCATGAACGCGCCGGCGAGCTCGATGACCGACTCCGGATCGTTGCCGAACGTGCGGCGCTCGAGACCTTTCGGGGCGACGTCGCCGCGGATGTCGACGACCGGCGCGAGATCGATCTCGATGTCGAAGTAGCGCAGCGCGACGCCGATCACACGCCCGAACCACTCGGACAGCTCGGCCGGACGCTCCCCTTCTCCGAATCCTTCCGCGCTCGGCAGGCCGGGGACGATGTGCCGCAGGCGATCGACGCGGCCGCCTTCCTCGTCGATCATGAACAGCGGCGGCGTCTTCGCGATGCTCTTGACCTCGGCCACGATCTCCTTGAGATGCGCGGCGCTGTCGATGTTCCGCCCGAACAGCACCACCGCATACGGACTGGTCTCCGCGAGGATGTCGCGTTCGAGAGGCGTGAGCTGCTTGCCGGCCAGGCCGATGCCGAAGATGTCCGAGGTCATTCGGCGCGCATCATAGGACGAATGGGACGGATAGGACGAATAGGACTATTCCAGCCTTTGCTTGAGCTCGTACAGCACGTTCAGCGCGTCGCGGGGCGAAAGGGTGTCGAGGTCGACCGAGCGGATGGCGTCCACGATCCCCTGCTCCTTCGACGAGAACAACCCCAGTTGCCTCACGTCAGGTCCCTTGCGACGGGTCTCCTCGACCAGGTCGCGCTCCTTGCGCTCGAGGGTGACCAGGATTTCCCGCGCGCGGTCGATCACCGAGTGCGGGATGCCGGCGAGCTTGGCGACCTGGATGCCGTAGCTCTTGTCCGCCGCGCCCTCCACGACCTTGCGCAGGAAGATGATCTGCTCGTTCCACTCTTTCACCGCGACGTTGTAGTTCGCGACGCGCGTCTTCGTCTTCGCCAGGTCGGTGACCTCGTGGTAGTGCGTGGCGAACAGGGTGATGCCGCTGCGCGCGGGGTTGTCGTGGAGGTACTCGATGATCGCCCAGGCGAGCGAGAGACCGTCGAACGTGGCCGTGCCGCGGCCGACCTCGTCGAGGATGATCAGCGAGCGGTCGGTGGCGTTGTTGAGGATGTTCGCAGTCTCGTGCATCTCGACCATGAACGTCGACTCGCCGCGCGCGAGCTGGTCGGAGGCACCGACGCGCGTGAAGATGCGGTCGAAGACGCCGAGGCGGGCCTTGGCGGCGGGGACGAACGAGCCGGCCTGGTTGAGGAGCACGATCAGCGCGACCTGGCGCAGGTACGTCGACTTGCCGCCCATGTTCGGCCCGGTGATGACCTGGATGCCGTTCTCCTCCCGCCGCACGCGCGTGTGGTTGGGGATGAAGCGCTCGGACGTGAGCTGCTCGATGACCGGATGGCGGCCGTCTTCGATCTCCAGCTCCGCGTCCTCGCTGAGCTGCGGGCGGACGAAGCGGTTCCGCACCGCGACCGTGGCGAGCGAGGCCAGCGCGTCCACCTCTCCCACCGCGCGCGCCGTCGCCAGGATCGCCGGACTGACCTGCGCCACCGCGGCCAGCAGCTCGTCGTACAGGCGCAGCTCGATGGCGATCGCCTTCTCCTCCGCGCCGACGATCTTGTCCTCGAGCTCTTTCAGATCGGGCGTGATGAACCGCTCCGCGTTCGCGAGCGTCTGCTTGCGGATGTAGTCCAGCGGGACTTTGGCGAGGTTCGATTTGGAGACTTCGATGTAGTAGCCGAAGACGGAATTGAAGCGGATCTTCAGCGAGGAGATTCCGGTGCGCTCCTTCTCCCGCGCTTCGATCTCGAGGAGGATCGTCTTCGAGTCGCGGGCGATGGAGCGGAGCTGGTCCAGCTCCCCGTCGACGCCGTCGGCGATGACGCCGCCGTCGCGGACCAGGAGCGCGGGATTGGGTGCGATCGTCTTCGCGATGAGGCCGACGACGGTCTCATCTCCACAGCGCGGCACGAGCAGCGAGGAGCGCAGGGTGCCGAGGAGCGGGCCCTGCAGCGGGCCCATGACGTCGCGCAGCTCCTCGACCGCGAGCATCGAGTCCGCGAGGGTGAGGCATTCGCGCGGCGTCGCCGTGCGGAGCGTGATCCGGGACGCGACGCGCTCGAGGTCCGCGATCTTCTGCAGGCGCGCGGTCATCTGCTCGAGGATCGCGCGCGAGCGGGTCAGCTCGTCGACCGCGTCGTGACGGTCGAAGATGGCCTCGGAGCTCTTCAGCGGACGGGTGAGCCAGCGCCGCAGCGTGCGCGTGCCCATCGCCGAGCGGGTCGTGTTCATGACGCCCCAGAGCGTCGCCCGCGGCCGGGCCGCGTCGCGCGACTCGCAGACCTCGAGGTTCGCCAGCGTCGCGGCGTCGAGCTGCAGGTAGTCGCCGTCGTTGTCGACGCGCAGGGCGCGCACGTGCTCGAGCGAGCGCTTGTGGCTCGCGCTCGCATAGCGCAGCGCGCCGCCCGCCGCGCCGATGCGGGCGTCGTCGTCTTCCAGGCCGAAGCCCCGCAGCGACTGCGTCCCGAAGTGCTTGGCCAGATACTCGTGCGACCCGCGCAGCTCGAACAGCGAGGCCTCGACGGCCGTAACCGGCATGGTCAGGGCGCCGTTGGTCTGGGTCTCCTTCGGCACGATCGCCTCGCGCGGCGCGAAGCGGGCCATGTCGTCGTACAGCCGCGCGTCGGCGAGCGACGCGTAGGCGGTGACGAAGAAGTCGCCCGTCGAGACGTCGAGATACGCCGCGCCGACCGTCTCCCCGGCCGGGACCAGCGACACCAGATAGCAGCTCTCCCGCTCGACGATGTGCGCCTCGGTCGCCGTCCCCGGCGTCACGACGCGCACGATCTCCCGCCGCACCAGCCCCTTCGCCTCCGTCGCCGCCTCGGCCTGCTCGCAGATCGCGACGCGCAGTCCGTGCCGGATCAGTTTGGCGATGTATCCGTCGGCCGAGTGGTGCGGCACGCCGCACATCGGCGTCTCGTACTCCTGCCCCTTGTTGCGCGCGGTGAGGACGAGGTCGAGCAGCGGCGCGGCCTTCTCGGCATCCTCGAAAAACATCTCGTAGAAATCGCCGAGACGGTAGAAGAGGATCGCATCCGGCACCTGCCGTTTGATCTCGAAGTACTGCTCGAGCATGGGGGTGAGTTTGGTCACAGGACGGGACATTGACGAGGCTTCGCTCAGTGAGGTCGACGAATGTCCAGAAGGGTACCATCCCCGGCCCGCAACTCGACCACGATCGCGCGCCGCAGACTCGTATGCGGTACTTGATCGAGGAGCACGATCCACCGCTCCTCCGGTGCGCCTTCGTTGCGGCGCGCCCGGGCCACGTGCACGACCTCGTAGCCCGTCAGTCCGCGCTGTTTGACGATCGCGGCGGCGCGCCGTCCGGCGTCGATCGAGAGGATCCGCCCCTTCGGCCTCGATGGGTCTTCGAGGCCGCCCAGAGCGAAGAAGAGGATGGCGCAGAGGGCGAGCCACGCCGGATAGAGCCACCGGAACACGCTGCTATCATACGAGGCCGTGACGCGGGCGGAGATCGAAGAGCAGCTCATCAGGATTGTCCGGCAGGACAAGACCATTGCCGACGAGCTGCTCAAGCCCGAGACGTCGCTGGTGGAGGCGGGCATCGACTCGCTGGACTCCCTGACCATCCTGTTCGCCATCGAAGAGCACTTCCGCATCTCCATTCCCGACGACGAGGCGAGGGCGGTGAAGACGTTCAGCGACCTCGCGGACATCATCGCGAAACGGGTCGGATGAGAGCGCAGGCGCAGAAGAAACACGGGGCGCGAGGCACGTGACAGGTGGGGTCGCAGCAAGCGTGAGAGTCGCCATCACCGGCCTCGGCATCGTCTCCCCGTTCGGCCGCGGCAAGCAGGCCGCGCTCGACGCGCTGCGCAACGCGCGGAGCGGCATCCGCACGATCGCGAGCATCGACCCGGCGCCGCTGAACTGCCGGATCGCCGGGGAAGTGCCGGGCGAGCTCACCGAGCACCGGGGGCATGACCGCTTCACCCGCTTCGCGCTCCTCGCGGCCGAGGAGGCGGCGGCGCAGGCGGGCGCCCTCGGCGTCGAGCCCGAGCGCGTGGGAGTGCTGATCGGCACGGGCCTGGGCGGCTGCGAGACCCTCGACGCGAACTACCGCAAGCTCTACGCGGAGAACGGCCGCATCCATCCCCTCGGCATCCCGACCTCGATGTACAACGCGGCGGCGTCCGCGGTGTCGACGAAGCTCAATGCGAAGGGCGTTTCCTACGCCATCGTCTCCGCCTGCGCGTCTTCGGCGCACGCGATCGGAGCCGCGGCGCAGGCCATCCGCACCGGTCAGGCGGACGCGGTCTTCGCCGGCGGGGCGGACGCCCCGATCACCACCGGCATCGTGAAGGCGTGGGAAGCCCTGCGCGTCCTCGCCGCCGACAACGAGCATCCCTCGGAGGCCTGCCGCCCGTTCAGCGCCGACCGGAAGGGACTCGTGCTGGCCGAGGGGGCGGCGGTGCTCGTGCTCGAGTCGTTCGAGAACGCCAGGCGCCGCGGCGCGGAGATCCTCGGCGAGGTCGCCGGCTTCGGCGCGACCAGCGACGCCGCGCACGTGACCGACCCGTCCGCGGACGGCGCCACGCGGGCCATGAAGCTCGCCCTCGCGGATGCGGGCTGGACGGACGTCGACTACATCAACGCCCACGGCACCGCGACGCGCGCCAACGATCCGACCGAGTCCGCCGCCATCCGCAACGTCTTCGGTGCCGGCGCGCCGGCCGTGAGCTCCACCAAGTCCCTCCATGGGCACGCCATGGGAGCCTCCGGCGCGATCGAGATCGCCTCCTCCCTGCTCGCCCTTCGCGACGGCTTCCTGCCGCCGACGATCAACCTCCGCGAGCCCGACCCGCTGTGCGACCTGGATTACGTTCCGAACGAGCCGCGTGAGGCCCGTGCGGAGACGTTTCTTTCCAATTCATTCGGGTTCGGGGGCATGAATGCCGTCGTGGCAGTACGTTTGCTACGCTACGGGTGAATTCGGTTCGGAGGCTGTGTGATCGTAGAAAAGAAGCACCTGGACAACTTCACGATTCTGTACGTCGAAGGTCTCATCAAGCTCGGCGAGAGTGCCGAGTTCTTCTCCTCCGCGCTGGAAAACGTGCTCAAGAACGAGAGCACGAACGTGATCATCGACTTCACCAAGATCGACTACATCGATTCCACCGGCATCGGTGAGCTGGTCGGCTACCTCGGCAAGTTCACCAACCAGAACCGCAAGCTGATCCTCGTCAACCCGTCCGAGCGGATCCAGAAGCTGCTCAAGCTGGCCAAGCTCGACGCGGTCTTCAAGATCTACAACACCGAGGAAGAAGCCGTCGGCGCTGAGAGCGGCACGCCGGCTCGCGCTTGACGGACGGCGTCCCCGGCCGGATCCAGGCGCAGTTCGAGCGCATGCGCGCGCTGGCGCGCTCCGCGGATCTGTCCGCCCGCAACGAGCGCGTGTCGGCGTGGTGCCTCGCCGAGCAGCTCGATCACGTCACGAAGGTCACGCTGTCGGTCGTGAACGTGCTCGGGAACCCCGACGCCCCGCGGCTCGACGGCGGCATCAACGTCCTCGGCCGCCTGGTGCTGTGGCTCAACTGGATCCCCCGCGGCGTCGGCAAGTCGCCGTCGCGCCTCCGCGGAGCGCCCGCCGTCGCCGCCGACCTCGACGGGGCGATCGGGCGTCTCACGGCCGCGTTCGACGCGCTGCCCTTCGACGCGCTGCGCGCGTCGCGCGTGCCGGTGGTGCGCCACCCGAGGTTCGGCAGCCTCACCCCGCCCCAGGCCCTGCGCTTCCTGGAGGTCCACACGCACCATCACCTCAAGATCATCGACGACATGCTGCGAACGTGAGCGACGTCACAATTTACTTATGGCATTCAGCCGATACTCCCCGCCATAAGGAGATTCGCTCATGAAAAAAGTGTTGCTGGTTCTCGTAGTCCTCCTCGTATCCACCTCCGCATTCGCACAGACGCAGTACCGCACCGAAGCCAAGTTCGTGTGCGGCCGGCCGGACGTTCCGGAGATCGACGCCTTCGCCTTCGCGCCGGGCGTGTATTACACGTCCATCAACGTCACCAACCCCAACGATACGGGGGACGTGTTCGGGCGCAAGCGCTTCAGCGTCGGACTGCTCAACCAGAAGGTCGGTCCGTACACCGGCTGGGTGAGCTGGGTCCTCAAGCCGGGTGAGACGATGCAGGTCGACTGCGGCGACATCTACAAGCACCTCGGCATCCCCCCGGGGACGTTCATCGACGGCTTCATGCACTTCGTCGGCAACCCGGTCCGCTTCAGCGTGACCTCGGTGTACACGGTGACCGACGGGGCGCGGGTCGTGTCCCAGGACGTCGTACCGAGCACCATCCGCCCGTAACGCGCGGAGGCTCAACGAGTGCGGCGGCCGTGGGGCCGCCGCACACTTCGTCTGGATTGAGGTCGACGCGAGACCGATACGCCCGGCGTCAGCCATTGCGCATTTCGAGGATCTCGGGATCGCGCGCCTGATGCAACACTGCTACGACGACGATCCGCTCCTCGCCCGCGTGGTAGAAGAGCGCATAAGGGAATCGGTGGAGGAGGATTCGGCGAAACGAGCGATGAACGATCTGGAATGCGAGCGGACGATCACACGCGAGTGCGATGGCCTCGTCGATCCGCTGAACGAAGTCGCGCCCCAGCTCGCGCGAGATGTCTCGGTACCACGCCTTCGCCTCCCGCAGGTCCTGCTTCGCCTCGGGGCGGATGATCACCCGACGGATCATTCGTCGAGGAGCGACCGCTGCACGTCCTCCCACGGCTCACCCTCGTCCGGACGCTGCTCGAAGGCCCGCCAGCGGCGCTCGAGCTCCTCGCGCTGGGCCCGGGTGATCGGAAGCGCCTCGGGATGCTCGACCACACTCTCCCAGATCTCCTGAGCCAGCTCGACCCGCTCCTCGGCGGGTAACTCGAGAATCTGGGCGGGTACGCGGCTCATGGTGTGGAATTGTACAGGCGGATCGCCTATACACTTCCCCGCGATGTCGGTCCCCCTCACGCGGGTCTACCGCGGCACGCAGCTCGAGTCCGTGCATCGCGGCTCGATCGCCGTCGTCGACTCGCGCGGCAACCTGCTGGCATACGCAGGCGATCCGGGACTGCGAGCCTGCCTCCGCAGCGCAGCCAAGCCGTTTCAGGCCATTCCCCTCCTCGAATACGGCGGCCTCGAGGAGTACGAGCTGACGCAGGAGGAGATCGCGCTCACGTGCGCGTCCCACGGCGGCGAGCCGCTGCACGTAGCGACCGCCGCGGCGCTCCTGCGCAAAGGGGAGCTCGACGAGGAGGACCTCCTCTGCGGCGCGCACCTCCCCTTCGACGACAAGTCCGCGGCCGACCTCCGCGCGACGGGCGAGCCGCCCTCGCCCCTCCACAACAACTGTAGCGGCAAGCACGCGGGGATGCTCCTGGCGACGCGGGTGATGGACGTCCCGAGCTCCCGCTACATCGATCCCGACCATCCCGTGCAGGTGCTGATGCGCTCGACGCTCGCGGACTTCGCCGATGTCGCCACGGACGACATCCCCATGGCCATCGACGGCTGCGGCGTGCCGGCGTTCTTCCTCTCCCTGCATCGCACCGCGCTGGCCTACGCGCGTCTCATGGCCGGCGCGATCGAGCGGTACGCGGAGAGCGGCATGGCCGTCGTCGACGCGATGACGGCGTTTCCGCACTACGTCGCGGGCAACTGGAGCATGACCACGCCGCTCATGGCCGCCTTCGGCGGCGAGCTGCTGGCCAAGGAGGGCGCCGAAGGCTTCTACGCGATGGCCCTCGCGCCGTCGCTGGGCGGAGAATTGACCGAGCGCCTCCGGCTCGCGGATGATGTCGCCATCGGCATCGCGCTGAAGATCGACGACGGCTCGATGGAGCGGGGACGCAACCCGGTGATCCTCCGCCTCCTGGAGCTTCTCGGCCTCGACCTCGGCGCCCGTCCCGAATTGCAACCGTATCGTCACTGGCCGCTCCGCAACCACGCCGGCACTCTGGTGGGCGATGTGCGGGCCGAATTCGAGCTGGAGGTCTTATGAAGAACGAGGAATGCGGAACGAGGAACGATGAACGACGGCCAACCGGTATCCCCAGGTTCATCGTTCAACGTTCATCGTTCATCGTTGTCCTGGTCCTGGCCCTCGCCTCCTGCAAGACCGTGGGTGTCTCCATGACCGCCGGCGGCTACGCCGAGGTGTCGCCCCAGGTGGCCAATGAGATGATCCTCGACTCGCGGCAGGTGGTGCTGCTCGACGTCCGCGGGAACGACGCGTTCCGCGGACCGGAGGGGTACATCGCGGGCGCGCTGAGCGTCCCCTTCGAGAGCATCGAGCGGCAGTTGCCGGAGCTGCTCCCCTACCAGAACCAGACCGTGCTCGTGTATGGCGACGGGGACGCGGACGGCGCGGTGGCGGCGAAGCTGCTCACCGTGGCCGGGTTCCGGAACGTCGTCCATATCGCCGGCGGTCTCAAGGGTTGGATTGAACACGGCTATCGGACGGTTAACGCGCAGTGATGAAACGCGCCCTGCTCGCCCTCACGCTCGTTCTGACTGCCGCGGCCGCTCAGGCCCAGAGCCTCGATCCGTACGCACACCTCAAGTCCTACGCAGCGAAGGTCCTGCCGCGCTGCCCCGGCGGCACCCTCACGCTCCAGCCGGCCCCGGGCCCGGGCCCGGCGAACTTCAACGTGTACGGCGTGACCCTGCGGAGCTCGGATCAGTATTGCGGATCGCAGAAGTACCTCCTGCACTCGCCGAAGTCGCAGCAGGTCGTCCTCGGCTCGGTGATCCCGCTGCCGAACGACGGGCGGCCCGTGGCCACGCGCATCAGCGAAGAAGCCACCCGCCTTCTGGGCAAGCAGGTGACGGCGAACGTCTCGCCCTTCCCGCTGGCGGACGGCCTCAAGGCCGTGGCCATCACGCGCATGACGCCGTTCGGCCAGTTCGCGTACAACGGCTTCACGGACGCGAACAGCCAGTTCCTGATCATCGGCTTCCGGGGGATGCTCAACTCCGACCCGGCCAAGGCCCTCCGCGAGACCCTCGGCGCCCCCACGGCCATGCGCCGCGGGAATGAGAAGGCCAAGGTGGAGATCCTGGAGATCTCCGACTTCCAGTGCCCGACCTGCGCCCGCGCGCACGAGAAGATCGAGCCGATCATCCGGCAGAACATCTCGAAGATGAACTACGTGCGCATCGACCTCCCGCTCTTCGAGCATCACGAGTGGGCGATCCCGGCGGCGATGGGCGCCCGCGCCCTGCAGAAGGTCGCACCGGACAAGTACTGGTCGTACGTCGACTACGTCTTCAAGAATCAGGAAGAGATCGGCAAGCGCAAGATCGACGACGTCGTCCGCGAGTGGATGGAAGACAACGACGTGAGCTGGGCCGCGATCTCGAAGATCTACAACTCCAAGACCGAGCGCCAGGCGCTGCTCGACCAGGTCAGCCGCGCGTTCGCGGTCGGCATCGCCGCGACCCCGACCTTCATCGTGAACGGCCAGATCATGGGCTTCGGCCCCGAGGGAACGTTCACGATGGATGCGATCAAGAGCGCGGTGGGCGCGACGGGCACGGCGGCGGCGAAAAAACCGGCGAAGTAGCCAATGTAGGGCGTGGCTTCAGCCCGCCTCCCTCGTGGGCGGGGGCGTTCCCCCTCCCCGTCCGGGGGGCGGGCTGAAGCCACGCCCTACATTTCAGAATCCGAAGCTCACCTTGGCCGCGTAGCTCCGCTCCTCCCCTTGCGTCGCCTCGACGACGATCTTGGGGAGCAGCAGCGAGAGCTTCACGCCGACCGTGATGCGGTTCGAGTCCGCCTCGTCCGTCAACGTGATCGGCGCCGAGTCGTCCGGCGGCACGATGCGCCCTTCCGCGTCGCTGCGCGCGCGTCCCACCGCGACGTACGGCGTGATGGGGCCGAAGCCTTTCGACAGGAAGAGCTCGACGCCGTAGGTGTTCAGATCGAAGGAGTCGACGCCCTGGAGCGTCGCGTACGCGCCGCGTACGGCCAGCGTCGGCGTCACCACACCGCCGCTGAGGATCGGCACGTCCAGCGACGCGCCCATCATGGCGATGTCGCTGTCCGGCACTTTCGCGTACATCGCCGAGACCGTCGCCACCGACAGCCCCTTGGACACGATCACCCGCGGCACGACCACATGATCGCTGACCGTGAAGTCCTCGGCCACCGAGTTCTGCCAGTACGGCTCGTCCGTATCCACCGGGATGGCCGCCGCGCCCACGCCGATGTCGAAGCCGAGGAGACCGCGGGCCCGCGCGGAATCGACGGGCGTCGCGTAGATGCCCTGCGCCACGAGCCGGGAGAAGGTCTCGAACTGCTCCTGCGTGATGGTGGGGTCGAAGGTGATGTCGTCCTGCGCCGAAGCGGACGACGTGCACAGCGGCAGCGCCGCGGCGACGATCAGAACAACTGCGAGATGAAGTCGTTGCTCTGCAAGAAACCGGAAGGGGTGAAGGCCACGCGGCCGTCGTTTCGCCTCAGCCATCCGCCCTGCAGTCCGCGCTCGATCCATTCGATACCCTCCTTACCGCGTAATGCGACCAGGTCTTCATAGCACATGCCGGAGACTTGGCGCAGTTGGAGGAAGATCGTCTCCCGGGTCACCTCGTCCTCGCCGAGCTCCTCGGCGAAGTCGCGGGCGTCGGGCGACAGCTCGATGTAGCGGCGGATCTCGCGCGTGTTCGCGAAGCGCTCGCTGCCCAGGAACGAATGCGCGCCGAGGCCGAAGCCGAGGTACTCGGAGCGGGTCCAGTAGCGGAGGTTGTGGCGCGACTCCTCCCCCTCCCGCGCGAAATTGCTGATCTCGTACTGATGCAGCCCCGCGCGGCCGAGACGATCGACCGCCTCCAGATACAGATCGGCGACCAGATCGTCCTCGGGCAGCGACACCCGCCCGCGCGCGGCCTGCACCTGCAGCGGCGTGCGCTCCTCGAGGTCCAGCATGTACAGCGAGAGATGCCCGGCACCCAGCTCGATCGCGGTATCGAGCGACGAGCGGAACGACTCCGCGGTCTGATGCGGAAGGCCGAGGATGAGATCGAGATTCGCGCGCGCGCCGCTGGCGACGATCGCGCGCACGGCGTCGAGCGCCTGGGCCCGGTCGTGGATCCGGCCGATCACGCCCAGCTCGTCGTCATGAAACGACTGCACGCCGACGGAGATGCGGTTCACCCCCAGAGCACGCCACGCCGCAACGGCCTCGGAGCTGACATCCTCCGGATTCGCTTCCAGCGTGATCTCCGCCCCGTCCGCGAGGTCATAACGCTCCCGGATCGCATCGAACAACCGCGCCAGGTGCCCCAGGCCCGTCCGCGAAGGCGTTCCCCCACCCAGATACACCGTATCCACCAATGTAGGGCGCGGCTTCAGCCCGGCCCCCTCGTGGGCGGGGGCCGTCCCCCCTCCCCGTCCGGGGGGCGGGCTGAAGCCGCGCCCTACATCCCGGATCAGCGCATCCACGTACGCATCCTGCAGCCCGAGGTCCGTCGAGATCGCGAACGGACAGTACGTGCAGTGCACCGCGCAGAACGGCAGATGGAAATAGAGGCCGAGTGACACGTTCTTTATAATCGCGGCACATGTCCGAATCAGTCCCGCCCGTGGCAGAAAAGCCCTCCCGCCGCCTGCGTCTGCTCTGGACGCTGCTGGGCGCGATGGCGCTGGTCGGCCTGGTGCCCCTGGTCGTTTCCCACTACTTCCTCATCGGCATCAACCGCGACTCCCTCGAGACCCTGGAGAAGAAATACCTGACCCGCTCCGCGGTCAGCATCTCCTCGGACCTCCAGAACCTCCTGACCAACAACCGCCAGCAGCTCGGGAGCATCGGCGGCGGCATGGTGGCGATGAAGAAGGCCCTGCCGGCGGGCACCGATCCCTTCGAGTACGCCGCGCAGACGCAGGCCATCGCCGACTACCTCTCGCCCGACGGCGATCTGATCGCCCTCCGCACGCTCAACCCCCAGGCGCGGGGCGCGCAGGCGGTGCCCGAGCAGCTCGACGACGCCGTGCTCAAGGAGATGGACCTGGCCCGCGGCGTCGCCCTCCGCGGCACGGCGTTCACCGGCCGCGTCCAGCACGTGACCGTGCTCAACTCGCCCGCCATCGTCATGGCCGAGCCGGTGCGCGACGGTCAGGAAGTCATCGGCGCCGTCATCGGCCTGGTGAGCCTCCGCCGCATCGTCGAGCGCATCCGCGAGGAAGGCAAAGGGGACGTCACCGCCTTCATCGTCGACCGCGACGGCCGCGTGCTGGTCCACAGCGAGCCGGCCGTCGAGGTCCAGCATCCGGACTTTTCCAGCCTGCAGATCGTGCGCGATTTCTCGCGCGCCCCGCAGCGCCTCACGGTCTCCTACGAAGACAAGGGCGTGAAGCTCCTCGGCACCGTCGCCCCCGCGCCGCCGAACCTCGGCGTCATCGTGCAGAAGCCGGAGAAGCAGGCGTTCGCCTCGGTCGACCAGATGGTCCGCGCGACGCTCCAGTGGGTCGCCATCGCGCTGGCGTTCGCGATCGTCGCGGCGCTCCTGTTCGCGTCGGGCATCGCCCGGCCCATCCGCGTGCTGGCCGAGCGCACCCGCGAGATCGCGCAGGGCAACTACACCCAGCGCGTGGAGCTCAAGACCCACAACGAGATCGGCGAGCTGGCGGCGAACTTCAACGTGATGTCGGCTTCGATCGAGAAGGCCGTCGAGCAGCTCCGGAAAGCCGCGCACGAGAACCATCTCCTTTTCATCAACTCCGTCCGCATGCTGGCCGCGGCCATCGACGCGAAGGACCCGTACACGCGCGGCCACTCCGAGCGCGTGGCCCGCTACTCGATCGGCATCGGCAAGAACCTCGGCCTCCCGGAAAAGGAGATGCGCGACCTGCGCATCAGCGCGCTCCTGCACGACGTCGGCAAGATCGGAATCGACGACCGCATCCTCCGCAAACCGGGTGCGCTGTCCGAGGACGAGTTCGAGGTGATGAAGCAGCACCCCGCGAAGGGCGCCGCGATCATGAGCGGTGTGGCCCAGCTCATCGACATCATCCCCGGGATGAAGTATCACCATGAGAAATGGAGCGGCGGCGGCTACCCCGACGGACTGGAAGGCGAACAGATCCCCGTGCAGGCGCGCATCGTGGCCATCGCGGACACGTTCGACGCCATGACCACCAACCGCCCGTACCAGAAGGCGATGGAGCTCGGGTACGTCGTCGAGAAGATCAAGAGCTTCGCCGGGACGCGCTTCGATCCGCGGGTGGTGGACGCGTTCGTGAGCGCGGTCAAGCGCGGCGACATCCAGATCGAAGAACAGGTGCGAGGCGCCGCCTGAGCCGGCACGGCCGGCACCGCTGGTTGGCCAAGCCTGGGGCACGCCTGTCGGCTGTCGGCACCCTTCTCGTGTGCCTGCTCGCAGCGGTCAGCGCACGTTCGCAGACGTCCTGCGAGCGTCCGCCCGCCGTCGCCGCGAACGCGCGCGGC
Source organism: Thermoanaerobaculia bacterium (assembly GCA_036375075.1). Classification (GTDB taxonomy): domain Bacteria; phylum Acidobacteriota; class Thermoanaerobaculia; order Gp7-AA8; family Gp7-AA8; genus QHVT01. The sequence goes on along the minus strand of DASUSN010000220.1, from coordinate 10,912 downwards.
CTCGCGCAACTGGGCGGCGGCGACCTGGCGAAGGCGCTGGCGTCGTTCGACGAAGCGCTGCAGCTCGACGCGCGTCTCGAACAGGCGCGGCTCAACCGCGGCGTCGCCTACCTGCGCGCCGGCCAGACGGCGAAAGCCATGGCCGACTTCGGGGCGCTGGCCAACGACGAGCACTCCCTGGTCCGCGCCGACGCGGCCTACCACCTGGCCCTGGCCCTCGAGCGTCTCGGGCGGCTCGACGAGGCGGAGACCTGGCTCGACCGCGCGATCAAGCTCGACAACGACCTCGACGCCGCCGTGCTCCACTCCGGCATCCTGCGCGAGCGGCGCGGAGACCTGCAGGGCGCGGGACGCGCATACCTCGAATACCTGAAGAAGCATCCCGACTCGACGGTCGCGCTGCTGCGCTTCGGGGTGGCGGCGCAGAAGTCGGGACGCGCCGAGACCGCGAAGACGTATCTGCAGCGCGTGATCGCGCTCGCGCCGCCCAAGTCGCCCGAGGCGGTCGAGGCGCGAAAGTATCTGGTGATGTGGGAGTGAGCGCGTGTTCCGACTGATCCTCGACGAGCTACTGGTCACGACCCACGGCGCCCTGGCCGCGCTGTTCCTCGACTTCGAAGGCGAGACCGTGGAGCTGGTCTGCGACCGCGATCTCAGCGATCACAACCTCCGCATCCTCGGCGCCTACCAGGGCATCTTCCTCGACCGCCTGCGCACCCTCTGCGCCAACGCCGGCGCGGGCGAGCCGCGCCGGTTCAAGATCCAGTTCGCGGAGAAAGCCGTGCTGAGCTACGACGTGAAGGATGGGTATTACGTGGTGCTGCTGGTGGACAGCACGTTCAACGAGGGGGTTGCGTGGCGGCGGTTGGAGCGGTGCCGGGAGAAGTTGCTGGCGGAAATGTAGGGTGCAGTAGGACCTATAGGACGAATAGGACTCATAGGACCGATAGGACTCCCCGGTCTGTCCTATTCGTCCTATAGGTCCTATTCGTCCTATTCGGCCTAGCTCTCCAGCGCCTCCAGACTCGCGAGGATGTTCTCGATCCTCTCCCGGATCTCCCCCCGCTCCTGCCGAAGGCGCTCCTGCTCCTCTTCCCCGCCCTCCAGCTCGGCGACGCGCGCGGCCAGTTGGTCGCGCTCCCGGCGCAGCTCCTGAATCGTCGCCACTGCCTTCTCCACGCGCTCGCTGAGGCGAGCGAGAATCTCAGCTTCTTCCATCGGTTCGTTGTCCCTGGTCTTTTTCATGCGGCGCGGATTCTAACGAGTTTTCGGCCGCGGTCTCCGTGATGTATTTCTCCGCCGCGTCGATGAGCGCGCAGACCGTGGCGAACTCTTTCTTGCCGTTCGCCACCTCGCCCGCGGCGAAGAAGCCGAGCTGGCGGTAGCTCTCGAACTGCGACTCGCTGAACCACTGGTCGCCCGTCGACTGGTGCGGGAAGGTCGGATACGTCGTCGCGTAGTTGTACACGTCCTTCGGCTCGCTCTTGCCGTAGAACGCCGGCTTGAAGTACAGCAGCCTGCCGTCCTTCGCGCCCGGATCGACCGCGCTGTAGCGGATGAGCGCCGTCGCGCAGTACTTCGGCGCGTCGCCCGACCGCGACCGCGGGAAGAGCTGCATGTGCGTGATCACGATGTCGATGCCGAGGTCGATGCGGATCTTCCGGATGGCGTTGCCGAGGTCGTCGAAGCCGAAGTCGGGATCGGCGCCCGCGTCGCTGACCACGATGCAGCCGCAGCGCCGCTGCACCATCTCGTACAGCGCCAGGTTCTCGAAGTGCCCGCCGTCGGAGAGGTAGATGTAGTCGTTCTGGTCGTTCGTGTGACCGAACGCCTCGCTCAGGACCGTCTGGAGCGTGTTCGCCGGATTGCGGTTGGTCCATTTGTCCTTCGCCGGATTCCCGTACCACCACCCCAGCCGGACGTTGAAGAGCGTGAGCAGGAACGAGAGCGCGGGCGACGAGTGGTAGCCCATGTTCGGGCTCGCCGCGGCACCGGAGATCGCCACGGCCGTTCCGATCGACACGCCCGACGGTCCTCCGTACGCCCACGTCGGCCGGTAGCCGAGGCGGGAGGCGCCCGTGTGCAGCGGCGACACGGTGAACGACTCCGCCTTCCGCTCCTGCCAGGCCAGGTCGTCGCCCGCCACGAGGTTCAGGGCCGTGTTGATCACGTGGAGGGGACGCTCGTGCAGCGTCATCGGGCGGAAGGCGTCGGGATACTTCGCCTCCAGGAACTTCCGGTTGGCGACCGGCTGCGGCTCGTCCCCGGCGGGCGTCAGCACGAGCTTGTGGATCGAGTAATTCAGGTTGAGGGCAAGGAGCTCGCGCGCCTGCGCCAGCTTCCCTTCGTCGCCGGGGTCCGCCACCGCGTCGTTCACGGCGTCGCGGGTGCGCTTCTCGATGCCCGTCAGCGTCGCATCGGCGATGATCGCCGGACCGTCTCTCACGATGTCGACGAACGTTGAAGGCCAGAACGTCTCCGCGCGCAGACGGTCCATGCCGAAGTTGTCCGTGGGATCGAATCCGGTGAACGCGTTCGGCTCGCGGTCGGTGCGCGAGGCGCCGAGATAGCCGCGGATCAGGCGGTTGCGGTAGAGCGCATGCATCGAGAACTGGTTCGCGCCGATGAAGAAGGAGACGATCCACGCGAACAGCCCCAGCCCGACGACGAGGATCAGCCCCTCGGGGATCGTCGTCGTGTCGACGGTCCAGAGATGCTCGATCGCGGCGATCTGCGATTTGTCCGCCGCCGCGTACCGGGAAGTGGCGAAGTTGCGCGTGCGGCCGTTCCCCAGAGGAACGCTCTCGCGGACCTCGAACGTGCCTGCCGCGCGCAGCGCGAGGTCCTTCTCGTCGATGTACGGTGCGCACCCTCCGTCCGCCGTGGCGTTGCACGGCGGGCGCACGGCAAACAGGATGCGCGACGTGCACAACGAGATCAGCGCCAGGATGGCGATCGCGAAGACCGGTCCGGCCAGGCCCAGCACGAGATTCGACGCCGTCTCCGTCTTGCTCGTCTTCTCGCTCTTCTCCCGATCGTTGGACGAAGTCGTGCCGCTCTTGCCGAGGAGAATCGAGACCAGGCCGGCGCCGCCGCCGACGGCCGTGAAGAGCTTGGGCATGGAGTAGATCGCGACCGGCCCGTAGATCGTGATCGCCGCGAAGACGATCCACATCAGCCCCGCGAGCAGCACCCAGCCCGCCGCGCGGCCCCACCATTCGCGGTCGTACTCCTCGTTGAACCAGCTCGTGACGCCGACGAACACCGCCGACTGCACGAAGAGGATCCCCAGGACGACCGGCACGGCAAAACAGAGAAACATCTCGCTCGGCGCGCCGGTGAGCGAAGGCGGAAGCACCTCCCAGTCCGTGAGCTTCGCCAGCGTCACCGGCTGCAACGGATCGTCGAAGAGCTTCGTCGCGGCGGCATACAGCAGCGCGCCGGCGGTCGCGCCCGCGAGCAGCGCTCCGAGCAGCTCGTTGACGAACTTCTTCAGCGCGTACATTCCCTCCGTCGTGTCCCGCCGCACGTTGCTCGCACGCTGCCTCCGCAGCTCGCGGCGGAAGCGCGCCATGTAGACGAGCGCCGGCAGCGCGTTGGCGGCGAACAGTCCGATGAAGGCGTGCTGCCATCCCAGGTTCGTCGGCTGCCCCTTGTGAATGGCGGCCCAGTAGACGGCCATGAGGATCGCCGCGATCGCGTACGGCAGCAGCACGAACAGGAGGAAACGGTTGTTCGTCAGCCGGCCCCGGTCCCTGTACGCGACGGGCCGCGTCAGCGCAATCACCCCCGTCCCGATGAGGACGAACACCCCGGCGGCGAACGCCGTGTCGTCCGCCGGGAACGTGTCCTGTGCGTGCAGGTACGCGATCGCCAGCCGCGGCAGCGCCAGGAGCGCCGCCAGGAAGGGCACGAACATCAGCCACACCAGGATCAGGTTCCGGACATACGAGCCCGCGAACGCCCACGTGTCGCCGGAGAACAATCCCAGCTTCGGCGTGAGGTAATTGCTGAAGCTCCGCAGCCACCGCAGAGGCTCGATCTCCGGCGACCGCGGATCGCGCTGCGCCGCGGGCACGCCCTGGATCTGCCTCTGCACCCCCGCCATCCCGCCCGGATCGCGCCGCGCGAACGAGGACAGCCAGCTCCCGATGTAGCCGCCGCCCGAGACCGTCGAGAGGAAGTGGAACTTCGCCAGCAGGCCGAAGCCCGCCAGGCGCTGCAGTACTCCCAAGGCGAACGTAGCGCTGCGGATGCCGCCGCCCGAGATGCACAGCGCCGTCCGCGCCGTCTCGGGCTTCTCGTTCAGCCGGTGAATGGCCGCGTAGATGGCCTTCAGCCGCGCTTTCTCGTCCGCGGCGGACTGGAGCTCCTTCGCCGTCTCGGCCGGCAAAGCCCCATGCAGGCGCACGTACTCCTCACGCAAAACCTCGGACAGCGACAGCGGCGCGTCGGCCATGGACTCTCCTCCCCGATCTCGGATGGGACCTATGAAGGAGAGACGCGGGAAGCGTCTTTCCCTACCTTCCGCACAGTTCCTCGGAGTGCCTCGGGTTCCTCGGGTTCCTCGGCATGTGGACCAGTCTCCTCCGAGGAACCCGAGGAACCGAGGAACTCCGAGGAACTCCGCCTAAAAGCTTACGCGTCCGAGCACGCCTTCGGCGGCGTCGTGCGGGTTGTTCCGCTTGCGCAGGACGTCCTCGAGCAGCGACTCGTACTCCTCGCGGCCGATCGTCCCGCCGATGAGGCGCTCCATGAAGCCTTCCTTGAGCTGGGTCTCGATGCGGATCCGCACGCGGTCGCGGTTGCGGCGATCGAGCTCGCCCGAGGCGGTGAGATGGTCGTAGTGCTTCCCCAGCGCCTCGTCCAGCTCCGCGATGCCCTGCGACTTCGACGCGACCGTCTTCACGATCGGCGGCACCCAGTCGCCGTGCTCCTCGACCAGCGACATCATCATCGTCACTTCCGTGACCGTCTTGTCCGCGCCCGGGCGATCGGCCTTGTTCACGACGAACACGTCGCCGATCTCCATGATCCCCGCCTTGATGGCCTGGATGTCGTCGCCCATGCCCGGCACGAGCACGACCACGTTCGTCTGCACGGTGCGCACGACCTCGACCTCGTCCTGCCCCACGCCGACGGTCTCCACCAGCACGACGTCGAAGCCCGCCGCGTCGAGGATGTCCACCACGTCGTTCGTCGCCTTCGCCAGCCCGCCGAGGAAGCCGCGCGTGGCCATGGAGCGGATGAAGACGCCGCGGTCGGTGTAGAGATCGGACATCCGGATGCGGTCGCCGAGGATCGCTCCGCCGGTGAACGGCGACGTGGGGTCGACCGCGATGATCCCCACGCGCTTCTCCTGCGCCCGGTAATGCCGCGCCATCGCCGCGACCAGCGTCGACTTGCCCGCGCCCGGCGACCCGGTAATGCCGATGATCCGCGCGCGCCCGGTCTGCGGATACAGCTCCGCGAGCAACCGCGTCGCCCGCTCGTCGTGGGACTCCACGAGCGTAATCGCCTGCGCGAGCGGGCGCACCTTGCCCGCGAGAATACCGGTAGTGATGGACTGCAGGTTCATGAATGCCAAATAGGACGAATAGGACTCATAGGACGAATAGGACAAAGTCAGCTTGTCCTATCCGTCCTATTCGTCCTATGAGTCCTATTGTTCTCCTATTTTCCGCTCAAAAGATTCCGCGCGATGACCACGCGCTGGATCTCGCTCGTGCCTTCGCCGATCGTGCACAGCTTCACGTCGCGGTAGTACTTCTCGGCCGGGAACTCCTTGATGAACCCGTAGCCGCCGAAGATCTGCACGCCCTTCTCGGTCGCCCGTACCGCCACCTCGGACGCATACAGCTTGGCCATCGCCGAGAACTGCGTCACGCGCTCGCCCTGGTCCTTGATCGTCGCCGCGCGATGGCAGAGCAGCCGCGCCGCGTCGATCTCCATGGCCATGTCCGCGAGCATGAACTGGATCGCCTGGAAGTTCGAGATCGGCTGGCCGAACGCCTGCCGCTGCTTCGAGTAATCGCGTGCCGCCTCGAACGCGCCGCGGGCGATGCCCACCGCCAGCGCGCCGATCGAGATCCGCCCCCCGTCCAGCACCTTCATCGCGTCGATGAAGCCGTAGCCGACCTCGCCGAGGCGGTTGGCGTCCGGCACCCGGCAGTCCTCGAGCACCAGCTCCGCCGTGTCCGACACGCGCATCCCGAGCTTGTTCTCCTTCTTGCCCGGACGGATCCCCTGGCGGTCCATCTCGACCGCGAAGGCCGTGATGCCGTGCTTCTGGTCGTTGCGGTCCGTCACCGCCAGGACCACGCTGATGTCCGCGTAGGTCGCGTTGGTGATGAAGTTCTTCGTCCCGTTCAGCACCCACTCGTCGCCGTCCTTGACGGCAATCGTGCGCATGCCCGAGGCGTCGCTGCCCGAGCCGGGCTCCGTGAGGCCCCACGCCCCGATCCATTCGCCCGACGTGAGTTTGGGCAGCCACTTCTTCTTCTGCTCGTCGTTGCCGGCGAGGTAGATATGGCCTGTGCCGAGGGAGTTGTGCGCGGCGACGCTCAGGGCGAAGCCGCTGTCGACGACGCCGAGCTCCTCGATGACGTTCACGTAATCGACGTAGGACAGCCCCGCCCCGCCATACTCCTCGGGGACCGTCACGCCGAGCATGCCCAGCTCGCCCGCGCGCTTGAAAGTGTCGACGGGAAAGTGCTGCTTCTCATCCCACTCCGCGAGGTGCGGCTTGATCTCGCTCACCGCGAAATCGCGCACCATCTGCTGAATCTGCAACTGCTCTTCCGAGAGGCGGAAATCCATTCGAATCGGCTCCTGACGTTCAGTGCCGCGGAGTCTACAACGTAGGGCGTGCCTTCAGCCCAACGTAAGGGCGGAAGCCGAGTCCGGCATCCGTGCTACCCTGCGGGCCGGTCCAGTCCACCCTCAGGAGCCATCCGTGCGCCATCGCCTCGCCCTGCTCGCTCTCGGCATCCTCACGCTCCCGCTCTTCGGTCTCGATCCGAAAGACGCGCGCGCCGAGTACGACCGTCTCCAGAAGTGGCACTTCTCCCAGCCCGCGCCGCTCACCGCGCCCGTGACCATCACCCGCGACACCGCCACGTGGACCCTCGCCGCGGGCACCGTCCGCACGATCGAGCCCTCTGCGGACGGACTCGTCTCCGGCTTCATCTTCGAAGGCCAGGGAACGTTCCGGATGACCATCCCGGACCGGTACGAGCTCGCACAGCTCCGCCGGTTCTCGCGCCGGGACGATCTGGAAGACCTCGACCAGCCGTTTACGCAGCTCGTCGTCCGCACCTCGGACCCGAGCGTCGCGAAGCTCGTCCCCGCGGGCCCCGCGCCCTACGCGCCGTACGGCCCGGCGACGAAGCGCCACGAGTCGTGGCTGGTCGATACGTTCGAGGACGTCGACGCCCGCATCGTCGCCGCGCTGCTCAATCCCGGCGACGTGCAGTTCACCGCGGACATGAAGACGGCCGACTTCGGCTGGCTCGCCTACCATTACGACTCCGCGGCCCCCGAGGAGATCAGCGTCGCCCGCATCGACGGGCGCGGCCCCGAGGTGTGGATCAGCCTGGATCGTCCCGACGAGCGGGCTAAGGACGGGCGTCCCGCCGCCGGTGCTCTGCGCGCGTCGCTCGAGCACATCGACGTGAAGGCCGACCTGACCAAGGCCGGACGCGACACCGTGGGCTCGAACTGGCAGCGGACGCTGAACGGCAAGTACGTCGTCGAATCGACGTTCACCGGCCTCGCCGCGGACACGCGCGCGCTGCGGCTCGGGCTCCTGCCGAGCGCCAAAGACGTCAAGGCGTTCGACGCCGCGAGCGGCGCGGAGCTGACCGTCTTCCGCGACCACATCGGCAAGCGCACCATCGAGATCGACAACCGCTACTACGACGACGAGTTCGTCCTCGTCCTGGCCACTCCCCTGCGCAAGGGCGAGCGGCAGAAGATCCGCTTCGAGTACCAGCTCGAGACTGCGAACTTCGCCCCCGGCCGCGCGTGGTATCCGACCGTCCCCGACTCGTTCGAGCAGAAACACACCGCGCGGCTCGAGCTGACCGTCCGGCGGAAGAACGAGCTGCGCGCGATGGGCCGCATGGAAAAGCGGACCGAGAGCGGCGAGACCGAGACGAGCGTCTGGGTCGTCGATCGTCCGACGAAGATGGTGACCTTCTCGACGGCCACGCGCTTCGAGGAAGTGAAGGTCACGCCCAACAGCATCCCTCCGGTGATCTCGTTCGGACCCGACTTCCAGTTCACGAACACGGCGCGGCTGCGCAACGTGGCCGCCGACGTCGCCAACAGCATGCAGTACTTCCAGGGCCTCCTCGGCTCGAACGTGGAGGCCGAGCAGTACTACGTCACGAGCATCGCCGCGGGCCACGGACAGGCGTTCGACGGCTTCCTGCACATGACCGAGTGGACGTTCACCTCGGAGCACCCCGGCGCGTCGGAGCTCTTCCGCGCGCACGAGGTCGCGCACGCGTGGTGGGGCCACAAGGTCGGCTGGAAGACGTATCGCGACCAGTGGCTCAGCGAGGCCTTCGCGGAGTACAGCGCGATGCTCTTCGTCCGCAACTTCGTCAAGGGCGGCGAGAAGTATTTCGACGAGATCCTCCGCTCGTACGAGGGCATCGTCAAAGGCAACCTGGCCGGCGGGTTCTCGAAGTTCAACCGTCCCTGGCTGATCGAGATGAACCGCAACTACCGCGACCGCCTCGGGCCGATCGGCCACGGCTGGCGCGCGTCGACGAACGAGGTGCCGGCCGGCTACACGATCCAGACGTACTACAAAGGCCCCCTGGTCGTGCACATGCTGCGGACGATCATCGCCATGCGCACGGGCAGCGACGAGGCTTTCTTCAAGACGCTGAAGGACTTCCTCCGCGAGTACGACGGGAAGGCGGCGAGCACCGAGGACTTCCGGCGCGTGCTCGAGCGCAACCTCAACACGGACATGGGGTGGTTCTTCGACTCCTGGATCTACCGCGCCGAGATCCCCTCGTTCACGTGGAGCCACAGCGTGAAGCCCGAGGGCGACGCCTTCCTGCTGACCGTCGACATCGAGCGCCGCGACGTGCCGGACGGCTTCGTCGCCTTCATCCCCATCCGTGTGGAGTTCGACGGCGGCAAACACGGTTACGTATACATAGCGAACAAGCAGGCGAAGCAGACCGTCACGCTGAAGATCCCGATGAAGCCGAAGAACGTGCTCTTCGCGCCGGATTCGTCACTGCTGGCATCGATCAAGCGCAATTAGAATCAGATCAGACATGAAATCGTTCCGTATCCCCCTCATCGTCCTGGCCTTACCGATTGCTCTGGCGATGCCCCGGATCGCGTACGCGAAGGGGCCTCAGCAGAACGCCGCGAAACCGGCGGCCCCGCTGACCGGCTTCCGCGCGGAGTTCTTCGCCAACCTCGACGACGTGCAGGACAAGATCCTCGACCTCGCCGAGAGCACGCCCGCCGACAAGTTCACCTGGCGTCCCGCGCCGGACGTCCGCTCCGTCAGCGAGGTCTACATGCACATCGCCGGCGGCAATTACTTCCTCGCCACCTTCCTCGGTATCCCCGCGCCGCGAGGCGCCCAGGATCTCGAGAAGACCGTCACGAAGAAGGCGGACGTGATCTCGGAGCTGAAGCGCTCCTTCGAGCACCTGCGCCAGGCCGCGACCCGGACCGAGGACCTCGAGAAACATGTGAAGATGTTCGGGATCCCGTCCACGCACCGCGGCGTCATGGTGACGATGCTCAGCCACCTCCACGAGCACCTCGGCCAGTCGATCGCCTACGGCCGCATGAACGGCGTCGTCCCGCCCTGGAGCCGGTAAAAGAAGGAGCCCTGCCATGATCACCCGCCGATCCGCTCTGCAGCTCAGCATGGCCGCCACGGTCGCGCTCCTGGCCGACCGCCTCCGGGCCGACAAAGCGCCGAAACTGATCACCCGTCCCATCCCCTCGACCGGCGAGCGCCTCCCGATCGTCGGCATCGGCACCTCCCGCCGCTTCGACGTCGCCACCGATGCCGAGCGCGAGCCGCTCCGCGAAGTCCTGCGCGAGCTGCCGAAGCTCGGCGGCAGGCTCGTCGACACCGCACCCTCCTACGGCGCGGCCGAGGCCGTCGTCGGCGACCTCGTCGCAGAGCTCGGCAACCGTAAGCAGCTCTTCCTCGCCACCAAGGTCGGCGCCGGACGCAGCGGAGCCGAGGCCGGCCTCGCGGAGATGAACGCCTCCCTCCAGCGCCTGCGGACGTCCTCCGTCGACCTCCTCCAGATCCATAACCTCGCCGGCGTCGACGTCATGCTCCCCCTGCTGCGCCAGTGGAAGGAAGAAGGCAAGACCCGCTACATCGGCATCTCCACGTCCAACGCCAATCAATACGATGCCCTCGAAGCGATCATGAAGCGCGAGAAGCTCGACTTCATCCAGATCGACTACGCCCTCGACAACCGCGCCGCCGCCGACCGCATCCTCCCCCTGGCCAAAGACCGCGGCATCGCCGTCCTCACCAACCTTCCCTTCGGCCGCGGCCGCGTGCTCAAACCCTTCGGCGACAAACCCGTCCCCGACTGGGCCCGCGAGCTCGGCATCGAGACCTGGGCGCAGTTTGCGCTGAAGTACGTCGTGTCCCACCCCGCCGTGACCGCCGCCATCCCCGGCACCGCCAAGTTGTCCTACCTCCACGACAACCTCGGCGCCGCACGGGGCCCGCTGCCGGACGAGAAGACACGGGCGAAGATGGTGGCGTTGCTGGCGTAAACCCCGCGCGTCTGTCGCTCGCTACGCACGCGGAGCGCCGGCTTCCCAGCCGGCCGCTACGCCGGCTTCCAGCCGGCATGGTTGGTTCCTCGCGAGACGTGCCAGCTGAAAGCCGGCGTAGCGG
>DASUSN010000219.1:0-17424 GCA_036375075.1 Thermoanaerobaculia bacterium | reverse complement strand
GAACTCCGAGGAACTCCGAGGAACCGAGGAACTGCCTCTTTTCCGCTACACTTCCGCCCATGACGACGGCGACGAATGTCCGGCGCGAAGTGCTGACTGGCGGGCGGGTAAAAGGCTCGATGGTCCGCGCGCACCTGCAGTACGTCCGCGAGAAACTCGGCGAGCCCACACTGGCCAGTGTGCTGAAGTCCCTTCCTCCGGCCGTGGCGACCGAGGTGCAGGGCGTGCTGGCGTCGACCTGGTGCGCGCTCGAGAGCCTCGTGCTCCTCGACCGCGCCATCGCCAAGGCGGCCGGCCGCGACGAGCGCGAGATGATGCGCGAGCTCGGACGCTACTCCGCGCAGGTCAACCTCTCCACCGTCTATCGCGCCTTCAACCGCGACGATATCCACGAATTCTTCCGCAACAGCGCCATGCTCCACCGCCAGTTCCAGGACTTCGGCGATTGCCTGTACGAGCAGATCGGCCCTACCCACTCCCGCATCACCATCCGCAACTCCGCCTGCTTCAGCCCGGCCTACTGCGCCAGCGAGGCGGGCTACCTCGAGCAGGTGATCGCCACCCACGGCGGGCACGCCGCCGCCGTCACGGAGCCGGTCTGCCAGTGCGCCGGCCAGGACCGCTGTACCTTCGAGCTGCGCTGGCGCTGAGCGGCTTCCCCTCAGTTCCGGCCGAACTCGACTTCGTTCTGTCCTTCGCTCACGTGCGCTACCGGGAACACCGGCACATACTCCGGTCGCGCCACCGCGTCGGCCGGGAACGCTCCGTTGTCGATCTCGGGCCCCAGACGGACGGCGATGTCCCCGGTCGCGGCGATGTCCAGGATCTCGAGCGTGCGCTGGTGGACGATCGTGGACTGCAGGCCGCGATAGGCCTGATGGCGGCCGAGCGCGTCCGGTGGAATCGTCACGCCGCCGACGATCAGGCCGACTCGCGCCGTCCGCTGGGGCATCTCCGGACCGAGCCGCACGATCAGCCGGCGCGGCGGTGTTTGCGGAATCCGGACGACGAGCTCTCCTGACGCCGGATCCGGCAGCCCGGCGGGTGCGAGGGTCAGCGGTGCATGCGGGGAAACGACCACCGCATACGCGATTCCGCCGTGACCTGCATACGTGAACGTCCCGTCCTCCCGGACGACCACCGGCGGCAACGTCGCTCCATTCGCGGCGATGAAGAACACGCGCGCGTCGGTGGGGTCGCCGAGCCCCAGGATGCGGCCCTTTTGTGTGCCCGCGGGGGCAAGCCGCACCTTCACGCTCTTCTCCCCCTCGGCCGGCAGAACGAGGGGGTCTCCACATCCTCGCTCGTATCCGTCGGCCGTGGCGCACAGGACCACGCGATGAGCGGGCGGCAGGAACTCGATCCGGGCGTCCCCCGAGTCGTCGGTGAGCGCCGAGCGCGTGAACAGCGGACTTCCTTCCGAGGAGGGAGCGCGTACCGCGACCCGCGCGCGCGCACCGCGAATCGCCGCGCCCGTGACGGCATCGGTGACATGGGCCGTGACGGAATTCTCCGGCACGACGATGTCGAACGCTTCATAAGGGCTCGGCGGCCGTTCGGGAACGTGCAGGTATTTCCGGACACCGTCGCAGAACGAGACCTCGACCGGCAGCGCGTCCGGATTCCTGCGGAGCGCGACGCGGAATGCACCCTGCGCGTCCGTCACGGTCTTCTCCATGGTCCCGAAGACGATCTGCGCGGTGACCGGCTCCTTGCCGCGGCGAACGGTGCCGTAGAGCACCGTCGCGTCGATCGGTGGCCTGGCCCGGGCCACTTTCCCGGCGGTCGCCGTGACCGGCTCCCGTCCCGAAAGCCCGTTGGGCAATCGAACCTCGGCGACATAGTCGCCGGGCTCGATCGCGGCCAGCTCCGCCCCGTCACTTCCCTCTTCGAATTCGACTTCCCGGACCGGCGTACAGGCGGCGCGCTCGGGGCAACGCAGCAATACCGCGCGAGTCCGCGGAAGCGGGTCATCGCAACTGTCCAGAAAGGACATCCCCGAGGCCCAGACCGGCTGCTCGATCCGGACTCGCGACGCTACGGCGAACGGGAGCGCCTGCTTCGTCACGACGGCCTCCCCCGCTTTCACCTCGACCGTCCGCTCCTCGGGCATCCACCACGAGCCGCCGATCGAGATCGCCGCCGGGCCGGCAGGAACGTCCGTGAAGATGACCAGCGTTCCGCGATAGGCGCCGAGGTGTTTCGGTGCGAAGACGGGCGTGAGCGTCTGTCCCGTCGCGGCCCGCAGCGTTAGAGCCGGAGGATCGAGCTTCGCCTGACCGGATACGCGCTTGACCTCCTGATCCGGACCTTCGAGCCAGGTGATCGCGACGCCGCCTTTCGACGGCGGCACCGCGGCCAGCTCGTGCCGCCCGCCGGCGTCGAGCTTCATGACGTTCCAGACCCGGCGAGGCGCGCGATCCACGATCTCCATGGGGAGGAAGCGCACGTTCGCCGGCACCTGCATCGTCGTCGCTCCCGGCAAGCTGGGGAGGAACGTGCTCTGCATCGTCTCGGTGTCCTCGATCCAGACTCCGAGGTAAGCACCCGGAGAGGACGGGGTGACTTTGCCGAAGTCCAGGATCGCGGCCGGAACGGCGGTCATCACCACCCGCGAGAAACACTCTTCCGAGTCCGGCGCGGGTTGGGACAGGCTGCTCCGGTGAGGGGTGATGAAGCCGTCGGGATGGATGCCGAAAAAGAGAAACTTCCCGACCGGGATCTCGATCACCTGGTGGGCCGGAACGCAGTGCACCTCACGATCGGCGAAGAAGAGCCGGTCCGGGGAAAGGGACGTGGCGTCCGCGCTGGTCTTGAAGAAGCAGACTTCGCCGCCGGCGAGCTGCGACGCGCCGTGCTGGAGCGCGAACTCCTTATACGCGTACGCCGCAGGAGCGCTCAGCACTGCCAGCAGAACTGCCAGCCGGACGATCGTCGTCATAGGGAGCGGGTGCGCGTCAGAAGCAGGAGCAGATGCTGCAGTCATCGCATCCGGTCGGGCCTGCAATCATTCTGCAGGAGCTGCCGGTGGTCGTATTGCAGTACCCGAAGTCGTTGCAGATGAAACCGCAGTAGCAGGACTGGCAACTGTTCGTGCTGACTTTTCCCGGCCGTTTCACGGCACGGATCTGCCGTGCGGCGACTCGCGGATACTGGAAGTCAGCCTGCTGGACGGACGACGTCTTAGCCTCGTCCGCGGAGCGCACGGTGGCGGTGACGGCGGTCTGGTCCGGAATCGCGGCCGAGGCGGCGGGAGACGAAAGGGCGAGCACGATCAGCAGAATCTGCATGGTCACTCCTTTTGTTTGGAGGATAAGTTAACGCCGCCGGGGCCTTTTGTCCATCACTGCATCATTCTTTATCGGCGGGCGGGCGTCGTGAGAGCGATCCCGCGGTTTGCGAGCTCGTCTCGCAGTCCCGGTGCGCAGAGGGCGCGCGTTTCGCGGTCCCAGTCGTAGCCCCAGGCGGGATAGCCCGTGACGCCGAGGCCTGGATGCGTGACCAGCTCCGTCACGCCCTCGACGTGGTCGAGCAGCGGGACGACGTCGTCGAGGTGACCCGCGACCGCCACGCCGACGGTGCGGTCATTGGTGAAGGCCGCGTCGCGCGCGCGGCGGCCGAGGGCGCTCAGGGCGGACATCGCCAGCGAGCGGGCGGTGCCGCCGCGGTCGTCGACGATGCGGACGTAGGGGATGTGGTGCTCGGCCGCGAGCTTCGCGACCACGCGGAAGATCCGCGGGAGGAGGTGCAGGTGCTGATGGCCGTTGAGGTGGGTGACGCGCAGCCCTGTGGCGAGCACGCGCTCGATCTGCGCGCGCAGCTCGCGCTCGATCGCGGCGATGGAGATTGCCCGCGCGAGGTACAGCGGTACGAAGGTCGTGTACTTGCGCGGCATCCGCAGTCCGGTGAGGGAGCGCTCCTCGACCAGCGCGAGATGCACGCCCACCTCCAGCGACGGCACGTCGCGCAGCCGCGCCACCGCATCGTCGAACGCCGCACCCGTCGCGACGATGCTGCACGCCGTGACGATCCCCTCCCGATGCGCGCGAATCGCCCCCTCCGTCATCCCCCGATCGAGGCCGACGTCATCGGCGGTCACGATGAGCTGGCGGGTCATGCGGCGCGAGAGCTCACTGTCGCGCCTCCACGCGCTCCACCGGACGGCCCTTCCCCGCCTTCCGCCGCATGTCCGGGAACAACACCACCAGCTCCCGCAGGATCTTCAACACCACCCCGAACGAGCCGAGGTGCGACGTGCCGCGCGTCCTGGGGAAGTAGTCGATGCCGATCTGCTGGATCGTGAAGCCGCGGTTCTTCGCCTTCACCACCAGCTCCGCGTCGATCAGCGACCCTTCCGAGCGCAGCTCGATCGCGTCCAGCACCTCGCGCTTCATCAGCTTGAACGAGAAATTGATGTCGCGGTGCGGCCACCCGAACAGCATGCCGACCAGCCAGTTGTACACCAGCGTATACACGCCGCGTTTGAAGCCCTCCATCGTCCGGTCGTGGCGGTACGCGGCGATCATGTCCGCGCCCGTGAGCTCCATCGCCCGCACGGCGCGGCCGAGGACGTCCGGGTCGAAGGGGATGTCGGCGTCCATGTAGAAGACCAGCTCCTTCGTCGCCGCGCCGAAGCCCGTCCGCAGCGTGCCGCCGAGCTTGCGGTTCTTCTCGTGCCGCAGGATGCGCACGTGCGGGTCTTCCGCGGCCAGCCGCGCCACGATCCGCGGTGAGGCGTCGGTCGAGGCGTCGTCGACGATGATGATCTCGTGGTCGCTCGCGTACTTCTCCAGCGACTCGCGCGCCGCGGCCACCGCGTGCTCGATGTTGAGCTCCTCGTTGTACATCGGGATGACCAGCGACACCGTCGGTTTGACCATTGGTTTCATCAGGGCTTCACCGCAGTGTAGAGGATGTGCGGGTGCGGGTAACCGCGGTCGACCGGCCGCGCCCGGAACGCGGTGAAGCCGATCGCGCGGAGCATGGTCTCGACCTCCTCCCGCGGCTGATCGACGAAGCCTTCGCCGAGGGTGATGCCGAGGAAGCGGTCGGAGAGGCGCTCCTGGAAGCGCGTCCACTTCATCTTCCAGCGGCGCCCGCTGTCCATCTCCTTCATCAGGAACACCCCGCCCGGCCGGAGGCGCTGGAAGATCCGCTCGAACAGCGCCCGCCGCACCTCGGGCGGCAGGCGATACGCGACGTCGTACAGCACCACCGCGTCGAACGTCCCGCGGATGCAGTCGTCGTAGCCCGCCACCTTCCGGACCGTGGGCCAGGGCGTCGGCAGCAGGCTCTTGCGCAGGTCGGGATCGACCGCCACCACCACCGACGCCCGCTCCTCCGCCGCCAGGCGCGCGAAGACCCCGTGCCCGGAGCCGATCTCCAGCACGCGTCCGCCCGGGGGAAGGTCGTCCAGGGAACGGAGGAACGGCGCGGTCAGAAAACGGATGAGGATGTGCAGCCGCTGCGCCGCGGGATAGCGCGAAAACGACCGGTGCAGGATCCACAGCGCGCGGACGTACCCGACGGACATTGGCGCGCGGATTATAGAAGCAGGGGACAGGGGACAGGGCGCAGGGGACAGGAGAACGGGCCGAAACGCTTCCCCCCTCTCCTGCCCCCTGCCCCCTGCGCCCTGCGCCCTGTAGAATGGCCGCCACTTCAAGAAGGAGTCCACCAGTGGCCAGTTTTCCCGGCGTTGATTATCTCGAGATCGATTCGCTCTTCTCGGAAGAAGAGCTGATGGTGCGGCAGACCGTTCGCGACTTCGTCGACGAGGAAGTCCTCCCCATCATCGAAGAAGCAAACCGCGAGGAGAAGTTCCCGCATCACCTCATCCCGAAGATGGCCGAGATGGGCCTCTTCGGCGCGACCATCAAAGAGTACGACCTGCCCGGCCTGAACCACGTCGCGTACGGCCTGATCATGCAGGAGCTCGAGCGCGGCGACTCGGGCCTGCGCTCGTTCGCCAGCGTCCAGTCGGGCCTGGTCATGTTCCCGATCAACGCGTACGGCTCAAAAGAGCAGCGCGACCACTGGATCCCGAGGCTGGCCGCGGGCCAGGCCATCGGCTGCTTCGGCCTCACCGAGCCCGACTTCGGCTCCAACCCCGCCGGCATGCGCACGAACGCGCGGAAGGACGGCAACTCCTGGGTCCTCAACGGCGCCAAGGCGTGGATCACGAACGGCAGCATCGCGGACGTGGCCGTGGTCTGGGCGAAGGCCGAGGGGACGATCCGCGGGTTCCTGGTGGAGAAGGGCACGCCCGGCTTCAGCACCGCGTACCACATGGGCAAGTTCTCCCTGCGCGCCTCGGTGACCTCGCAGCTCTTCTTCGAGGACTGCCGCATCCCGCTGGAGAACGTGCTGCCGGAGACGAACGGCCTCAAGTACCCCCTCTCCTGCCTCACCCAGGCCCGCTACGGCATCTCCTGGGGCGTCCTCGGCGCGGCCATGGGCGTGTTCCACACGGCGACGGAGTACGCGAAGTCGCGCATCCAGTTCGGCGGCCAGCCGATCGCCTCGCACCAGCTCGTGCAGAACAAGCTGGCCTGGATGATCCGCGAGATCACCAAGGGCCAGCTCCTGGCGCTGCAGTGCGGCCGCCTGAAGGACCAGGGCAAGCTCAAGCCGCATCACGTGTCGATGGCGAAGATGAACAATTGCGACATCGCCCTCGAGTGCGCGCGCGTGGCCCGCGACATCCTCGGCGCCAACGGCGTCTCGGACGAGTACCCGGTCGTCCGCCACATGATGAACCTCGAGTCCGTGAAGACGTACGAGGGCACCCACGACATCCACAACCTGGTGATCGGCCAGGCGGTGACCGGCATCGCGGCGTACAACCCGCCGATGTCGAACAAGCAGGAACAGGAGCTCACCGCGGCCGCGGAAGCGGCGCGGGTCAGCAAGTGAGGCTCAGTGCCTGCGCGCGAGCGCAGGCATTGCTGTCATCCTGAGCCGGCGAAGCGCGGCGAAGGATCCCCTGCCGATAGCACGTGAAGCGTTCAACGCACGGGATCCTTCGCCGTCTACGCGGCTCAGGATGACACGAACCACCAGGTGTCGACGCCGGTCGTCGCGCGGGCGACCGGCAGGTCCGCCCCCGCCCTCACCTGCTCCACCACCTCCAGCTTCGCCGGGCCGCTCGCCAGGACCAGGCGCTGCCGGGCCGCGCGGATCACCGGCAGGGTGATCGTCACCCTCCACTGCTCCAGGCGGGGCACGTACACCTCGGACGCAACGCGGTCCGCTACATCCAGCACGGGCGTGCCGGGGAACAGCGACGCGGTGTGGCCGTCTTCGCCGCAGCCGAGCAGGACGAGGTCGAGGTCGCCGAGGTCCCATTGCTGCCACTGCTCTGCGAACCGGCGGGCGGTGAGCGCGGGATCGTCGAGGGAGGTGTCGAACTTCAGCCACCGCGCGGGCGGCGCGCCGCGGAACAGCGTCCGCTCGACCATCGCGGCGTTCGACTGCGGGTCGTCGAAGGGCACGTAGCGCTCGTCGACGAGGACCCAGGTCACGTCCTGAGGCAGCGACTCGCCGAGAAGCTCGTACAGGCGCTTCGGCGTGGAGCCGCCGGTGACGGCGATGGTCTTCGCGCCGCTCTGGCGGACGGCGCGCGCGGCGGCGTGCGACAGGTCCTCATGGCTCTCGAAGAGGCGCAGGTTCATCGGGCCAGCCGTCGCGCGATGCGCAGGGACTTGAGGTACACGCGGTCGGCCTCGGGGCGCTTGAGCAGGCGCACGATGAGGTCCTCCTCGTCGCGCGCGAGCGTGCGGGTCACGCAGTCCAGAGCGACGTTACCGCCGTCCGAGGTGGAGATCACGACGCGGCGGTCACGGTCGCCGCGCATCACTGCAGTCAGGTTGTCCGCGAAGAGGATCTCGACCGCGCCGATGCCCGGCTCCTCCCCTTCCCGCGTGAAGTCGTACTCGATCTCACGCCCCGTCTGCGCCGTCATCCACGCCACGAACAGCAGAGCCTCGGACAGCGCACCGAACGACGTTCCGCCTCCGCTGACCACGCGGATGCGCTGGATCGACTGCAGCCGCTCGCGCATCGGCGCGGGGTCGAACAGCGCGGCGCTCGCGGCGCGCCACTCCTCGATGCGCGCCCAGTTCAGGTCCGCGGGCGCCGTGGTCGTGCTCTCCGCGATGCGGGCCACGAGCTCGAGGTCCTCGCGTCCCTCGAATTGCGCGGAGTCGAAGATCAGCCGGTCGGCCGGCTCGAGCAGCGTCTCGGCGTAGTCGTGCTGCTCGCGCGGCAGCTCGCCTACCCACCACACCGCCACCGGCATGTCCGGCAGCAGCAGCGCGTTGACCAGCGGCGGCACGTGATCGACGTGGTCGCCGGCCGCAACGATCGACACTTCCTCGGAGCAGACCTGTTTGCCGCCGGCGATGAGATGGCAGTTCGCGGAGATCCACGAGCGCATGTGCGCGTCGCCGCCCGGGTCGGCCT
This sequence comes from Thermoanaerobaculia bacterium, assembly GCA_036375075.1. Lineage (GTDB taxonomy): Bacteria > Acidobacteriota > Thermoanaerobaculia > Gp7-AA8 > Gp7-AA8 > QHVT01. The sequence goes on along the minus strand of DASUSN010000219.1, from coordinate 8,961 downwards.
GAATGACGATCGTGCGCTGCGGCACCGAGGCGCTGGCGCGGGCGAGGATCTCCGTGACGCGCGCGTGCTGCTCGCCCGACCACGTGTGCGCCACCACGTTCCACAGCGCCGCCTTCGTCAGAGCCTTGTCGCCGTCGTGCTTCTGCGCGCGCCACAGCTCGGCGAGCTGCTTCTCGATCGAAGCGACGTCGACGTGGACGTCGTTCAGGGCCTCCGCCATCGCTTCCCGTCCTTCTCCAGCATCGCGTCCGCCGCTTCCGGTCCCCACGTGCCCGCGGGATACGGCTCCGGTTCGCCTTCGCTCTCCCACTTCTTCAGCAGCGGATCGAGCCACGCCCAGGCGGTCTCGATCTCGTCGCGGCGCGCGAACAGCGTCGCGTCGCCGATCATCGTCTCCAGCAGCAGCCGCTCGTACGCTTCCGGCGGCTCCGCGCCGAACGACGTCGCGTAGCGGAACTCCATCGTCACCGGCGCGGTGCGCACGTTCGGGCCGGGCAGCTTCGAGTCGAACTTCAGCGAGATCCCCTCGTCCGGCTGAATGCGGATGGCCAGGACGTTCGCGTGCATCTTCAGGCCGAGGCGGCTGAAGAGCGGGTACGGGGCGGGACGGAAGTGGATGGAGATGTCGGTCACGCGCTTCGGCAAGCGCTTGCCCGCGCGGACGTAGAACGGCACGTCCACCCAGCGCCAGTTGTCGACGAAGACCTTGATCGCCGCGTACGTCTCCGTGCGCGAGTCCGGCCGCACTTTCTCCTCTGCACGGTACGCCGGCGCGGCCTCGCCGAGGACCGAGCCTTCGGCGTACTGCCCGCGCACCGCTTCGGCGATCGGGCGCAGCGCGCGCAGCACCTTGACCTTCTCGTCGCGCACCGCGTCGGCCTCGAACGCCACCGGCGGCTCCATGGCCACCAGCGACACGAGCTGCAGCATGTGGTTCTGGATGATGTCGCGGGCGATGCCGGCGTTGTCGAAGTAGTTCCCGCGCTTCTCGACACCGATGGACTCGGCGACCGTGAACTGCACGTGGTCAATGTATTGACGATTCCAGAACGGCTCGAAGAGACCGTTCGCGAACCGCAGCACGAGCAGGTTCTGCACCGTTTCCTTGCCCAGGTAGTGGTCGATACGGAAGACCTGCCGCTCGCGGAAGGTGGAGACGGCAATGCGATTCAGCTCGTTCGCCGTCGCGGAGTCGTGGCCGAACGGCTTCTCGATGATCACCCGCGTGTACGGCCCGCCGCGCTCGGGGTCCGTAACCAGGTCGTTCTCGCCGAGGTGGCGGGCGATGTCGTCGAAGAAATCGGGAGGCACGGCCAGGTAGTAGATGCGGCGACCGTCCGTGCCGCGCGTGCGGTCGAACTCTTCGAGACGCTCCCGCAGGCGGATGTACGCGTCGCGGTCGGCGAACTCGCCGCGCACGTAGAAGAGGCCCTTCGCGAACGAGTCCCACACCGCGTCTTCCACCGGATGCCGGGAGTGCTTCTCGCAGGCCTCGCGCATGCTCGTTCGGAACTGCTCGTCGGTCATCTCCGCGCGGGCCATGCCGACGATCGTCTGCCCCGAGGGGAGCAGGCCCTCGTGCGCGAGGGAGTAGAGGCCGGGCACGAGCTTGCGCTGGGTCAGGTCGCCCGACGCGCCGAAGATGACCAGGCACGAGGGCTCGGGGACGCGCTCCTGCTCGAGGCCTTCGCGGAGAGGGTTGGGTTGCATGCGGAGGCGATGTTATATCCTCGCGCGCGTTATGACCTGGCAATACACGCCTCGCGTCGCCGTCATCCGTGGCGTCCGCACGCCGTTCGCGAAGTCGGGGACGCACTACGCGCACCTCTCCGCGCTCGACCTCGGCAAGCTCGCCGTCACCGAGCTGATGCAGCGCGTCGGGATCGACCCGTCCGACGTGCAGGAGGTCGTGTTCGGCAACGTCATCCCCTCGGTCAAAGCGCCGAACATCGCGCGCGAGATCATCCTCGGCACCGGCCTGCCGCGGAAGATCCCCGGTTACTCGGTCAGCAAAGCGTGCGCGTCCGCGAACCAGGCCATCACCTCCGCGTCCGACATGATCGCGCGCGGCTACGCCGACACGGTCATCGCGGGAGGGTCGGAGTCGCTGTCCGACGTGCCGATCCTCTTCTCCAAGAAGTTCGCCGACGCCCTGGTCTCCGCCAGCAAGCAGAAGTCCCTCGGCGGCAAGCTCGCGGCGTTCTCGAAAATCCGCCCGAAGGACCTGGCCCCGGACGCCCCGGCCATCGCGGAGTCCACCACCGGACTGACGATGGGCGAATCCGCCGAGAAGATGGCCAAGGAGAACGGCATCACGCGCGAGGCGCAGGACAAGTTCGCGCTGCAGTCGCATCAGCGCGCGGCCGCCGCGACCGCGAGCGGACGGTTCAAGGACGAAGTGATGACCGTCGTCGTGCCGCCGGGCTACGACAACGTCGTGGAGAACGACAACCTCATTCGCGGCGATTCGACGCTGGAGGCCATGGCCAAGCTGCGTCCCGTCTTCGACCGCAAGTACGGGACGATCACCGCCGGCAACGCCTCGCCCCTCACGGACGGCGCGGCCGCGGTGCTGCTGATGTCGGAGGAGAAGGCCAAGGCGATGGGCATCAAGCCGATCGGCTTCATCCGCAGCTACGCCTACGCCGCCACGGATCCGTTCGATCAGCTCCTGCAGGGCCCCGTGTTCGCGCTGCCGACGGCTCTGGAGCGCGCGAAGGTGAAGCTCGAAGAGATCGGCGTCATCGAGATGCACGAAGCGTTCGCCGCACAGGTGCTGTCCAACATCCAGTGGATCGGCTCGAAGAAGATCGCCCAGGAGAAGCTCGGCCGCTCCGAGCCGGTCGGCGACATCGACCCCGAAAAGATCAACCGCACCGGCGGCTCCATCGCCCTCGGCCACCCCTTCGGCGCCACCGGCGCCCGCATCGTGACCACCGTCTGCAACGAGCTCCAGCTCACCGGCCAGCAGTACGGGCTGGTGACGGTGTGCGCGGCGGGAGGGATCGGCGTGGCGATGGTGCTGGAGCGGGAGTAGCTACGTGGCGTAGAACCATTGCGGACCCGCAGAGTCCGAGGTAGCCTCGGTATGCGGAAGGAAGCAATGGAAGCGAATCAGTTGCAGGAAGTCATCGAAAAGGGATTCAGGGAGCTCCGCGCCGAACTGGATGAAAGGTTCGGGAACATCGACGGCCGATTCGAGAACGTCGACGGCCAGCTTGCCGATCTTCGCAAGGGCGTGAAGAAGGCTGCCGACGACGCGCACCTCGCCCACGTCTCCATCGAGGCCCTTCGCCACGATCTCGGTATCTTCGGTGAGGGCGAGCCGTCGCTTCTGGAGCATCGCGTGAGCGCATTGGAGGTTCGAGTCACGAAGCTCGAACGAAAGCGCTCCCCGAAAAAATAGCGGATGTAGGGCGCGGCTTCAGCCCGCCTCCCCCGTGGGTGGGCGGGCTGAAGCCACGCCCTACATTACATCGGCAGCCAGTAGGACAGTTTCACCAGGAATACGTCGTGGGACGGGGCGGTGGAGATCGCGCGGAAGTCGCGGCGGAAGCGGAAGTCGCCGATGGGGGCCACGTCGGCGCGGTTCTCGTTCCACACCACATACAGCGCCGAGCCGGGGCGGAACTCCCAGCGGGCCACCGCGCTGCCGCGCACGCTGCGGAAGTTGAAGTCCGGCTCCGACACGGCGCCGGCGTACGGTACGTACTCCGCGCTGCGGGGGCGGGCGAGCGCGTGGAGGTCGTGGTAGTCGCCCGACGCCAGGAACGGCTGGAGGTAGAGCTGGAACGAGAGGCGGGCGTTGAGCGTCCAGTCCACCCTCGTGCCCAGCTCGAAGGTCCGCTGCTCGAGCTCCGCGAACACGTACTGGCCGCCCGTCGTGGCCACGTACTGGTGCATGCCGCGCGAGCGCGACAGATAGGGATTCAGGCTCACCTGCAGGTTTGCCGAAGGGCGGTACCGCACGGCAATCCCGCCCTCGCGGACCCACGACCCCTCATCGCCCCCCTCGAAGCGCGTCTCGGCGCTGACGACGAACGGCTTCCGCTCGTCGCTCTCCATCGAGGATTCGAAGGTCCAGCTCTGCTCGTTGCGCACGAGAGGACCGCCGCGGGTCTGCTGATCCGAATACGCGCCCGGCGAGACGAAGAGCGCCGCGCGATAGTCCCAGTAGTTCGCCAGCGTCGCGAAGTGGTCGACGAAGACGCCGCGCTCGATCGTGTCACCGTCGAAGTTCCGGTTCGTCCAGACACCCGTCCAGACGTTCTTCTCCCGGAAGCGCTTCGTCGGGTTCTGATTGACGTACTGCATCAGCGCGTGTCCAGAGACGATGTCCGCGCGCTGCATGAACCCGGCATCGTTGGTCTCGAACTCCGGCGAGTACGCCTGCACCTGCACGTTCGGCCGCCACAGCCCTGTGTTCTTGGACAGCATCATCTTGCCGGCGTAGCCCGTCAGCGCAGTGCGCGTGGGATCGAACTCCACGTGCCCCGCATCCGGCCGCTGGAAGTAGTGCGCCGACGATAACTGCGTCCGCGTGATGGCCTCCTCGCTCCCCGACACCCGCGAGCCCGCGCCCATCCACTCGAAGATCCATGAGCGATCGGCGAACGACGTGTAGCCGTCCGTCCCGACGAACAGCGCGTTCTCGCGCAGACCCTCCAGCTCGTCCGCCAGGCTGCGGTTGACCGAAGTCACGAGCATGCCCACGCGCGAGCCTTCGCCGATCTCCCGGGTCACGCGCGAGACGAAGTAGTTCGTCATCGGCTCCACGTGCCGGCGCCCGCTGTCCACGCCGTCCACAAAACGCGCGCGCTCCGTGTCGGTCAGCGCGTTCAGCACGCCCACGGAGTACTGCCCGAGCTTGCCCGTGACCTTCGCGGCACCGAGGATGGTGGTCTCCGTCGGCGCGACGACGAACTCCGCGTCGACGCCCGCCTGCGGCGAGCGGCCGATGCGCCGCGAGTAGAACATCTGCGGCGAGAAGATGAAGTTGAAGTGGCTCTGCGCCGGCGAGTCGCCGAACCGGAAGATGTTCAGCCCCTCGGTGAAGAACGGCCGCTTCTCCGGATAGAACGTCTCGAACTGGCTCAGGTTCACGACCGCCGGGTCGACCTCCACCTGCCCGAAGTCGGGGTTGATCGTACCGGTGAGCGTGAGCGTGGAGGTGAGCGCGTACTTGAGGTCCAGACCTCCGTCGAGCCGGTGGTCGGTGGTCTCGAGGAGGGGGTTGGCGCGATCGGCGCGCGTAAGGACGTCCGAGCGGACCACGCCGTAGGGCACGAGTTCCAGGGCGCGGCCGCGGCGGATGCCGTCCAGTCCCGTCAGATCGGCGAAGTGCGACACGAACCCCGTCTCGCCCTTGCGCGTGTTGACGATGCGCACCCACTCGTTGTTCCGCACCGTGCGCCGGGTGACGTTGATGCCCCACGTGTGGCTCGCCTTCTCCGGAAAGCGGAGCTGCGAGAACGGGACGCGGATCTCCGTGACCCAGCCGTTCGCGACGACCTTCGACGCCGACTCCCACACCGCGTCCCAGCTCGTGTCCTCGCCGATGTCGTTGAAGAGGACGGAGTCGACCTGCGTGTTCGACGGATAGACGGTGAACGCCGCGCCGCTGAGGCGGTCGTGCGCCGAGTCGATGTTGATCGACAAGAAGTCGGACGTACCGAAGGAGTCGCGGCGCGCCAAGAGGACCGTCGGCGGGCCCGGATCCTCCATGATCGCGCCGAAGTAGATCGCGTCGTCGTCGTACAGCACGCGGAAGGTCGTGCGCATCGACGCGGGCTCGCCGTCGTTCGGATCGTGCTGGGTGAAGTCGGTGAACTCCGGAGCGTTCTGCCAGGCCGGATCGGACAGATCGGCGTCGATGACGACCGGCGACGTCACGCGCGCGGCGCGGAGCGTAGGCCGGTCCGGCCAGTTCGCCGCGCGGGCGACGGGCGAGCAGACGACGAGAACGAGGGTGACGAAAAGGAGCTTCCTCATAGGGCGACGCGGGAGCGTAGCGCACTCCCGGCCGGCCAAACGCAACGATCTGCTTACAGATCGTAAACGTGGTACATACTCCCTCCGCCATGACCCCGCTTCGCATCGCTTTCCTCGGACAGTGTCATACCGTCGGGTACGCCGGCGTACCCGCGGATTCGACCTTTCCCGAGGTCTGCCGCAGCGCCGTGCAGGCGTCGCGGCCGCAGTACCGGGTCGAGATCGACCCGCAGCCGTACTACCACCCCGCGGAGCTCCGCGAAGTCGTACGCACGGTGCTTCGCCACAAGCCGAAGGTCGTGGTGCTCGAAGTGGTCGGCTGGCTGACGGTCTCCGGCGAGACGCCGCTCGACCTGTCGCGCCTGCCGCGCGGCATCCGCAACACGTGGCAACGCGTGCGGTTCATGCGCCGGGCGACGCGGTTCGTGGCCGATCGCACGCGCGGGTCGGAGCTCATTCATCACGTCCGGACGAGCACGCTCGAGCTCGCGAGCAGCGTGCTGCGCCCTCTGATGCGCGAGATGCCGCGCGCGACGCTGGCGGAGTACGAGACCTGTGTCGCGGGCGCACTGACGGCCATCCGGGCGGCGGGCGTGACGCCTGTCGTGCAGGGGCCCGGCGCGGCGAGCTTCAGCGTCGACTTCCAGCACATCCCGCCGGACATCATGGAGCGTTATCGCGGCGTCGAGGCCATGGCCCGGCGCGTGGCGTCGGCCCACAGCGCGATCTACGTCGACCGGTGGGACACCGTGGCCGGGAACTTCTTCCTTCCCGGCTCGCCGCGCCCGTCGATGCGCGGGCACTCGGTCTGGGGCCACCTGCTCGCCGACCACCTGCTGCGCGAAGGCGTCGTGTAACGCTACACTCCCCCGGTCATGCCCGAAGTCGTCCGCGCCGTCTGTCCGCACGATTGTCCCGACACCTGCTCGATGCTCGTCACGGTCGAGAACGGCCGCGCCGTGCGCATGGCCGGCGATCCCGATCATCCGGTGACCCGCGGCTTCCTCTGCACGAAGGTGGCGAAGTACGTCGAGCGCACGCATCACGAGGGCCGGCTGCTGTACCCGCAGATCCGTATGGGCGCGAAGGGCGAGGGGAAGTTCCGCCGGGCGTCGTGGGACGAGGCGCTGGACACGATCGCGACGAACCTCCGCCGGGTGATCGACGAGCACGGGCCGGAGGCGATCCTCCCCTACTCGTACGCCGGGACGATGGGTCTCATCCAGGGCGAAGGCATGGACCGCCGCTTCTTCCACGCCATTGGCGCGTCGCTGCTGGACCGGACCATCTGCGCCAGCGCGGGCACCGAGGGGATGAACGTGTCGTACGGGACGCGGATGGGGCCCGATCCGGAAGACATCGTCCACGCGAAGCTCATCGTTCTGTGGGGCACCAACACGCTGACCGCCAATCCGCACCTGTGGCCGTTCGTGCGCGAGGCGAAGGCGAACGGCGCCACGACGATCTGCATCGACCCGCTGCGCACGCGCACGGCCGTCGCCTGCGACGAGCACATCCCCATCCGCCCGGGCACGGACGCGGCGCTGGCGCTGGCGCTGATGCACGTGATCTTCCGCGACGGGCTGGAAGACCGCGCCTACCTCGACGAGATGACGCTCGGCTGGCAGGAGCTGCGCGAGCGCGCGCTCGCCGACTACGCGCCGGAGCGCGTCGCGGAGACCTGCCGCATCCCGGTGGAGACGATCGAGAGCCTGGCCCGCCGGTACGGCACGACGCGGCCGACGTTCATCCGCCTGAACTACGGCCTGCAGCGCCACGCCGGCGGCGGCTCCGCCGTGCGCGCCATCTCGCTGCTCCCCGCGGTAACGGGCGCCTGGGACGACGTGGGCGGCGGCGCGACGCTGTCGACGTCCGGGACGTTCTCGAGCCTCGATCTGGCGTCGCTCCATCGCCGCGATCTCGGCCCCGCGGGAACGCGGACGATCAACATGTCCCGCCTGGGCGAGGCGCTGACGGAGATCAGCGACCCGCCGGTGAAGGCGATCGTCGTCTACAACTCGAACCCCGGCGCGATCGCGCCCGACCGCGAGAGCGTCGTGGCCGGGCTCCGCCGGCAGGACCTGTTCACGGTCGTGCTCGAGCACTTCCAGACCGACACGGCCGACTACGCCGACGTGCTCCTCCCCGCGACCACGCAGCTCGAGCACGAGGACCTGCACAAGGCGTACGGGCACACGTATGTGATGTACAACGCGCGGTCGATCGAGCCGCTGGGCGAGGCGCTGCCGAACTCCGAGATCTTCCGCCGTATCGCCGCGCGGATGGGACTCGACGATCCCGCGCTCCGTGAGAGCGACGAGACGATGATGCGCCAGGTGCTGTCGCGCATGCCGTTCACGCTGGAGGAGCTCCGCGAGCGGTCGTACATCCGCCTCGACATTCCCTCACCGCACCGGCCGTTCGCACGCGGGTCGCGGGTGCCGACACCGAGCGGCAAGATCGAGATCGCCTCGGCGCGCGCGGTGGCGCAGGGTGTCGACCGGTTGCCGGAGTACGTGCCGCCGTACGAGTCGGAGGAGCGCAATCCGGAGCTCGTGCGGCGGTATCCGCTGGCGCTCATCTCGCCGCCGGCGCACGAGTTCCTGAACTCGTCGTTCGTGAACGTGGCCTCGCTGCGGCGCGCCGCCGGGAAGCCGACGTTGGAGATCCATGCCTCGGACGCCGCCGCCCGCGGGATCGTGGCGGGGACGCGGGTGGCGATCTTCAACGACCGCGGGGGGTTCACGGCGGACGCGGTGATCACGGACCGCGTGCGCCCGGGTGTGGTGTCGGCGCCGTCGGTGTGGTGGCCGAAGCTCACCGAGGACCGCAACAACGCGAACCACACGACGTCGCAAGCCGTCACCGACCTCGGCGGCGGCGCGACGTTCTACGACAACCAGGTAGACGTGCGGTCGGCGTAGCCGCGGAGCGCCGGCATCCTTGCCGGCCGCTACGCCGGCTTCCAGC
>DASUSN010000218.1:0-31543 GCA_036375075.1 Thermoanaerobaculia bacterium | reverse complement strand
ACATCGGCATGGTCCTGCTCATCAACGCCGGCCGCGGCTGGTCGCTCCTCGGCATGCGCAACGCGATCGTCGACATCCTCCTCGACGGCCGCCCGTCGCGCGACTGGAGCACGTACTACCTGAACCTCGACCGCGAGTCGGAGTTGAAGGCGGCGAAGAGCAAAGCCGAGCGGCTTGCCAAGCGCATCCCGGACACGAAGCCCACCCGTCCGCTGGCGGAGTACGCGGGCGAATACAGGAACGGCGCGTACGGCCCGGTGAAGGTGTCGCTCGTGGACGGAGCACTCGCGCTGGAGTGGGTCCGCATCAAAGCGCCGCTCACGCACTACCACTACGACGTCTTCGACGCCGCGGAGGAAGAGCATGCCCTCGAGGAGACCGTGACCTTCGCCCTGGACGACGAAAAGAAGGTGAAGAGCCTGACCTTCTTCGGCGAGACCTTCACGAAGAACTGATCGCGCCGTCCTCGGGATGACAGGCGTTCGTGCGGCGGACGCGGATGCGGAGCGAGAGCTACAAATCCATGCCCGAGGCGGCCCGCGTCACGATCTCGTCGATGATGCGCACCGCGTCGTCGCCGTCGCCGGTGTGGTGGTTGACCATGATCGAGAAGTAGCGGAAGCGGCCGTCCGGCATGGCGATGATGCCGCTGAGGGCGGCGACGCCGTTGATGGTGCCGGTCTTGCCGCGCACGCGGTCTTCCAGGGCTACCAGGCGGCGGCGCAGGGTGCCTTCGTTGTTCGGCTGCGCGAGCAGGGGCCACCAGAACGCGCGCCGCGACGGGTCGTTCATCCACCGCAGCAGCTTCACCGTCGCGCGCGCGGTCAGGAGGTCGTCCGGCGCGAGGCCGGAACCGTCGACGAAGCGGAACGAGTCCCGCGGCACTCCGATCTCATCGTGCATCAGCGCGCGCTCGCGGGCGAACGACGCGTCGTACGTCCCGTTCGACGCGCGCTTGAGCAGCATCTCCGCGTACAGGTTGTGGCTGTTCTTGAGCACCGTCTGCAGGAGCTGGGCGACGAACGGCGACGGGATCCTCGCGATCCGGTTCGGCCAGGCGACCGGCTCGGTGCTCACGCGAATGGTGTCGACACCGATCCCGCGCACGTCCAGCGCTTCGCGCAGCACGTTCCCCGCATGCAGCGCAGGGCTCTCGACGGCGCGGTCGTTCGCGATCTCGTTCTCGCCCCACGCGATCGCGTCGACCGGCGCGGAGTAGTCGCTGCCGATGTTGCCGATCTTCCAGCCGCCGGGATAGAGCACGCGATCGAACGCCGAGACGTCGATCACCACATCGCGGATGTTCTTTACGCCCTGCGCGCGCAGCGTGTCCGCGAGCGTGTCGAAATCGCCTTCGCGGAAGTAGCGCCAGGAGCCGAGGGAGGGATCGCCGTCGCCTTTTACGATCAGGTCGTCGCCGTCGCGGTAGACGTCCGTGTGCAACTGGGCCGTCGGTCCGAGACAGCTCGCGATCGTCGCGGAGACGAAGAGCTTCCGGTTCGACGCCGGGATCATGAGCTTGTCCGCGGCCAGCTCGTAGAGGACGGTGCCGTCGTCTTCCTCAATGAGGATGGCCCAGAGGGCTTTGTCGAACGGGGGCGTGTGGATGGGCGGTGCGTAGGGTTGCTGCGTGGTCGCGCAGGCGGTGAGGAGGAGGACACCCAGAAGCAGGCGCCTCACGCGAAGCTCCAGTCGGCGAAGCTCTCGCCGTGCTCGAGGTTGTGGTGGACGGCGTGGAGGAGGCGCTCCGCCTGTTCGCGCGGCAGGCGTCGCGCGTAGTGGTGCGCGAGGAGCGTTTGCGCGTAGTCGCGGGCCAGGCGATAGGGCACTACCGGCGGCGAGGACGCCGCCGGGCCAGCCGGCGGGACGCCGGCGCTCCCATAGACGCTCCGGTAGAAGACCGACGTCACCGCGTCCGGCGCGCCGTCCGCTTCCACCGCGCGGGTGATGCGCGTCTCCAGCGGCGTGTCGTCGTCGCGCGCGTCCGGGTCCGCGACCAGCTCCCACACGGGCATGCGCAGCAGCGCGTAGCGGCCTTTGTCGCCGAGGAGCGGGAGCAGGCCGGTTGCGGTATCGAGCATGAGCAGCGCGTCGCAGTGTACGAGGTCGCGCAGCGCGGCGTCAGCATCCTCGAGGCGCGCGGACAGCCAGCGCTCCGCCCTGAGGCGGTCCCCCGCCCGCGCGGCCGCGCGGAGCTCCTCCACGTCGCCCGAGGAAGGCTCGGGCGGATCGAGGATCGGCGGCTCACTCCACGGCTGGCGGCTCTCCGCCGCGTAACGCGCACATTCGAGCACCATTTCCAAAGCAGTTCCTCGGGGTTCCTCGGGGTTCCTCGGGGTTCCTCGGAGGAGACCGCCCTCCTCTCCGAGGAACTCCGAGGAACTCCGAGGAACCGAGGAACCGAGGTCGTCATGCGCCGCGAGGCACGCCATCACCGCGCGCTTCGCATGTTGCGAGGGCGCGTACGCGAGCACCGCGAAGCGCGTCACCGCGAGCCACAGCTCCTCGACCGAATGCGATTCGGCGAAGGCGTGCGCCACGGGCCGGAACGCGTCGAAGTCGCGCTCGATGAGGGGCTCGTACAGCTCGCTGCTCACCGGCCGGCCGTCATCGAGTGGTGGTCGAAACCGTCGTCGTGGTCGGGTTCTCCGTCATGGGCGCGGTGGCGGTATCGGTCGCCGGCAGCGTGGCCGTCGCTCCCTCCTCGCTGGCGCCCCCCTCGGAAACGGAACGTCCGTCGCCGAGCTCCACGGTCTGGGTCATGGCATCGGTCCCGGTCTCGCCGGGCTGGGGCTGCGCGGGCGCGATCGTCGCGGTGGACTCGTCCTGGGCCTTCTGCTCGCGGCCTTTGCAGGCGCCGAGCGCGACGAGGAGGGAAACGGCGACGATGACGAGGCTGCGCATGGTTGAGCTCTTCACGAAAAAACCTCTCTGAACTGGTGTTGACTGAGTACCGATGTGCCCCTTTGCAATTTCGGTACAATGCGCCGCCGATGACGCACCGCAGGAGAATTGGTGTCTTCGGGTGGGGCGTGGTCGCGCCCAAATCCCCGAACGTCGACGCTTTCGCCCAGAACCTGGAACAGGCCGGCTCCTGGCTCTCGCCCTTCACCGGTTACGGCCAGTCGAACTTCCTCGTCGGCTATCCTGATTTCGACTTCGAAACATACCACGCGTGGTTCGACGAGCGGTTTCCGCCGGCGAAGTTCGCGCAGCTCAAGGAGAAGATGGGACCGATCGTGCAGTACGCGATCGGCGCGTTCATCCAGTCCCTCGGCCAGAACCCCGGCATCGAGCAGTACCTGCAGGACCTCGGCCTCCAGTGCCACATCTACGTCGGCACGGGCATCGGGGACATCACCATCACCCAGCGCGAGGCGCTGGTGTACGAGCGCGTGCTGCGGCGCTGGAACGAGTTCTGGGCCGCGCCCGAGCGGTGCGAGCCGCTGCGCAGGCACCTCGACGGCGAGACCGATCCGGCCGCGCCGGGCCATCCCGACGTCCACCGGATCGGCACCGAGGAGTGGATCGAGGCGAAATACGACTGGGAAGCGTATTGGGCGGCGAAGAGCGACGCCCTGGCGAAATACCTCGCCGAAGTGCGCGAGGTGCACGCCGAGCCGGTGCCGCCGTCGTCGGGGTCGGCGAAGCTGTCGATGATCCGGCAGAAGCTGAACCGCGTCCGCGCCGTCAACCGCAGCTACGGCTGTCCGCCGGAGCCGTGGACGGCCGCGTCGCCGGACCTGATCTGGAACATCGCCAACATCCCGGCCGCGCAGATCTCGATGATCGGCAAGATCGTCGGGACGACCATCGCGCCGATCGCGGCCTGCGCGTCGTTCGGCGTGGCCATCAAGATGGCGGTCGACTCGATCCGCAGCGGGAACGCCACGGCGGTGGTCATCGGCATGACCGATCCCCCGCCGCACGAGATGGTGATCTCCGCGTTCTACAACGCGAACGTGCTCTCCGCGGACGCGGACGTCTCCCGTCCCCTGACGGGACTGAAAGGGACGCACGTCGCCGGCGGTGCGTGCATCTGGATCGTCGGCGATGCCGAGGAGCTGATGGCGAAGGGGTTCCAGCCGCTGGGGATGGAGATCGTCGGCGTCGGCACCTCGGCCGACGCGCATCACATCATCACGCCGTCGAAAGGCGGACCGCAGCTCGCCATCAAGTCGGCGCTGGAGAACATCCAGATCGAGGACGTGCGGACGTGGGACATGCACGCGACGGCCACGCCGGGCGACGCGACGGAGATCGAGAACTCGCTGGAGATGCTGCACTCGGACGTGATCTTCACGGCGCGCAAGGGGACGTTCGGCCACGGGATGTCCGTCGGCGGCGGCTGGGAGCTCACCGCCCAGTACCTCGGCATGTCCCGCGGAAAGCTCTTCCCCATGTCGCTGACCGACGGCGAGCTGCACGCGGACGTGCAGGTCCACAGCCCGCGCTTCGTCAATCAATACGGCTGCGAGATCGCGCACGGCTACAGCGGCAAGCTGAGCATGGGCGTCGGCGGCGTGAACTCCTGCGTCATCTCCCGGACGTGGGACTCCGAGGAGACGGTCGACTGAATGGAAAAGGCCGGGCGTGAGCCCGGCCTTTTCTTCAGGGGTTGTGGTGTTTAGCTGACGGTGACGTTCTGGGCCTGCAGGCCCTTCGGTCCCTGGGTGACGTCGAACTCGACCGCCGCACCCTCCTGGAGGGAGCGGAAACCGCGGCTCTGGATGGCCGAGAAGTGAACGAACACGTCCTCGCCACCTTCGGTCGTGATGAAGCCGAAGCCCTTCGCATCGTTGAACCACTTGACGGTTCCGGACTGACGCATGGGATGGATCTCCTTTCGTGAAAATGCTGCCCTACGGAGATCCACAGTGCTGCGCATCTCTTCAAGCTCCAGTCGCAACGCTACCAACAGGGATTGAATTCCTTCAGGCGTGCCCCGCCAGGTTCAGCTTGATTACGGCGAAATACGCGCCTTGCGGGTCGCCGAGCACAGCCATGCGTCCGACGTTCGGCACGTCGAACGGCGGCGCGAAGACCTGCGCGCCGGCGGACTGTGCCTGTGCGACAGAAGCGTCGCAATCCGCAACGGCAAAGTACGGCAGCCAGAACGGCGGCACCGGCTCCGGCGCATGCGTCGGGATCATCCCGCCGACCGCGTCCGCGCCCACGCTCCACTCGGTGTATTCCGGCGATTCCTTCACTCCCCAGCCGAAGAGCGCGGGATAGAACTGCTTCGCCGCGTCGAGATCGCGGGCCCAGAGCTCGTTCCAGCAGAGCGAGTCGTCTTCGTCGCGGATCCCGATGCCCTGGTTCTCCCCCGGCTGCCAGATCGCGAACGCCGCGCCCTGCGAGTCTGCCAGCACGGTCATCCGACCCTGCGACCCGACGTCCATCGGCCCGTTGTGCACCGTGCCGCCGAGGGACTTTGCTTTCTCGGTCGCGGCATCGGCGTCGTCGACGCGGATGTACGACATCCAGAATGGCGGCACGCCCGCCATGTCCGGCGTGCGCTCGTACATGGCCGCGACGTCCTTCCCTTCCTTCTGAAAGATGAAATACGTCCCGAGATCGCCCATCGGAATCTCGTTGACCGACCACCCGAAGAGCTGCGTGTAGAACGCGCGCGCCCCCGCGGCGTCGGCGGCCATCAGCTCGATCCAGCAGAACGCGCCGGGCTTGTGTGAGGTGACGTGTGGCATGGAACCCCCCTTTCCTTCGCGCGGCGGATTCTAGCTCCACGAACGTTCGGTGCGGAGAGGCGCACTCCAAAGGTCAACGGGGGCGTGCGAGGGCGACGTACAGGGCCACGATCTGCAGGGACACCGTGATGGCAATCCAGGTGTAGGCGTAGGACCGTGGAACGTCCGCGAAGAGCACCAGGCCGACGTTCAACAACTGCACACCGGTGGCCCCGGCGAAGATCGTCCAGGCTTTCCGGCGGCGGATGGCCGCCGGCGGATCGCCGGACGGACGGGCCAGACGGCCGAGGAGTGGCATGACGGCGATCCAGAGCGGAACCGCGAGCGGTTGCGCCGACCAGCGTTCTCCCTCACGCCACGTCGCGGCGGCCACGACCGCCGCGATCAGCAATCCCAACAACTCGAACCGATAGCGGAGCAGCCCCTTCACGACGGGCAACAGCCCTTGAGGCACTTGAGATAGGACATCTTCGCATTCGCCTTACAGTCGTACCACTGGATGGCGGCGAGTGACTCACAGAATGCGAGACCGTACAGGCAGGCCGGAGTTCCGGCCGTCACCGTCACGGTCTCACAGAGAAGAAAACCGGCAATGCAGGCCACTTGTGTAATCGTAAACGCCGTGAGGCACTTATAGGTATCATCCTTCCACGAGTCGATGCACTCGCCGACGCACTTGACGTCACCCGGTGAATACGGCTCGAGGCCGAGAGGATCGGTGAACATCGTGGGCGAGTTCCGTGCGTACGTGTATTCAGGAACATGCCGCGGCTGCCGGGCCAGTCCCTCCGACCGCGCCTCGTTCACGATCCGCTGCAAAGGATCCTCGCTGATGAAACGTCCGGCGCTGGGGTCGTAGTAGCGGTAACGGTAGTAGAGCAGCGTCGACGTGCCCGGCTCGCGGCCGGTGAAGCCGAACGTGGGATGCGTGCCCGTCACCCGCCCCCAGGCGTCCCAAGTGCGCTCCTCGTGCAGACCGCCGGCGGCGTCCACGACGCCGACCGCGGACCCGAGGCCGTCGGTTACGTAGTAATGCTTGGCGCCGGCCGCGTTCCTGCGCACGAGCGGCTCATCGATGCCGGGACCGAAGATGTAGTCCTCGAGCACGCCGGCCACCGTGTCCCGGACCCGGACCGCGTTCCGCCCCACATACGTGTACTGGACGGTCGCCCGTTTGGTCCGGCGCATCGCCCAGTCATACTCGAAGGTAACGGACCCGTGTTGCATCAGCCGGTTGGCGATGTCCCACGTCGCGTCGTTCGACTGATTCCCGTTCGCGTCATACGTGAGGATCGGCCCCTGGCCCACCCTCCGGAGACGAGCTGAGTTGGCGGGGTTCGTGCCGTTCTTGTAGTACTCGTAGGTGGTCGTCCCGGTGGACGGCGTCGTCTGCAGGGTGCGGTTGCCGATGGCGTCGTAGTCCCAGCGCGCGTAACTGCCCACCGGTGGAACGGTCTCGATCAACTGATAGGCAGCATCGTACTTGTATTTCGTCGCCGCTACGCCGAGCGAAGTCATGCTGACCCGCTGCCCCAGCATCGTGTAGGTCGAGGTCGTGTAATCGTAGTCGTAACCGTAACCGTAGTTGGCGATGAGCCCGGCCGTGGAATGGCCGGTCGTGATCGCCGTCAACCGGCCCTGGTCGTCGTACACATAGTCGCGCTTCATCGAGTTGGCGAACTCGATCTCGTCGTACTGTCCTCGGGCGTTGTAGGAGATGGTTGCTTCCGGTATGTTTGGGTCGAACCCGATCGTACTGACGCGTGCCAGCGAGTCGTATGTGTAATAGACCGTCGTCACGCGGTCGCTGTTGCCGGATGGGGGCCGCACCGTGTAGCTCTTGATCCGCTGGTCGGGATTCGTGCCGTAGTCGTATTCGATCTTCGTGTCATTGACATACCCTTGGGTCAGGACACGGAACCGGTCGTCGTACGAGAACGAGTAGATCCGCGGGGGCCCGACGAGCTGATCGCCCACCGAACTGAGCACCTGTCCGTCGTAGTTGTAGAACGTGCCCTTGTACCCTCCCGTCGGCCAGGCATGGCTGTAGTACACCGCATGGCTGAGCCGCCCGAAAGCGTCGTACGAGTAAGTCAGGGTCTCGCCTTTGCGGTCGGCGAAGGTCTTGATCCGGCCATCCTCGTGGCGCGTGTAGCCCTCGACGGCCCCGTCCGGAAACGTCGTCGACGCCAGTTGGCGATTGGCGTCATACGTATGGGTCGTGGTGTTCCCGTTCGCGTCGGTGACGGTCTTCAGAAGGTTGTACTGATAGGTGTAAGTCGTCGCGTTCTGCAGCGAGTCCACGGTCTTCCCGAGGTTCTGGAGGGCGTCGTAACCCTGCTTCGTGACGCGTCCGTTCGGATCGGTGGCACTGACGAACACGAGGCCCGTGATCGGATCGTATTGATCGTAGGTATACGTCGTCGTGAAATTCAGCGACGACCCCACGGACGGTTTCGGCAGCGTGACGGTGAGGATGCGGTCGGCGGCATCATAGGTGTACGTCGTCGCCTTCCCCATCTCGTCCGTCCGCTTGGTGACCCGCCCGAGAGAATCGTACTCGTAATCCACCGACACGGTCGCTCGCCGGACCTTGGTCAGGTCTCCGGCGGTATTGTAGGTATGGTACGTCGCCGGCTCGTTCGGCACCTGGGTAGCGATCGTCATCCGGCCGTTTGCGTCGTAGGTGTAGGCTCCGACGCAGTCTTCGGTCACACCGTCTTTGCGGATCCGGAAAACGGCCTTGAGCGCGCCCGGAGTGGCGCTCCCCGCCGGAAAGTATTCATAGCGGATACCGGCCCATTGCGACGAGTTGAGCGGCATTTTCTTCGCCACCTTCGTCGGGAAGGTGGCGTCGTAGGTATAGGTCCATCGCGCCAGGAGCGCGTTATAGGTGTTGTAGACGCTCTCCGTCTGGATCCGGCCCGATGCGTCGTACGTGTAATCCGTCCTGCCGGCCTCGTTCCCAACTGCGGTGATCTGTCCCGCCGCGTCGTAGGTAGCCCCGTCGTAGAGCTTCAACCCCGTTCCCGGCACGTATCTGGTGATCTTGCTGCCGAGAGAATGGATGCGATGCGTATAGGGTCCGTCCGGCGGGGGAACGTTCGGAGTGTAGAAATAGCGGTATTTCTCGCCGGTCGAGGCCGTAGGGTTGGCGTCATTGAAGTCGCCGTCCGTGTAGCTGACCACCCGCTCCGCGCTGTCCCATTCGATGCGCGAGATCACGCGGTCCCAGCGGTCCGTGATCCGCGAGAGCAACGGCTTGAAGCGGCCGGCCGTGTAGTAATAGCGGGTCGAATAGCTGCCCGTCGGCGTCACCGCGTCGGCGACCCGCTCGAGGTTTCCGTCGGCGTCGTACGTATAGCGGACCGTGCGTCCCGCGGAGTCCGTGACCGAAGAGATGCGCCCCGAAGTGTTCCAGGTGACATCCACAAACCGGCCCGAGCCCGCGCCGTCCGCCACCCGCTGCACCCGGCCGTTCCCGTCATACGTATAGTTGATGGCGTTGTTGAACTCGTCTTTGATCGAGGCCAGGGTCCCATCGGTGTTGAAGTGCAGCACGGTCCTGCTGTTGGCGATGGTCAGGTCGTACGTGCCGTCGGCATTCCGCACCAGCACCTCGCGGCGGCCGATCGGCGGCGTGTAGGACCCGTTCGTCTCGCGGGTGAACTCGTAGGTCGCCCCGTGCGGCATCACCACGTACGCCTTCTGCAGGTACGTCGTGGCGCTCTGCGCGTAGACGGCGTCGTAGATGCGCGAGATCAGGCTGCTGGTCCAGCCGATGCCCATCGGCCCGTCCACCATGCGCCCGCTGTCGTAGTAGCGCGCCACCGCGATGCTGAATCCGGTCGTCCGGATCTGCAGGTCCGTGTCGTCGCGCGTGTACGTCCCGAGACTCAGGTAAACCGGAGAGGCCGTGCACTTCTTGCACTCCTTCGGCTCGCACGCCGGACACACTTCGTCGGGAGGGGCCGGCTTGGCCGGGGGCTTGGGAGGAACGCAAAAACTCGCGTTGCCGGCCGGTGCCACGAGCACCAGCAACGCGAGGAGAACCGCGAGCTTGCCTGCAATCCGCACGTGCCTTCCTCCCTCAGTACCTGACCACGACCGGGATCCGGACCGTGGCCCTGGACCCGACCGCGTCCGTCACGATGATCTGCACTTCGTACGTGCCCGCGGCCACCCGCGTGGCCGCGGGGTCGTCCGCACGTCCATCCCAGTTGAAAGTGACGGTGTCGGAGTTCTGCGGCGCCACCGTGAGCGTCCGCAGAGTGGCGCCCGACTCGAGATTGCGGAAATAGACGGTGGCGCCGACGGCACGCCCGGCATGCCGCGTCACCGTCACCGCGTACGTCTGCCCGCTGACCGGCGCGGGGACCGAGGACGGGCTGAGCATCGGCGGCGAGACCGTCACGTCCGTGATCACCGGAGCCGTGCCGTAGAGGACCGTCGCGTTACTCGGCACCGACGTGTACTTCCGGATGACCGTCATGCGGGGCCGCTCGGCGATGTAGCTCGCGCCCACCCCCAGACCGAACCAGAGCAGCTCCTGCCGGCCGGCCTGATACTCGTTGATGAAGCAGCCGGAGTCACAGGTCTCCGTGGTCTCCCCTTCGGTCGTCACCTTGCCGGTGACCAGTGCGCCCAGGGCCGTGCAACCGCCCTGCGGCAGCGCGCCGGTCGGCTGACCGCTCCCCGCGCAATACGAGATGCGAAGCGGCTTCCCGCCGAACGGATCGAACTCGTAATTCGACGGCATCGCGTCGCACCCCACCCACGCGGTCCCATTCCAGCATTTCGGGTACTCGTACTGCGTCGTGGCCGGACCGGAGGGGAAGGACGTCGACTTGTCCCAGACGTACGAATACGTCCCATCCGTGACCGTGGCGATGTACTGGTACACGCCGTCC
Organism: Thermoanaerobaculia bacterium; assembly: GCA_036375075.1. Taxonomy (GTDB): domain Bacteria; phylum Acidobacteriota; class Thermoanaerobaculia; order Gp7-AA8; family Gp7-AA8; genus QHVT01. The sequence continues at coordinate 20,925 of DASUSN010000218.1, read as the reverse complement.
GGATACGACTGCAGCCCGGTCCACGGGAACGAATGGGTCCCGGCGGTCTTCGGCCCGTCGAAGAGCGTGGTGACGAGTTGAGTCGATCGCCGGACCTCGAGGCGCAGGTTGACTGGATAAGGCACGACCGCCGTATAGGTCACGGTCTCGTTCAAGGCCGCATTGGCCTGGGCGACGTTCCGCGACGCGGAGAAATGACCGACCGTCACCGGGACCTCGTCCGTCGCGGCATTGCCCGCCTTGTCCGTCACCGTCAGCCGCAACGCATAAGAGCCATTCGAGACCGGGAGGGTCTGCCATGTCCCGAACGAGCCGGAGCTCACGCTGGTGGTGCCGCTGGAAATCGTCGCCGCGGCCTGCGAGTTGCCGGTCCGCTCCAGCAGCCACTGCTGCAGCGCGACCGTATCGCTCGCGGAGCCGGTGACCGCCACGTTACCGCCGCCGGCCATCCGGATGTTCGACGCGAGCAGCCCGTCGGCCGGCGTGGAGATCGTCGCCACCGGCGCGGTCACGTCGAGCCGCGTGAACGCCGTGGCAAGGGAATTCGCAAGCGAATCGCGGTCCACCAGCTCGAAGCCGTAGACGGCCTCCGGCTGTACGTTGCCCGCGGCGTCCTTGCCGTCCCACGCGAACGCGACGGCCGTCCCGCTGCCCGAAACGCTGCGCACGACCGCGCTCGTGGTCTGGCTGCGCACGTCCACGCGCCAGCGGAAATCGACGCGCTGCGGACCGGCCGGGAATCCCACCGTCGCATTGAAGGTGGTTGTGTCTTTCGCGCCGTCCGCATTGGGGCTGAAATACAGCTCCGACGCCGTGGCCGACAGGACGACGACCAGTTCCGGATACGCGCGCGCCAGATCGCGGATCTGCTGAAAGTGAGCGCGCCGGACCAGCGCGTCGGTCAGGACCGGGTCCTCATAGGCCGGCAGCGGCAGACCGAGGTTCGCGTACGCCGCATTGAGGCCGGTCCGGAGATCGTTGACATCCTCGTCGGCGATGAAGGAGTCGGTCGTCAGCGGGTTCTGCGTCCAGGTCATCCCGCCAGCCCCCGCCGCGGCCCTGACCGACGCCACGGCCGCGCGCAAGTCCAGCACGTGCTGCAGCGCCACGGAGTCCTCGGTGTCGAGCGGATTGTCGGCGTAAGTGTGCGTGGTGATGACCGCGGGATTGGACGGCGTGCCGACCGGATTCCCCGCGCTGTCGCGCGGAATCACGCGGTAGATGTAGGTCGTATTGGCGCTGAGGCTGTACTGCGTCCAGGTGGTCGAGCCATGGCCAACCACCTGCGCGGACCACGCCGGATACGCGCTGGTGCGCTCGATGTTGTAGGAGGTGGCCCCGGCCACCGCCGGCCACTGCAGCGTCACGGCGAGGGAAGAGGGGTAGTACTGCACGCGCAGCGCGGGGCCCGCGTGAAGCGCGGAAGCCAGCGAGACGAGGAACAGCAGGGCGGCGGCGCGGTTCATCGTCCCGCTCCGCGAACCCGGATCGTGTTCGCCGCCACGGCGCCGAATTCGCTCTCCCAGTTGAGCGACACGTTGCGCACCCCTTCCGCGGGAGGCAACGGCACCTCGACGATCGAGGGAAACGACGACGGGCGCCTGGTCGTCGACACCAGCCTGCCGTCGACGAACCGGTGCAGCTCCCCCTTCTGCGCGGCGAACGTGGACGCGGACGGGCCGGACAGGGAGACGCGCAGCCGCAGGGTCCGTCCCTGGACGGTCCACGCGCGCTCCTCCGCGGACCACGAGCCGTTGAGGGCCTCGATGCTCATGGCCGGCGAGAGGTCTTCCAGGACGGTGAGCCCGGCGTGGTGGGAGCCCTTCGGTCTCGGGGTGAGCAGCGACGTCCCCGTGCGCGTCAGCGCCGCCTCGGCGAACGCTCGTTCCCGGTTGCCGAAGGTCACGACGGAGTTGGCCGGCAACGGTGTGGCGGCGATGGCCAGCACGAAATCGCGCATGTCCGCGATCCGGACCTGGCCGCTCTCATCGAGACCGCTCCACGGCTCCGCGATCCGTCCCCTGTCGCGCGGCTCGCGGTTGACGACCGTCTTCAGCACCGGACCTTCCATCTCCCCGGTCTTCGGATTCTTCCTGGCGGTGCCGGCCTGCAGGTGGACGCGCGACGGAACCGGCAGCGTGTAGACGATCGCGCCGCTGCGCGAGGCGTAGTACTCGGCGTCGACCGACACCGGGTGCGCCGGGGTGTCGGCGGGGAACCAGGTCTCGCGCTCCGCGCCGCTGCTCCAGTCGACGCGGAATGAATACGCCTCGTCCGGCACGATCCGGCCGGCGGCGTCACGCCCGTCCCACGTCCAACGGTTCTCCCCCGCCTTGGCGGCGGCCGCGCCGGCCAGCGTGCGGACCGGGTAGCCGTCGCGGTCCACGACCCGGACCGTGACCGCTCCGTCCCTGGCCAGGCGGACGGTCAGGGGCACGGACTCGCCGATGGTCGGATTCATGCTCGTCTGCGCGGTGGAGACCTCGACGATGGCCCGTGACCCGCCGCGGCCGGCCGTGGCGGCGAGCATCGCGATTGCCAGCGCCAGGCCCCAACGGCTGCGTGAAAAACGCGTTCGTTCGGTCATGATCGGCTCCTCGGCCTACTGCATCGACAGGAGGACGAGGACTTCGCCGGTGCCGTCCGCGAGCGGCTCGAGCGCTTTGCCGATGATCGTCCCCGGTTTGTGGAAGCGATGACCGCCGATGTCGACGGCGTCCGAGCGCATGGCCATGCCCGGCGTGCCGCTGGTGACCAGCAGGTCGCCGATGCGGATCGGCCGGTTCCTCGCGTCGACGCGCACCTTGACGCGGCCCGTCGTGGCGATCTGCTCCTTCTCCGCGCCTTCCACGCCGAGGATGATCCCCGGCTGTTCGGAGACCACTCCGGCCACGGCGACGTCGTACTCGCGGGACGACGCCAGGACCTCGTTCGGCTTCTCGAGGTTGAGAACCACCACCGTGCCCGGCGCCAGGTCGGCCGCGGCCGGGACCCACTCGGCGAGGTCCTGGTATTTGGCTCCGATGACCCGCGCACCGGTGATGCTGCCCGTGGCCACGATGTCGCCGATGACGTGGAGCTTCGCGGCCGGCGTGGGGGTGCCGATGCCGACGTTGCCGTCGCCGAGGATGCGCACCCGCTCGACGTTGTGCGTTCCGAACACGATCGGCGTCGGGTTGCTGGTCCCGATGATCTGGCCGTTGCCGGCGTAGTTGACGATCTCCGACCAGCCGGACAGCGGGATCCCGTAGCGGGTGATGTCGCGCGTCCCGTGCGCCGCGTACGAGGTCGCGGCGAGAGACGACGCGTAGCGCGCGCCCGCGTACGAGTTCAGCGCCGTACTGGTGCTCTGCATCTGGACGAAGACCGCCCCGGGATCGTCGCTGTGGACGTGCAGCCTCTCCGCGGGCGCGAGCGTTCCGATCCCGACCGCGCCCGTATTGGTGATCATCATCCGCGGGACGTTGCCGGTCATGATGCGGAAGGACGGATTGGGGGCGATGGCCGATGCGTGGGGCCGGACGTTGATGAAGCCGGAGCCCGCGCCGAAGGAGTTGCCGCCGTATCCGACGTTCATCGCGGAGCCCGTGACTCCCATCGGGTCGGGTCCCATGCCGATGAACGTGTCGTTCGTGCCGTAGATGGCCAGCGCCGATTTGGGGTCGGAGGTATTGATGCCGACCCGGCCCCAGTCGTCGATGGCCAGGCGATAGACGCCGGCGTTCGCGTCGTAGATCTTGAATTTGTCGGCGTCCGTGCCGTCCACGCGCAGATGCCAGTTGCGCACGTCGTTCTTGAGCGACAGGCCGGTGATGCTGTCGGCGCCGCTCGTCTCGAGCTTCAGCGGCACGTTCGCCGCGCCGTCCGGGATCCTGATGTGCAACGCGTTCGACGGCGCCGTCGTGCCGATGCCGAGGAATCCCGTCGCGCTCTCGAACACCCCGGAGTCGGTGACGCCGCCGGTGCTGTTGAATTTGGCGATGAAATTCTCGGTCGTCGCCTGCGAGATCACCCGCAATTTCTGCGGCCGCGACGCCTCGGGTGGAGTCGCGGGCTCGGAGCTCGCGGCGCTGGGAGGCGCCGGTACGGGCTCGGTGACCGACTGGGCAGCCAGTGAAGTGGAGACGACGAGCGACAGGGTCAACGCAACGCGCAGCCTCATGATGACGCACCTCTCCCGGACAGGCGGCACTCCGTGCCGGCCAGCACCGTTTTGGATTGTGTTTTCTGGGACGCGCCGATAGTGGACCCGCGGCGTGACGGAGTCAACTGGGGAGATACGTCATAAGAGCCGCCCTTATGCAGGTCGTGACTTCAGCGGCTCGGCCCCTCCGCCCCCTCCCGGTTCCTCGGAGTTCCTCGGTTCCTCGGCCGAGGAACTCCGAGAAACCCGAGGAACCCGAGGAACCCCGAGGAACCGGGGGGGCGGAGGCTCAATCAGAACGTATAAGTGACCCTCGTATAAACGAACCGGCCGTTCATGCCGAACGGGGATTGGCTGGGGTAAGTGAACATGCCGTTGTTGCTCTGTGCGGTGAATACGGTCGTGCCGTCGCGGAACACTTTATTGCGGTCGGGGAAGTTGTCGAAGACGTTCTCCGCGCCCGCGGCGAACGTATAGGAGCCCCACTTGTACGCGAGCTCGAGGTCGGCGAGCCATTCCGCCGAGTACACCTGGTCGTCGAGCGGCAGCGCGCCGACGAGCGCCGTGAAGCTGCAGTACTCGCCGAAGCGGCTCTCGCGCGCCGTCACCGTCCATCCCGAGATCCCGAAGCTCTGCATCAACCTCACCTGGTCCTCGGGCTGCCCACACTCCACACGGCGCCGCTCGATGCGATCGAAGAGCACCTCGCCGAGGCCTTCCAGTTGCGGCGGGGTGCGCACGACGCCGACGATCTCCGTCTCGTTCTTGCTGTAGGCGGCGGACAGATCGACGCGGCCGCCGAAGAGCGCGCGCTGATAGTTGCCCACGATGTCGTAGCCGTTGGTCTCCGTGTCGATCGCGTTCGTGAAGAACCGCGCCGCCGTGGCGCCGAGGGGCTGGATCAGCGGGAGGATGCGGGCGCCGGTGAAGTTGCCGGAGAACACGATCCGGTCGTCGATGTCGATGTGGAAGTAGTCCGCCGTGATCTCCAGGTTCGCCAGCGGCTGCCACACGATGCCCGCGCTCAGGTTCTTCGACTTCTCCGGCTCCAGCGGCTCGGCACCGAGCGCCTGGGCGATGGCGCTGTCGACGCGATACGTGCCGGTCTGGAACGCCTCCAGTTGCTGCGTGGCCGGATTGAGGAGGAAGTTCGTGCTGATGGCCGAGAAGTTCCCCTGGCTCAGCGAGGGCGCGCGGAAGCCCGTGCTGGCCGAGCCGCGCAGGATCAACTGCTGCAGCGGCGAGTAGCGCACCGTGAGCTTGCCGTTGGTCGTGTTCCCGAAGTCGCTGAACCGCTCGTGCCGGCCGGCCACGCCGAGGCGCAGCGTCGGGAGCACGTCGCCTTCGAGGTCGACGTACACCGACTGGCTGTTCCGCGACGCGTCCACTTCATTCGATGGCTGGAAGCCCGGGAACACCTGCGCGCCCGGAGGGGCCGGATTCACGCCGCCGCGGTCCTTGAAGCCGCCGTCGATGTACGACGCCGGCTCGCCCGCCACCTGCTCGAATCCGTCGCGGCGGAACTCCAGGCCCCAAGCCACGTTCACCGGTCCCGCCAATGCCCCCAACTTGAAGGGACGGGAGACGTCGAAGTTCACGCTCCACAGATCGTCCGCCAGCGAGCCCGCGTAAAAGCGGGTCTGGTTCGGCGGGATCGTGGGTCCGAGGGAGGTGTTGAGCGAGTCGGTGACGTAGAAGTCGAACTCGTTCCGGCCGTAGCCCGCGCTCAGGTCGTAGAACCAGCTCATCGCCTCTCCGCGCGCGCCGCCGGTCAGCGACATGTCGACGATGCGCGGCTGGATGAGCGGAAGGAACCCGAGGGGATAGATCTGCGGCCAGTTCTGCACCTGGATGGCGCGGCGGTAGTTGCCGCCGTGCGAGCCGTGGCGGTTGCTGTAGCCGCCGAACGCGTAGAAGATCTGCTTGCCGTCGGAGCTGAGCGGGAGGTTGAAGTTCGCGAACAGCATGCTGTCGCGCGCGTACGAGTCGCCCCAGTGCGTGTTCGGCTGCGGCACGGCGTTGTTGCCGGCGTCGCCGGGGACGATCTGATCGCGCGGATCGTTGCCCGCGCGGTTCGTCTCGTACCGCACCCGGTACTCGCCGGTGAGCACCAGCGCGCCGCCGGAACTGCCGATGCCCCAGCCGCCGTCCGCGCTGATGTCGAGCATCTGGCCGTCGCCGTGCGTCGTGGTGCCGGCCTTCGCGCTGAACGTCAGCGGCGCGACGTTGGACTTCAAGACCAGGTTGATGACGCCCGCGATCGCGTCCGAGCCGTACTGCGCGGCGGCGCCGTCGCGGAGGATCTCGATGTTCTGCAGCGCCGCGGCGGGGATGGCGTTGAGGTCGACGCCGCTCGAGCCGCGGCCGACGGTGTTGTTCGCGTTGACCAGCGCGCTGGCGTGGCGGCGCTTGCCGTTGAGCATCACCAGCAGTTGGTCGGGCCCCAGGCCGCGCAGCGTGGCCGGACGGACGCTGTCCGTGCCGTCGCTGATCGTCGGCCGCGGGAAGTTGAAGGAGGGCGCGATCTTCTGGATGATCTGGTTGGTCTCGGTCGAGGGCGAGCTGACGATCTGTTCCAGCGGGATGATGTCGATCGGGACGGCCTTCTCCTGCTCCGCGCCGATCGCGCGCGAGCCGACCGTGATCTCCTGACCGAAGGAGACGTTGAGGGTGATGTCCTGCGTGGCGTCGCCGCCGGAGGTGTCGACGTTCACCGTGCGGGTCTGGAACCCCTGCAGCATGGCGGTGACGCGGGCGATGCCCCGTGACGGGACCATCAGCTCATAGCGCCCGTCGGCGTCGGTGACGGCGGTGATGTCTCCGACGGAGACGGTGACCCCGGGAAGGGCGGACCCGTCGGGAAGCGTGACGCGCCCGCGGATGACGGCGCTCTGTGCGGCGAGAGGGAGGACGACGACCAGGGAGAGAACGACCAGGACGAGACGACCGATCTTCAGCATCGGATGCTCCTTTCGCGACCCCTGTAGCGATGTTCCTTCAGTATACGACTACGGCAGAATGGAAAGTGTAGGGCCTGGCTTCAGCCCGCCCTCCCTCCGTCCCTCTCTGTGCCTCTGTGTCTCTGTGGTGAATGCGCACGCGCCTCGCAGGAGGGACGGGCGTATTCACCACAGAGACACAGGGCACAGAGGGGGACGGAGGGGGATCACGTGTGCGTGATCATGAGCCCATACCCGTCAGGATCGGCGACGCGGAACTCGCCGCGGGGGGCGTAGAAGGCGTAGGTGATGGGCTGCACGGCATGGGCGGATTCTAAACGTGGCCCGAGCTTTGCCGTAGAGGGCTGAACAGGAGACAGCCCTTTGAGCAAATCCTTCGACGAAATCCAGGTATACGAGAACATCGCCGAGCGGACGGGCGTGAGCATCGACCGCGCCGGGGTGCGCGGCAACGGACGCGTCTGCCGGAGCTTCACCGAGCTCTCCGCCAAGACCCGCCGCCTCGGCGACGGCTACTACTACCTCGTGGCCGCGGCCTGGCCCGCGGAGACGAAGACGGTGGACCTCTCGCGCCCCTGGGCGACGATGAGCTAGCCCCTCGAGCTCGAGCCGCTTCCCGGAGCGCCGGCGTCCCCGCCACCTTGTCGTGGCGGCGTCCCGCGCCGCCACTTGGGCGGGCGGGGGGAGCGTGGCACACCGACGTGAGCTGAAGATCACGGCCCGATCACGATCCGCGCCGATGCCTTCAGCCGCACGTCCGCGGACACGCCGCGGTCGAACACGCCCGCGTACCACGCATTGCTGCGCCCAACGCCGCCGCGGTCCATCAGGTAGCGGCCGAGGCGGAACGCGTCCGCCTGCGACATGCGGATGCAGCCGTGGGAGGCGGCGCCGCCCAGGTCGTCCTCTTCCGCGGTGCCGTGGATGTAGTAGTCCGGCTCCTTGAAGAAGATCTTCACCACCTTCATCGGGTTCTTCCTGTCGCCCGGAGGGGTGGGCTTCTTCCCCTTCGCCCACTTCTCCTTCGGCGGCACCCAGGCCGGGTTCCAGACGATGTGGTTGATCCGGAACGTGCCGTGCGGCGTCGGGTGCGCCTTCTTGCCGACCGAGACGTCGTACCGGCGGATGGTCTTTCCGCCGACGCGCAGTTCCATGACGTTCTTCTTCGTGCTCACGGCGAGCGAGACCTCGCTGCCGGCGGTACTGGCCTGGAGAGCGAAAAGGAGCGAGAGTGCGACGGCGAAGATGCGCATCATGCACACTGTTCAGTGCAAAGCGCGTGCGCCCTCGCCGCACCGAAGATCCCCTCCGGTACAATCGTGCGGTGAACACTGCGAAAGACGAGGTCCGCAAGCTCCTCGACCACTTGCCGGACGACGTGAGCTTCGAGGACATTCAGTACCAGGTCTACGTTCTCGACGAGATCCGCCGTGGATCCGATGAAATCGACCGCGGCGAAGGACTCGATCACGAGGACGTCAAACGCCGGCTTGCGCGGTGGCTCGAAAAGTAACCTGGGCACCGCGGGCGTTCTCTCTGCTCGAAGAGGCGGCAGCTTACGTCGAAGAACACTCCCCTTCCGCCGCCCGTCAACTCGTCATCGAAGCGATCGAGGCCGCGGAGTCGCTGAAGCAGTTGCCCGAGCGCGGACGATTCGTCCCCGAGCTCCGCAACTCGCTCTATCGCGAGATCTTCGTTCAGAAGTACCGTCTCATCTATCAGGTCGGGACAGACCGCCTCGCGATCGTGGCGTTCGTTCACGGCTCTCGTGATTTCCGCGTGTGGTGGAAGCGCTTCAGGCGAAGAGACCCGAACTAGTGAAGTGCAGCGGGCTCCACCTGCATCACTTCACCGCAATCGCCCTGGCCTGCTTGATGTCCGTGAACCCCTTGAACGCCTTCTCGATCGCGTCCTGCATCAGCGTGCGCATGCCCTGCGCCATGGCCAGGCGGCGGAGCTCGTCGATCGGGGCTTTGTGCTGGATCGCTTTCTTCAGCTCGTCCGTGCCGACGAGCAGCTCGTGCACGCCCATGCGGCCTTTGTAGCCGGTGTTGTTGCAGCTCGTGCAGCCTTTCGGCGTGTACAGCGTGAGGTCGTCCGAGTACTGGATTCCCGTGGCCGGCCAGTAGTCGTAGCCGTAGGCCTCGATGATCTCTTCGAACTCCTCGGGCGTGGGGTGGTAGCCCTGCCTGCACTTGGGACAAAGCACGCGGATCAGGCGCTGGGCCATGATGCCGAGGAGGGCGTCGGCGAAGTTGAACGGATCGATGTTCATGTCCAGGAGGCGGGTGATCGTCTCCGGCGCCGAGTTCGTGTGCAGCGTCGAGAACACGAGGTGGCCGGTCAGCGACGCCTCGATGCCGATGGCCGCCGTCTCGTGGTCGCGCATTTCGCCGACCATGATCACGTCCGGATCGGCGCGCAGGAACGAGCGCATGGCCGCGGCGAACGTGAAGTCGATCTTCGGCTGCACCTGCACCTGGCGCAGCCCCTTCTGCGTGATCTCCACCGGGTCTTCCGCCGTCCAGATCTTCATGTCCTCGGTGTTGATGAAGCCGAGGGCGGAGTGCAGCGTGGTCGTCTTGCCGGAGCCGGTCGGTCCGACGACGAGGCAGATGCCGTACGGCTTGGCCAGGATCTGCTTGAAGCGGGCGAGGTTGTTCTCGCTGAAGCCCATCCTGTCCAGCGGCAACGGCTTCGACGCGGCCAGGATGCGCATCACCACGTCTTCGTTCTGGTTCGCCGTGGGGATCGTGGCGACGCGCAGCTCGATGGTCCCTCTGGAGTACTTGAAGCGGATCTTGCCGTCCTGCGGCTTGCGCTTCTCGGAGATGTCCAGCTTGGCCATGATCTTCAGGCGCTGCACCAGCGCGTTGCGGTGCGGACCGGGGATCTCCATGAACTTCTGGCAGTCGCCGTCGATGCGCAGCCGGATCGTGCAGGGATTGCGCGGGCCGTCCGGCTCCACGTGGATGTCCGACGCGCCGCGCGAGAACGCCTCGATGATGAGCTGATTGGCCAGCTTCACGATCCCGGAATCCGTCTCGTCGAGCTCCGGCTCGTCCTTCGGCAGGTCTTCCAGCTCGACCTTCTCCCCTTCTCCCAATGAGTCGAGGATCTTCGCCCAGTCGGCGGCCTCGCCCGTCGAGCCGTCCGCCTCCATGCGCTCGCCGTACGACTTGGCGATGTACGCGAGGATCTCGTGCTTCATTCCGACCCAGAACTCATACCGCGGCGCGAGCTGCATCGCCCGGAGGCCGTCGAGCCGCGTGAGGTCCTGCGGGTCGTCGACCGCGATCACCAGCACGCCCGGCTTCCGCTCCACCGGCGCGGCGACGTTCTTCTTCCAGATCTCCGAGGCCACGCGCTCCTTCAGCTCCGCGGGGATGACGCGCTCCCCGTCCCATTGGAAGAACGGCGACGAGTAATACGCCGACAGCGACCGCCCCAGCTCCTCCTTCGGGACGTTGAAGTCCTCGATCAGCACGCGCTCCACGTTGGTGTTGTTCACGCGCGCATTGCCCGCGGCCTGGTCGAGGTCCTTCTCCGAGATGATCCCCTTGTCCACCAGCCCGCCGAAGCGCGACGGCTTCGACGTCCGCTGCACCTTGTGCTGGTTGTAGAACGCGATGCCCAGGATGCGCGCGATCTCCTCCGCGCCGTCCTCGTCCTGCGCCGTGAACGCCGTGCCGTGGCGTTTGTTGATGAGCTGGATCACGCCCATCAGGTACTTCTCGAACATCACCGGCACCGCCAGCACCGCCCGCGTGCGGAAGCCGCTCTGCTTGTCCCAGCGCTGGTCGAAGCGGAGGTTCTGGTGGAACTTCTGCAGCTCCGCCGCGTCGTACGCGTCTTTGATGTTGATGGTCTTCCGCGCCAGGGCGGTGAAGCCGGCGATCGACGCGAACGACTTCGGGACCCGGATCTCCTTCGGCACGTCGCCGATCTTCTGCAGCGAGTACAGCTCCTGGTTCTTGGTGTCGATCGCGTAGATGGTCAGCCGCTCCGCATCGAGGGTCTCGAGGATCCTGTCCTTGAGCGACATCAGGATGTGCGGAATCGACTCGGCGGAATTGATCTGATTGGCGATCGAGCTGAGCTTCTTGCGGAACTCCAGCTCCCGCTCGAGCGAGGAGGACGAGGCCTGAACCGTCATGGAGGAAAAGAATAGCAGGAGCGGCAGCTCTCACCCGTTCCTCGGAGTTCCTCGGTTCCTCGGAGTTCCTCGGAGGAGACCGGTGCGACCACCCCGAGGAACTCCGAGGAACGCCGAGGAACCCGAGGAACTCCGTCAGAGCGACGCGAGGATCGACTCGGCCGTGGCCCGCTCCTTGGCGAAGCGGGACGCGGGCGCGCGGTCGAGGTAGTCGCGGAGGGCTTTGCGGGCGACGTCCGGGCGGCCGCGTTCCGCGGCGACGAGGCCGAGGTTGTAGAGGGCGTCGAGTTGGGAGGGGTCGATGGCTACCGCTTTCGTCCAGTGGGCGATGGCGGCGTCGAGGTCTCCGCGGCGTGCGGCGGCGACGCCGAGGGTGTTCCAGGCGAGGGGGAGGCGGGCGTCGAGGGCGAGGGCGCGCTGGAGGTAGCCGGTGGCGCGCGGGACGTCGCCCAGGCGCAGGGCGACGATGCCGAGGTTCTGCAGGGCGCGGGCGTTGTTGGGATCGGCGGCGAGGATGCGCTCGAACTGGCGGACCGCGGCGGCGGGATCGCCGTCGTCGGCGAGGGCGATTCCGTACGCGTTCAGCAGGTCGGGATCGTCGCGGTCCGCGTAGGGGCGGAGGAGCTCCAGCGCCTCGCGGGCGCGTCCGGCCTCGCTGAGCAGGAGCCCGAGGCGGATGCGCATCGTGTCGTTCGCCTGCCCCGCCGCGATCTGCCGTTGCAGCAGCGCGATGGCCTCCTCGGGGCGCTCGTTCTGGCCGAGGAAGAAGGCGAGCATCTCCTGGGCGATCTGCATGTCGGGGCGCTCGGCGACGAGGCCGCGGGCGAGCTCGATGGCTTCGTCGAGATTGCCCTGCTGGTAGGCGGCGATGGAGCGATGGAGCTGGTTGTCGAGGTCCACCAGGTTCTTCGGATCGTCGTCCGCGGTGAACTTCGTCTTCGTGGAGGTCCCGGCGAGATAGCCGAGGCTGAGCAGGGTGGCCTGCTGTTCCGGGCTCACGGATCCGCGCGCGGCGGCCGGCGCGGGCGCGTCGGCCTTCAGCAGCTCGCGCAGGGCGACGACCGCGCGCCGGTCTTCCTGATAGCGATTCGCCGCCTCCTTCGGATCGGCGGACACGTCGTACAGCTCCGGCAGCGGCAGCTCGATGAGCTTTTTGCCGCCGTCGAGGACGCCCACGAGCGGCGCCCAGCCGCGGTTGAGCGATGCGGAGAGCGCCTCGAAGTAGCTGTGGCCGCGCTCCCCTTCGGCGAAGAGCGAGAGGCCTTTCATCCCCGCGGGCTTGGCGATGCCGGCGCGCTCGAGAATCGTCGGCGCGATGTCGATGTGGCGCACCCAGCGCTCGTCGACCGCGTGAGGGCGCGCGCCGTCGACGACGACCAGCGGCACCGCGAGCGTCGACTCGTAGGCGAAGAGGCCGTGCGTCTCCTCGCCGTGATCGCCGAGGGCCTCGCCGTGGTCGCTGGTGAGGACGACCAGCGCGTCCGGCGATGCGGCGAGCAGCGGGCCGAGGACGCCGGCGAGCATCGCGTCGGTGGCCGCGACCTCGCCGAGGTACGGCTGATCGCGATACTGGCCGCGGTGGGGCTCGGGCGGCGTGTACGGCGCGTGCGGCTCGTAGAGGTGCACCCAGAGGAAGCGCGGCTTCCCGGCGTTCGCCTCCCACCAGTCCTTCGCGCGGGCCAGCGTCTCGCTCCCCGGCCGCTCCTGCACCGCGAAGTCGAGCGGACTGCCCGCCGCGCGATAGGCGTCGTCGTAGACGTCGAAGCCGCGGTCGAGCGCGAAGCGCGAGTCGAGCGGGAACGCGCTGACGAACGCGCCGGTCGCGAAGCCCTGTCCGCGCATGAGCGTGGCCAGCGTCTCGTGCTTCGGGTCGAGCGTGAAGCCGGCGTTGTCGCGGATGCCGTGCTGCCACGGATAGAGGCCGGTGAGGATGTTCGCGTGCGACGGCAGAGTGACCACGTTGTGCGCGTGGGCCCGGGTGAACACGGTTCCGCGCGCCGCGAGCGAGTCGAGGAAGGGCGTCTTCACACGCCCGTTGCCGCGGAACCCGAGGGCGTCGGCGCGCAGGGTGTCGACGGTGATCAGGACGACGTCGCGGCTCCGCACGGTCTCGGCGGTGCGGCCGCACGAAGCAAGGAGCAGGAGAAGGACGAGGAGGCGGGAGGGGCGCACGCGGGTTGGGAGGGTATCACCCCCGCCCCGCCGGTTCCTCGGAGTTCCTCGGTTCCTCGGAGTTCCTCGGAGGAGACCGGTCTGAGCCCCTCCGAGGAACTCCGAGGAACTCCGAGGAACCCCGAGGAACTCCAGCACGCGTCACCGCCCGCGCCAGTAGCGTGCGCCCGCTTCGTCGCCGACGACGCGGAGCGTGTCGGCGATGAGGTCGTACGTCTGGCGGTTGGGTGCTGCCGCGGCGAAGGCGCGCACGACGGAGGTCGCCTCCTCGGTGCGGCCCTGGGCGACGAGGAGGACGATCAGGCCGCGGTTCGCTTCCGGGCTGGCCGGCGCGAGGCGCAGTTCCTCGCGGAACGAGGCCTCGGCTTCGGCATCGCGGCCGAGGCGGGCGAGGGCGTCGCCGCGGAGGGCGTGCAGGCCGGCGAGGCGGCGCGCCTCCGGGCGGGCGACGAGGGCGGCCGTGAGCCGCTCGGCGGCTGCGTAGTCGCCCTTCCGGTGGGCGACGCGCGCGAGCGTGTAGCGCGCGGCGTCGTTGTCGCCGGCGGCGGAGGCCTCGCGCTCCGCGGCGGCGAGGTCGCCGCGCAGGAGGGCGATTCTCGCGAGGATCTCGTGCGCCCGCGAGGGATCGCTCCTGAGCGCCAGCTCGGCGTGCCGCGCGGCTTCGTCGAAGCGGCCGTCCAGCAGGAGCTGGTGCGCGAGGTCGACCGCGAGCGTGGCCGACGCCGGCGAGCGGCGCAGCGCCTCCTTCCCCGCCTCGATCGCCTCGTCCGCCCGGCCCATCCGGAACAACAACTTCGAGCGCACGTCCCAGAGGTCGACCATCTCCGGCTCGTCCCGCAGCAGCCGGTCGAACGCCGCCAGCGCCTCGGCATCCTTTCCCTCGCGATAGAGGCGGAACGCCTGCTGCAGCTCCCGGAAGACGCCCGTCTTCTCTTTCGGATCGGGCAGCGGTCCGTCGCCCGTGGCCACGGACGACCCGACGTAGCCGAGCGCGGCGAGCTTCGCGGCCTCCTCCGCGGTCACCGGAGCCGGCGCCGCCGCGGCGCGCTTCAGCGGTGCAATCGCGGCGCGCAGCGCGGCGAAGCGGCGGCGCCGCTCTTCGAGGAGATTGGCCGTCTCGCGCGGATCGCGGCGAAGGTCGTACAGCTCGGGGCGCGGGGCGTCGATGAAATGCTCGTCGCCGTCCACGAGCGAATGCAGCTCGCTCCAGCCGAAGTGAAACCGCGGATACCAGGTCTCGCTGTACACGGGCCGCGGCGCGAGGCCGGCAAGCTTGTCGTCCGCGAACAACGCGCGGCCGTCGGACTTCGGCGCGTCAATCCCGAGAACGCCGAGGATCGTCGGCATGACGTCGACCAGTCCCACCGGGCTCGCGACGCGCGTCCCCGCCAGACGATTCCGCGGGAGCTTGACGAGCAGCGGCACCTGGATGGCCTCGCGGTAGAGGAAGATGCCGTGCTCGTCCTCGCCGTGATCGCCGAGCCCTTCTCCGTGATCGGAGAGGACGACGATGAGCGCGCGGTCGTAGAGATCGCGCGCCTTCAGCGAAGCGAAGAAGCGGCCGAGCAGCGCGTCGCTGTCCGCGACGTCGCCCGCGTAGCCGCCGCTCCCGTACGGGGCGTGCGGCTCGTAGAGGTGGAGGAAGTAGAACGGCCGCGCGGAATTCGCCGCCAGCCATTGCTCCGCGACGGCCAGCGTGTCCCCGCCGCGCCGCTGCACCGCGCCGAGGGACTCGGACGACGAGCTCCGCTCGACGGCGTCGTCATACGCGGTGAACCCGCGGCCGATGCCGGTCGCGGTGCGCAGCACGTAGGCCGACACCGCCGCGCCCGTGCTGTAGCCGTGCGCGGCGAGCACCGTCTGCAGCAGCGGGACCTTCTCGCCGACGCGGAAGCCGGTGTTGTCGCGCACGCCGTGCTCCGCGGGCAGCAGTCCGCTGAGGATCGTCGCGTGCGACGGCAGCGTCAGCGGCGACTGGCTGTACGCATGCTCGAAGAGCACCGCATCCGAGGCAAACGCGTCGAACGACGGCGTGCGGACGCGCGAGGAGCCGTAGACGCCGAGGTGATCGGAACGGAGCGTGTCGATGGAGACGAGGAAGACCGGCACCGGCTCCCGCTCCCGCGCGCAGGTCAGAAGCAACGGCAGCAGCAGTAGCAGGACACGGCGGCGCATCAGTAGGGATTCGAGAGAATGACGCCGTCGTTCACGTCGACGACGTAGCCGCCAGTCCGCGGCCGGTTCACGAGATCGAAGGACGTCCCGCTGGCCACACGCCACAGGCGAAACCCGCAATAGGTCAGCGGCTGCCCGGGGAGTGCCCGCTCCGGAAAGTGATCGCCGAGGACGAAATAGGCCGGGCCCTCGCCGAGGACCGTCGCGATGCCGCGCTCGTCGACGACCACGGCCGTCCGCTCATTCGCGGCGATGCCGAGGAAAGAGTCGCGGCGCAGCTCGCGCAACTGGCGGGCGATGAAGGCGAAGAGCCGGCCCATCCGGTCGCGTTGCTGGAAGTGCGTGTCGGTGATGACGTCGCCGAGGTAGCGCCAGTCGAACATGTCCGTGGTGAAGCTGATCTCGCCGTTGTACGGATCGGCCAGGGCGAGCTTCGACTGCGCGCTCGCGTCGTTGCAGGCGTCGTAGATCGCCAGTCCCTGAATGGCCATCCCCGCGCTGGTACCGCCGATGGCGCCGCCGCGCGCGTACACGTCGCGGACGGCCTCCTCGATCGGCGCGTCGTTGAAGTAGCGGACGTAGTTGCACTGGTCGCCGCCGGCGAAGAACACGTACTCGGCGTTGCGCACGGCCTCGACGACCTCCGCCTTCTGCGCCGACGCGCGGTCGGTAATGACGAACGTCGTCACCGAATCCACGCCGGGCATGGCGGCGAGGTAGTCGTTGTAGCCGTCGGCGCCCGACGCGCGGAGCACGACGACGTCCAGCTTCGCGTCGCAGCCGCGGCAGCCGCGGACGCGGTCGATGACTTCCTGATAGGCGGCGTCCACGTCGCCGCCGCCGCCCGCGAGGTGGACGACCGGCCCGTGCAATGCCGGCGCGACGTCCCGCGCATTGCCCGTGTCGAAGCGCGTCAGCGCGGCGCCGCAGGGAAGCGCGAGAACGAAGAGGGCGGGCAACCAGGCCCGCCCTCCCCGGAATCGATGGAATGGAGGCATCAGAAACGCAGCCGCGCTCCCACCCGGAACAGCCGCGGCCCCTGAATCGTCTGGATGTAGTTGTTCGTCCTCACGTCCGTGCCGTTGGCGGAGTACATCCGGTTGTCGCGCCACAGGATCGTCTGCTCGTTCAACGCGTTGAAGACGTCGACGGAGAGATTGAGCTGCACGCCCGTGGGCAGGGCGAAATCGCGCGAGAGGCGGAGGTCGACGTTCATCACGTTGTCGAGCCGCTCGGACCCGAACTCCTCGGTCACCATGACGTCCCGGTTGCCCAGACCGTCGCGGGGGTTCGCCCGGCGGTAGTACGGGATGATGTACCCCTCGCGGCCGACCACCGCGCCGCCGAACATCAGCCTGTACGGCAGCTCGACGACCGCGTTCAGCGAGTACGACCAGCGCGAGTTGATGTACCCGCTGACGCCGCCGGACGAGGCCACGTCGTTGCCGTCGCAGGTCGTGCAACTGTCGCCGTCGACGATCGGCGTCGGCTCGACGATGGCGTCCGGACCGACGTGCTGCTTCCAGTCCTGCAGCGTGACGTTGCCGCGCATCATCCAGCGGTTCGAGAAGCGCTTCGTCGCCGTCAGCTCGAGACCCTGATAGGTCTGGTGATAGTCGGGCCGGTTGGTGATGACGTAGTAGACCGGCAGCTCGACGCCGTCCTTCAGCCCCCAGTACGGCACGGAGTAGGTCTGGCCGTTCGGAAGGGTGCCGGTGGTCGTGCCGGCCAGCTCGTAGTCCGCGCTGGTGTAGTAGTCGCCCGCGCCGCGGGTCTTCTCGTACTGGTTCCAGAGGAAGTTCGTGCGGTACCGGTAGCTGTAGTTGGCGCCGATGGCGAAGTTCGGCATCAGCTCATGGTCGACGCCGAGGATGAACTCATCGGTGGTCGTCGGGTCCTGGCCGTAGTCGAGGCGCCCCGGCGCGTAGCCGGCCGACGGATTGTCGGGATCGATGTCGGAGAAGAAATACAGGCCCGAATCGAAATCGATCTCCGGTCTCTGGATGGTCTTGTCGCCGTTCAGATCCTCCCAGTAGTAATACAGCATCTGCACGCGGTAGAAGGGATTGCTCGCGCCCGCGTCGCTCGATCCCAACTGGTCCATGTAGCGATTGTAGGCACCCTTGAGGATGGTCTTCTTTTCCGAGCCGAGGGCCCAGGTCCCGCCGACGCGCGGGGAGATGCCCTTCCATTCCAGCGTCTGCTCGTCCCCGGCGTAGCTCGTCGCCGGGAGCAGATCGGGGACGAGCGGATTGGCGGGGACGGTGCTCCCGAAGTTCTTGGCGCGCTGGATGTCGTAGCGGAGGCCGCCGGTGAGCGTGAGGTCGCCGAGGACGAGCGTGTCGCCCAGGTAGAAATCGATATAGCGCGAGCCGAAGTTCGGCACCGCCGGGCGCGTCAGCGCCGCGAGCGCGTAGCCGTCGTAGAAGTTGCCGAAGTTCCCGCTGCCCGGCCAGACCGTCTCGGAGCGCGCGGGCGTGTCGCGATAGCCGAAGCCGAACTTCAGCTCGTGGTTCACGCCGCCGGTCGGCACGTACAGGGAGCCGTCGGCCCGGGCGTTCTTCTGCGGGACTTCCTGCTTGAAATAGCGGAACGAGCGATGCCAGCCGTCGTCGAAGTCCGTGTCGTAGTCCGGATCCTCCCACCACGCGTCGACGTCGCGGCCGCCCTTCGGATCGAGCTCGTAGCCGCTGTCGATCTGCGCGTATTTCGCGGTGAGGTAGAAGTTCCGCGTGAACATGTGGGTGTCTTCGAGCTTGAGCATCCAGCCCGGACCGGTCTGGTCCCAGGAGGTCTCGGTCGGCCGGCTCAGGCTGAACCCGCGGCCGTCGACGACCTTGTCGTTCCACATGTAGAACACTTCCGCGTTGTTGGTGGACGTGATCTGCAGGTCGAGCTTGCCGCTGTAGTTGTTCAGCTTCGTGCGCTGCAGGACATCCCCCTGGCCCGTGGGCAGGTTGTTGATGCCGTTGTTGGAGTAGGCGCCCCAGATCCAGAGGCGGTCGGTGATGATCGGACCGCCGACCTCGAAGCCGTAGTCGTTGATCTTGTCGACGGTCTCGACGACGTCGTCTTCGGTCAGATAGCCGGCGTCGATCGCCTCCTGCGGCACCTCGGCCGTGGCCTGCAGATTCTTGTTGGCGAGGAAGAACCGCCCGCTGCCGCGCCAGTCGTTCGTGCCGCGCTTGGTGACCATGTTCAAGTGGATGCCCGGCGTGCGCACGCTGGGATCGGACGTCCCGGTCGAGATCTGCATCTCGTCGAAGGCGTCGAAGTCGTAGTAGAACGTCGAGCTGCCGGTGGTGGCCATGTCGCTCACCGCCACGCCGTCGATGTTCCACTCCGTCTGGTGGCGCTCGACGCCCTTGCCGACGAAGTACGACTGCTGGCCAGACTCGTTGCCGCCGACGTTCACGCGGTCGACGAGCACGCCCGGGATGGACTGCAGGATCACCCACGGATCGCGAGCGGTCGGGACGTTGATCAGTTCCACTTCCTCGACGTTCTGCCCCGTGCCGGTGTCGCGCGTGTCGATGACGGGCGTCGCGGCGATGACCGTCAAGGCCTCGGTGACCGCCGGGGTGAGCTCGAAGTCGAACTCGGAGTTCTTGCCGAGGATGACGTCCACTTCGCGGCGGACGGTGGAGAAGCCGGCCAGCTCCGCGGTCACGGTGTAGGTGCCGGGGTGCAGGCCGAGGAAGCGGAAGTCACCGTCGGAGGTCGTGACGAACGTCTGCGGCGCGCCGATGCCGGTGACCGTCACGGTCACCCCGGGCAGCACGGCGCCGTCGTTCGAGAGCACTTTGCCGATGATGTTTCCGGACTGCGTTTGTGCGAGGAGCGGAGTCACCAGGATCGAAAAAAGCAGCAGGGATCCGAACAGCCGGGGCAATGCCGGGCAGAATCGTCGCATCAAAATCTCCTCACCGCGATCATTCCGGGTCGACCGGTTTTGGAATCAGGCTGTGCGCATCCTACTCCCGTTTTGCCCGCGTGGCTCCATGGACCTTCCCGCTTATCATCGGGCCCTCGATGAAACGCTTTCTTCCTCTCCTCCTGCTCATCATCCTCCTCATCGGGGCTGCGGCCTGCCGCACTGCGACGCCCGCCGTGCCGGACGTCACTCCGCGCATCGACGCGGTGAGGCAGCTCATGGCCCGTGAGGACGTCGCGAAGGCGCTCGCCTTCGTCGACGGCGATCGCGAGACCCTCGTGCGCCAGTGGGAGGAGCTCACCGAGATTCCGGCGCCGTCCGGTCACGAGGAGAAGCGGGCGGACTACGTGGAACGGCTGCTGCGCGAGTACGGCCTCGAGGACGTGCATCGCGACTCCGTGGGCAACGTCATCGGCACGTACCGCGGGACCGGCGGCGGGAAGCGCGTCGTGTTCGACTCGCACCTCGACACCGTCTTTCCTCTCGCTACGCCGCTCGAAGTGCGCATCGAGAACGGGAAGATCCACGCCCCGGGCGTCGGGGACGACACGAAGAACGCGATCTCCATGCTCGCCCAGATCCGGGCCATGAAGGCCGGGGGCGTGCGGACGAACGGCGACGTGGTCTTCGCCTTCACGGTGCGCGAGGAAACGGATTTCGGCGGCGTCGACCAGTTCCTGAAAGACCAGGGCAAGAGCATCGACCGCTACGTGACGCTCGACGGCGGCTACCGCGGCTTCACCTACGGCGGCATCGGCATCTACTGGTACCGCTACCACTTCATCGGACCGGGCGGGCACACGCGGTCGGACAATCCGCCCTACTCCGCGACGCTGCCGGTCGCGCGCGCGATCGACCGGATCTACGAGCTGAAGCTCCCGCGCGCGACGTGGATGAACATCGGCATGCTCGGCGCGGGCGACGTCTTCAACGCCAAAGCCTCGGACGCCTGGTTCACCGCGGACCTCCGCTCGAACGACCCCGAGTCGCTGCACTGGCTCGACCGCGAGGTCGAGCGGATCGTGAATGAAGAGGCGAAGCGCGCGGGGATGACGGTCAAGCGCGACGTGGAGTCGAAGTCCGAGGTGGCCAGCCTGCCCGGACACCGCAACTCGGAGATGGTCCAGCAGACCGAGGCCGTGTGGCGTGCGTTCGGCTTCGACAACCCGCCCATCACCGACACCGCGTCCAACCACACCAGCGCCGCCATCCTGGCCGGCATCCCCGCCATCGGCACCGGCACCGGCCCCTGCGAGCACGGCCACGCGCTGAACGAAGTGTGCGAGATCGAGCCGGTGTTCACGGGCACGAAGCGGAACGTGGTGCTGGCGGTCGTGCTCGCGGAGTAAAAAATGTAGGGCGTGGCTTCAGCCCGCCCCCCCCC
>DASUSN010000217.1:0-89512 GCA_036375075.1 Thermoanaerobaculia bacterium | reverse complement strand
AGCGTTTTCCCGGGCACCTTCTTCTTGTAGACCTTCACGGGGAGCAGGCGCACGCCTTTCTTGTTGTAGGCGGGCGTCACGTGCGTGTCCCGCCACAGCTCCCACTCGTTCGAGCCCGAATACTTCCAGGCGAAATGCGCGGTGGCGAGAACGACTACGACCAGCCCGGCGGCGTACGCCAGGAACTTCCCGATCTTGCGGAGGACACTTCTCTTCTGAGTCATCGTACGGCCTTTCGTTGGTGTTCTGTTGTAGGGTTGATGAATTCATTGCACGCGCGCCGCGCGCAAAAAGATCGTGAGCTATTGGACTTTCGCGTCGAACGCCGCGGTCTGCACCTGGCCGGACCGCTTGATCTGAATGAAGAAGCGATAGTCGCCGGCGCTGGGAACCCCGTAGGGGATGCTGAAGCTCGCGGGGAGCGACGCGTGGTGGTGGTGCGCCATCCCCGTCGCGTCCGAGGCGTCGGAGGAAGCGCGAAGCCCGTCCTGGGCGAGATCGAGAGCGGCCATCGGCACGGAGCCGTTCGTATGAACGTGTGCGAAGACGCTCAGGTCGGAGCGCAGCGCGACCATGTGTGCGGCCATGCCCATGTAAGGCTCGAGGTCGCGGGCCGGCGAGCCGTCCGCCTCCTCCACCCGGAACTTGAAGCTGGTCCCCACGTTGGCCTGCAGAGGACCGGCCGGGCGCTCCCACACCATGCGGCCGCCGCCGGGAAGCGGCGCGACCGCGACCGCGGAAGAGGGAGCCGCATAGCGCGCGCCTTCCCACCGCGAGTCATCGCCCACGGGAGCAGTGCCGGCGATCGCGGGCAGCTTCACCTTCCCGAGCAGCGTCCAGGGATAGCCGCTCTTGTCGACGACGTCCGCGAAGATCTGATATTCGCCCGCCGGCATCGCCGGAAGCTGTTTCGAAAACGCGCCGCCCTCGGCGCGGTCGAAATGGAGATGCCAGACCTTGTCCATCCCCGGCATCCCGACGAGAAACACGTGCATGAGGTAGCCGTGGTCCGGAATGACTTCTTCCAGGTTGACCGGAACGGTCTCCCGTCCCTTGCCGGCCACGGGAAGCAGGAGCGGCGAAGCGAGACGGAGCACCAGGCGGTTCCCGTCCCGCAGGGTCGCTTCGACCCGGGGCGGCTTGAGGAGATCGACGTTCCGCGCGTACACGGCGTCCTCCTCGTTCCATAGCCCCCGGGCGCTGTAGATGGCCCAGCCGGTCGCGAGCAGCGTCAAGACCGTGGCGATCCGCGCGTTTCGCCGGTTGGCGGGCTGCAGCGCCTCGCCCGGAGGAAGGGTGCCTTCCCGGGCGATGCCGGCGGTGATCGGGACGAGGCTCAGCGTCAGGCCGAGGAGCATGACGGCGCCCATGACGCGCATCCACGGCGCCATCGGCTGCTGTTGCCTCGGGAAAGACGCGATCGGAACGGAGAGCTGTGCCTTGCCTTTGGCGCCGTCCACCTCGATCCGCGCCTGCAGACCGCCGTACTCCATGAACCACAACTCGCTCACGAAGAACTGCGGGTCCTGCTTCGAGCGCAGCGCGACGTCCGGAGTGGACGGGAGCTTCGAGCCCGGCCCGGTCAGGCGGAGAAGCACGATGTTGACGCTGTGTACGTCCGGCGAGGCGCTGCGCACCTCGATCTTGGCGACGCCGGGAACCACCTCCGGCATCCGTACGGTCACGAAAAGCGGGTACGGCCCGGCGTTCCCCTCGTAATAGACGTCCGCGCTGCCGACGTGGGCATGGGCGTGGGCGCCCGGGAGAAGAAGGGCGACGAAAAGGAAGAGAGTCTTCAATGAGTTTTTCATGCAGTGTCAGCCTCCGGAGCAGATGGCGTCAGGCTTCCGCCGTCACCGGCGGAGCCTCCGCATCCATTCGCCCCATGCCAGACCGAAGCGCGTGGTCAGG
This sequence comes from Thermoanaerobaculia bacterium, assembly GCA_036375075.1. Classification (GTDB taxonomy): domain Bacteria; phylum Acidobacteriota; class Thermoanaerobaculia; order Gp7-AA8; family Gp7-AA8; genus QHVT01. Next base: position 87,601 of record DASUSN010000217.1, on the reverse strand, counting down.
ACGGAGATCGCCAGCGCCCCCGCCAGGGTCATCACGAATGCGCCGGTCGACTTCTCCAGCACTTTGAATTGCCAGGGATTGACCGCGGGCTCGTAATAAGGGAGATAGGCGGTTCCGAAGATCCAGTTCCGCGATGCCGGCGACATCAGGAAGTCGCCGAAGGGCCACTGCACGGCCATGAGGCCGAGCACGAAGGCCGGGCCGATCAGAAGGGCCTTGAGCCAGGAGGACCGCGACTCCGTCCTTTGCAGGAACAGGTCGGCGAGGAACCCCGGAACGATGAACAGGAGCGGGAACTGCGGCGGAATCAGGTGGGTCACCTGCTGGTACACCGGGCCGAGCTTCGGCTGCGCGGGGAACAGCGGCAGGATCCAGATCGACGCGATGATGATTCCCATGTAGGCGGCGCCGACCAGCGTGCAGCCCCACCTGAGCCTCGAAGCGCGGCCGGTGGCGATCATCGACGCAGGAATCACCAGGGCCACGGCCAGATAACAGGAAGCCGTGTGCAGGGTCGAGCGGCCCACGAGCCCCAGCGTCGGCAGGAACATCAGGTGGATCGCGGCCACGATCACGAACATCCGTCCCAGGCGCTCCCGCATGACTCCCGTGGAGCGGTTGATCGCGCTGGCCAGCCAGAACAGCGCGCCGGCCTGGCCGGTGAACCAGCCGATCATCAACAGCAGATGGGGCGGGGTCACGAACTTCAGATCCAGTCCGTAGGTCTTGTGCCACCAGTCATCGAAGGGCGAGGAGAAGAGCATCGCCAGGTTCGCCCAGACGAGCAGGAATGCCCCCACCGGCCCGTACATGCCCATGATCCGCGCGGAACCGTCGTGCCGTTCGGAGGCGCCCGCCCGCGTCGCCTTGATGATCTCGAACAGGCCGGCAAGCCCGAACAGCAGCCCGCCCAGTGCCATCGTGGAATGCCCGGGCGTCCAGAACTCGTCCCGGCCCACCGACTTGTGCCAGGCGACGTCCACCATGGAGCCGATCCTGAAGACGACGATGCCAGTGAACGCCAGCCAGATGGTCCAGGAGATTGCGATTGCGCGCTCGGAGACCGAGGCCAGCGAGCGGCTTTCTAACGAAGGGGCTATGGAAACGGTGTCTGTCGCGGACATGAGACGTGATACCTCCTATTGCGTGGACATGGATCGAACGCTGGAAAGGGACAGTGGACGAATGCAGGGCGTGGTTCCGCCCTACGGTTCAGACGAGCTCATAGCGGGAACGATCGACGGGCCGGATCGGCGGCGCCTTGCGCTTTCCCGCCGTGGCGATGACCTGGGCCAATTGAGCGATGCCGGGACGCTCGAAAACGGTTCTGAGGGACAGCTCGACGTCCATCCGGCTCCGGATGGTGGCGATCAGTTGCGTGGCCAGCAGGGAATGCCCGCCGAGCTCGAAGAAGCTGTCATTGCGGCCGACTCGCTCGACATGCAGCAGTTCCTGGCAGATCGCCGCCAGGGCCGTCTCGATCGGCCCCTGCGGCGGCTCGTACGCGCGCGCCGCAAGTGCTCCGGTCTCCGGAGCCGGCAGCGCTTTCCGGTCCAGCTTCCCATTGGGCGACAGCGGCATCTCGTCCAGCGGCACATACACCGCCGGCACCATGTATTCCGGCAGGCGCTCGCCGAGGAACGCGCGAAGCTCGCCCAATGAGACCTCGCGCTCCGGCGAGGGGGTGTAATACGCCACCAGGCGCTTTTCTCCCGGCCTGTCTTCGCGCGCCACCACCACCGCTTCCCGAACCGCCTCGTGCTCGGTCAATCGCGCTTCGATCTCTCCCAGCTCGATGCGGAAGCCGCGGAGCTTGACCTGGAAATCGTTGCGCCCCAGGTACTCGATGCTGCCGTCGTCCAGCCAGCGGGCCAGGTCGCCGGTCTTGTACATGCGCGCGCCCGCTTCGGCGGAGAACGGGTCGTGGACGAAGCGCTCGGCCGTCAGCTCCGGGCGGTTCAGATAGCCGCGCGCCACCTGCACGCCGGCAATGTGCAGTTCCCCGGCGATGCCGGCCGGAACGGGCGCTCCGTACGGATCCAGGATGTAAATCTGCGTATTGGCGATCGGCCGCCCGATGGGAATGGCATTGGGGATCTCCGTCTTCGGGCAGGTCCAGGCCGTGACGTCGACGGCCGCTTCCGTGGGGCCATAGAGGTTGATCAGCGTGGCATGCGGCAGGCGCTCCGCGAAACGCCGCGCGAGCGCGGACGGCAGCGCTTCGCCGCTGCAGATCACCCGGCGCAGACTGAGGCATCGCACCGCCTCGGCATGCTCCAGAAAGACCTGCAGCATGGAGGGCACGAAGTGCAGCGTCGTAATGCCGTGCCGCTGGATGGCATCGGCCAGATAGGCGGGATCTTTGTGTCCCTCCGGCCGGGCCACGACGAGCGTGGCGCCGGTGAACAGCGGCCAGAAGAACTCCCACACCGACACGTCGAAGCTGAACGGCGTCTTCTGCAGCACCGCGTCTTCCGCGCCCAGGCCGTACGCGTCCTGCATCCACAGGAGCCGGTTCACGACGCCGCGGTGCTCGTTCATGACGCCCTTGGGCCGGCCCGTGGATCCCGAGGTGTAGATCACATAGGCGAGGTCCCGGGGCGCGACGTCCTCGCGGAGCGCGACGCCCGCCATCGTGAGTGCGTCGACGCGCGCGCGGATCTCCGGCCATTGCGTATCCAGCGCGATGACCCGCGTTTCGGCGTCGACGAGCGTGGCCAGCTTGGCGCGCAGGACTTCCTGGGTGAGAACGACGGCGGCGCGGCTGTCGCGCACCATGTGCTCCAGGCGGTCGTCCGGATAGTCGGGGTCCAGCGGCACATAGGCCCCGCCGGCCGCGAGGATTCCGTAGAGGGCCACCACCATCTCCAGCGACCGCTCCATGCAGACGCCCACCAGGCCGTCCGGCCGGACTCCCTCCGACTGCAGATACAACGCGAGGTCCCGGCTCCTGGACAGGAGCTCCTGATAGGTCAGATGGTCTTCGCCGTACACGACGGCGGGTCTTTCCGGATGGTCCGCGACTCGTTCCGCCATCAGATGATGGATGCACTGATGGACCGGGTACTCCGTGCGGGTGTCGTTGAGGCCGTGCAGCAGCCGCTTCTCTTCGTGCTCCGGCAGCATCCGGTATTCGTGCAGAAGCGAGCTCGGACTCCCGCTCACCGCGCCCAGCAGCACGCGATAGTGCTCGATCAGGCGGGCGATGGTGCGCTGCGCATACAGATCCGGGTTGTATTTCACGTGGACATCGAAGGACGCCCCGTCGGTCTCGAAGATCTCCAGGCTGAGGTCGAACTCCCCTTCCTGCAGGATTCCGGGGACGTTCTCGATCGGCAGCACCTGCTGATTCAGCAAAGACGTCGCGTCGGCCGGATTGAAGAAGTTCTGATATGCGTAGGCCACGCGGAAGATCGGGTTCCCTTCCGCTTGCCGGGACGCGACCTTGTGCAGCATCAGCGGGAACGGATAGCTGGAGTGATAGAGAGCGTCCAGCATCGTGCCCCGCACGGTCCGCAGGAAATCGATCATCCGGTTCCCGTCGTCGCAGCGGACGCGAATCGGGACCATGTTGATGAAGTACCCGACGTCCCCCGCGAACTGCTGCGCCGCGCGCCCCATGACGGGCATGCCGACGATGATGTCGTCCTGGTTCGTGTACCGGTGCAGGAGCAACTGGAACACACCCAGGAAGACCACCGAGGGCGGCAGGGAGTGGGCTTTGGCAAACTCTCCGATGGACCGGGACAGATCCTCCGGCAGCGCCTCGACCAGCGTTTTCCCCTCGAACCGCGCTGACGGCAGGCGCGGATGATTGGGAGGCAGCTCGACGACCGGCAGCTCGCCCGCGAGCTGTTGCTGCCAGTAACGGGCATGCGCCGCGCCTTCCGGCGACGCCAGCATGGCCTCTTCCCACGCCACGAACGCCTGATAGCCCGGCAGCTCGTGCGACGGGCGGACCGGATTCCCCGCGGACAACTGCTGGTAGAGCTCGAGCAGCGACTTCACCGCGATCGCGGCGGAGGCGCCATCGAAGACGATGTGATGGACGGTGAGGAGCAGGACCGGACTCTGTCGGTCCCGTACGAACAATTCGATGCGCGTCAGGGGACCGCGGTTCAGGTCGAACGGCTGCTTCGCCTCCCTCCGCACGAACGACAGAAACTCTTCCTCGTCCGCGAATTCGACGTTCCGCTGCTGGATGGTCGTCCGGCAGTCGTCGTCGAGGCGGTGGTACAGCGCACCATCTTTCTCGATCACCCGCGCCGTCAGGACCGGGAAGCGATCGAGGACATGACTCCAGGCCTTCGCCAGGATCGCCGTGTCGACCGGACCGTTGATCCTGAAGCAGACTGGGACGTTGTAGGCGCCCATCCCGGGATGCAGGCTTTGCAGGATGTAGAGGCCCTTCTGTCCCGCCGACAGCGGAAATTCCTTCGCCGGTGCCGGGGAAGGCTCGACGACGTGGAGCTGCTGCCCTCCGTTCGTGGCGTCCAGGAACGCGATGATCTCCGCCTTGTATCGGGCGATGCCCTGCTGGAGGTCGGGCGTGAGCGCGCCCTTCGGCGCGTAGCATTTCACCTGCCCGGCAATGGACGACAACTTCACGCCCTTGACCGCCAGCTCGTCGAGAAGCTCGGTTACGGTTTCCATGTCAGTTCCCGCTCAGAAGGTCATCGTCTCGTAGGCGTCCTCGGGCGGCGCTTCCTGCCACACGACTTTCGCGAGGACCTGTGCACGCCCTGCATCGGCAAGGGAAGGCGCGACCGTCGTCAGCTCCTGGGCCGGAGAGGCCGAGCTGATGGACAGACGGGCAACGCGGCTGAGATCCGCATGCGGAATGTGCCGTAGCTCTCCGGAGGGAGCCGGATCCCCGTCCCGTCTGACGACGGTCAGCGCATCGACGCTGACCGGGTACGTGGCTGCCAGATACGAAGCCACACCGCGGATGTCGCTGTATTCGAGCAGTGCGCTCGGGGACAGATCCTCCTCGAGGAGCCGGCTCGTTTTCTGGACGAGGTGCGCGATCACCAGCGACGTCAGGCCCAGATCGAAGTAGTTCCGGTCCGCGGGAATCTGCTCGAGCGGTTTCTGGAGTTGGAGCGCCATTTCCTGCCTCAGGAATAACTCCATCTTGTCTGCAGCGGCCATCGAGACCGTGCCCGCGGCAACGGCTTCTTCTGCCGGCTGCCGCCGGCGGCCGAACATCCACTCCACGCCGGCGCCGGTCTCCGCTTCCGCCTGCACGGCTGGCGCGGGAATCCACTCCGGGACAGCCGGCGAAACGGTTTCGGTCTCCGCGATGGTTTCGGTCTCCGCGATGGCGAACCAGTAGCGCTCCTTCGCGAAGGGATACGTGGGAGCGGAGACGCGCCTCGCGGCACCCGGCGCGTGCAGCAGGCGCCAGTCGATCTTCGCGCCGGAAACCCACAGTTCCGCGAGCCGGGACAGGTCTTTGCGCTCGATGAGCTCCTGGACGGAGGTGTCTGCCGCGGCGCCGTTCGCCGCCTGCCCGTCTCCCCTGTCCGTGCGGTAGCTGTCTGCCGGCCTCCGGCCTTCGAGGATCTCGCCGAATTTCTGCTTCAACTCTTCGACGCTCGACGCCACCAGCGCCAGCCTGGCCGGCATCTCGTCCCGTCCGACCTGCAGCGTATAGGCAAAGTCGGCCAGGTCGGCTTCGCCCTTCTCGAGATGAGCCAGCATCGACTGGACGTAGGCCTCGAGCCGCGCTTCGTTCTTCGCGGACAGCACGATCAGCTCGGGCGTGCCCGGGCGATGCGACGACGCACGCTTCGGCGCGACATACTCTTCCAGCACGATGTGCGCGTTGGCACCGCCGAAGCCGAACGCACTCACGCCCGCCCTGCGGGGAAGCGGCGATCCATCCTCCCCCATCGGGGCTTTCCATTCGGTGAGTTTGTCGACGATGTAGAACGGCGTCCCTTTGAGCTTGATGTAGGGATTGATCTCCTCGAAGTGGAGGGTGGCCGGAATCTGTTTGTGCTTCATGGCCAGCAGGACCTTCTGCACGCTCGCGATGCCGGCGGCGGTCTCGAGGTGGCCCATGTTGCTCTTGACGCAGCTCAGCCCGCAGTGCGGGTCCGCCGCGGGAGGCTTGTTGTGTCTCTTGTAGAGCTCAGCGAAGGCCTTGCTCATCCCCTGCGCTTCGATCGAATCGCCCAGGCCCGTTCCCGTGCCGTGGCATTCGATGTATCCGACGGTGGCCGGATCGATCTTCGCCTTTTCGTACGCCTCGACCAGCAGGGCCGATTGAGCGGATGCACTGGGCGCCGTGAGCATGGCCACGCGCCCGCCGTGATTTTCCGCGGTCGCCCTGATGACGGCATAGATGTGATTTCCATCGGCCTCGGCGACCGACAGAGGCTTGATGAAGATTGCGCCGCAGCCTTCGCCGCGCGAATAGCCGGTTCCGTTCTTGTCGAAGCTCCTGCACTTCCCGTCGCCGCTCATCAGTCCGGCCAGGGCGAACGAAATGTGCCCGCCGGGACTGAGCATGGCGTGCACGCCGCCCACGATGGCCATGTCACAGCCGCCCGTGCGGATCGATTCGACGGCGCGGTGCAGGGCGATCAATGAGCTGGAGCACGCGGTGTCGATGGGCGCGCTGGGGCCGTGCAGATTGAGGAGGAAAGAGACGCGATTGGCCAGGATGGAGTGGGAGTTCCCCGGCCCGGCGTGAACGTCCAGGGCCGCGTCGCGACCGGTCATGACGTTGAGGTAGTCGTTCGTCGCAACGCCCACGAACAATCCGGTCCTCGTGCCGGAGAGCTCGGACACCTTCTGCCCGGAATCCTCGACCGCCTTCCAGACGGTCTGCAGGAAGAGCCGCTGCTGCGGGTCCATCATCTCCGCTTCTCTCGCGGAGATCCCGAAGAACTGCGGGTCGAACTTGTCGACCTCCTTCATGAACCCGCCCCACTTGGAGTTCGACTTGTTCGCCTCCGTGAGGGGATTCCCGAAATAGTCCTCCCAGCGCCAGCGGTCGCGCGGGACGACGGAGATCAGATCTTTCGAGCTCTTGAGGTTCTCCCAGAATTCATCCAGGTCTTCGGAGAGCGGCATGACGCCGCTCATCCCCACGATGGCGATCGGCTCGTTGAGGAAGCGATACTGCGGAGGCAGCGCTTCCACCACAGCTCGAGGCGCTGCCGCGCCATCGAGGGCGGAAGGATCCCAGCCCTTGTTGATCGCGAGCGTCGCAGCATCCTGATGTTTCGCCACTGCCGCCGGGGCAGGCTGCTCCTGAGCGGGCGATGCGGCGACCGGAGCGGCGGCGGAGCCGCCATAGTAACGGCCGATCTCGTCCCTGCGCTCGTCTGCCAGATGTCTCGCGATCTCGCCGAGCGACGGATAATCGAAGAACAGGACGGGCGTGATGTCCAACTGGTACTTCTCGTTGACGGCGTTCGCGAACGACGTCAGTCCGATCGAGTCGTAGCCGAGGTCCAGCAGCACCTTGTCGTGCGCCACATCGCCGGCTTCGAGCTTCAGGTGGCCCATCACGATCTGCGACAAGTCGTTCAGCAGCGGCGCGAAGAGATCTCCGCTGCCCGCAGCCGCCGCGGACGCGGCCTGATTGGCGGAAGGAGCGGACGGCGCGGCAGCAGGCGCCTTCTTTCTGAGGCCCCACGCCAGCTCGACCTTTTCCTGAACGCCTTCCAGCACGACGAACTGCGTCCGTCCCGACGCGACCCCACGCTCGAACGCGTCGAATCCCGTCGCGGCGCTGAGTGGCGAGATGCCCAGGGTGTTCCGGAAGTACAGCGCGGTCTGGTCATCGAGCTGCATTCCGCCGTCCGCCCAGATCGACCAGTTGATGCTGAGGGTCTTGCCCGCCCGCGCACCCTCGGCCCGGCGGCGTTCGCGGCCGGCCGCGAACGAGTCCATGAAGTGGTTGGCGAAGCTGTAGTCGCACTGCCCGCCGTTGCCCTTGACCGCCGCCAGCGAGGAGAACGTCACGAAGAAGTCGAGGTCCTCGTCTCTGGTCAGCTCGTCGAGGTGCAGCGTTCCGTAGACCTTCGGCGCGAGGACCGCGCTCAGCTCCTCGGCCGTCTTGTTCCTGACGAGCGAGTCCCGCAGCACGCCGGCGGCGTGGATGACTCCGTTGATCTGGCCGAAGCGCGACCTGGTCTCCTCGACCAGCTTCCTGACGTCTTCGACGCTGGAGACGTCCGCGGGCACGTAGAGGACTTCCGCGCCTGCCTTGCGGAGCTCGTCCAACCGCGCCTCCCGCTCGGCCGACAGCGCCGACCGGCCGGTGAGGACCACTTTCGCCTTGTGCTCCCGCACCAGGAATTCCGCGAACAGCAGACCCAGGCCGCCCGCGCCGCCCGTAATCAGAACGACGCCGTTCTCCCGGAGCCCCTTCCCCTCGGCCGGCGTTTCGCCGAGGTCGAACGCTTTGAGCTTTCGGACGGAGCGCTCGCCCGCCTCGTAGCGAATGGCCGTCGCATCCTGCGCGCGCGCCTGGAGCTCCGCCGCGACGGCGTCGAGGATCGGCTCGCGGCCGTCCCCGTCCTGCCGGACCTCGAGTGTCTTGCAGAGCAGCTTGGGATGCTCGAGGCGGAGGGCATTGACGAAGCCGCCCATCGCCTCGTGGTGCGCGTCGGCCTGGCCGAGTCTTCCTGGATAGAGATAAAGCAGTTGGACGGCACTGTCGAGTTTCTTGCCGATCAGCGCCTGGCAGAGGAACAGGAAGGAGTAGACGCCGCTCTCCAGCGATGCCTGCAGCTCCCGGTCCGTCCCCGCTTGATCGTGGCGCGGCCAGGCGAAGCAGACATTCTCGACCGGGAATCCCTTGTCGATCAGCGTCTCGAAGAGCCGCGTGAAGTCGTCTTTGCTTCCCGGATGGACGGTATAGGACTGGTGTCCCACTTCCGCGAACGCCTCTCCGGGCCGGACCAGCACCACCTGCTCGGCCAGCTCGCGCAGCGTTTCGTCCGTATCGAAGAGCACGAGAGAGGACGGACGCGTCGCCGTCTCCGCGGCCAGGGGCGCTTTCTCCCAGTCATACGAGTAGTACAGCCTGGAGAAGTCTTCCGCCTCCGCGGTCGCCGGCGCTTTCTTGTTCACCTCGCGGAGAGGCACGCCGACGGAGTCGCGGATCTTGACGAGGATTTTTCCCGACTCGTCCACGATGAACGCGTTGGTCTTCACGACCGAGCTCTTGCCACTCCTGGCACCGTCGTCTTTCGCCTGCGTCACATAGCTGAAGCAGGTGGATTGCAGAGGGTGCAGGATCTCGACTTCGCCGATGGAGAACGGGACGACCATCTCGCCGTTCTGTCCGCCGAGCTGCGCGGCCACTCCGGCCTGTAAGGAGCCATCCACGAGCGACGGATGCAGAAGCATGCTTTGCAGGTCGCTCTGACGAAACTCCGGCAGCTTCAACTCGCCCAGGGTCTCGGCTTCGTTCTTGTAGACGTCCCGGAGCACCTGGAAGCTGGGGCCGAGGTTCAGGCCGAAGGATTTGAAGAGCGGATAGGCCGTCTTGCCGTCGATGACCTTCGCGCACCGCGCACGAACGCCGTCCAGGTCGAGCATCTCGGGCTCCGCGGCGGCGTCCTGCGCCGTGGCATACAGCAGCGTGCCCTGAGAGTGCGGAATTTTGCCGCCTGCCGGGCCCTCGCTGAACACTTCGAATTGCACGGTGTCCTTGTTGGGCTTCAGCTCGATGAAGACCTCTTTGGACACCCCGTTCTGCACCACGATCGGGCTGATCCAGACGATGTTCTTGATCTTCTGGACTTTCCGGTTCGCGGCGATCTCGCCGGCCTTCCGCGCCAGCTCGAGATAGGCGACGCCGGGCAGCGTGGCGATGTCCGCCACGTGGTGGTCGTAGATGAAGAAGTCGCGCTCGTGGAAGGTCTTCCTGAAGACCTGGCGCTCGAAGGTCGATTCATTGCTGTCGACCATCGGATGCAGGCCCGCCGCCGCGTGCAGCACCTGGCGTACCGGCGATGCAGCAGTGACCCAGTGCCGCCTGTCGGCGAAGGGGTAGGTCGGCAGAGAGATTCTCTTGCCCGCGCCATTGGACCGGTATCCCTGCCAGTTCTCCAGCAGACCTTCGACCCACATCCCGGCGATCTGGTGGGAGTCGCCATCCTCCGACACCATCCGGACGAATTCCTGCTTCTGCCGCCGGTTCAGGAACCGCATCACCCCTTCGGCGCTCTTCGGCTGCCCGATGAGGATGTCCTGGTTCTTCTTTCCGTCGATGAAGGCAGCCAGCTTTTCGAGCAGCTCTTCTTTCGTCGTGGCGATGACCGCCGCGCGATGCTCGAAAGACTTCCGTCCCTGCTGCAGGGTGTAGGCCGCGTCGCTCAGATCGACGTCGTGCTGCCGGAGGAATCGCGACAGCCGGACCGCGGCATCCCGCAGCGCCTCCTCGCTCCTGGCGGAGAGAGGGAAAATCAGCGGCCGTGCCGGCGATGCATCACCCGCCTGCTGCAACCGCTCGTACGCTTCCAGGATGATGTGCGCATTGGCGCCGCCCGCGCCGAACGAGCTGATGCCCGCGCGCAGGGGAAGCCGGGTGCCATCCACTTCCCTTGCCTTCCACTCCTCCAGCTTCTGGACGACGTAGAAGGGCGACTGTGCGAAGTCGATGAATTCGTTCGGCTCGGAGGAGTGCAGCGACGGCACGAGCTGCCGGTGCTTCATCTGCAGAAGCACCTTGGATACGCTCACGACGCCTGCCGCCGCTTCCAGATGGCCGATGTTGGTCTTGACCGAACCGATCGCGCAGGACTGGTTCCCCACGTTGTCCGCGCCGAAGGCGCTGCTCAGACCCGTGATCTCGACCGGGTCGCCCAGCGCGGTGCCTGTCCCGTGCGCCTCGATGTACCCGATGCTGTCGGCCCCGACATTGGCCTTGTCCAGCGCCGCCGAGATCAGGCTGGCGTGCGCCTTCGGATTGGGAACGGTATAGCCGCTCGTCCGCCCGCCGTGATTGACCACGGCGCTCTTGATCACACCGTAAATGTGATCGCCGTCCTCGACCGCCCGGTCGAGAGGCTTGAGCAGGAGCGCGCCGACGCCCTCGCCCATCACATACCCGTTCGCGCCCTTGCCGAAGGTGCGGCAGACGCCGTCCGCGGACAGCGCACCGCCCTGGTGGTTGATGTCGAACCGCGCCTGGTGCAGGTCGAGGTTGACGCCGCCGACGATGGCCGCCTGACACTCGCCGGCCCGGATCGATTCGCACGCCAGATAAAGAGCAGTCAGGCTGGAGGAGCACGCCGTATCCAGCGTCAGACTGGGGCCGGAGAGGTTGAACGCATAAGAGACGCGGTTGGCGATGCTCCAGAGGAAGGAATTCGGAACGGTCTTGTTGCCGAGGTGCTTCTCCTCGATGCCGAGCATCTGGTACATCGCCCAGACCGCGCCGACGAACACGCCGATGTTGCGCGGCCCCTCCTCCTCGGCCAGGATCTCGGGGTAGTAGCCGGCGTCTTCGATCGCTTCCCAGGCCGCCTCGAGGAAGAGACGCTCCTGGGGGTCCAGCATCTCTGCCTCTCGCGGAGAGATGTTGAAGAACAGCGAGTCGAACTTGTCGATGTCGTCGATGAAGCCGCCGCGGAACCGGTCGAGACTCCCGTACTGCAGACGGCGCTCATAACGGTCCGCGGGCATCTCCTCGACGCAGTCGCGGCCCTGCACCAGGTTGTCCCACAGCTCGCCGAGGTTCTTCGCTTTGGGATAACGGCCCGCCATCCCTACGATCGCGACGTCCTGCGTCCGGCGCGGCGCCGGCTTCTCCGCGGCACGAGTCGATTCCGCGGGCTCGATCACCCCTTCCGGCGCATCCGTCCCGCGCGGCGGCGCGCCCGGGGCCGGCTGCTGTGACGGCGATGCCGGACGAGCGCCGCTCGTGCTCTCCGCTACGGCGACGACGGTCGTCGAAACCTTGTGCACCCGGATCAGTTGGTAGTTCGCGTGAACGCCGCCGAACGGTTGCGGGGCGCCGCTCTCCCGGACGATCTCCGGAATGTTCACCTTCTCGTCGAATGCGCGCACGAGGCGATCGATCGCCAGGTCGATCTGCTCGCCCTTCAGGCCCGTGGGGACGGCCAGGCGAACGAGATCGTTGATGGAGCTGTGCTGCTGCATCCCTGCGCTGTGCGCGCCCGCGCGGATGCCCGTATTCAGGTACAGCCAGGCCAGGAACGACGCGACCGGATCCTCGAAGCTCATGAACTCCGGGAGCTGTTTGACGTCGACCAGCACGCAATGCCCGCCGGCGGGTTGCACGACCGGCACGTCGTGGTCGCGCAACGCCTGCCAGATCCGGCGGACGCCTTCCATCCTGCGCGCGACACTCGCCTCGATGTACTTCCGGTTCCGCAGGGAAAGCGCGATCAGCTTCCGGTCGATCAGGTCGAGGCCCGCTCCTTCTTCGTGCAGGAGCTGCTGGAGACGTTGAAACAGCGCGGCGTCATTGGTGGCGACGATCCCGCCCTTGTTGACGCCGAAGTCCTTGGTCAGGCTGCCGATGACGGCGTCCGCACAGGAGAGGATCTCCCGCGCCACCGTCCACAGGTCCCTGCCCGCCTGTTCCTTGTCGCGCTCGATCAGGAACCGGGCATTCTCCATGACCCGCGTGGCGTCGATCACCAACGGGATGGAGTGCACGGCGAGCAGCGCCTTCACGTCCCGCAGATGCTGCAGCGAGACCGGATGCCCGCCCGCGGCATTGTCGTTCACTTCGACGCATACACACGCGATCGCGGCCGGATCCTGCGCCACCTGCTCCTGCAGCGCGTCCCAGGCCATGTTGCCCTTGTACGGTTCCTGCGAATTCAGGCGAAAGACCTCGGCGTGAGGCAGTTCGCGCGGCGTGAAGTCTTTGTCGATCTGATGAAAGATCGTGCTGGGGAACAACAGGTTCTGGAGGACCACACCCTGCTTCGGCCACGCTTTGAAGAGGATGTGCTCGGCCGACTGCCCCGACCGGGTGAGGACGAAATGCGCGAAGGGAAAGACCGCGCGCAAGCTGTCGTCCACGTTCACGGACTGCTGCAGTTGCCCGTGCAGGTGCCGCATTTGCGACTGGATCGCGGGCATGTCCAACTGGGCCCAGGAATCGGTCTTCAGATCGAGCTCGACGTGCTCGGGCGGGATGTTGAGGGGATTGAAGCCGAACTTCGCCAGGACGCCCATCCGCTCGTTGCCGCCGATCTCGATCGGGTCGGCGACGGTGGGTTCTGAAAACGCGGAGGCAACGATCGAGGGCTCTTCAATGAACGGTGCGGCGCCGGGACGCGCTGCGCTGAAGTCATGCGGCTCGACCGGCGTCTGCATCTTCTCCGGGTCGGCGATCATCATGATGATGTCGAGGACGTTCTCCGGTCTGCCGCTCCCCACCGGACGGCACAGGTAGATGGCTCGGGTCTCCGGACGGAATTTGTTCTTGAACTGCAGGTTGCCCGCGTCGTTGAAGATGTCCTGCACGCGCAGATCGTCCAGGATCCTGTCGATGTCCGGATCCGCGGTGGCGGACGGCTCGAGCTTGCACCCGTAGGTCCCGCCGAGGCTCAACACGTCGCAGCCTTCACCGCGGAGAATCTCCATGATCTGCGCGATGGCGAATTCCAACCCTCCCAGCGGCATCTCTGGAAGGTAGAACTCCAGATCCATCAGATAGCCGTTCTCCTCCGCGCACATGGCGGTGATGAGGATGGCGTTCTGCAGGACGTCGTCGAGATAGGTCAGGAAGACGCGGTGATCGGAGCCCAGCGTGCCGGCGAGAATCTCGGCTTTGACGTCGTGAACCAGCGGGTTGACCACCGTCCTGGTCTCACACCAGCGGTCGATGACGACGGCGATCTCCCGATCCGTCTCGGGATTGGAGCCGCACCGATACTCTTCCGTTCTGCATCTCCCGGACTTGAGAAACTTGGACACCTGATAGCGCAGACGGCGCATAGGGCCGCCGTCCAGGGAGAACTCCCGGAGATTGACGACGCGCTGCAGGACGCCGAACGGCGTGGCGCTGAAGGAGGTGCCGTCGATCGGCGGAAGCTCGCGGTCGGAAAGGCTATTGAGTTGAAGGTTCCGGGCGGCGCAATAGCGGGCCACTTCTTCCAGGAGCACCGGGAAGTAGTCGCGAGGCCCCGTATAGCCGTAGAGCAGCACGATTTCGTTGCTGCGGCCATAGTTGAAGTAGCCTTTTCTGGCGCTGCCGATGAAGAGGTTCGGCGCGATCTTTCTCGTTCCGCGCGATACGCAGCCCTCGTTCTTATGACGCTCGAAGAGCGTCTGGACGACCTCCGCCAGTTCGGCGTCGGCGTAGGCATCTTTTTCCACAATGAGGATGGGGACCGGCTCCGCGGAAACAGGGTCGGCGCGTTTTACCGCAGGTGGCGCGGCCTTGATCGAATGGTCCGGTTTTTGCTGGTGATCATTGACGTGAAGCGGTCGATCGGCTCCTCGCAAATTGCCACCGAATCGGGACGAGAGAGTCGTCGCGTGTTTGGCAACGAAGTAATTCGCCAGGTCATGGATCGTGAAATTCTCGAAGAGCAGGCTTTTGGGCAACGTCCCGAAGTCGCCTTCCAGTCTCTTGATGATTTTCAGGACCTGAAACGAATTGATCCCCAGTTCGCCGAATGCCGCATACGAATCGAAATCCGAGCGCAGAGAGGCGGACGCCTCCGAGATGACGGATTTCAGATAGGACTCGGTCAAGTCCACCAGGAGCTCTTCATTCACCATTTCGACCACCTGGCCAGCAATGGTCGTCTGCGAGCAGACGATCTCACCAGCGTTGAAATACTCGAGTTTTCCTGACGATCGCGATAGCGGCACACCTACGCAGGACTCACACGTTTGCCACGCCCGTCATCCCGAGCGTCGAGCGAGGGACCCGGGCGGGCGGGCGCAAAGCACATCCCTGCCGCCGCCCCCACCAGGTCCCTCGCTCGACGCTCGGGATGACAGGGGCAGGCGCAGCCGGCTCGTTGTGCTCAATCGGCGGCTTGTCGAAGTTCTCCCCCCACCACCCGCGGCAGAGGCAGGGGCTTCACATAGAGGTTGTTCATCTTGATCATGACGTCTCCGCTTTCACTGAGGATTCGGATGTTGAACCGCATCACGCCGGCCTGCGCGGACACGTCGACACGCTCGGCGTAGGCGTAGCACGTCGGCGCGATGGGCCTGACGAGATCGATCTCATCCAGCGCGAAGGGCAGGTAGGGCGTGGCCGCATCGCCGGTCTTCACCAGCCCGCTGACGGCCTGCAGGGCGCCGTCGATGATGCTCGGGTGGAGGATGAACTGGCCGAAATCGTCCTTCAGATGTTCCGCGACCTTCAGTTTCGCCAATGCGAAGGAGCCATTGACGTGGAGTTCCTGGATGCTCTGGAAGGAAGGACCGTACTGGAAGCCATACTCCCGGAACGCCTCGTAATGAGCGGCGCTGTCCGCCGACCGCACGCAACGCTCCTTCAGGTCGTGAATGGAGATTCTCTCGTCGGTTTCGTCAGGCTCCGTGGAGCCATTCGCGAACATCACTCTGCCTTCGCAGTGAACGACGGCTTCGTTCTGGTCGTCGAATGACGAGATCTCGTACTCGGCGGCCTCTCCGGTGTGCCGTAATACGGTCCGCAGCGCCTGGGTGCCGGTCCGGAAGCTGAGCGGGTGGGCCCAGACGACGTCTTTGATCCCGCGAACCTTCCGCTCGCTGGCGATGTTCGCGGAAATGCACGCCATTTCGAGAAATCCCGCTCCCGGGAAAATCCGCTCGTCGCGCACCCTGTGGTCGACGGCATAGAACGCCGTGTCCGACAGCGACGAGCGGAAGCTGACTTCTCCGAAGGTCGAGGAGTTGTAGGCGATCAACGGATGCGGACGGCCGGTGGAGAGCTCGGACTTTTCCGCTGCCGGCTCGTCCGACACCCAGTACCGCTCGCGCGCAAACGGATACGTCGGCACCGCCATCCGGCGCGGTGCGCGGGAGTAGAGGCTGTCCCAATGCACGTCTTCGCCCGCAACCCACTTCGTCGCCAGCTCGGCCAGCCCCTCGGCTCCGGCAAACGTCCTGACGAGCTTCGCGGAGCGCTTCGACGAGCGTCGAGGTCCGAGGCTGCCTCGCTGGACGCCGGCCGCGGAGCGGCGGGCGACCCAATCCGCGAGACGGGCGATGAGATCGTCCGCGCTCGAAACGACGGCCGCCAGCCTCTCCTCCATCGCTTCCCTGCCGGACTGGAAGGTGTAGCAGAGGCTCGCCAGGTCGACGCCGGGCTGGATTCTCAACGAGCCGAGCACGCGATCGGCGTAGTCGCGCAGGCGATCCTCATTCCGGGCCGAGAGCACGAACAGATACGGCCCTGTTTCAACCGATGCCTCCGGCGCCTCGGGCTGCGTGTATTCCTCGATGACCGCGCACGCATTGACGCCGCCGGCGCCGAATGCATTGATCAGCGCCCGCCGCGGCTGGCCGGAAGGCGCCGGCCATTCGGACAAGGTCTGCTGCAGATAGAAGGGCGTCTCTTCGAACTCGATGTTCGGATTCTGCGGGTCGCAATGGAGGGAAGGCGCGAGCTGGCGATGCTTGAGCTGCAGCACGATCTTCGCGACGCCGGCGATCCCCGCCGCCGACTCCGAGTGGCCGAGGTTCGCTTTGACGGAACCGACCGGGCAGTATTGCTTCTTCGCCGTCCACGTCTGGAACGCCTGCGTCAGCGCGGCGATCTCCAGGCTGTCGCCCATCTGCGTGCCTGTCCCATGGCCCTCGACGTAGCCGATGCTCTCCGGATCGATCCGCACCTCATCGAGCATCCGGCTGATGAGGGTCGCCTGCGCGTTCGGATTCGGCGCGGAATAGCCGTTCGAGCGGCCGCTGTGATCGAAGGCGCTGGTCCGGATCACGGCGTAGATACGGTCGTTGTCCGCGACGGCCTTCTGCAGCGGTTTCAGCACCAGTGTGCCCACACCCTCCGCAGGAACGAATCCGTCGTCCCCGGCGCCGTAGCTGCGGCATTTTCCGTCGAGCGAAAGGGCGCGCTTCTGGCAGAGCCCCTGATATTTCGAGGGATGCAGATAGAGATTGACGCCGCCGGCCACGGCCACCTGGCATTGACGGCTCCGCAGGCTTTCGCAGGCCAGATGGATCGCGACCAATGACGAAGAGCACGCCGTGTCGACGGGCAGGCTGGGACCCTTGAAGTCGAAGAAATACGAGGCGCGGTTCGCAATGGACCACGGCATGGCGTTGGGAGCCGCATAGTTCCCGCGGCTCCACTCACCCGGCGCCAGCAGGTGATAGGAGTTCGTGGTGACGCCGACGAACACACCCACGTCCGCGCTGCCTGCTTTGGGATGCCGCGCTCTCAACGTCTCCCGCGTGTACCCGGCGTCCTCGATGGCGGACCACACCGACTGGAGGAACAAGCGCTCCTGAGGGTCCATCATCTTCGCTTCGGCCGTGGAGATCTTGAAGAAATGCGGGTCGAACTTGTCGACGTGCTCCAGGAAGCCGCCCCACTTGCAGTAGATCTTCCCGTCCGCGGCGGCCGCGGGGTCGGGATGATAGAGCGCCTCGGAATCCCACCGAGTGGGCGGGACCAGGTCGATCAGGTCTCTCCCCTGCTTCAGATTGTCCCAGTACTCGTCCAGACCCGCGGAGTGCGGATAGGACAGATGAATGCCGACGATCGCGATCTCTTCGATGTCGCCGAGCGGCTCCGCCGCCGGTCTCTCTTCGCGAACGACAGGCTCCTCGTGGAGCACCGGCGGAAGCGGCGGCGCGTCGGCGGAACCGAACAATGCGGCCAGCGCGTCCGGCACCTGCTGCACCAGGAACTTCGCCACCTCGCGCACCGTCTCGCGCTCATAGAGCAACGTCTGCGGCAGCGCGCCGAAGTCGCGCTCCAGGCGGGCGTTGATGTGATTGATCGCCACCGAGTCGATTCCGAACGATTCCAGGCGCTCGGTGGGGTCGATCCGGTCCGGGTCGAGGGCGATCTCCTCCCCGATCAATGCCTTCAGATACGTTTCGGTCTTCGCGAGGAGCGCCGTGGGCTCGATCCCCTGCGCTGCCGGCGCCGACTGGCTTCGCTGCGACGGTTGCAAGGCCTGGTTGACGTAGTCCGCGATGCGCGAGGCGACTCCGTAAAGGGCCACGCTTTGCACTTCATCGGAGCGCAGGAAATCTTCCCAATACTGAATGCCGTCCTGCACCGGCAGCGGGGACATTCCCGTGCGCCGCTCCAACAGGGCAACCGCGTCCTGCGAGATCCCCATGCCGCCCTCGGCCCACAGCGGCCAGTCGATCGACAGCGTCCGCCCCGACCGCTGTTGCGCTTTGGCGAGGCCGTCGCGCCGCTCGGCAAAGGAGTCCAGGAAGTGATTCGCGTACGCGTAATCACTCTGGCCGACGTTCCCCAGCACGCCCGCGACCGAGGAGAAGAGGACGAACAGGTCCAGCTTCTCGTCACGCGTGGCGAGATCGGCGTTCAGCGCGCCGTAAACCTTCGGCGCCAGCACCGCCTCCATCTCCTCCCGCGTCTTCCGCAGGAGGAAGGCATCGCGGTTCACGCCCGCGGCGTGAATCCATCCGTCGATCCGCGAGAAGCGCGCTTTCGCCTCCCGCACGACCATCTCCATGTCTTCGCGCTTCGCGACGTCGGCCTGCACGCACATCACCTCAGCCCCATGGCTCGTGAGTGCGCGCAGACTCTCCTCTCGCCCGGCGCCGGTCGCCGAACGTCCGGCGAGGACCAGCTTCGCCTGGTAATGCTTCGCCAGATACCCGGCGAAGATCAGACCCAGGCCTCCCAGGCCGCCGGTGATCACGTAGACCCCGTTCTGCTTCAGCGGCAGCGGCGTCTGTGTCCGGCGGGCCGGCTCGTGCTGCGGAACCAGAGTGCTGACGAACCGCTCGCGATTCCGGTACCGGATCTCCTGCGCCGTCCAATCGGCGTCGTGGATCTCGGCACGGAGGAGCGAAGCTTTCTCGGCGGGCGAGAACGCGCTGTCGTCCTGAAGATCGATGACCTTTGCCAGATACCGCGGATCTTCGAGGGTGAGCGTCCGGAAGAATCCTCCCATGGCCGAGGCCAGAGGAGTCGTGCCCACGGAGATGATCTTTGGCGGAGCCTGACGCTTCTCGTGCGTCAGCGCCTTGCAGAGAGCGAAGATCGCGTACAGCCCCCGATCGAGCTGCCGCGCGACCTCTTCGTGGACTTCCAGATCGCAGGGCTCCGGCGAGTGGTGCAGGACCACGGCCGGGAACAAGCCCTTCTGCTCGAGGCTGGCCAGGAGCTGCCGGAACTGTTCCTCCTGCTGCCAATCCAGCGAATAGACCGCCGGCTCCAGCTCCTCGAACGTTTCTCCCGGCTTCACCCAGACGATCGGACCGTCCTCCTGGCGCTCCCTCATTGCGAGGAAGAGGTCTTCCGACGCATCCATGATGAGGACCGGGCCGGCTGCCGCGCGCTCCTGCGCCGCCGGAACGAGGGGCCTGGCCGTCCATCGGACGGAGTACGGGATCCGCTGCTTTGCTTCGATGCGCTCCGGAACGCGCTCGCGCACCGGCGCGGCTGCCGGAAGCGCTGCGGCGCCCGCGATGGCAAACGACAGCGCGTCCTGGTCGATCCAGCAGCGTTCCCGCGCGAAGGGATACGTCGGAAGCGAGACCTTCCTCGCACTTCCCTGCCGTCTCATGAGAGACCAGTCGACGCCGGCCCCCAACGTCCAGAACCGGGCCACCTTCTCCAGCTCGCCGTTAGCCAGCAGATCGCGGAGGTACGCCTGGCCCGTTCGGCCTTCGACCAGACCGGCCGCGCTGTAGGGAGTCTCCTTCAGGTTTCCGTAGAAGACCTGCTCCGCCTCGAGCGCATCGCTTCCCGACTTTCTCAGCGCGATCCACGCGCTCAGCTTGTCGCGGAGCTCTTCGATGCTCCGCGCGATGACGGCCAGCCGCGCCTCCATCGGCGTCCGGCCGACCTGGGAGGTGTACGCCACGTCCGGCAGCGAGACGCCGGCAACGGCGGTGCCGAGGAAGGCGGCCATCCGTTCCGCATAGCGGAGGAGCGCGTCCGCATTTCTCGCCGACAGCACGAAGACTTCCGGCGACTGCGAGGCGCCCGCCGTCTCGCGGGCATCCACGTACTCTTCCAGGATCAGATGCGCGTTCGACCCGCCGGCGCCGAACGAGCTGACGCCGGCCCGCCGCGGAGACGCGCCGCGCTTCCACTCCGTCAGTCCGGTCTGCACGTAGAACGGCGAATCCGCGAAATCGATGTTCGGGTTGAGCGGCTCGGCATGGAGCGACGGAACCAGTTGCTGATGCCGGATCTGCAACAGGGTCTTGGTCACGGCCGCGATGCCCGCGGCGGACTCGAGATGCCCGATGTTCGATTTCACCGAGCCGATGGGGCAGAACTGCTTCTCCGCCTCGGTGCCTTCGAACGCCCGCGCCAGACCAGTGATCTCGATGGGATCGCCGAGGGACGTGCCCGTTCCGTGAGTCTCGATGTAGCCGAGGGTCCTCGGATCGATGCCGGCCTTGCGGACGGCGTCGAGAATCAGATCGCCCTGCGCGACGGGATTGGGAACCGTGTAGCCGTTCGTCTTTCCGCCATGGTTCACGGTGCTCGACTTCACCACGGCGTAGATCTGATCGCCGTCGCGAAGAGCGTCGTCCAGGCGCTTGAGCAGCACGGCTCCCACGCCCTCGCCCGGTACGTATCCGTCGCCGCCCGCGCCGAAGCTCCGGCACCGGCCGTCGCTGGCCATGAAGTTCCCCTGGCTCAGGCCGACGTATTTGTGCGGGTGGATCGTGACGTTGACCCCGCCCGCGATGGCGGCGTCGATCTCTCCCCTGCGCAGCTCCTCGCACGCCAGATGAATGCTGGTCAGTGAGGAAGAGCACATCGTGTCGAGCGCGATGCTCGGGCCGCGCAGGTCGAAGAAGTACGAAACGCGATTGGCGATCGAGGCGTAGGAGGAGACCGGGACGGCGGTGTCCCCCCGCAGCAGCGCTTCCGCGCCGAACAGCTCGTACTGCCCGTACATCACACCGACGTAGACGCCGACGCGGCCGCCCGAGATGGTCTGCCGGGTATAGCCGGCATCCTCGATCGTCTCCCATGCCGTCTCGAGGAACAGGCGCTCCTGCGGGTCGACGATAGCCGCTTCTTTCGGCGAGATGTTGAAGAACAACGGATCGAACTTGTCGACGTCCGCAAGGAAGCCGCCCCACTTGCTGTAGGTCTTCCCGGCCTTGTTCTGCCCGGGCTCGAAATACCGGGCGTGGTCCCACCGCTCCAACGGAACCTCGGTGATGGAGTCGCGGCCGTCCTGCAGGTTCTTCCAGAACTCCTGCAGCGTCGCGGCCTGCGGGTATCTGCCGGCCAGCCCGACGATGGCAATCTCGGTCCGCGGTTGTGCGGCCGGGCGCACGCTCACGCCGCGGAAGCGATTCTTCCCTGGCAGCGCAGGCATCGAACGCCGTTCGTCCGCGGACGTCTGCGCGGCCTTCTGCGCTTTCGCCGGTTCCTGCAGCAGACCGAGTTTCTCGCGGACGACGGCCGGATGCGCCTTGGCGAAATAGACCGCGAGCGCGGCGATCGTCTGGTACTCGAAGAAGAGGGTCTTCGAGAGCGAGCCGAATGCCTTTTCCAACTGGCTCGTCAGCTTCATCGCCAGGATGGAGTCGATTCCGTAGGTCTCCAGCGGCGCGTGCGGATCGATCTTGTGGGCCGGCAGTTTCAGGACTTCGGAGAATTCCTTGCGCAGGTAGTCCTGCGTCCTGACACTGAGGCCGGCCGGATCGATTTCCGTGACGGGCTGCAGCGATTCCGCTTCCGCTTCGGACGGCCGAGCCGGGACGGCGAACAATGCCTGCCGGACCCGCGCGAGATCGCCTTCCGCGACCAGGACCTGGTCGTGAGGCAATTCGAGGCTGCGCGCGAACGCCTGCAGGCCCGTGGCCGTCTGCATCGGCTGCAGGCCGGTGGCCTGCGCCATGAGCTCGCGGGCCGCCCGGTCGACCGTCATTCCGCCCGCCTGCCACAACGGCCAGTTGATCGACCGCGTGCGGCCGTGCCGTTGCCCCGCCGCGACCTGCAGGTTGCGGTACACCGCAAACTGGTCCATGAAGCCATTGGCGGCCGCGTAGTCCGCCTGCCCCGGATTGCCCGTCGCGCCGGCGAGCGAAGAGAAGAGCGCGAAGAAGTCGAGCTCCACGTGCGCGCTGGCGAGGTCGAGGTTCCACGTGCCGGCGACTTTCGGCGCGAGCACCCCGGCAAACTCGGCGTCCGTCTTTCTCAGGATGTAGTTGTCGGCGATCATGCCTGCCGAGTGCAGGATGCCGTTCAGGCGTCCGTACGCACCGTCGATCGCGGCGATGAGCTGCTCGACCTGCCGGAGATCGCCGAGGTCCACCTGCTCGTAGCGCAGCCGGCCGTCCGCGGACAATCCGTCGAGAATGCTTCGCTTCTCGGCGCTCAACGGGGCCCGTCCCGTCAGGACCACCCGCGCCCCGGCGCTCCGTCCGAGGATCTCCTGAGCGAAGAGAAGACCGAGGCCGCCGAGGCCGCCGGTGATCAGATAGACGCCGTGGTCCTTGAACGCGGCCGCAGGCAGTTCCGCGGGAGCTTCGATTTCCCGCCAGCGTACGACCTGCCGCGCGCCTTCGCGATACCGGATCACCGCGTCGGCGCCGCCGCTCTCCTCCGCCACCAGGTGCCGCGCCAGCTCCTCGGCCGTCATACGTGCCGGCACGAGCATGAGCTGACCGGCCAGGCGGGGATTCTCCAGCGCCGCCGTCTTGAGCAACCCGGACAGACCGGCGAGCAACGCCTGCTCGCCATCGCCGCCGGCGACGATCTGGACGAGCACCTTCCCCTCCGGCTTGCCTTCGAGGATGGCGCGGATCCGCTGGAAGCACGCCAGGGCGTACTCGCTGTAGCGCTCCGCGATGTTCTTGTGATCCGTGCGCGGGAGGGAGAGGCACCGGCTGTGGGGAACCAGCGCCGCGAGCGCCGCGGCATCGACGCCGGGCAACTCACCGAGAAGGACGTGGTGCTCCGCGTAGATGAGCCGGCCGGCTTCGATGGCCACCGTTTCCCATACCGGGACGGCGAGCAGACTGCCGTCCGCCGTACGGGCCGGCGAAGACGCCACCGTCGATCCTGACGACGAGAAGGCGCGCGAGGAGACCCCGCGCATCTGCACGCAGACATTTCCCCGGCCGTCGCAGAGATCGACGTCGAGCTTCACGATGTCGTCCGAGGATTGGCTGCCCGGCGCGTAACGCACCCAGGCCGCCATCTCCGGCGTGCAGGGCGATACGACGCGCAGCGTTTCCAGCGCGAAGGGCAGCCGCAGCCCGCTCTCCGCCCCGCTCTCGAGCAAGCCGACCGCGGCCTGCAGCGCACCGTCCAGAAGACTCGGATGCAGGACGTAATCCGCCGAGCGATTCGCGATCGCGGCCGGCAGCCGCAGTTGCGCCAGGACCTCGCCGTTCCCGCGGTGGATTGCGGTGATTCCGCGGAACGCCGGCCCGTACATCAGGCCCATGCGCGCGCACTCGGCGTAAACGCTCTCCGCCTCCAGCGTGCCGCGGACCATGCGGGTCCGGAGCTGCGCGAGGTCGAGCGCGGCCGGCGTCGCCTGCGCGCTGAAGACCGCGCTGCCCTGACAGTGGACAGTTTGGCCATCGCCGTCGCCGCTGGAAATCTCATAGCCGATGCGGTCGTCGTCCTGGGTCAGCGCGACGTGGACCTGCGTGCTCTGCGCGACGACGAGCGGCTGCGCCCAGCCGGTGTCGTGCAGTTCGAGGACCGCGGACTCCGGCCACGCGGGCAGTGCCCGTTCGACCGCGGCCCGCGCCATCTCCAGATAGGCCACTCCGGGCAACAGCTTCAGCGCCGGTTGCCCGTCGACCTGCACCTGATGATCGGCAAGGAAGAGCTCATCACCCGTAAAGACCGAGCGATAGCGTTGCGCGGCCAGATCGGATGTATTGCTGTGGAGCAGGGGATGCAGAACGGCTGTTGCAACGGCGGCCGCTGCCAGCGGCGCGGCCGCGACGTCGATCCAGTACCGCTCCCGGGCGAAGGGATACGCCGGGAGGCTGATGCGCTGAGGTTTGATCTCGCCATAGAACCTGCTCCATTCGACTTCGAGGCCGTTGACCCAGAGCTCCAGCAGCTTCGAGAACTTCCTGTTCGCGAACCACTTGTCGATGGTCTGCTGGAGGTCGGCGTCGGTGCTGAACAAGGACAGCGCGTGGTTGTTGCGCTTCACTTCGCCGGAATACACGTCGCGCGCGTCCCGTCCGGCGGATCCATACGACTGGAGCGTCTCCACCAGTCCATCGGCCGTGCTGATCACGAAGCCGAGGCGGTGCTCCATCGCCTCGCGGCCGGTCTGGAGCGTGTACGCGAGGGAGACGAGATCGACGGTGTCCCGCCGCCGGCGAACGAAAGTCAGGAGATCGGCGGCCTTTTCCCGCAGTTGCTCCGCCGTGCGCGCGGAGAGCACGATCACCACGTCCGCCGGCGCGGCTTGCTGCGAGACCGCCTGCGGATACTCCTCCACGATCATGTGGACGTTCGAGCCGCCGGCGCCGAACGACGAGATGCCCGCGATCCGCGGCAGCTTCCGGCCGTCGACGACCGGCTGCTCCCAGGCCGTCAACGCCTGGTTGACGACGAACGGGCTTTCCGGGAAATCGATGTTCGGATTCAACTGCGCGGAGTGCAGCGACGGCACGATCTGCCGGTGCTGCATCTGCAGCAGCACCTTGGTCAGGCCGGCGATGCCGGCGGCGGACTCGCAGTGGCCGATGTTCGATTTGGCCGAGCCGATCCGGCAGAACTCCTTCTCCCCGGTGTACCGGCGGAAGGCCTTGTTCAGCGCCGCGATCTCGATCGGATCGCCGAGCTTCGTGCCGGTGCCGTGCGCTTCGACGTAGCTGATGTGCCGCGCGTCGACCTTCGACTCCGCCAGCGCGCGGCGGATGGCGCTGTCCTGCGCCTGCGGGTTCGGGACCGAGTAGCCGTTGGTCTTCCCGCCGTGATTGAGCGCACTGCCGCGGATCACGCCGTAGATGTGATCGCCGTCGCGCTGCGCGTCGGAGAGTCTCTTGAGCACGGCCACGCCCACGCCTTCACCCGGGATGTACCCGTCGCCGCCCTCGCCGAAGCTCTGGCAGTGCCCGTCGCTGGAGATGAACTGGTGGCTGCTGAGGACCGTGTACTTGTTGGGGTGGATGGTGACGTTGACGCCGCCGGCAATGGCCATGCTGGTGCGGCCCTGCCTCAGGTCCTGACAGGCCGCGTGAATCGCCGTCAAGGAAGAGGAGCACATCGTGTCCAGCGTCATGCTGGGGCCGTGCAGGTTGAGGATGTACGACACCCGGTTGGCGATGCTGGACGCGCTGCCGACGATCCCCATGCGCCTGCCCCGCGCCGCAGCCTCGGCGCCGAACAACTGGTACTCGACGTACATCAGGCCGACGTAGACGCCCACCTGGCCGGGGAGATCGTCCGCATGCGGCACCTGCAGCGAGGCGCGCGTGTATCCCGCGTCCTCCACCGCCATCCAGGCGTGCTGCAGGAACAGCCGCTCCTGCGGATCGGTGATCTCCGCCTCGAACGGCGACATGTTGAAGAACGAGGGATCGAACTCGTCGACGCCCTCGATGAATCCGCCCCACTTGCTGTAGTGCTGGCCGGCGGCGCTGCGGTCGGTGCTGTAGTACTCCCGCCAGTCCCAGCGGTCCTTCGGCACTTCGGTGATGCAGTCTTTCCCGTCGCGCAGGTTGTCCCAGTACGCCTCGAGGTTCACCGCCTCGGGGTAGCGCCCGCTCAAGCCGATGATGGCGATCGGCTCGGCATCCGGCTTCGTCGCCGGCGCACCGTTCCGCCGGCGGCTGAGACGCCGGTCGCGGACGAGCTTCGCGGACACCGGCGCAGTCGTCTGTGCCGCGGCCGGCGCGGCCACGGCGTGGTGCTGCGCGGCTGGAGTCAGCAGTGCCGTCAATTGCGCCGCGTGATGCGTGGTGAAGTATCCGGCGAGCTCCCGGATGGTCTGGTATTCGAAGAAGAGCGTCTTGGGGAGCGACCCGAAGGTCTTCTCCAACTGGCTCGTCAACCGCGTCGCCAGCATGGAGTCGATGCCGTAGTCCTCCAGCGCGGCGCGCGGATCGATGCGGTGCGACGGCACCTTCAACGTCTCCGACAGCTCCTTGCGCAGATACTGCTCCGTCTTCTCCGCGAGGCTCTCGGCGTCGACCGCCGTCGCGACGGACGGCAGCGCCGCCGATTGCGGCGACGCCGTTGCGGGTCCGGAGAGCAAGGCCCTGCGGAGCCGGGAGAGATCGCCTTCCGCAACCAGCATCTGGTCGTGCGGCGCGGCGAGGATCCGGTGGAAGGCCTCCATACCGGTCGCGGTGCGCATCGGCTGCATGCCGGTGGCCTGCTGCAGCATTTCGCGGCTGGCGGGATCGACTCCCATCCCGCCGTCCTGCCACAACGGCCAGTCGATCGACCGCGTGCGGCCGTGGCGTTGTCCGGCCGCCACCTGCCGGTTGCGCCAGGCGGCGAATTGGTCCATGAACCCGTTCGCGGCCGCGTAGTCGGCCTGTCCCGGATTTCCGGTGACCCCGGCGATGGCGGAGAACAGCACGAAGAAGTCGAGCTCGAGATCGCGGCTGGCTTGATCCAGGTTCTGCGTGCCGGCGACTTTCGGCGCAAGGACGGCGCGAACGCCGGCGCCGGTCTTTCTTAGAATGAAGTCGTCCGCGATCGAACCGGCGCCATGAAGGATTCCGTCCAGCCGGCCGTACTCGTCCGTGATCGACGTGATGAGCTGCCGGACCTGCTCGCGATCGGCGATGTCCACCTGGCGGTAGCTCACCCGTCCGGCCGTCGACGACAACCCGTCGAGGACGGCCTGCTTCTCCGCGCTCAGCGCGGACCGTCCCGCCAGCACCACTCGCGCCGCGGCCGTCCGGCCGAGAATCTCAGCGGCGAAGAGGATGCCCAGACCGCCCATGCCGCCCGTGATCAGGTAGACGCCCGCGTCCTTGAATGCGACCGGCGGCATACCGCCATCCGCCGCGACTTCCTGCCAGCCGAGGACGTAGCGGTTGCCGTTCTCGTACTTGACCAGCGCATCGCGCCCGTGGCTCTTCTCGTCCTCGAGCAACGCGGCAAGCGCGGCGCCCGTGATCTCCGGCGCGACGAGGATGAGCTGCCCGGTGAACTGCGGATTCTCCAGCGCCGCGGTCTTCAACAATCCCGAGAGACCGGCGAACAGCGCCTGCTCGCCGTCGTTCGTGACGACGACCTGCACGAGCATCTTCCCGCGCGGTCTCCCCTGCAGGAGCGCCTGTACGCCTTCGAAGCACTCCACCGCCTGGTCGCTGTACCGCTGCGCGATGTCCCCGTGCCCGCCCTCCGGCAGCGCGCACACGATGACGTGCTGCGCGGCGTATTCCGTGGCAACGGCGTCGAGGCTGCTCGCCTGCCAGACCGGAACCGCGAAGAGACTGCCGGCTGTACTCTCTGTGGTCTCTGTGCTCTCTGTGGTGATGGGTCTCTTTGGCGCGGCGGTCACGAAGGGGGACTGATTCACCACAGAGACCACAGAAAGCACAGAGGCTTCGCCGCGAGAATCACGCTGTGAGACCGGCATTCCGATCTCCGCGCTCAGCACGCGCGACGAGAATCCGCGGAGCTGCACGCAGACCGCTCCCCGCTCGTCGCACAAATCGATATCCAGCTTGACGACCTTGTCCGCCGCGCCACTCCCGTCCGCGTAGCGCACCCAGGCGAACATCTCCGGCGTGCACGGCGACAGCAGGCGCAGCGTTTCGAGTGCAAAGGGCAGCCGCGCCTGCAGCGGCGCGCCGTCGTCGAGCAAGCCGACCGCCGCCTGCAGAGCGCCGTCCATCAGGCTCGGGTGCAGGAGATAGTCACTCGCTTGACCGGCCACGAGCTCCGGCAGCCGCAGTTGCGCCAGGACCTGGCCGTTTCCGCGGTGGATGGCCCGGATGCTCTGCATGGCAGGTCCATAGGCCAGTCCCATGCGGGCGCACAGCGCATAGACCACGTCGGCCTGCAGCGCGCCCTGCGTCATCCGGCCGCGGAGGCTCGCGACGTCCAGCGACGTCCGCGGCCCCGCGGTGGCGAGCACCGCGCGGCCCTGGCAATGGACGATCTCGTCGTCCGCATCGCCGCTGGAGATCTCGAAATCGATCGCGTCGTCGTCCGCCGACAGAGCGATCTCCACCTGCTTGTCGCCGCTGACGACGATCGGCTGCGACCACACGGCGTGGTGCAGCTCCAGCACCGTCGCCTCGGGGCGCTCCGGCAGGGCCTCTTCGATCGCGGCCCGCGCCATTTCCAGGTAGGCCACGCCCGGCAACACCTTCTGCCCGGACTGCCCGTTCGCCGTCACCTGATGGTCCGCGAGGAAGAACTCCTCGCCGGTGAACGTCGAGCGATAGCGCTGCCCGTCGAGATCGGACGTATTGCGGTGCAGCAACGGATGGATCGCAGCACCCGCCGCCGGAACGGAAGGCTCCGCGGCGATCCAGCAACGTTCCTTGGCGAACGGGTACGTGGGCAGGCTGATGCGGCGAGGCGTCGTGCCGCGATGGAGACGGCTCCAGTCGATGCTCGCCCCGCGGAGCCACTGCTCCAGCAGCTCCGTCAGTTCCGTGCGGTCCTGATGTGCGCCTTCGCTCCGCTGGTCGCCCGCCAGATAGCCAGCCAGCTTTTCCGCCAGCTCATCGACCGAGGCCACGACGAACCCGTGGCGCTCTTCCATCGACTCGCGGCCGGTCTGCAGCGTGTACGCCATCGACGCCAGATCGATCGGCTGCCGCGCGGTGCGGAGGAACGCGAGCAGATCCTCCGCGCGTTGCCGCAGTTGCTGCGCCGTCTTGGCGGAGAGCGGCACGAGGACCGGCGTGCGCTCGCTCACCGAGCCGGTCTGGGCCGCCGCGGGATACTCCTCGATCACCAGGTGCGCGTTGGTGCCGCTGAACCCGAAGGAGCTGACCGCCGCGCGGCGCAGCGTGCCCGGTTCCACGTCCCAGGCCGCGGTCTTGCGGCTGATGTAGAACGGCGAATTCCTGAAATCGAACTGCGAGTTTTCCTTGGTGACGTGCAGCGTCGGCACCAGCGTCCGATGCTGCAGCGAGAGCAGGACCTTGTGCACGCCGGCCACGCCCGCGGCCGACGTCGTATGGCCGATGTTGCTCTTCACCGAGCCCAGGGCGCAGAAGTTCTTCCTGTCCGTCTTCTCGCGGAACACGGCCGAGAGAGCTTCGAGCTCGATCGGATCGCCGAGCCGGGTGCCCGTTCCGTGGGCCTCCACGCAACTGATGGTGGCGGGATCGATCCCGTACTTCGCGTAGATACCGCGCTCCAGCTCGATCTGGCTGTTCACGCTCGGCGCCGTGATCCCGTTGGTCTTGCCGTCCTGATTGATGCCGGAGCCGAGGATGACTCCGTAGATGAAATCGTTGTCGCGCTGCGCGTCCTCGAGGCGCTTGAGCACGAGCGCGCCCACGCCGTCGGCGTTGACGATGCCGTCGGCCGAATCGTCGAACGCCTTGCAGCGCCCGTCCGCCGCGAACATACCGGCCTGGCTCATCGTGCGATACGACTCCGGGATGAGCCAGAGGGTGACGCCGCCCGCCAGCGCCATGTCGGTCTCACGCCGCACCAGGGCCTGACACGCCAGATGAATGGCCACGAGCGACGACGAGCACGCCGTATCGATCGAGATCGCCGGTCCCTTGAGGTTCAGGTGATACGCGATCCTCGCGGCGGCGATCGCCGCGTTGTTGCTCGTCACGGCAACGTTGCCCGGCGACCGCCTGCGCGACAGCAGCATCGCGTACTCGTTCAGCGAGATGCCGAGGTAGACGCCGCAGTTCGTGTTGCCCAGCGTGCTGTTCGAATAGCCGGCGTCCTCGAAGGCCCGGTAGGCTTCCTGGAGGAAGAGCCGGTGCTGGGGATCGATGGACTCCGCTTCCTGCGGCGAAATGCGGAAGAACAGCGGATCGAAGCAGTCGACGCCGTCCACCGCGCCCAGCCACTTGGAGTCCTTCTTCGCGGGACTCGCGTCGTAATGCCGGCGCACGTCCCAGCGCGCCTGCGGCACTTCCGCGATCGAGTCCCGGCCCTGGACCAGGTTCTCCCAATACTCCCGCAGGTCCTTCGCCTGCGGATAGCGGCCCGACATCCCGATGATGGCGATCTTCTCGCCGGACGCGTCGCCGTGCATCGCGGTCCGGACCGCATGCGGCTTCGGCTCCGGCGCGCGCTGCGCCTCGCCGGCCGCCGGCGCGAGCGTCGCGGGCACGGGCTGCGCCGGCGTCCGTGCCGGCAGCTCCGCGATCTTCTGTTCCAGGAACTGGGCGAGCTCCCTCACCGTCGGATAGTTGAAGATCTCGACGTTGGACAGCGCCAGTCCGTAATCCTGATTGATCGCGGCGATGAGCTGCGTGCCGAGGAAGGAGTCCAGGCCGAGCTCGGAGAAGGGCTGGTCGGCGTCGATCAGCGGCGCCTCGACCCGTAGCACGGCGGAGAGGCTGTCCTTGAGCCGCTGCTGCAGCTCGTCGCGGCTGAAGGCCGTTTCGACGGCCACGCGGACGGGCGCCGGTACGGCAGATCCGTCAGGAGCGTGATTCAGCATCCGCTCCCGCTGCAGATAGGCCTCGATCCTGGGCACGATGCCTTCGGCCACGAGGATGCGGTCGTGAGGCAACGCCAGGCCGCGATGGAAGGCCTCGATGCCGGCCGCCGTCTCGATCGGCTGGATGCCGGCGGTCTGCTTCACCATGGCGATGGTGGCCGGATCGGGACGCATTCCGCCGGCCTGCCACAGGGACCAGTTGATGGACCGCGTCCGGCCGCGCCGTTCTCCCGCCGCCACCCGCGCGTTGCGGTACGCCGCGAACTGGTCCAGGAAGCCGTTCGCCGCCGCGTAGTCCGCCTGGCCGGCATTGCCCGTGGCGCCGGCGATGGACGAGAACAGCACGAAGAAGTCGAGGTCGGCGTCCCTGCTGGCCAGATCCAGGTGGAGCGTGCCCGTCACCTTCGGCGCCAGCACCGCGCTGAACTCGGCGGCGGTCTTGTTGGTGATGAAGTTGTCGGCGAGCGTGCCGGCGCAATGCACGATGCCGTCGAGCTGCCCGTACTCGTCGCGGATGTCCGCGATGAGCCGGTGGGCCTGCTCGCTGTCGCCGAGGTCGAGCTGCCGGTAAGCCACCTGGCCGGCGGAGCCGCCCAGGGTCTCCAGCACGGTGCGGTCTTTCGCGCTCGATGCCGCGCGGCCGGTGAGGATCACCCGCGCGCCGCGCGTCTGCGCGAGGATCTCTTTGGCCACGATGAGACCCAGGCTCCCGAGCCCGCCGGTGATCAGGTAGACGCCCCGGTCCTTGAACGCGACCGGCGCGGCTTCCGCTGCTTCCGCGACGCGCTCCCAGCGCAGCACCTGGCGCACGCCGTCTCTGTAGCGAACCAGCGCGTCCCGGCCGTTGCTCTTCTCGCTCTGCAGCCGGAGGGCGAGCTCCTCCGCGGTCGTCTCGTGCGATACGAGGACCACCTGCCCGGTGAGCCGCGAATTCTCGAGCGCCGCCGTCTTCAACAAGCCGGACAGACCCGCGAAGAGCGCGTGCTCCTGATGATCGGCGACCACGAGCTGCACGAGCACGTTGCCGCGCGGTTTGCTCCGCAGAATCGCCTGCAGCAATTCGAAGCAGGCCAGCGCGTACTCTTCGTATCGCCGGGCAACGTTCTCCTGCTCCGCCTTCAGGGACAGGCACTGGCTGCCCGGGAACGCCGCCTGGACGCTGCCCGCGTCGCCAGCGGCCAGGTCACAGAGAACGACGTGGTGCTCCGCGTAATCGTGCGCTTCGAGCCCCTCGGCCGCGCTGGTCTGCCAGACCGGCGTGGCGATGAAGCTCGCGGCCGCCGGCTCCGGCGCCTCCGTCGCACCGGCCGCCTGCGCCGGCACGATCCGGTAGCGCTCTTTGGCGAACGGATACAGCGGCAGGCTGACGCGCCGCGGTTTGACCTCGCCGTAGAGCGCGCTCCAGTCGACGTCCAGCCCCTTCACCCACAGGTCGAGGAGCTTGGAAAGCTTCCGGTCCGCGATCCATTGATCGATCGTCCGCCGCAGGTCGCTGTCGGACGTGAGCAGCGAGAGCGCTTCCTTGTTGCGCTTCACCTGCCCCTGGTAGACGTCTTCGCTCCGCTGGTCGCCATCCAGGTAGGCCTGGAGCTTCTCCGCCAATTGTTCGATCGAGGTCACGAGCAGCCCGAGACGCTCCTCCATGGGAGCCCTGCCGGCCTGCAACGTGTACGCGAGCTCGGACAGATCGGGAGTCACGGCCGCCGTCCGGATCCGCTCCAGTAAGCCCTCTGCCTGCTGCCGGAGCTGCTCCGCGGTCCGCGCCGACAGCACCACGGCCGTCTTCGCATCCTGAGGCGCGGTGAACGCCGCCGGCTGCGCGCCGGCCGGCTGCGCATACTCGCCGATGACCAGGTGCGCGTTCGTTCCGCTGAAGCCGAACGAGCTGATGGCGGCCTGGCGCCGCGAGGCGCCCTGGAGCTCCCACTCCTGCAGGCGGGTGTTGACGTAGAAGGGGCTGTCCGTCAGGTCGATGTGCTCGTTGAGCCGCTCGAAGTTGATCGTCGGCGGCAGCTTCCTGTGCTGCAGCGCCAGGAGGATCTTGATCACGCCGGCCACGCCCGCCGCGGTCAGGCAGTGCCCGATGTTGCTCTTCACCGAGCCGAGGGCGCAGTAGTCCTTCTTCTGCGTGTACTTCTTGAAGGCCTGCTTGAGACCTTCCACCTCGATCGGGTCGCCGAGCTTCGTCCCCGTGCCGTGCGCTTCGACCAACTGGATGCCCGCCGGGTCGATCCCGTACTTGTCGTAGACCTCCTGCTGCAGCCGGGTCTGCGATTCCGGGTTGGGCGACGTGATGCCGTTCGTCCGGCCGTCCTGGTTGACGCCCCATCCCTGCACGACGCCGTAGATGACGTCGCGGTCGCGCTCCGCGTCGGCCAGGCGCTTCAGCACCACCACGCCCACGCCTTCGCCCGGCACGAACCCGTCCGCGCGCTGGTCGAACGTGAAGCACTTCCCTTCCGGCGAGAGCATGCCGGACTGCGACGTCCGGATGTGCATCCCCGGCCCGCCCATCACGTAGACGCCGGCCGCCAGGGCCAGATCGCTCGCGCCGGAGGTCAGGCTGTCGCACGCCTGCGCGATGGCGACCAGCGATGAAGAGCAGGCCGTGTCGATCGACACGCACGGCCCCTGCAGGTTCAGGAAATAGGAGATGCGCGCGGCCAGGATGGACGCCGCGTTGCCCGTGAAGCCGTGCGCGCTCAGCGCGTGCGTCGGCGACGGCTCGTGATAGTCGCTGGGCGCGCAGCCGACGAAGACGCCGCACCGGCTGCCGGACAGCCCGTGCGGGTCGTAGCCGGCGTTCTCGATGCTGTGCCAGCAGGCCTGCAGGAACAGCCGCTGCTGCGGGTCCATGTGCTCCGCTTCGGTCGGCGAGATGTTGAAGAAGAGCGGATCGAAGCAGTCGTGCCCGTCGAGCGCGCCCAGCCACGGGGAGTTGGTCTTCCCCGGCACGATGGCGCCGGGCTGGTAGTACGCCTGCAGGTCCCAGCGGTCCGCCGGCACCTGGGTGATGCAGTTCTTTCCCGCGGCCAGGTTCTGCCAGAACTCGTCGAGGTTCCGCGCCTGCGGGAACTGGCCGGCCATGCCGACGATGGCGATGGCCTGCGGGCGCGACGCGGAGGAGCCGGCGGTCAGACGCGGCGCCATGCCGCTGCGCCAGGACGCGAGCTTCCGCGCGCCGATGGCCCCGGACGCGATCTGCCGAGGCGCCGGCGACGCCGCGGCCGGCGCGGCCGCGGCCGGGCCATCCTCTTGCGCCTGCTCCCGGACGTACCGGGCGAGCTGCACCAGCGTCGGGTAGCTGTAGATCTTCGTCGCCTCGATCGAGGTCCCGTACTGCTCGTTGACCTTGCGCACCAGCGAGACGCCGCTGATGGAGTCGAGTCCGAGGTCGATGAACTGGGCGTTCTCGTCGACGTCGCTCTCGCTCATCAGCAGCTCGCCGGCGAGCAGCGTCCGGATCCCGTCGATGACCGAACGGAGCGTTGCTCCATTCGGGACGGCGATCCGCTCGACCGGGACGGTGGGCGCAGCGGCTGCCGGCACCACCTCGGCCAGTTCGGGATAGAAGTCGAAGCGGATCCTCTCCGCGGTCTCCGCGCGGCCGACGAACGTCCGCTCGTGCATGTCCAGCTCGCGTCGGTAGGTGTCCTCCAGCGGCTGCTGCACGTGCGCGGTCAGTTGCCGCTTCAGGGCGATCAGCCGCTCGCGCGGCGCCTCGGCCATCCGGTCCGCCAGCGCCATCGCGGCCGGCAGGACGTCGGCGCGCCGCAGCACCGGCAGGCGGAGTCCCCGCGCCTTCAGCTCGCGGCCCGTCTGCGGCTGCGCGGTGAGGAGGCTCTCGCGCGAGAGGTCCTGGCCCATCTTGTCGGCGAGGACCCACGTGGCGCCGGCGCCGGGCGTGAAGCCGTAGTTCATGTACGGGCTCGCGTAGCGGCTCTCTTCGCTCAGCAGCGCCACATCGGCGAACATGCCGAGGGCCCAGCCCGCGCCGAGTCCGTGTCCCTGCATCGCCGCGATCACCGGCAGCCGGCAGTCGAGCGGCAACTGGAAGACCTTCTGATCGGTGAAGCGGACCTCCCCGGCCTGGATGGCCAGGAGGCTCTCCTTCGTCCCGCCGGCGGCGAAGTAGGTGTCGTAGCCGGTGAGGACCACGACCTTGTACGCCGGCGTCCGCGCGATGTGCGCGAAGGCTTCGTTGAGTCCCGCGACGAGGTCGCCCGAGAACATGTTCCGGGCCTCGCGCTCCTCCATCTTCACCACGACCACGCCGTTCGCGTGCGAGGTGACGGTGACGACCTTCGACTGCGGCGCGACGGAAGGAGCGTCCGCCGCTTCCGGCTCGACCGGCGCCGGCCGGGAAGTCTGCTCCGCGAGGATCGCGGCGCTGTGCCGCTTCCAGTCTGCCAGCGCCGTCCGCGGCAGCCGGCCCCACGACGCGGCGACCGCCTTAGCCGTCACCACGACGCGATCGGCATCCGCAGCCAGCAGTCCGGCGACGCGCTGTTCGAGCTCGCTGCCGGAGTAGCTGCCGCCGGTGAGGAGGATCTCCCGCGCCGCCTCGTTGCCGAGGCGGTACGCGAACGCGGCGGCGGCTTCGTGCGCAACACCGGCCGCGGAGTACACGCCCTGGCGGCTGTAGACGCAGGCGTCGCACGACTGCGCGGCCAGCCAGACGGCGCCCGTCGCGTTCCCGGTCAGCGCGGCCACGACCGGGACTTCGGATTCGGCGATGCGCTGCTGCAGCGCCGCCAGCGCATCCGCGGAGAGATCGTCGGAAAGGACGAGGACTTCGCACGTCGCGCCGGCCGGCTCGATGCGCTCCGCCGGCGTCAACGCCGCGACGCGCTCCACGAGTCCGCGGGTCAGGTGCTGTTTCAAGAGCCGTAGCGCTTCCTGCGACTTCGAAGTGAGCGCCGCGGCAAGCGTGCGCGCGTGCGGCTCGAGCTGCTCCGCCGGCAGGACCGCGCACGTCCACCCTCGCGCCCGCAGTTCGCGGCCGGTGGCGGTGGAGCTGCGGCAGAGGAAGTCCTGCGCGAGAGGAGCGCCGAAGCGCTCGCCGAGGAGCGTCAGCGCCGCGATGCTCGCATCGGGAGACGCGTACGACGCGTCTTCATTGCACACCAGGAAGTCGCACAGCGCCGCGGCCAGGAAAGCCGCGCCGCCGGCGTCGCCGTGGACCAGCGCGATCGCCGGATACGGGAACGCGACGATCGCTTCGAAGAGCTTCCGCTCGACGGCTTCGTCACAGTCGAACGACGCGCGCTCGAGGCCACGGAGCAGCACCACCTTCGCGGACGCTTCCGCCTGCACGAGGTCGAGCGCCTGCAGCAGCGGCGCGATCGCGTCGCCCGAGGCGGCGCCGATCTCGAGCGAGAAGACGCCGTCGCCGTCGTCGTACAGCCGGACCGGCGATGACGGGGTTGGCAGCACTCCGATGCCGGGATTCGTCAGCGTCAAGCGCACCTTGTCCGCCGAGCGTTCCGCCGCCACGACGAAGCCCGGCACGCTCAGCGCGATTGCGCCGCGCCGGGTCCGCTCGACCCAGGCCAGCGGGATCTCCCGGCGCGTCCGTGCCGCGACCGGCTGGTCGCTGACCTTCTCGATGGCCTTCTCAACGACCTTCTCAGTGGCCTTATCAATGGCCTTCTCAGGGGCTTTCTCAGGGACCTTGCCGGCGACCGTTTCCACGGCCGCGGCGGCGGTCTCCTCGGCGCGCGGTTCCGCGGCTTCCGCCGCGGGCGCGTCGAACGCGACGCCCTGCATCGCCACGCAGACGTTCCCCCGCTCGTCGCACAGCTCGATCTCGAGCCGGTCGCCCGCCGAGCGCCGCACCCACAACGCCGTGTCCGCGGTGCAGCGGCCGAGGATGCGCAGCGACTCGATCGAGGCGAGCTGCTGCTCGCCGGCGGCGGCCAGCAGCGCATCCCCGATCAGCGACGGATCGAGGACGTAGTCCGGCGCGGTCTCCGGCGTGCGCAGGCGCGCGAGCAGCTCGCCGCCCGGCTGGCGAGGCGCGACCGCGTCGCGAAGGATGGCCGCGCGCCCCTGGCAATGGACGATCTCCTCGCCGGAGCCGAGGCTGTAGATCTCGTAGCGGATGTCGCGGCCGTCCGGCTGCAACACCACGTGCAGTTCGTCCGCGGCGGGAAGAGGATGCGCCCACCGCACCTCGCGCAGCTCCACGGCCGCGTCGCGAGGAGCTTCCGCGGCATCCTGCACCGCGGCGCGCGCCATTTCGAGATAAGCGGACGCGGAAAGAGGCTCGGCGACGCGTGTGCTGTAGCTCTGGCGCGTCAGGCTCGACGTGTTCCGGTGCAGGAGCGGGTGCAGGACCGCGGCCACGGCGCCCGGAGCCGCCGCGATGTCGATCCAGTAGCGCTCTTTCGCGAACGGATACGCGGGGAGACTGATCCGCGGCGGCACCGTCCGGCCGTAGAGCTTCGCCCAGTCGAGCTCCAGCCCCTTGGTCCACAGCTCGACGAGCTTCGCGAGCTCGCGGTTCGCGGTCCACGTCTCGACCGTCTGCTGCAGGCCGGGGTCCGTGCTGAAGAGCGACACGGCGCCCTTGTCCCGCCGGACCTGCCCCTCGAACGCGTCGCCCGGGTCGCCGGCCAGCCAGGCTTCGAGCTTCGTGACGAGCTGGCCGGCCGAGCTCACGACGAAGCCCAGCCGCTCGTCCATCCCCTCGCGGCCCGCCTGGAGCGTGTACGCCACCGCCGCCAGGTCGACCGTCTCGCGCGTCCGGAGGAAGCCGAGCAGGTCCTGCACCTTCTGGCGCAGTTGCTCCGCCGTCCTCGCCGAGAGCACGATGGCCAGGCTGGGAAACGCCATCGGCTGCTGCACCGGCGGCTGGTATTCCTCGACGATGAGATGCGCGTTGGAGCCGCCCGCGCCGAACGAGGAGATCCCGGCGATGCGCGGGACCTGCTGCCCGTCGACGACCGGCTGTTCCCACGGCTTCAGCGTCTGATTGACCGCGAACGGCGTGGTGCCGAAGTCGATGTGCGGATTCAACTGCTCCGAATGCAGCGACGGGACGATCTGCCGATGCTGCATCTGCAGCAGCACCTTCGTCAGTCCGGCGATGCCGGCCGCCGACTCACAGTGCCCGATGTTCGACTTCGCCGACCCGATCAGGCAGTAGCCCGTCTCCTGCGTATACGCATGAAACGCCTTGGTGAGCGCCGCGATCTCGATCGGATCGCCCAGCTTCGTGCCCGTGCCGTGCGCCTCGATGTAGCTGATCCGGCGCGCGTCGACTCGCGATTCCGCCAGCGCCCGGCCGATCGCCGTCGCCTGCGCCTGCGGGTTCGGCACCGTGTAGCCGTTGGTCTTCCCGCCGTGATTGAGCGCGGTCCCGCGGATGACGCCGTAAATGGGATCGCCGTCCCTCTGAGCGTCGGAGAGGCGCTTGAGGACCACCACGCCCACGCCTTCGCCCGGGATGTAGCCGTCGCCGCCCTCGCCGAAGCTCTGGCAGTGGCCGTCGCTGGAGATGAACTGCCCGGCGCTCAGGACGAGGTATTTGTTCGGATGGATGCTGACGTTCACGCCGCCGGCGATGGCCAGGCTGGTGCGTCCCTGCTTGAGGTCCTGGCAGGCCACGTGGATCGCCGTCAGCGACGACGAGCACATCGTGTCCAGGGTCATGCTCGGCCCGTGCAGGTTCAACGCGTACGAGACGCGGTTGGCGATGCTGGCTGCGCTGCCGGCCGCGCCGAAGAGCTGGTACTCGGTGTACATCACACCGGCGTAGACGCCGACCTGCCCCGCCAGATCGCCTTCCGCGGGCGTCTGCAGGCGGGCGCGCGTGTAGCCCGCGTCCTCGATCGCCATCCAGGCGTGCTGCAGGAACAGCCGCTCCTGCGGGTCGAGGATCTTCGCCTCTTTCGGCGAGATGTTGAAGAACAGCGGGTCGAACTCGTCGACCCCGGGGATGAAGCCGCCCCACTTGCTGTAATGGCGTCCGCCCGCGGTGCGGTCCTCGCTGTAGTACTCGCGCCAGTCCCAGCGCTCTTTCGGCACCTCGACGATGCAATCCCGGCCGTCGCGCAGATTGCGCCAGTACGCCTCGAGGTCCGCCGCTTCCGGATACCGCCCGCTCAAGCCGATGATCGCAATCGCTTCGGATTCCACCGCGGCCGCCGCGGTCTCGCGGGGCTCGGTCTCGCGCGGCTCTGTCTCGCGGGAAGCGCTGGCGCGCCGGCCCGCACTCCGCCGGGTGGGAGCAGCCGGCGCCAGGGCGGCAGCCTGCGAGCGGCCGTCGCCGTCCATCTCGCGGAACAGCTCCGCCAGACGGGGCGCATGCGACCGGACGAGATATCCGGTCACATCGCTGAGCGTCTGGTATTCGAAGAACAGCGTCTTGGAGAGCTGGCCGAACGTCTTCTCCAGCCGCTCGGTCAGCTTCAGCGCGAGGATCGAATCGATCCCGTAGGTCTCCAGTGGCGCCTGCGGATCGATCTTCCGGGCCGGGAGCTTCAGCAGGCCGGAAAGCTCGGCGAGCAGGTAGTCCAGCGTCTTCCGGGCAAGGGCGCCGGGCCCCGCTTCGGCAACCGCGGGGGACGCCTCTTCAGGCTCCGGCTCCGGCTCCGGCTGAGCGGCCGGCGCGAGGCGGCGCATCTGCGCGAGGTCGCCCTCGGCGACGAGGAGGTGGTCGTACGGCAACGCCAGGCTGCGATGGAAGGCCTCCATCCCCGTGGCCGTCCGCATCGGCTGCATCCCGGTGAGCTGTTGCAGCCGCTCCTGGCTGGCCGGATCGAGCCGCATTCCGCCGTCCTGCCACAGCCCCCAACTGATCGAGCGCGTCCGGCCGTGCCGCTGATGCGCGGCCACCTGCCGGTTGCGATACGCCGCGAACCAGTCCATGAAGCCGTTCGCGGCCGCGTAGTCCGCCTGCCCCAGATTGCCGAGCGTGCCGGCGAGGGAGGAGAACAGGACGAAGAAATCGAGCTCCACGTCCCGGCTGGCCAGGTCGAGGTTGACCGTGCCGGTGACCTTCGGCGCCAGCACGTCCCGGAACTCCGCGGCTGTCTTCTTCAGGATGAAGTTGTCCGCGATCATCCCGGCGCAATGCAGGATCCCGTCGAGGCGGCCGTAGTCCTCCCCGATGGACGTGACGAGGCGGCGGGCCTGATCGGGATCGCCGAGGTCCACCTGCCGGTAGGCGACGCGGCTGCCGAAGCGCGCCAGCCGTTCGTCGCTCGCCTCGGAGCGGCCGGTCAGCACCACCGTAGCCGCGGCCGTCCGCGCGAGGATCTCCTGCGCGAACAGGATCCCCAGTCCGCCCAGGCCGCCGGTGATGAGATAGACGCCCGAGTCCCGGAACGGAATCGGCGGCGTCTCGCGAGCGTCCGCGATCTCCTCCCAGTCGAGGACCTGCCGCACGCCACCGCGGTATCTCACGAGCGGATTCGCGCCGCGCGCCTTCTCGTCCTGAAGACGGGCCGCCAGTTCCCCGGCCCCCATCTCCGGGGAGATCAGAAGGAGCTGCCCCGTGAACCGCGGGTTTTCCAGCGCCGCCGTCCAGAGCATTCCCGATACACCCGCGGCGAGCGTCTGCTCCTCGGCGTCCCCGACCACGAGCTGCACGAAGAGCCTGTCGTGGGGATTGTTTTTCAGGAGCGTCCGGATCCGCTCGAAACACGCCACCGCGAGAAGGCTGTAGCGCTGCGCCAGATCCTTCTCCTCGGCGTGCAGGGACACACAGTGCGCGCCGGGCAGCAGCGCAGAGAGCTCCCCGGCATCCGCGGCGGGCCGGTCGCACAGCACGACCTCGTGTCGCGCGATCCCGGCGCCGGCGGGCGCCCCGGCGTCGACCTCGATCCCGCCCGCCCGCCAGACCGGCACGGCCAGCAGAACGCCCGTCGCGCCGCCCCGCTCCTGGAGCTTGATGGCCTCGATCTTCTCCAGCGCTTCCGCCTGAGAGAGCCTGCCGTGGGACAAGTCGTCGTAGATCTGCCGCAGCAACCGTTCTATCAGCATGAGATCCGCACGTCTTTGAGGGGACAGACGAACATTCGCCGGCTGCTCTTTCGAGCCGGCACGGCACATCAGGAGAGGATCGTCAGAGGGAACGTTCTCGCGCCGGCGAGCAGCATCCGCGGAGCCGGGCTCCCGGACGCGCTTCGCTCCTTTCGGTTGCACAAAGCTGTGCCCCCGCAAACAGGACGAGCGGGAAACGGCGAAGGGACGCCGCGTCCGCGCGATAGGGATTTTTTGGTCTAGGAACCGACACGGATAGTTTCCTAGAAGGCATTGATGCTGTCAATAAAAAGGTCAGGATGGTGTTCCACCCGGCGGCAGACGAAGCGTCGGCGGAACGATGGATGGCCCGATGTGCGCGGGTCCGGTCCATCGGGCTTGAGGAGATTGTCCGGAGGAGTCAGACACAAAGGTGTCTTCTCACTCGCAGTAGCAGGTTTGATTGCGTCCATGGCTTCGCCCCGTCGGTTGCGCCCAGCGCCCGAAAGAGACAAAAGCCGGCCAAGACGCGAGATCCGACGACCGCGCGACCAACCGGCGCCTCAACGTTTTTGAACTTATGTGAAGGGACCGATTACTTAATTTTGGAAGCAGCCATCATCGCAGAAAAAACGCTTATCTGTCAATACGGATGCGGTGAACATGCGGCGATACTCCAGTCCATAAAGTTGCATGAACGCCCGCACTTCCTCACGTCGTTGATGGCTCCCTGTACTGAGGTATACGCGCGGACCACAATCCTGGCTTCGTCCGTCTCATCGGCCACCACCGGGGGTTGACCCATCTGTGACATTTGGAGTGCGGAGTCGGCCTCGCCGCGGGCGCGGCATTCCCCGGACGCGCAGGTCCTCTCCGGTCACTCCTGCGCGAGCCTGCGGAACTGCTCCTCCCCGGACGCAAATCCTACCCAGTGCGTGCGCACGAGCAGCTTCAGCTCCTCGACGAGCTGGCGCTCGTCGAGCCGCATCTCCGCCAGGATCTCCCGCGCGGTGCGCCGCCCGTCGCACGCCTTGAGCAGCAGGTTGCCCATGAGCGTCGGCGGCGCGTAGCGCGTCTCGCCCACTTCGCTCTGACGGAGGTGGCGCGGGACGATCGCGTCCAGATAGGAGTCGTCGCGGCGGTCGACGATGAGGTCCGCCGCGAGCAGCCCGACCAGAATGGCCCGCACCTCCGGCTCCTCGCGTGCGGCGCTCTCGATGATCTGGCGCACGCTGCGCTTCCCATTCACGAGCGACAGCACGCGCCACTCCTTGGCCGTGAGACGGATGTCGTCGTGCGGCGGCTCCGGCGCGAGGAACAGCGGCTCGTGGTCCTTCGGCAGGAGCGACGTGACGTGCGAGAGCTCGTCCATGCGCCGCAGCCCCTCGAGGATGAGGTTCTGCACGCTCTCCACGATCGTCCGCTCCACGCGCTCCGCCCTGCCCCGAAAGAACTCGAAGCGCCCGCTGTCGAACCCGATCGACGCATACACCGCCTCACGCCCGCCGATGCCGTCGCACGCCGCGTGCACGATGTTCGCGTCGACGTAATGCAGCACCGCGCGCGGCTTGCCGGCGACGTCGCTGATCACGAGCACGCCGTCCCTGCCGCTGATGTGGATGAACTGCAGCAGCTCGGGGATCGGCAGCTCCGCGATGTCGCCCTCGAACGCCTTCGACCCGCTCTGTGCCTCGGTGATCATCGTGCCCATCCCGCCCCAGGAGCGTAGGGCGCCGCGTGGGAGGGCCGATGCGCTGCAGGTGAAGGTCTCGTGAAGATAGCCACGGGCTGCGCAGGGACGCGACTGACCCGGGCCGCCCACTCCGCGACCGCCACGGCAGGCCTCGGGCGTCAGCTTTCCCTCCGCACTCCATGATGCGAGACGTTGCCGGCGGTCGCGGATCGCAAAACTTCTGGAATGACCGGTCCGCCCGGGCCGCCTGAGCGATGAGCCGGCGCTATCCTCTCGCCATGCACACATTGGCGCTGGTCTTCGTGCTCCTCGCGCAAACGGCGGAGGTGCTCCCTTCCGACACACCGCGTACCACCGTCGCGGGCAACCCGTTCATCGCCCCCGCGGGCTGGACGATCCGCGTCCGCGATCAGGCGACGATTCTCGAGGCGCCGGAGGGGAGCTCGCGCGTCGCTCTCATCGACGTGCGGGCCAAGGATGCCGACGGTGCGGTCGCCGAAGCGTGGAAGCAATACGGCGTCGAGCCGAAGTGGCCGCTGTTCAACACGAACGACCTTCCGGATCGCGACGGGTGGACGAACGTCCGCCGGTACAGTTACGAGACGTCGCCGGAGGAGAAGCGCGTCGTCTTCGCGTTGACGCGCAAGGCGAACGACGTCTGGACCGTCGCCATCTACGACGTCGACCAGGCGGTCTCGGAGAAACGCGGCGCACAGTTCGCGCTGATCTTCGGGCGCCTCCTGCCGAAGGGCTACGAGCGCGAGTCGTTCGCCGGCAAAACCGCGCACAAGCTCGACGCGAAGCGGCTGGCCGAGCTGTCGAAGTTCATCGAGGAAGGACGGAAGAAGCTCGCCCTGCCGGGGGTCTCGGTCGGAATCGTCGAAGACGGCAAAGTGATCTTCGCCGAAGGCTTCGGTGTGCGCGACATCGGCCGGCCGGGGAAGCCGGACGCCGACACGCTCTACATGATCGCGTCCAACACGAAGGCGCTCACGACGCTGATGCTGGCCAAGCTCGTCGACGAGGGGAAGCTGACGTGGGAGACGCCGGTCACCACCGTGCTGCCGTCGTTCCGGCTCGGCGACGCGGATACGACGAAGCGCGTGCTCGTGAAGCACCTCATCTGCGCGTGCACGGGCCTGCCGCGGCAGGATTTCGAATGGCTTTTCCAGTTCGCCGGCGTGACGCCGGAGGGCGCGCTGGCGACGCTCGCGACCATGCAGCCGACGACGAAGTTCGGGGAGCTGTTCCAGTATTCGAATCCCCTCGCCGCCGCAGGCGGTTTCGCCGGCGGTCATGCGGCGTATCCGAAGCTCGAGGTCGGACGGGCCTACGACGAAGCCATGCGCACGCGCGTCTTCGAGCCCCTCGGCATGACCGCGACCACCTTCGACTTCAAACGCGCGCTGGCCGCGAATCATGCGACCGCGCATTCGTACGATCTCGAGGGGAAGCCGGCCCTGTCGGTCTTCGATCTCGACTACTCGAT
This sequence comes from Thermoanaerobaculia bacterium, assembly GCA_036375075.1. Classification (GTDB taxonomy): domain Bacteria; phylum Acidobacteriota; class Thermoanaerobaculia; order Gp7-AA8; family Gp7-AA8; genus QHVT01. Next base: position 43,764 of record DASUSN010000217.1, on the reverse strand, counting down.
CATCCCGGTCCGCCCCGCCGGCGGTGCGTGGAGCAGCGTCAACGACATGCTGAAATACGTGCAGATGGAGCTGAGGGAAGGCGCGCTGCCGAACGGCAAGCGCTACATCGCCAAGGACACGCTCCTCGCGCGCCGGGCCCCGCAGGTCGCGATCGGGAAAGACGTGAGCTACGGAATGGGCCTGATGGTCGACACGACGTGGGGCGTGCCGGTGGTCCGTCACGGCGGCGACATGATCGGGTACCACAGCGACATGATGTGGTATCCGCAGCAGAACGTCGGCGCCGTCATCCTCACCAACGGCGATACCGGCCCGATCCTGCGCGGCGCGTTGTCGCGCAAGCTGCTCGAAGTGATGTTCGACGGCCGCCCGCAGGCCGACGCCGACGTGGAATCGGGCGCGAAGCGTTTCTTCGACAACCGCGCGACCTTCGTCAAGAAGCTCACCGTCCCGCCCGATCCGGCCGAGACGGCCAGGCTCGCCGCCCGCTACGGCAATCCCGTCCTCGGCGAGCTCACCGTCACCCGCACCCCCACCCGCACGACCTTCGACTTCGGCGAGTGGAAGAGCGAGATCGGCACCTACCGCGACCCCGACGGCACCGTCTCGCTCATCACGACGTCTCCCGGCGCGGAAGGGTTCACATTCATCCCGAAGAGCGGCGAGAAGCGGACCCTGACCGTCCGCGACGCGCAGCACGAGTACGTGTTCACGGAGCGGTAGGGGGCTCAGGTTTGGGAGTGCAGAGGCAATTGACTGCCTCCGCACTCCAGAACGGGATCCGCGCTCGGCGGGCCGCAGCGGTCCTGCCGTCAGGCCCGCTGGACGACGAGCACGGTCGCGTCGTCCGCGACCGCCGCGCGGCCGCGGTGTGCGGCCATCGCGTCGAAGATCGCGCTCACCACCTCGGCGGCCGGGGACTTCGCACGATCCAGGCACGTCGCCACCAGACGCTCGATCGAGAGCTCCTCGCCTCCCGCCGACGGACATTCGATGACCCCGTCGCTGTAGAGCGCGAGCATCGACGACGGCGGGAGCTGCGCGTGCGCGACGCGATACCGCGACGCCGGCGAGACGCCCAGCACCGGACCGGTCTGCGGCAGGAACCGCAGCTCGCCGGGCGTGACCAGGATCGGCCCCGGGTGGCCGGCGTTGACGTACTGGAACATGCCGTCGCGATCGATCTCGCCATAGACCAGAGACACGAACTGCGACGAAAGCGTCGAGTTGCAGAGCACGCGATTCAGCTTCTCGATCGTGGCCCCGATCTTCAGGTGGTTCTCGTGCCCCATGCGCAGCCCGATCACGATGTCCCGCGCCTGGAGCGCCGCCGGAATCCCATGCCCCGAGGCGTCGGCGAGGAGCACGGAGATGGAGTCGGGCGTGAGGGACTGCACGTCGAACACGTCGCCGCCGACCACCGCCGCGGAGTCGGAGCGGCCGTGAATCTCGAACCCCGGCAGGAGCCGGTAGGGCGGCGGCGGGATGAGACTCTGCTGGATGGCGCGGGCGCGATCGAGCAGCGACGTCCACCCGGACTCGCTGACCCGTTGCTGCGCCGCGACGTTCGAGAGATGCAGCAGGAGCGACCCGGTCTCGTCCGGGGGCGACGCCAGCCGGAAGGCCAGCCGCCACTCGCGCTCTCCGCGCAGCGACCACACGATCACGTCCGCTTCGTCCCGGTACGAGCCGCTCACGAGCCGCTCCGCCAGATCGAGCTCCCCGAAACAGAGGTCCGTCTCGAACGGCTCGCTCACGGCCGCCCAGCCGCGCACACCACAGGTCAGCTCGAACTGCTCGACCATCCGGTCGCCGATGGCGCGGAGCATGGCTTCTTCCGACGGCGCGGTGAGGGTGCCGAGCGCGGTCTCGGCGACGCGGTAGAGGTGCTTCGGCGTGCTCTTCGATGCGGCGGATGCCTGCGGATACGTCGTGGTCATGACCTCTTGTACGTGCGGGCGCCCGCCGGGGTCATGGAGCGGGCGTAAAGGACGCGTGAAGCCGAATGCAGGCGCGTCTTCAGTTCTCCAGTTCGTGCGCGGAAGCGGAAGACGTGGTGATGGCGCCGCTCTCGAGGAGCGCGTCGTCGAGGAGATGGCTGACCAGTCCGATGTTCGCGCTGATGGCGGCGGGACGTCCCTTCAAGGTCGCGTCTTCGATGGCCAGCTCGAACTGGGCCTCGATGCGGGTCAGGTCGCTGTCGATCTCCGCGAGCGTCTGCTCGCGGCGCTGCAGGTTGCGCAGGCGCTGGCGGAGGATGTTCAGCGTCGCCTCCCGCGACTCGCGCAGCGTCTCGGACGCCGCACCGCCCGCGAGCTCCCGCTCGGTCTCGGCGATGCGGCGGCGCAGCTCCGCCTCATCCGTGGCCGCGCCGTTCTCCAGCAGGTTGCGCCGCGCCACCAGCAACTGCGTGAAGATCTCGACCAGCCGCCGCAGCGCGTCGCGGTTGCTCTCGAACAGAAAGTCCTCCTCCGCGGACTCGCGGTAGAGATGCTCGACGCGCTGCTGTTTCGCCTGCAGCGCGGTCAGGCGCGCGCGCGACTGCGGGTCGAGCGCGCGCGCGGGGTCGGCGGTCTCCACCGCCCGCGGCCCGCGATGCGTGGCGTCGACCCAGTTCTGAAAGCGCGGATTCGTGGCCAGCGTGTAGAGGTACATCGCCTCCAGGCCGGCCCCCGCGGCCCACACCGCCGGCTCGGCGAAGCCCACCATCGCCACGCCCGCGACGGCCAGCGCGTTCCACGGAATCGCGCCGAGACCCGTCAGTCGCGGGCGCGCCCAGAACGCCTCTTTCAGATAACGGAGCATGTCGCGCAAACGTCAGCGGCTTCGCTGCCACGAGGCGAGGAGGTTCGTGATCACCTCACCCTTCGGCGGCTCGCACACCTGTCCGATCTCGTTGCGCAAACCATACCCCCGATACTGGGTGAACGGACTGCCGGCGAAGACCACCGGCACGCTCGGATTTCCGGGACGGAAGCCGTGCACGAGCGCCTGGCGCTGCACCGGCTCGCTCATCAGGAACTCGAGGAATGCGCCCGCGGCGCGCTTGTGCTCGTCCGTGCTCCACGGTGCGTTCACGACGTAATAGGGGTTGTCGTTCCAGAGATTGAGCTTCGGATAGAGGATCCGCAGCTCGCCCCAGCGGCCCTGGGCGCTCTTGAGGTAATCGATGGCGACGTTCTCGTAGACGAAGATCGCGTCGAAGGCGCTGGGCCCCTTGAGGACCATCTCGCGCATCAGCGTGCCGGTGCTCGGTGAGAGGGTCACCGCGCGCTCGATGGTCGACAGCTTCTGCTGGAACGGTCCCTGGACGACGTCCGCCGCGGTCAGGCCGCGGATCTTGTCGTGATGGTCGTACGCCATCAGCAGCAGCGTGACCAGTCCGCTGTTCGACTCGTTCGGCGTCGTGTGGCCGAACTTGAACAGGCCCCAGTCCGGATGCCCGGCGATCGACTCCCACCCGGTCGGCTCGCCGAGGGCGAGGGCGATGCTGTCGAAGTTCATGGCGCCGTACTTCGCGCGGAACGCCGCCTCGCGCTCGGCCCAGACCACGAACACCATCGGCGTCAGCGCGAGCGACTCCTCCTTCGCGATCGGCTCCACGCCGCCGTGGCGAAGCTGCCAGTCCTGCAGGAACGTGTCCTTGTAGATCGAGCTCGCGGGCGTCCAGACGTGGATGCGCTCGTCGCCGGCGACCAGCGCCTGCGCTCCCTCGAGCGATCCCATGGGCAGGAGATTCACGCGGATGCCGCGGCCCGCGTCGGTCCTGGCGAACTCGCGCACCGCCCACTCCAGCCAGTTGCGCTTCTCGGTTCCGTACGCGATGCCGATCTGGATGGACGAGCCGTCGTCCGCCGCGCTGCTCGCGCCCTGCGCTTCCGACGAACGCGGCGTCGCCGCGCGTTTGCCGGCGCGGCTCTTCTGGTACAGGCTCCAGGCGCCGTACGCGCAACCGGCGATGAACAGGAAGACGACGATCTTGCCGAGGATCGTCGCGCGGGGACCGGAGGGCTCTCGGCTGAAGTCGCTCATGCCTCAGAAAAACGTGGCGATCTCGCGCAGGACGGAACGGATGTTCTGCGGAGTCCCCTGGTATTGGCGCGCCTGCGTGGCGTCCGCGATCTGTTTGAGGACGTCCTCTTTGGCATCCTTGCCATAGGCGATGGTGAAGACGCGCACGGTGCGCGTCTCGTTGTCGAAGCGGATGCGCTGGAGCAACGGCTCCAGCGCGAGCTTGCTGTCGCGGTCCTCGCCGTCGCTGAGGACCACGATCGCGGAGATCTTCCCGCGGTCTTCGTCGCGCCGCTGCATGTGCTGCGCGTACGCGCGGTCGATGGCGTCGTACAGCGCCGTGCCGCCGTCCGCGTACAGGCCGCGGATGCCCTGGTTCACCTGCGCGCGGCCGTCGGCGAGCCTCACGGCCGTCGTCGCGGTGCGGACGGTGTCGTTGAACGGGATGAACGAGAACTCGTCGCGGTCGCCCAGTTGCTCGACGAGCTGCAGCGCGCCCTCGCGCGCGTTCTCCATCTTGCTGTCCGACTCCATGCTGCCGGAGACGTCCAGGACGAGCGTGATGTGCGCATGCTTCTTGTTCTCCCGCCACAGGCGCAGCACGGCGTCCATCACGTCGGCGCTGGGCACCTCCAGCGTCGTTTTCGGCTCGCGCGGATCGACGCCGTGACTGCTGTCGATCGGCGCCGCCAGCGGCACGTTCACGTCGCCGGGCCGGAAGCCGAACGGGATGGCCTTCTCCTGCTGCTCGCGCGAGAGGAGATGGGCGATGTAGACCTTCGCCGCCTCGCGATGGTCCGGCGTCACCCAGGGACGGTTCACGACGCCGACCGGGTGATCGCTCCAGAACGTGCCCTCTTTCGGGTAGATCGCCACGACCGGAAACGGCATGCCCGTCTGGCCGGAGCCCGCCTCGATGACCATGCTCTCGTACAACACGGCGGCGCTCAGGTAGCGCGGGCCGTTCGCGAACATCTTCCTGCCGAAGAAGCCGGTCGAGCTGCCGTAGTGCACGACGGCATGCTCGATGTCGCGCACGTAGGTGGCCGTGCGCTCGTCCTGCAGGTCCGCCACGCTCAGCCCCGATTTCTTTCCCGTCGCCGCATACACCTCGGCCAGGATGGAGATCAGGCCGCTGTTGCTCGATTCGGGATGGGTGTGGCCGAAGCGGAACGGTCCCCACTCCGGATGTCCCACCGACGCCCAGCCCTCGGGATTGCGGGAGAGCGCGAGGACGTCGCTCCAGCCGACCGCCTTTCCCGGCCAGCCGAGGGCCTCGGCCATCGGACGCCACATGGCGATGACGACGGGAGAGAGCACGAGATTCTCGGGGCGCTCGATGAGGTCCTGTCCGGTCCTGGCCCGCGACTGTGCGTTCGCGAGCGTCACGAACGCGGCGGAGGCGGGGCTGGTGAGGTGCGCCTTGCGCGTCTCGTTCAGCAGCTCGTCGATCGATTCGCCAGAGCCCATGGGGATGGCTTCGACCTGAATGCGCTTCCCGCTCGCGATCTTGTGCTCGCCCGCGTTGAACGCCGCGGTGGCCTCTTTGATCCAGGCTTCCTTCTCGGAGCCGTAGGTGAAGGTCAACCGGACGTCGTCGGGGCGGAACGGGTTGAGGGACCGCGCGTCGCTCGAACGGCTTTCGCGGCCGCCGCAGCCGGCGGCGAGAAGCAGCAACAGCGCGAGAGCTCGCCTCATGGCGAAGAACTCTAGGCGCCCCATGTCGCACAAAATGGCAAAGAGAGTAAATTCCGCGTGAAGTGGGATCCCGGTGCTCATGCCGAATTCACACGGCCGCGCTATGGTCCGTGCGATGAGCTGGCGCGATCTCTTCTTCTCGGGTGCCACACGTCGCACGTTCCTTCGCAGCGGCGCTCTCGGCGCCGCCGCCGCGGCGCTGCCGCTCGAGCTGCACGCGGTGCAGGCTCGCAAGGCGCGGTCGCACGTCCCCTTCGAACCGCTGCCTCCGTCGACGGCGGACGATTTCGTCGTCGCCGGCGGCTACGACCACCAAGTGGTGCTGCGCTGGGGCGACGACCTCGGCAACGGCACGTTCGGCTACGACCCGGACTTCACCGCGTTCCTGCCCATCGACCTGCCCGACCGCGGCTTCGACCTCGCCCGCGGCCACGCGGGCTACGCGCCGCGCCACGCGTCGAGCCGCGAAGGCCTGCTGGTCGTGAATCACGAGTTCGTCGATCCGCGGTTTCTGCCGAAGGGGGCGAGCCAGCACGCGGAGGTCGGCCTCAGCGTGAGCCGGGTCGTTCGCCGGGAGAACCGGTGGGGGCTGGTGAAAGACGCGCGGCTCAATCGACGCTACGACGCGCTCACGGAGTTCGTCCTCACCGGACCGGCAGCGAGTCTCGACGGCGGGCCGCGCGTCACCGGCACGCTCGCGAACTGCTCCGGCTCCGTGACGCCGTGGGGAACGGTGCTGAGCTGCGAGGAGAACTTCCAGGACTATCTCGCCGGAGGGCTGAACTGGGATCCGAAGATCTACGCGCGGCGGCACTACGGCTGGGTCGTGGAGATCGACCCCTACGATCCCTCGGCCACGCCGCGCAAGCACACCGCGATGGGGCGCTTCCGGCACGAGAACGCGGGGATCCGCGTGGGAGCCGACGGCACCGTGGCGGTCTACATGGGCGACGACAAGCGGGACTCGTGCGTCTACAAATTCGTCGCCGGGCGGAAGCTCCGCGACCCGCGCGACCGCGCCGCGAATCTGGCCATCCTCGAGAGCGGCCGGCTATACGCGGCGGACTTCTCCACCGGGCGCTGGATCCTCCTCGATTCGTCGGCCGAGGCGCTGGCGGACTCGCGCGAGACCGCGCTGAAGGCGGGGGCGACGCCGGTCGACCGGCCGGAGGACCTGGAGGTCCATCCGCTCGACGGCAGCGTGTACATCGCCATGACGAACAACGCGCTGCACGGCAACTTCTATGGACACATCGTGCGCCTGGCCGAGCGCGGCGGCGATCCCTCGGCGACGGAGTTCGAGTGGAGCGTGTTCGCGACCGGCGGGCCGCAGAGCGGCTTCTCCTGCCCCGACAACCTGCTCTTCGACGACGCGGGCAATCTGTGGATGTGCACGGACGTCGCGAACGACAGCGTGGCCCGCGGCATCTACTCCTTCCTCGGCAACAACTCGCTCTTCTTCCTGCCGCGCGACTACGAGGGCGGCGCGGTGTACCGCTTCGCGGTCGGCCCGGTCGAGTGCGAGCTGACCGGCCCGTGCTGGACGCCGGACGGCTCGACGATGTTCGTCGCCGCCCAGCACCCGGGCGGCCACTCCCCGGAGCTCTCCACGAAAGGCCCGAACAGCCACTGGCCGGACGGCGGTCAGGCGCTGCCGCGCGGGGCGGTGGTGGCGATCATGCGGAGGTGATCGCAGACACGCAGTGCTTTACGGCGATTTTACGCGGCTTCGGCGGCCGTCCCATACCGGTGCGCTATTCCTTCCGCATGACCACGCTGGACATTGCACATCGGGATATCGAACGCCAGGACATCGAGCGCAGGTCGACCGAGGCGCTCGCCGGCGGGCGCGTCAACAGCGCGATTGCCGCCGCCCACCTGCAATGGGTCCGCGACTACCACGGCGACGACGCGGTGAAGGACCTGTTCTGGAAGCTCGATCGCGAAGTCGCGGAGGAGCTCGGGGCGGACGGCGGATGGTTGTCCTTCGCGACCCTGATCGCGCTCGACCGCGCCATCGAGCGGCGCTTCGGCCGCGGACGCCGCGGTTTCATGCGCGAGCTCGGACGCTACTCCGCGCATCTCAACCTCACCGGCTCGCACGTCCGCGGAGCCGCGGTCCACGATTTCCTCCATCGCTCCGCGGTGCTGCACGCGCGCTTTCAGAACTTCGGCAGCGTGAAGTACGAGGAGCTCGACCTCACCAGCGGCCGCATGACCCACACCGCGGAATGCTTCAGCCCCGCATGGTGCGCGAGCGCGATCGGCTACTACGAACAGGCCCTGGTGATGCAGGAGGCGATTCCGTTGCGCGTGGACGAGGTGTCGTGCCGGTGTAACGGCGCCGCGCGCTGTACGTTCGAATTGCAGTGGAGCTGACGGGACATCGCAACGGGTCTACGCCGCCGCGTCCTTCGACGAAGGCGGCGCAGGCGGCTACGTAGTGAGAAGGCGCGCGGCTGCGGAGCGCCGGCTTCCCAGCCGGCGCTCCGCAGCGTCGCCTGGTACGGAGTGCGGAGGCAGTTGGAGGCTGTCTCAAATGTAGGGCGTGGCTTCAGCCCGCCCCTCTCGTGGGCGGGAGCATTCCCCGGGGCATTCCCCCTCCCCGTCCGAGAGGCGGGCTAAAGCCGCGCCCTACATTTGAGACAGCCTCCAGTCGCCTCCGCACTCCAAAACGACGGCTGCAGCACTTACCGGTGGTGGGTCAGGAACGCGCGGGCGCCGTCGGGCGTGAGGTACCGCGCGAGGACCTTCTCGGGGGGCCGTGCGGAGGTCGACGACGACGACCAGCGCGTCGAGGGCGGCGCGATGGCCGAGTGAAGCGGGAGTGAGGGAGCTGGCGACGAACGGTGGCTGACGTGTCCGTTGACGCAGCCTTCACCGCACGCGCACGTCTCCTCCAACGCTCCTCTCTATGGTGTGCCGCGTCATGCCCGAGACGACGCTGGCCGAGGCGCCTCCGGAGAGCGCGCACCACTTCCCCACGATCGGAGAGCTGGTGACGAACGTGCGCGCGGTGAGTCCGGAGACGCCGGTAAAAGTGGTGGCCGACGAGTTCTTTGCGGACAGCCAGCTCGACGCGGTCGCGCTCGTGGACGGCGCGCGGCCCGTCGGGCTGGTCACCCGGACGAAGTTCCTCATCACCGTCTTCCGGCAGTTCGGCTGGGAGATCTTCCAGCGCAAGCCCATCGCCACGGTGGCGGAGAAGACGCCGCTGGTGCTGCCCGAATGGGCGCGGCTCGACGCGGCGCTCAACCTCGCGCTCCAGCGCGGCTCGCAGGACCTCTACGACGAGGCGGTGGTCGTCCGCGACGACGGCTCGTTCATCGGCCTGCTGTCCGTGCGCCAGATGGTGGTGCAGCAGACGCACGCGCTGGCGAACATCCTCGTGCAGAAGGAGCTCGCGCACGAACGGGCGCGGGAGCTGGAAGAGATCGGCCGGATCAAGTCGCAGTTCCTGGCGAACGTGACGCACGAGCTGCGCTCGCCGGTGAACGCGATCATCGAGCTGGCGGAGCTGATGCGCCTGGCGGCGGAGAACGGCTCCGTCGCCCAGGTGCGCGACCGGCTCACGCTCCTGATGTCGAGCGCGACCAACCTGCGCAGCGTGATCACGAACATGCTCGATCTGTCGAAGATCGAGGCCGGGAAGATGAGCGTCATCGTGGAGCCGTTCGACCTCGCGCTCCTCCTGCAGGAGGTCGCCGAGACGACGCGCGTCCTTCTCGGCGGAAAGCCGGTCGAGGTCCTCGTCTCCACGGAGCGCCGCGGGATCGAGATGGTCTCGGATCCGGTGAAGGTGCGGCAGATCGTGCTGAACCTCGCCAGCAACGCGGCGAAGTTCACCGACGCCGGACGCATCGTCATCCAGCAGACCTCGGCGAACGGCACGATGGCGGTCGCGGTCAGCGATACCGGGATCGGCATCCGCTCCGAGGACCTGGAGAAGCTCTTCGTCGCGTTCTCGCAGGTCGAGGACGCTCACACCAAAACACACGAAGGCACGGGCCTCGGCCTGGCCATCACCCGCGAGCTGGCGGAGCTCCTCGGCGGATACGTCGCCGTGGAGAGCGAGCCTGGCCGCGGCAGCACGTTCACCGTCCACCTGCCGAAGGAGATTCACGAATGAACCGACAGCGCATCCTGATCGTCGACGACGACCTCGCCCACCTCGAGTCCACCCGGGGCATCCTCGAAGCCGAGGGGTACGAGGTGAAGACGCACGACCAGCCGTTCGGCTCGACGAACGCGATCATCCAGTACCAGCCCGACCTCGTGCTCCTCGACGTGAACATGCCGGGGTTGTCGGGCGACAAGCTCGCGGACGTCTACCGCGCGAACGCGAAGACGCGCACGGCGCGGGTGATGCTGTATTCGTCGAACGACGAGGACACGCTGCGGGCGGCCGCCCGCCGGCTGCAGATCGACGGCTACATCTGCAAGGGCAACCCGGCGACGCTGCGGTTGCGCGTCGCCGCGATCCTGTCGAGATAGAGCGCCGCGCCATTTGGAGTGCGGAGGCAATCGATCGCCTCCGCACTCCAAACGCGGACGAGGCGCAGTCGGCGCGGACCTACCCGGGCGGAGGCACCTCCATGGCGGCTTTCTTGCTCCTCAGCACCGCCATGAATGCCTCTTCCTCCGAACGTTCGCTCGGCGACATCGCAAGAGATCTGACCCGCGACCTTTCCGGCCTGGTCCGCAGCGAAGTCGCGCTTGCGAAGACGGAGCTGCAGGAGAACATCAGCCGGCTCGGCACCGGCGCCGGGCTGTTCGGCGGTGCCGGCGTCATGGGGTTGTTCGCCCTCGAGTTCTTCCTGCTCGCGCTGATGTTCGGCCTCGTCCGGCTCGGCCTCCAGGCATGGGTCGCCGCCCTGCTCGTCGGCATCGTGCTCGCGGTCGTCGCGGCCGTCCTAGCGATGCGCGGCAAGAAGTCCGTCGCCGGCGCGAGCATCGCCCCGACGCGTGCCATCGAGCACCTGAAAGCCGACCTCGCCGCAGTCAAAGCCGAAGTCGAACAGACGAGGAGCAAATGACCATGGCCGAGAATCCCGATCTCCATCGAGCCGAGCGCGAAGCCGACGCCGCCCGCTCCCGCGTGCTGAGCGACATCGAAGCCCTCGGCGAACGCGCCCGTGACGATCGTGCAGCGATCCAGTCGCGCACGCACGACAGCGCCGCGGCGATCGCCGGCGGTGCCGCCGCGCTCGGCCTGCTCATCGGCCTGGGCGGAAAGAAAGCCGTGCGCGCTCTCGTCGGAGTCGGCCTCGCCGCGGGCGCGGTCTTCTACTACGTCCGGCAACAGCAGGGCCAGTCCGCGGCCGATTCCCCGGGGCGCGGCGCCGACGTCCCGATCGTGCCGCCCCGCGACTCGGACGCTTAGGTCCTTCCGGTCACTCCTGCGCGAGCCTGCTCTCATCCTCTATGGGTGATCCACGATCATCCATGGGTGATCCACGATCATCCATGGGTGATCCACGATCATCCATGGGTGATCCACAATCACCCATGGGTGATCCGCGATCATCCATGGGTGATCCGCGATCATCCATGGGTGATCCGCGATCATCCATGGGTGATCCGCGATCATCCATGGGTGATCCGCGATTACCCATGGGTGATCCGCGATTACCCATGGGTGATCCGCGATCATCCATAGAATGCTCGTAGCAGCGGGTTGCGGCCTCGAGGATGGCCCGGGTGAGTAAGTGTTGGACATGCGTGGGGGGTCGGAGAATTCGACTGTCTGCGGACACGCGTCCACGCACGGAATGTCTCTAGACAGCCTGACCCGCGAGCGGGATAGTTCAGGCATTCAGGAAAGGAGTATCCGCCATGAAACGGACCCTCGTGCTGTTGACGCTCTCGTCCCTGCTCCTCCTCGGCGCCGCTCCCGTCCCCGACGCCAAACCGCAACGCGTCACGGACTGGGTCTTCGAGGGCTGCTTCCAGCCGCCGAACAACTCTCAGTGCTACGACGTCTACGTCCACAACGGCGCCTACTGGATCTGCCGCGCCTGCGGGACGACCGGCACCCCGGACGCAGCGAAGTGCCGCCCGATGACGGGGTATGAGCAGTGGTTCGGGTTGTGGTGTTCTTGAGGGGCGATGTCCTCAGATACCACGCTCGCCGTACTTGCATGGAAGAATCACCCGGAACGTCGAGCCCTGGCCAGGCTTGGTTGCGAGCTCCAGGCTCCCCTCCAGCAGCTCGCACAGCCGTTTCACGATCGACAGTCCAACGCCTTCGCCATGGGGTGCGCCCGGCGACACGGCTTCGGTGACCGACGTGGCCGTGGTGGCGCCGCCCATGTCGCGCCGCCGGTCGGTGCTCGCCTCCCGCGCCTCGTCGGCGATCTCGGTCGCATCATGTAACTGCTGCGCGATCTCCATGAACGGCGTGGCGTCGATTCCCGGTCCGGTATCCTGCACCGACAACGTCCATCGCTCGGTATCGCGGGTCGTGTCGAGACCCCAACTGACGGAGATCCCCCCGCGCTCGGTGTACTTGAGGGCGTTGAGGAGCAGGTTCTGCAGGATGCGCAGGACTTTCGGTTTGTCGCCTTCCACCGGGAGCGTGCTCGGGCCATCCATCTTCAGGAACAGCCCGCGATCGGTCGCGGCGGCCTGCGATGCGGTACAGAAGTCGCGCAGCAGGACGGCCGCATCGAAGGCCGTCACCGTGCGATGCTCGTGTCCTGCTTCGAGACGGGCCAGGCTCAAGAGATCGTTGAGCAGGTCGTTGAGTGACAGGACGCCTTTGCTCAGCATCTCCGCGACTTCGGCGCGCTGGAGCTCGGGGAGCGCTGCGCCGCTGGCGTTGAGCATGGCGGCGCCTTTGACGACCGTGACGCTTCCCCGGAGATCGTGCGCCGCAACCCGCCAGGCCTCGGCACGCGACTGCTCGATGGTGTGCAGGGCGGCCAGCGCCCGCTCCAGCGCATTCACGTGACCGGCCGACTCGGACTGCTGGAGCCGTGCATATTGCGTCGCGCTGGAGGTGACGCCGTCCGCGCAAAGCTGAGCCCAGATCCGGCGTGCGTTCGGCATGACGCCCGGTTCCAGAGACGGGTGCTCGCTGGCGTACCGCTCGAGCTCGGCCGCGACGCACATCTGCAGATAGCCCCACTCGCGCAGAACTTCGGCGAGTGAATAGCCCTGCTGCCAGCGCTGCACCCCGTGATCGGCGACCTTGTCCGCTTCGAGCTCCGCCGCGACGGTGGTCGTCTCTTCGGGCCACGACTGGAGGCTCTGCGAAAGCGAGTCGAGGACGGCCGGGATGTGGTCGTTGAACTGGGCGCGGGAGAGCGAGCCCGAGATGTTCCGGCCCGGCAGGACGTCGCCGTACGCCCGCCAGGCATCGAGAATCGCGTCGCGCTGCTCGAGCAGGTGCGCCGCGAGCGCACTCAATTGCTCGCGCACCGGATTCGCCGGAAACACGACGTGGATGTCTTTGTCAGCGGGGTGAGCGGAGTGAGGCATCGCCGACATCCGCAAGCGCGAGGCGTGCCACGTCGCGGCCGGTGCGATGCCTTCCCCCGAATCGGCGACGCGGATGACGGCCGCTCCTCCGGATTGGAAAACCGCGGGCGTGCCGGCGCTGGAGAACGCCGGCATGGAGCGTGGTGCGGCCGGTGGAAATGCCTAGAATACGAGCCTTCATGGCCGAGCCGCTCCCGGTTCTCGTCGTCGATGACGATGAAACGATCCGCAACCTGGTGGTTCGCGTGCTCCGGCGCGAACAGTACGAGACTGCCGAGGCAGGAGACGGCGCCGAAGCGCTCGAACGGCTGCGCGAGAGGCCGTTCGCGGCCATGGTCCTCGATCTGATGATGCCGGTCATGACCGGGATCGAGGTGATCCGCTATCTCGAAACGCACGATGACGCAGGAGCGCCGTGCGTGATCGTCGTATCGGCGGCGGCACACCGCGAGCTCCAGCAGGTCCGGTCGGACTCGGTTCACGCGGTGCTGCGGAAGCCTTTCGAGTTGCCCGCGCTGATCGCGGCCGTACGTGAGTGCAGCCGGCAATGCGATCGTGACGCGGGCCGTCGACTCCGGTGACCGGGGGCCACTGAAGATGAGGAGCGAGCCACGCCCATCCGGAGTGCAGAGGCAATCCATCGCCTCCGCTTTCGTATTCGCGTGCCTGTCGCGCGTGCATCCGTTTTGCAGCGGGCCATCGGCGCGCAGCTCGAGGAGGCTGCGCCGGCCCGGATCGCCTCGATCTATGACGATTGCCACCGAACAGCTCACCGATATTTTCGCCGGGAAGGTCGCCCGGATTTCCGGCGCGGACGCCGTGCGCCTGCATGACATCGTCAAGGTCGCGCAAGGGCTGCGCGGCGTTGCCGGACGTCTGCGCGGGATCATGGTCGAGCTGCCGGAAGAGGCCGGCCGCGGCGGCCTCTCGTCCGGCCGGTAGTCCCATCCCCGCGTGACGGCTCCGGGACGACAGATCGGCTATCACTGCTCGCACGAGCAGTACGCTCCCGGCGAGCTGCTCGAGCTCGCCCGGGCGGCGGAGGCGGCGGGGTTCGATGGGGCGATGTGCTCCGACCATTTCGCGCCGTGGACCGAGGCGCAGGGGCACAGCGGCGCGGCGTGGCCGTGGCTCGGTGCCGCGCTGCAGGCCACCCGGCTCTCCTTCGGCACGGTATCCGCCCCGGGCTACAGGTACCACCCGGCGGTGCTCGCCCAATCGGCGGCGACGCTCGCGGTGATGTACCCGGACCGGCTCTGGCTCGCGCTGGGCAGCGGCGAAGCCCTGAACGAGCACGTCGCGACGACGGACTGGCCCTCGAAGCCGGAGCGCAACGCGCGGCTCCGCCGCTGTGCCGACGCGATGCGCGCGCTGTGGGCCGGCGAAGTGGTGACCGACGCGGCGCTCGGGATCTTCGACGCGCGGCTCTACGACCGGCCCGGGCGCCCGCCGCTCCTGGTCGGTGCGGCACTCACCGCGGCGACCGCGGGATGGCTCGGCGGCTGGGCGGACGCGCTGATCACGACGGCGCAGGATCGCGAGACGATGCAGGAGATCGTCGACGCATTCCGGCGCGGCGGCGGCGAGGGAAAGCCGATGTTTCTCCAGGCCGTGGTGTCTTACGCCGAAGATGACGCCGCCGCGCTCGACGCGGCGCACGAGCAGTGGCGCGCGCTCGTCGCCGGCAGTGAACTGCTCGCGACCCTCCCCTCGCCCCGGCAATTCGAAGCGGCCGGTGCGGCCGTGCCGCGCGACGCCGTGCGCAGGAAGTTCCGTGTCTCGGCGGATCTCGACCGGCACCTGCGCTGGCTCGAGGACGATTTCGCGATGGGCTTCGCGCGCGTTTACCTGCACAACGTCAACCGCGCCGGCCAGCGTGCCTTCATCGATCGATTCGGACGCGACGTGCTTCCGGCCTTGCGAAGCTGAGCGGCGGAGCCGCTCACGCGGCGCGGAAAAGGATCGAGGCGAGGCCGACGACGGCGATGACGGCCGGCTCCGGCACGCGCTTCAGCCAGACGAGGCAGGCGAGTGTCGCGGCGAAGATGAGCATCGTCGGAAGGTCGAAGATCGCGCGGCGTGCGAGGACGTAGACCGCGCCGGCGATCGCTCCCGTCGCGGCCGCGGTCACGCCGTCGACGAATGCTTTCAGCCGCGGGTTGCCGGCGAAGCGGGAGTAGTAGGGCGCGGGGATGATGACGAACAGGTAGCACGGCAGGAAGACGCCGAGCGCCGCGAGCACCGCGCCTCCGAAGCCCTGCACGAGATAGCCGATGAAGGCGACGGTGATGACCACCGGGCCGGGGGTGATCATGGCCACGGCGACGGCGTCGAGGAACTGCTGGTCGGTGAGCCACCCGTGCTCGCGCACGACGCCGCCGTAGAGAAACGGCACGATGGCGAGGCCGCTGCCGAAGACGAACGCGCCCGCTTTGACGAAGAACCAGAACAGCGTCGTGCCGCTCGCCACGCTTCCGCCGGCGGTCGCAGCGAGCGCGATCGGCGGAACGATCGCGAGCGGGGCCGTTCCCCGCGAGCGGGACATCTGCACGGCGAGCGCCGCGAGGCCGCAACCGAGAATCAGGGAGACGACCTCCGCCTCCAGGACCGCCGTGGCGATCGCGTTCGCGGCGAAGACCGCCCAGAGCAGCGCGTCGCGGCCGAGCGTCAGGCGCACGAGCTTGTACGCACTCCGCAGGATGATGGCGATGACCGCCGCGCCGATGCCGTAGAAGGCCGCCTGCATCCACGCGAGGCCGCCGAAGCGGACGTAGGCCACGGAGATCGCCATGACCATCAGGAACGACGGCAGCACGAACGCGATGGCCACGAGCGTCGCGCCGAGGAAGCCGCCTCTTGCCCAGCCGAGGTAGATCGCGAGCTGCGCGGCGAGCGGACCGGGGGCGAGCTGCGCGAGCGCGAGCCCTTTCACGTACTCGTCTTTCGTCACCCACCCGCGCGCTTCGACGAGATCGCGCTGCATGGATCCGGCGAGCGCGATCGGGCCGCCGAATCCGAACGTCCCGAGGCGGAGGAAATATCCGACGAAGGCCGCGAGGGACGGGGCGCGCGCGATCGTCCCCCCGGCCTCAGCGACCGCCACCGAGATCCTCGGCCAGTGCTTCCACATGCCGGCGGATGGCGGCGGCCGAGCCTTCGAGATCCTCGCTGGCCGGCGGCACGTCATCCCAACGCTCGCGGCGGAGCGCCGCGTCTTCGGCGCCGGGAAGGTCGCAACCGATGGTGACGACCCTCGCGGCCGTCGCGATCTCGCCGGGCGCGACGCGGTGAGGCTCGAACGTCCGCACGTCGAAACCTTCGCGCTGCAGATGGCCGGCAACCGGTGCGGGAACGGCGTCGTAAGGATCTTCCGCGGCCGCCGCGGTTGCGACGAACGGCAGACCGCGCTCGGCGGCCAGCCGGTTGAAGTAGGAAGCCGCGACGACGCTCTTCGCGCCGCCATGTTGGCAGAGGAAGAGGATTTCTTTCATCGTTTGACTCTAGCAGTTGCTATACATTTGTTCAACTGCTAGCGTTCATGTGATCGCGCTGCGTGTCATCCTGAGCCGCAGGCACGTCCCGATGCACCGGGAGCGTGGCGGCGAAGGACCTTCTCCCGACCGCGCTTCCCGCAGTTGCCCGCCGGAAGGTCCTTCGCCGCCAGGCTTTGCGTTCTTGCCACGGCCGCTGCGGCTCAGGATGCACGACGCCCGCACACAACGGTGGAGTTCCGGCAGAATGCGAAAGCGGAAAAGCGTCAGTAATTGCGCCAGCCGGCGGGTCAGTTTTCGCAGGCTGCGCAGAACTTGACCCACGCTGAAAAAGCGGTTGAGAACCGAAGCGCATTGTTTTCAACGACTTCGCTTTTGGCGCCAGTTGGTCACAACGTTGCCCTAGGAGGCAGGCAAGCCGTTACGTCACGTCGTCGTCATCATCAACCGTTCGAGAGAAAAAGGAGTCTTTGAATGAATCGTCGCCTCTCCGTTCTCCTGGTCCTCCTCGCCGTCGCTGCGGTTCCGGTCTTCGCCAACCATGCCTGGGGCACCTACCATTGGGCGCGCACGACCGCGCAAGTCACCCCGCCGGTCACCATGAACCTCACCAGCGCGTGGACGGGGTACGCGTCGCGCGTCATGACCGACTGGAACGCCTCGCCGGTCATCGAGAGCGCGTGGAGCTTCGGCGCGATCTCGTCGCGGCGGCGCTGCACCTCGGCCGCCGGACAGATCGAGGTCTGCAACGACACGTACGGCCAGAACGGCTGGCTCGGCATCGCCGGCATCTCCATCAGCGGCGGTCACATCACCAAGGGCTACACGAAGCTCAACGACACGTACTACAACACCGCCCAGTACAACACCCCGGCGTGGCGTCGTCTTGTGTTCTGCCAGGAAGTCGGTCACGACTACGGCCTGGCCCACCAGAACGAGATCTTCACGAACGTGAACACCGGTTCGTGCATGGACTACACGAATGCCCCGGCCGGCGGCATCCTGAACGGCTTCAACTACGGCCTGTCCAACGAGTATCCGAACGCCCACGATTACGAGCAGTTGCTCGCGATCTATAACCACTTCGACCTCGTCTCGCTGCCGTTCGACGAGCTGACCGCCGACGCCACGCGCCCGACCACGATGCGGGAGTACCTCAACAAGGCCGACCAGTGGGGCGACCCGATCGCTTTTGACGCCGAGGGCCGCCCGACGGTCTTCTACCAGCGCGTCGGCACGAACCATGACGGCGATCACGGCGACAAGCCGATCACCGAGGGCGAGCTGATCGACGTGTTCTGGGCCCCGGAAGATCCGTTCGAGGGCATGCCGCAGCCGGGCACGGGCCAGCGTTTCCAGCAGCAGTAATCCACGCCGTTCCTCGGAACGCGAAAGGGCGAGACTCCGGTCTCGCCCTTTTTGATTTCATGGGACGGTTCGGGCCGAGCACGGCCACCGCCTCCGCAATGCGCGCGGAAATGTTGCGGAAATCGACGTCAAACCAATGTGATTTCGGCGTGAGTCCCGGACGGACAAGCGAGTTGCTCACTCCGGTGGGCAACGCGGTTCGCGCCTGCCTGAGAGAGCGTCACGGCTCAGACTGGCAACCGGTGCGCAACGAAAGTCGTCATCCCATGTCAAATCGGCGTCAGCGCCATGGCCAAAGGTTTGCACGCTCCCGCGTCAGAAATGGCTGAGCTGGAAGTGCTCACGCAGTCGCTGCGCCGGCAACGGCGAGACCTCGACGAGCTGATGGACAGCACGTTGGTGCGCTCCGGCCACACCGCGGAGCTGGTGAGCAGGATCGAGGATCTCGGGCGGCGCATCGAAGACACCCAGCGACGCTTCGAGGCCGGGAAGACGGAGCCGGCACTCAACCCGGACAAGTAGCGGGAGGCCGGCAGATCGTCAGCGGCATCCTGTACCAACCGGTCGATGCGGACGACATCGCGGCGCTGATCCGCGAATGCGTACGTGGCGGGAATCCGGCCGGAAACACCTTCACGCGACAACGCCCCCGTTCTCGGCTACTTCAGCCGCACCGCGTCGTCGATGGTGACGATGTTGTTGGCGACATCCGCGATGAGCTGTTGGTAGAAGTCGCGGTCGAAGGACGGGTCGTGTTTCTTGATGGGGAGCTTGGCTGCGGGGACGGCCATGGGCGCCGGGGAGTGGGCGCGGCTGTCCAGGTCGCGCGTGGCGAATCCGCGCAACTGGACGCAGACGTTCCCGTGCGGATCGCAGAGATCGATGTCCACTTTGGCGGCTGCACCCGGAGCGGTGCCGTCGGAGTAGCGCACCCAGGCAAACATCTCGGCGGTGCAGGGAGATAGAACCTGCAATGAGTCCAGCAGGAACGGGACGCGCGGTTTGTCGGAGTCGCCGGACTCGCCGGCCAGGAGGCCGATCGAGGCCTGCAGCGCGCTGTCCATGAGGCCGGGGTGCAGCACGTATTCGTGGCGGCTGGCTTCGACGGACGCCGGAACATGGAGCTCGGCGAGGGTCTCGGTTTCGCCGAGGTCGATGGCGACGATGCCTTGGTGCGCCGGGCCGTAGCGGAGACCCATCTTCTCGAAGCGCGCGTAGATCTCCGCGGCTTCCAGCCGGCCCCGTTGCATCTGCGCCCGGAGCCCGGAGAGGTCGATTCTGCCGGGTGCGGGGGTGCGGCCGAGGACGGCCTGGCCGCGGCAATGCGTCGTTTCCCGGTGCTCCCCGTCGATGCTGTAGATCTCGTACTCCACGTGGCCGCTGCCGGAGGGACTCAGGCTGATGGAGACCTCCGTCTGCTCCGTGACGATGACGGGCCGGAGCCAGGCCGTGTTGCGAAGCTCCACCCCTCCCCGGCGCTGGCGATCCGGCGACGCGTGCTCCAGAGCGGCGCGTGCCATTTCCAGATAGGCGGCGCCGGGCAGGACCTTCTTCGGCTCCCCGCCGCCCGTGCGCACCTGATGGTCGGCCAGGAAGAACTCGTTTCCGGTGAACGCCGAGGTGTAGCGCTGGCCGTTCAGGTCGGAAGTGTTGCGGTGCAGCAAGGGATGGAAGACGGCGGCCGGGATCGCGACGGACGCCGCGTCGATCCAATAGCGCTCTTTGGCGAACGGATACACCGGCAGGCCGATCCGCCGCGGCTTCGGCTCGCCATGCAGACGGTTCCAGTCGAGGTCCAGGCCCTTGACCCACAGATCGAGCAGCTTCGCGAGCTTCCGATCGGCGATCCATTTGTCGACGATGGCTTCGCGCACGTCCTCGTTGTCCGCGAGGATGCTCAGGCTCTCGTTGCCGCCGCGCCGGACCTGTCCGCGCTGGAAGTCTCCGGCCGCCGCTGTGCCGCCGACGTACGCTTCCAGCTTCTCGGCCAATTGCCCCATCGAGCCGACGACGAAGCCCAGGCGCTCGTCCATCGGCACGCGGCCGGCCTGCAGCGTGTAAGCAACGTCGGCCAGATCGACCGACGCTCCCGGGCCGCGAAGGAAGGCCAGCAGGTCGCACGCCTTCTGGTGCAGTTGCTCGGCGGTGCGTGCGGACAGCGGGACGATCGCATCGGTGGCCGCGCGGCTGCCTTCGACCGTCCGCGGATGTTCGGCGATCACCAGATGGGCGTTCGATCCGTTGAAGGCGAAGGAGCTGACGGCGGCCTGGCGCCGCGGCGCATCCCCGAGCTCCCATTCCTGCAGACGGGTGTTGACGTAGAAGGGGCTGTCCGTCAGGTCGATGTGCTCGTTGAGCCGCTCGAAGTTGATCGTCGGCGGCAGTTTCCTGTGCTGCAGCGCCAGGAGGATCTTGATCACCCCGGCCACGCCCGCGGCCATCAGGGTGTGGCCGATGTTGCTCTTCACCGAGCCGAGCGCGCAGTACTCCTTCTTCCGCGTGTACTTCTTGAAGGCCTCGCGGAGGCCTTCCACTTCGATCGGATCGCCGAGCTTCGTGGCGGTGCCGTGCGCCTCGATGAGCTGGATGGAGGACGGATCGATGCCATAGCGGTCGTAGACCTCCTGCTCCAGGCGCGTCTGCGACTCCGGGTTCGGCGCCGTGATGCCGTTGGTCTTGCCGTCCTGGTTGGTGCCCCAGCCTTCGATGACACCGTAGACGACGTCGCCGTCGCGCTCGGCGTCGGCGAGCCGCTTCAGCATCACCACGCCGACGCCTTCGCCGGGCACGAAGCCCTCCGCGCGCTGGTCGAAGGTGAAGCACTTCCCTTCCTGCGAGAGCATGCCCGCCTGCGCGGTCATGATGTGCATCGACGGTCCGGCCATGACGTAGACGCCGCCCGCCAGGGCCACGTCGCTGCCGCCGGCGTTCAGGCTGTCGCACGCCTGGGCGATGGCCACCAGCGACGACGAGCACGCCGTGTCGATGGCCACGCAGGGGCCCTGCAGGTTGAGGAGGTAGGAGATGCGCGCGGCCAGGATCGACGTCGCGGCGCCGGTGAAGGCGTGCGCGCTCAGCTGGTGCGCCTGCGAGCGGTTCTGGTAGTCGCTGGTCGCGCAGCCGACGAAGACACCGCACTTCGTTCCCGACAGCGCCCGCGCGTCGTAGCCGGCGTGCTCGATGGTGTGCCAGCACGACTGCAGGAACAGCCGCTGCTGCGGATCCATGTTCTCCGCTTCGATCGGCGAGATGTTGAAGAAGAGCGGGTCGAAGCGGTCGTACTCGTCGAGCGCGCCCACCCACTGGCAGTTCGTCTTCCCCGGCACGGCGGCGCCGGGCTGGTAGCTCGTCTGCAGGCTCCAGCGGTCCGCCGGCACCTGCGTGATGCAGTTCTTCCCTTCGGCGAGGTTCTGCCAGAACTCGTCGAGGTTCCGCGCCTGCGGGAACTGGCCGGCCATGCCGACGACGGCGATGGCCTGCGGGCGGGACGCGGACGAGGCGGCGGCGAGCCGCGGCGCCGTACCCCTGCGCCAGGACGTGAGCTTGTGGGCGCCCGCGACCGCAACGGGCGCGATCTTCCGCGACGCCGGCGTCGCGGCAGCCGGTGCAGCCGGGACCGCGAGCGTGCCGTTCTGTTCCGCCTGTTCTTTGACGTAGCGGGCGAGCTGCGCGAGCGTCGGGTAGCTGTAGATCTTCGTCGCTTCGACCGCGGTCTGGTACTTCGCGTTGACCTTGCGCAGCACCGCGACGCCGGCGATGGAGTCGAGGCCGAGGTCGACGAACTGGGCGTTCTCGTCGATGTCGTCCTCGTTCATCTGCAGCTCTTTCGCGAGCAGCATCCGGATGCTGGCGAGGACGGAGCGGAGCGACTCGCTTCCACCTGCGGCAGCGGCGCGCTCCACCGGCCTGGCCGGCGCCGCGGGTGCCGCCGCCACCTCGGCGACCTCGGGATAGAAGTCGGCGCGGATCTTCTCGGCGGTCTCGTCGCGGCCGACGAACGTGCGGTCGTGCATCGCCAGTTCGCGCTGGTAGGTCTCCTCCAGCGGCTGGTGCATGTACGCGGTCAGTTGGCGTTTGAGGGCGATCAGGCGCTCGCGCGGCGCCTGCGCCATCCGGTCCGCCAGCGACAGCGCCGCAGGTAGTACGTCGGCGCGCCGCAGCACGGGCATGCGGAGTCCTCGCGCCTTCAGCTCCTGGCCCGTCTGCGCCTGCGCGGTGAGGAGGCTCTCGCGCGCGAGGTCCTCTCCCATCTTGTCGGCGAGGATCCACGTGGCGCCGGCGCCGGGCGTGAAGCCGTAATTCATGTACGGGCTCACATACCGGCTCTCTTCGCTCAGCAGCACGACGTCGGCGAACATGCCGAGAGCCCAGCCCGCGCCGAGCCCGTGGCCCTGCATGGCGGCGATGACCGGCAGCCGGCAGTCGAGCGGCAACTGGAAGAGCTTCTCGTCGGTGAAGCGGAGCTTCCCGGCCTGAATGCTCATGAGGCTTTCCTTCGTCCCGCCCGACGCGAAGTAGGTGTCGTACCCGGTGAGCACCACGACCTTGGACTCCGGCGTCCGGGCGATGTGGGCGAAGGCTTCGTTGAGTCCCGCGATGAGGTCGTCCGAGAACATGTTCCGGGCTTCGCGATCCTCCATCTTCACCACGACCACGCCGTTCGCGTGCGGGGTCACGGTGACGACCTTCGATTGCAGCGCGGCCGAGGGAGCCTCCGCCGCTTCGGGTTCGACCGGTTCCGGCGCGGACATCTTTTCCGCGAGCATCGCGGCGCTGTGCCGCTTCCACGCGGCCAGCGTCGTCCGCGGCAGGCGGTCCCACGCGGCGGCGACCTCCTCGGCGGCAGCCAGGACGCGATCGGCATCCGCCGCGAGCAATCCGGCGACACGCCGTTCGAGCTCGACGCCGGAGTAGCCGTCGCCGGTGAGCAGGATCGCGCGCGCCGCGTCGTCGCCGAGGCGGTACGCGAAGGCGCCGGCGGCTTCGCGGTCCACACCGGCCGCGGAGTACACACCCTGGCGGCTGTAGACGCAGGCGTCGCAGGACTGCGCGACCAGCCAGACGTTGCCCGTCGCGTTTCCGGTCAGCGCGGCCACGACGGGGACTTCGGATTCGGCGATGCCCTGCTGCAGCGCGGCCAGCGCATCCGCGGAAAGATCGTCGGAAAGGACGAGGACCTCGCATGCCGCGGAGGCGGCGGATGCGATGGGCGCGACAGGAGTCAACGCGGCAACGCGGTCCACGAGGCCGCGGGTCAGATGCTGTTTCAGCAGCCGGAGCGCCTCCTGCGATTTCGCCGTGAGCTCCGCGGCCAGCGCCCGCGCGTGCGGCTCGAGCTGCTCGGCCGGCAGGATCGCGCACGTCCACCCTCTCGCCCGCAGCTCGCGGCCCGAGGCGCGCGTGGTCCGGTAGAGGAAGTCCTGCGCGAGGAGATCGCCGAAGCGCTCGCTGAACAACGTCAGCGCCGGGACGCTCGGGGGGACGGACGCATACGTCGCGTCTTCGCTGCACACGACGAAGTCGCAGAGCGCCGCGGCCAGGAAGGCCGCGCCGCCGGCGTCTCCGTGCAGGAGCGCGACGGCCGGGTACGGGAACGAGACGATGGCCTCGAAGAGCTTCCGCTCGACGGCTTCGTCGTAGTCGAGGGACGCGCGCTCGAGGCCGCGGAGCAGCAGCACCTTCGCGGACGCTTCCGCCTGCACGGCGTCGAGCGCCTGCCGCAGGGACGCGATTGCGTCGCCTGCCGCACCGATCTCGATGGAGAAGACTCCGTCGCCGTCGTCGTAGAGCTTCACCGGCGTGCCGGCCGGCGCCGCGCCGGCGACGGCGTTCGACAGCGTCAGGCGCACTTTTTCCGGCGAGCGCTCCGCCGCGACGGCGGCGCCGGGCATCGTCAGCGCGATCGCGCCGCGCTTCTTCCGCTCGGCCGCGGCCAGCGGGATCTCGCGGCGCAGGCGCACGGCGGCCGGCGTCTCGACGGCCTTGTCGATCTTCTTCTCGATGGCCGCGCTGACGATCTCCTCGACGCGCGGCTCCGCGGCTTCCGTCACGGGCGCGCCGAACGCGACGCCCTGCAGTTGCACGCAGACGTTCCCCCGCTCGTCGCGGAGATCGAGCTCGAGCCGGTCTCCCGGCGAGCGCCGCATCCACACCGCCATGTCCGCGGTGCACGGCGAAAGCACGCGCAGCGATTCGATCGCGACCGGCACTCGCCCGGCGGCGACGGCCCGCAGCGCGTCCTCGATCAGCGCCGGGTGGAGGACATAGTCCGGTGCCATCTCCGGCAGGTGCAGGCGCGTGAGCAGCTCGCCGCCCGGCTCGCGCAGCTCGGCAGCGTCGCGAAGGACGGCCGCGCGGCCCTGGCAGTGGACGACCTCCTCGTCCGCGCCGCCGCTGTAGATCTCGAAGCGGATGTCGCCACCGTCGTCCGGCTGCAACGCAACGCGCAGCTCCTCGGCGGCAGGCAGAGGATGCGCCCACCGCACCTCGCGCAGCTCCACGGCCGCTTCGCGCGGAGCGCCCGCGGCATCCTGCACCGCGGCGCGCGCCATTTCGAGATAGGCGGACGTGGCGAGGGGGCCGTCGACGCGCGTGGTGTAGCTCTGCTGCGTCAGGTTCGACGTGTTCCGGTGCAGGAGCGGGTGCAGGACCGCGGCGACGGTATTGACCGCGGGCGCGGGAGCATGCGAGGCCGCCGAGGCTGGCGTGATGTCGATCCAGTAGCGCTCTTTCGCGAACGGATACGCGGGGAGACTGATGCGCGGCGGCACCATCCGGCCGTAGAGCTTCGCCCAGTCGACCTCCAGCCCCTTGGTCCAGAGCTCGGCCAGCTTCGCCAGATCCCAGTTCGCGATCCACGTCTGGACCGTCTGCTGCAGGCTGGCGTCGGTGCCGAAGAGCGACACGGCGCCCTTGTCGCGGCGGACCTGCCCCTCGTACGCGCCTTCCGGCTCGCCGGCCAGCCAGGCTTCGAGCTTCGTGACGAGCTCTCCCGCCGAGGTCACGACGAAGCCGAGGCGCTCGTCCATCGCTTCGCGGCCCGTCTGGAGCGTGTACGCCACCGCCGCGAGGTCGACCGTCTCGCGGGCCTGAAGGAAGTCGAGCAGGTCCTGCGCCTTCTGGCGCAACTGCTCCGGCGTCCGCGCCGAGAGCACGATCGCGAGGCTCGGGAACGCCAGCGGCTGGAGCACCGGCTGCGGGTACTCCTCGACGATCACGTGGGCGTTGGAGCCGCCCGCGCCGAACGAGGAGATCCCGGCGATGCGCGGGACCTGCTGCCCGTCGACGACCGGCTGTTCCCACGGCTTCAGCGTCTGGTTGACCACGAACGGCGTGGTGTCGAAGTCGATGTGGGGATTCAACTGCGCCGAATGCAGCGACGGCACGATCTGCTGATGCCGCATCTGCAGCAGGACTTTCGTCAGTCCGGCGATGCCGGCCGCCGACTCACAGTGGCCGATGTTCGATTTCGCCGAGCCGACCAGGCAGTAGCCCGTCTCCTGCGTATGGGCCTGGAACGCTTTGGTCAGCGCCGCGATCTCGATCGGATCGCCCAGCTTCGTGCCCGTGCCGTGGGCTTCGATGTAGCTGACGTGCCGCGCGTCGATGTGCGCCTCCGTCAATGCCCGGCCGATCGCCGCGGCCTGCGCCTGCGGGTTCGGCACCGTGTAGCCGTTGGTCTTCCCGCCGTGATTGAGGGCACTCCCGCGAATGACGCCGTAGATCGGATCGCCGTCCTTCTGCGCGTCGGAGAGGCGCTTCAGGATCACCACGCCCACCCCTTCTCCGGGG
The DNA here is from genome assembly GCA_036375075.1 of Thermoanaerobaculia bacterium. GTDB lineage: Bacteria > Acidobacteriota > Thermoanaerobaculia > Gp7-AA8 > Gp7-AA8 > QHVT01. Next base: position 17,922 of record DASUSN010000217.1, on the reverse strand, counting down.
ATGTAGCCGTCGCCGCCCTCGCCGAAGCTCTGGCAGTGGCCGTCGCTGGAGATGAACTGGCCGCCGCTCAGCATCAGGTACTTGTTGGGATGGATGCTGACGTTGACGCCGCCGGCGATGGCCAGGCTGGTGCGTCCCTGCTTGAGGTCCTGGCAGGCCACGTGGATCGCCGTCAGCGACGACGAGCACATCGTGTCCAGCGTGATGCTCGGCCCGTGCAGGTTCAACGCGTACGAGACGCGATTGGCGATGCTGGCCGCGCTGATCGCAAAGGCCCTCCGGTCGCCCTGCATGCTGGCCTCGGCGCCGAACAACTGGTATTCGGTCGTCCAGACGCCGGCGTAGACGCCGACCTGACCGGGGAGATCGCCTTCCGCGGGCAGTTGCAGGCGGGCGCGCGTGTAGCCCGCGTCCTCGATGGCCATCCAGGCGTGCTGCAGGAACAGCCGCTCCTGCGGATCGAGGCCCTTGGCCTCTTTCGGCGAGATGTTGAAGAAGAGCGGATCGAACTCGTCGACCCCGGCGATGAAGCCGCCCAGCTTGCTGTAGTGGTAGCCCTCGCCCTGCGTGCGGTCCTCGCTGAAGTACTCGCGCCAGTTCCACCGCTCTTTCGGCACCTCGGTGATGCAATCCCTGCCGTCGCGCAGGTTGCGCCAATACGCCTCGACGTCGATCGCTTCCGGATACCGCCCGCTCAAGCCGATGATCGCGATGGCCTCGGATTCCACAGGACCTTCCGCCTGACCGGCGCCCGCGTTGCGCGCGCGGCGGGAGCGCCGGCCCATGCTCGGCCTGGCCGCAACGACCGGCTGCGGTTCCGGCACCGGCGCCGGCGTGGGCACCGGCGTGGGCGTGGGCATCGCGGGCGCCGGCGGTAAAGCAGCAGCGGGCGGGCTGGCGGCCGTTCCGGGGAACAGCTCCGCCAACCGGGCCGCATGGGACTGGAGGAAATATCCGGCCAGCTCGCGAAGGGTCTGGTATTCGAAGAAGAGCGTCGCGGAGAGCGGACCGAAGGTCTGTTCCAACTGGCCGGTGAGCTCCATCGCGGCGAGCGAATCGACCCCGTAGGTCTCGAAATGCGCCTGGAGGTCGATCTTCTGGATCGGGAGCTTCAGCACGCCCGAGAATTCACGAAGCAGGAGGTCCTGCGTTTTCTGAGCAAGGTCGTCCGCGATCTGGAGTGCGGAGGCACCGCCTCCGCTTTCGGATTCGGTAGGCTCAGCGCCCGGAGGTGCGGATTGGAAAGCGGTGGCATTGCCTCCGCCCTCCAGCAGCGCCGCGGGTGCGGCCGGCGCAACCGTCTGCACGGGCTGGCTGGCCGATTCGAGCCCCATCGCTCCGCTCACGACGCGCAGGGACAAGCCGTGCATCTGCACGCAGACGTTCCCGCGCTCGTCGCACAGGTCGATCTCCAGCCTGGCGGCGTCGTGGCTGCCCGGCGAGGAGCGCACCCACGCAACCATCTCCGCGGTACACGGTGCCACGATCCGCAACGTTTCCAGAGCGAACGGCACCCGCAGCCGGGCCGATGCATCGTCGATCAAAGCGACGGACGCCTGCAGCGCGCTGTCCAGCAGGCTCGGATGCAGGACATAGCCGGCCGAGGACCCCGCGACGCCGGCGGGCAGCCGCAGGCGCGCCAATACTTGGCCGTTTCCCTTCCGGATCGCGGTGATCCCCCGGAACGCGGGTCCATAGTGGAGACCCATCCGGGCGCACGCCGCATACAGGGCGTCCGGCTCCATCCGGCCCTGCCCCATCTGCGCCTCGAGCTGCGCGAGGTCGAGCTTGGCCGGCGCCGGCCGATCGCTGAAGACCGCGCGGCCGTGGCAGTGGACGATCTCGTCGTCACCGTTCCCGCTGTAGATCCGGTACTCGATCTGGTCGTCGTCCGCGGACAACGCGATGCTGACCTTCGTCCTGTCGGTGACGACGACCGGTTGCGCCCAGACGGCTTTGTCCAGCTCGAGTACGGCCGCTTCCGGCCGGGCCGGCGATGCGTGCTCGATCGCCGCGCGCACCATCTCCAGATAGGCCACGCCCGGCAGCACCTTCTGCCCGGCCTGGCCGTTCATCGCGACCTGGTGATCGGCGAGGAAGAACTCTTCGCCGGTAAACGTCGAGCTGTAGCGCTGCTCGCTCAGATCCGACGTGTTGCCGTGCAGCAGCGGATGCAGGACGGCGACGCTCTCCGCGGCCCCCTGCCCGGCCGGCGTCGAAGGGATCCAGTGACGCTCTCGGGCAAAGGGATAAGTGGGCAGGCTGACGCGCCGCGGTCGGGCTTCGCCGTAAAGCCTGGTCCAGTCGATCTCCAGTCCCTTGACCCACAGCTCGAGCAGCATCTCGGCCCGTCCCTGCTCGATCCATTTCTCGATCGTGCCGCGGAACGTCTCGTCCAGGCCCAGGACGCTCAGGACTTCCTCGCCCTTTCGCGCCTGTCCCCGGTGGTAGAGCCCCGGGCTGCTGGCGCCGCCGACGAAGGCCTGGAGCTTCTGCCGCAACTCGGCGAGCGAGCTCGCGACCAGCCCCAGGCGCTCCATCATCGGCTCGCGGCCCACCTGCAGCGAGTACGCGATGTCGGCCAGGTCGTTTTCGGAGAAGCGACCCGTTCCCAGCACGGCCAGCAACTGCTCCGCCTGTTCGCGCAACCGTTCCGGCGTGCGCGCCGACAGCACCACCGCCGCCGGCCGGGCGGGCGCCACGGGACGGCTCGCCGCCCGCGGGACGTACTCCTCGAGGACCACATGCGCGTTGGCGCCGCCGAAGCCGAACGAGCTCACCCCGGCGCGGCGCGGCAGCTCGTCCCCGTTCCCGTCCTTGCGGCGAGTCCACTCCGCGCCCTTCTGCACGATGTAGAAGGGGCTCCCCTCCAGGTGGATGTACGGGTTGATCGTCTCGCAGTGCAGGCTCGGCACGAGGGTCTTGTGCTGCATCTGCAGCAGGACCTTGATCACGCCCGCCACACCGGCGGCCACTTCCAGGTGCCCGATGTTCGACTTCACCGAGCCGAGGCCGCACTGGCGCGCGACCGGCTCCGCGCCGCGCCGGCCGTACAGCTTCGCGAACGCCGTCTTGAGCCCCTCGATCTCGATCGGATCGCCGAGAGGCGTGCCCGTCCCGTGCGTCTCGATGTAGCTCACGCTGCGCGGATCGACACCCGACTCCGTGTACGCCTGCTCGAGCAGCTCCGCCTGCGCCTGCGGGTTCGGCGCGGTCAGCGAGCTCGCGCGCCCGCCGTGGTTCTCGGCGGACCCCACGATCACCGCGTAGATGTGGTCCCCGGCCTCTTCCGCCGCGCTCAGTTTCTTCAACAGCAGCGCGCCGACACCCTCGCTGCGCACGTAGCCATTCGCGTCGGCGGAGAACGTCTTGCACCGCCCGTCTTCGCTCAGCATCCCCGCCTTGGTGAAGCTGATGTGCAGGTCGGGCGTGAGGATCGCGTTGACGCCGCCGGCGATGGCCATGTCGCACTGGCCGTTGCGCATCGCCCACACCGCGCGGTGGATGGCGACCAGAGAGCTCGAGCAGGCCGTCTCGATCGGCTCGCTCGGCCCGTGCAGGTCGAGGTAGTAGCTCATGCGGTTCGGGCCCACGGACGCGACGGTGCCCGTCGACATGAAGGCCCCGATCGCGGCGCTCGACCGCGCGATGACCCGCGCGTAATCGGAGGGGCCGGTGCCGAAGAAGAGGCCCGTCCTGCTGCCGGCCAGCCGCGACGCCGAGTACCCCGCGTCTTCGATCGCCTTCCAGACGTACATCATCAGGAGGCGGTGCTGCGGGTCCATCAGCTCCGCCTCGTGCGGTGAGATGTTGAAGAACAGCGGGTCGAATTCGTCGACGCCGTCGATGAACCCGCCCCACTTGATGGGCGTCTTGTTCGCCTGGCCCGGGTCGCCGTACAGGGCGCGCCAGTCCCACCGGTCCGGCGGGATCTCGCCGATGCAATCGCGGCCGCTGCGGAGGTTCTCCCACAGCTCGTCGATGTCCTTCGCCATCGGGAACCGTCCGCTCACGCCGATGATGGCGATCGGCTCGGAGCCCGCCGCCGCATCTGGCGCCGCGGAGGTGAAGCGCCGCCGCTGGCGCTTCTCCGCAGGCCGTTCAGCAGGTTGTTCGGCGGGCCGCGCTGCCGGTGCGCTTGGCGGAGCGGCCTCGCCCGGACGCCCGAAGTGTCCGGCCAAAGCCTCGCGATGGGTCTGCAAGAGATGGCGCGAGAACTTCTCCAGCGTCCGGTGCTCGAAGAAGACCGTCGGATCGAGATCCACGCCGTAGCTCTCCGTGAGCTGGTCGACGAGCTCGATGTAAGAGATCGAGTCGAAGCCCAGGTCTCCGAACTCCGCATCCGGCTGGACGTCCTCCGCCCGGACCTTCACCAGCTTCAGGACGATCTGCGCCACGGCCGCCTGCAGGCGCCGGCGCATGTCGGCGTCGTCGTCGGCGGACAGCTCCTGCGGCGCGGCGATCGCTTCCGGTTCCGCCAGCACCTCGGCCGGTTTTTCTCTCCCTGCTTCCGCCGATCGCATGGTCAGGCCGCTCAGACGGACACAGACGCTCCCCGTGTCGTCGCACAGGTCGACGTCGTAGCGCTCGATCCCGCCGCCGGCCGGCGCGGCGCGCCGCACCACCGCCCACATCTCCGGCGTGCAGGAGCCGTGGATCTCCGCGCTCCGCAGCTCGAAAGGCACGGACGGACTCGTTCCGTTGCCGGCCGCGGCCAGCGCGAAGCCGATGGTGGCCTGCAGAGCCGAGTCCAGCAGGCCGGGATGCAGGACAAAGGAGTCGATCGATGCCGAGGGGGGCAGGGAGAGCCGCGCCACCACCTCGTCCGCTTCGACGAACAGTCCTGCGACGGCGCGGTGCTCGCCGCCGTACTCCATCCCACGCCCGCGGAACGCGGCGTAGCACGCGTCCGCGGAGTAGTTGCGCCGCTCGTAGCGCGCGGCGAGCGACGCGACGTCCAGCCGCGGCGCTTCGGCCGCGGCACCGATCGTGGCCACGCCTCGCGCGTGTACGGTCTCTTCTTCCAAGGATCCGGACGTACCGCTGTAGATCTCGAAGCCGATCTCGCCGCTGTCTTTCGGGATCAGCCCGATGTGTACGCCGAGCGGTTCTTCATCCACCGCGAGCGGCCGCATCCACACGAGGTTCCGGACGGTGATGCTCCGCCCCCCGGCATCCCCGGCGGCACGCGCCACTGCCTCCCGCGCCATCTCCAGGTACGCCACTCCCGGCAGCAGGCGCCGGCCGCCGATGCGGTGTCCGGCCAGGAAAAACTCCTCGCCGGTGAACGTGGAGCTGAACCGCTGCTCGCGCAGGTCCGACGTGTTGCTGTGCAGCAATGGATGGAGGACGGCAAGCCCCTCCGCGGCCATGGACTCGGCCGCCGCCGCAGCGATCCAGTGGCGCTCCCTGGCGAACGGATACGTGGGCAGGCTGACGCGCCGCGGCCGGGCCTCGCTGTAAAGCTTGTTCCAGTCCAGCTCCAGCCCCTTGACCCACAGCTCCAGCAGCATTTCGAGGCGGCCCTGCTCGAGCCATTTGTCGATCGCGCCCTGGAACGCGTCGTCCGGCCCCAGGACCGTCAGGACTTTCTCGACCTTGCGCGCCTGTCCCTGATAGAGCCCCGGGCCGCCGGCGCCGTCGAGGAAGGCCTGGAGCATCTGCTCCAGCTCCGCGAGCGAGCTGACGCGGAGTCCCAGACGCTCCTCCATGTGCTCGCGGCCCACCTGCAGCGTGTACGCAATGCCGGCGAGGTCACTGTCGCCGAAGCGTCCCGTGCCCAGCGCGGACAGCAACTGCGCCGCCTGCTCGCGCAGCCGTTCCGGCGTGCGCGCCGACAGCACCACCGCCGCCGGCCGCGCGGGCGCGGACACCTCGCGCTGCTTCGGAACGTACTCTTCCAGGACGACGTGGGCGTTGACCCCGCCGAAGCCGAACGAGCTCACCCCGGCGCGCCGCGGCAGCTCGTCCCCGCTGTCGTCCTGGGAGCGGGCCCACTCCGCCGTCTCCCGCACGATGTAGAAGGGACTCCCCTCCAGGTGGATGTACGGATTGAGCGTCTCGCAGTGCAGGCTCGGCACGAGGGTCTTGTGCTGCATCTGCAGCAGGACCTTGATCACGCCCGCGATGCCGGCGGCCACTTCCAGATGGCCGATGTTCGATTTCACCGAGCCCAGGCCGCACTGTCCGGCCACCGGCTCCACGCCGCGCCGCCCGTGCAGCTCCGCGAAGGCCGTCTTGAGTCCCTCGATCTCGATCGGATCGCCGAGGGCCGTGCCCGTGCCGTGCGCCTCGATGTAGCTCACGCTGCGCGGGTCGACCCCCGACTCCGTGTACGCCTGCTCGAGCAGTTGCGCCTGCGCCTGCGGGTTCGGCGCGGTCAGCGAGTTCGCGCGCCCGCCGTGGTTCTCGGCGGACCCCACGATCACCGCGTAGATGTGGTCCCCGGCCTCTTCCGCCGCGCTCAGTTTCTTCAGCAGCAGCGCGCCGACGCCTTCGCTGCGCACGTAGCCGTTCGCATCGGCGGAGAACGTCTTGCACCGCCCGTCTTCGCTCAGCATCCCCGCCTTGGTGAAGCTGATGTGCAGGTCGGGCGTCAGCATCGTATTGACGCCGCCGGCGATGGCCATCTCGCACTGACCGTTGCGGATCGCCCACACGGCGCGGTGGATCGCGACCAGAGAGCTCGAGCAGGCCGTCTCGATCGGCTCGCTCGGCCCGTGCAGGTCGAGGTAATAGCTCATGCGGTTCGGACCCACGGACGTCACCGTGCCGGTCGAGGTGAAGGCTTTGATCGCGGCGTTCGACCGCGTGATGACCCGCCCGTAATCGGAGATGCCGGTGCCGAAGAAGATGCCCGTGTTGCTGCCGGCCAGGCGCGACGCCGAGTAGCCGGCGTCTTCGATCGCCTTCCAGACGTACATCATCAGGAGGCGCTGCTGCGGGTCCATCAGCTCCGCTTCGTGCGAGGAGATGTTGAAGAACGGCGGGTCGAACTCGTCGACGCCGTCGATGAAGCCGCCCCATTTGACGGGGGTCTTGTTCTCCTGCGCCGTATCGCCGTACACGGCGCGCCAGTCCCACCGGTCCGCCGGAATCTCGCCGATGCAATCGCGGCCGCTGAGGAGGTTCGCCCACAGCTCGTCGACGTCCTTCGCCATCGGGAACCGCCCGCTCATCCCGACGATGGCGATCGGCTCCGTCGTGCCGGCCGACGCCGGCCGCGGCGCCGCCGCTTCCGGCACTGCGGAGGTGAACCGCCGCCGCTGCCGCTTCTCGGCGGGGGGCGTGACGGATTGCTCCTTCGGCGCGCTCGGTGCGCTCTGGGGCGCCGCGCTCGGGCGCCCGAAATGCTTCGCCAGCGCCTCGCGATGCGTCTGCAGCAGGTAGCGCGAGAACGTCTCCATGGTGCGGTGCTCGAAGAACACCGTCGGATCGACTTCCACGCCGTAGTCGTCGTTGAGCTGGTCGGCGAGCTCGATGTAGGAGATCGAGTCGAAGCCCAGGGCCCCGAACTCCGACTCCGGCCGGATGTCCTCCGCCGTGACCTTCGCCAGCTTCGAAACGATCGGCGTCAGGGCCGCCTGCAGGCGCGGGCGCATGTCGTCGCCCTCGACGACGGCCAGCTCCTGCGTCTCCGCCAGCGCTTCGGCCGGCTTTGCTCTCCCGGCGTCCAGCGATCGCATGGTCAGGCCGCTCAGACGGACGCGGACATCCCCCTCGTCGTCGCAGAGGTGGATGTCGTACCGCTCGACGCCGCCGCCGGCGGGCGCGGCGCGCCGCACCACCGCCCACATCGCCGGCGCGCAGGAGCCGTAGATCTCCGCGCTCCGCAGCTCGAAAGGCAGCGACGGACTCGTTCCCACGTCGCCTGAGGCGAGATCGAACCCGATCGTCGCCTGCACTCCCGAATCCAGCAGGCCGGGATGCAACACAAAGGAATCGATGGATGCCGAGGACGGGAGGGACAGACGCGCCACCACCTCGTCCGCTTCGACGTGCAGCCCCTCGATGCCGCAATGCGCGCCGCCGTACTCCATCCCCCGCCCGTGGAACGCGGCGTAGCACGCGTCCGCGGAGTGGTGCTGCTGCTCGTACCGGCGGGCGAGCGCCTCCACGTCCAGCCGCGGCGCTTCGGCCGCGGCACCGATGGCGGCCACGCCGCGCGCGTGCACGACCTCCTCCGAGGAGTCGGACGTGTAGATCTCGAAGCCGATCTCGCCCTTGTCTCTGGGCGTCAGGGCGATGTGTACGTCGAGCGGGTCCTCGCCCACCGCGAGCGGCCGCATCCACACGAGGTTCCTGACGCCGATGCTCCGTCCCTCGGCATCCCCGGCAGCACGGGCCACCGCCTCGCGCGCCATCTCCAGGTACGCCACCCCCGGCAGCACCCGCCGGCCGCCGATGCGGTGGCCGGCCAGGAAAAACTCCTCGCCCGTGAACGTGGAGCTGAAGCGCTGCTCGCGGAGGTCCGACGTGTTGCGATGCAGCAGCGGATGAAGGCGCGCTTCGGCGCTCTCACGCGTCCGCGACGCCGGCTGTGCCTCCACCCAGTAGCGCTGCCGGGCGAAGGGATAGGTCGGCAAATGGGTCCGCCGCGGACGGCCGGCGCCAGCGAGCCGCGACCAGTCGATCTCGGCGCCCTTGACCCAGAGCGACGCGATCGTGAACGGGTCTCCGCTCTCCTGCCGCGGTGTGGCGGCCCGGGTCTTCGGCGCCTGACCGCGGTAGCACATCGGGTCCGTGCGGTCGCCGGCGAGATACGCGCGCAGCGCCGCGGCCAGATCTTCCCGGCTCTCGACGACGAACGCGACGCGCTCCTCCATCGGCTCGCGTCCGACCTGGAGCGTGTACGCCACGTCCGCCAGGTCCGGCGCGGATTCGAGGAACGCGAGCAGCCGCTTCGCCTGCTCGGTCAACTGCGCGTCGCTTCTCGCCGACAGCGGGATCAGGTACTCGCCGGCCGGCGTCGCGGTCTCGTGCCCGGGGCGCGGATACTCCTCGACGACGGCGTGGGAGTTGGAGCCGCCGAAGCCGAACGAGCTCACGCCGGCGCGCCGCGGATGGTTGCCGCGCGCCGTCCAGTCCTGGTTCCGCTCGACGATGTAGAACGGGCTGCCGGTCAGGTCGATCTCGGGATTGAGCCGCTCGAAGTTGCGCGTGGCGGGGATCGCGCGGTGCTGCATGGCCAGGACGATCTTGAGCAATCCGGCCAGGCCCGCCGCCGCCTCCAGATGCCCGATCGCGGTCTTGACGGAGCCGAGTCCGCAGTGAGGGCTCGCCGGCCAGTCCTCGCCGCGCGTTTCATGCAGGCGCCGGAAGGCCTCGATCAGACCGCCGATCTCGATGGGATCGCCGAGCCGGGTGCCGGTGCCGTGCGCCTCGATGTAGCCGACGGATGCGAGCGGGACGTCCGCTGTCTGCCACGCCGCTTCGATGACCGCCGCCTGCGCCTCCGGCTTCGGCGCCGTGAGCGAAGCCGCCTGCCCGCCGTGATTCACGGCCGTGCCGGTGACGAGTCCGTAGATCGCATCGCCGTCGGCGAGCGCCAAACGGAGCGGCTTGAGCAACAGCATCGCCCCGCCCTCGCCGCGGACGTAGCCGTCCGCCTTCGCGTCGAAGGTGCGGCACGCCGCGTTCGGCGACAGCATGCCCGCCTCGTAGTAAGTCACGCTGATGGTCGGACTGCACAGCAGGTTCACCGCCCCCACCAGCGCCTGCTCGCAGTCGCCGCGACGGAGCGTCGTGACCGCGTCGTGCAGGGCGACCAGGGAGCTGGAGCAGGCCGTGTCGACGGCCATGCTCGGCCCCTTGAAGTCGTAGAAGAACGAGAGCCGGTTGGCGAGCAGGGAGTGCGCGCTGCCGGTGCCGAGATACGACTCCGCCGAGTCGACCGCCGCGGTCAGCACCTCGTGGTAGTCGCTGTGGCACACGCCGACGAAGACGCCGATCTTGCGCCCGGAGAGCGTGGACGGCCGGTGGCCGGCGTCCTCCATCGCCTCCCAGCTCAGCTCGAGCAGGAGGCGCTGCTGCGGATCCATCAGCTCCGCTTCTTTCGCCGAGATCCGGAAGAACGGAGCGTCGAATTCGTCGATGCGCTCCAGGAAGCCCGCCCGGTCGATTCCCTTGTGCTTCCCGGCAGGGTCGATGAACGACGGCCAGCGCCACCGGCCTTCCGGCATCGGGACGATGCCGTTCCTGCCACTCTCCAGCAACTGCCAGAAGCTCTCCGGCGACACGGCACCGCCCGGGAAGCGGCAGGCCACACCGACGATGGCCACCGCGTCGCCGGCTTCGCGTTGCTCGTTGCCCGTTGCCCGTTGCCCGGCGCCCACTGCCACCTGGTCCCCGGCAACGGGCCACGGGTCACGGGCCACGGGCAACGCCCCCGCCATCGGCAACTGTTCGTCCGAGACCACGTCCGCCAGCGCCGCGGTGAGCTTCGCGGGCGTCTCGTGTTGGAACAGGAACTTCGGCGTCAGCTTCACGCCGAGATGCTCCTCCATGAGCGACTTGAGCTCGACGAGCTCCATCGAGTCGAGCCCCATGTCCATCAGCGGCCGGTCCGCCGCGTACGCCGACGCGCGCTCCTCGCCGAGCAGGCCGAGGGCTTCCTGCTCGACGAGCGCGCCGACGATCTCCGCCTTGCGCAGGCCCGTGCTCTGGGCCTGCAACGGCTCGGCGGCCTCGGTCGCCAGCGCCTCGCACAGCATCACGCTCTGCGAGCACTCTGCGTCCGTGCTCTGGGTCGGCAGCGCGAAGGCCTCGACCATCGCGAAGCCCGAGTCCGCGAGCGCGGCGCTCCACAGGGGAACGCTCATCAGGCAGGTGTCGGCGAGCCGCCGCTCCGGGTCTTCGAAGAGCCAGTATCCGTGCAGCAGCGCGCCGCTGAACGACAGGGACTCCTTGACCCGCGTGAACTCGTTGAGGATGAGCAGCCCGCCCGGCTTGAGCAGCGCCCGCGTCTGCGCCAGGGTGTGCTGGATGTCGCGCGTGTCGTGCAGGACGTTCGCGGCGATGACGATGTCGTACCGCTGCGCCTCGAATCCCTGCCGGACGGGATCCTTCTCGATGTCCAGCGCGCGGTACTCGATCCACGGCTGTTTGCCGAAGCGCCGCTTCGCATGGCGCACGAACGTGCGGGAGATGTCGGTGAAGCAGAATTCGACCGAGCCGGCGAGCGGCTGCAGCGCCTCGAGGACGCCCGCCGTCGTGCCGCCGGTGCCGGCGCCGATCTCGAGAATGCGCACCTTCGGCGCCGCATCCTTGAGCCGCAGCACCGTCTCGCGCGTGGCGTCGGCGACGATGCGGTTGAAGTAGTCGGACACGACGTCGCCGCCGAAGACTTTGGCGAACACGCTCATGTCGCGGTTCTGGAAGACCACCTCGGTGACATCAGCGCTGCCGGTGAGGATCTCGTCGTAGCGGCCGAGGGTCGTTGCGGCCCAGTTCATCAGGCCGACGGCGGACGGGTAACGCTCGGCGAAGCTCTGCTTGAACTCCGCTACCTGCTCGTCGACCGCCGTGAGCGCGTAGCCGGAAACGAGCGGCGTCGTCTCCAGGCTCCGGCCGCTCAGCGCGACCAGTCCCTCGTCCTGCAGCCGCCGCATCAGCGCGTCGAAATAGCGCCGGTACTTCGGCGCGACGCCGAGCCGCTCCGGGAGCGCGTCGAGGTCGTACTGCTCCCCCGCCTCGCGCATCACGCCCATGCGATGCAACGTCGCCAGCAGCCAGCGGACCGAGAACCGGCCCAGCTCGCGCTCCGCGGCCCGAGGATCGTCCTCGGCCGCGAAGGGATAACCGGCTACGCGCGCGCGGATGTCGCGGGCCACGGCGCGTGGGAGCGAGGTGTCATCGTGAGAAGAACGATTCTGGATTTCGAGCATAGAGCACACACCACGCGGACTTCGGACGATTGTTTCCAGGGGGGAGCGTCAGATCCTCACGGTCTTCCACCGGCCTCCGACCCAGAAGCCGACGACGATCGCCTCGGCCAGGGCGCCGTAGGTCACCTGGACGATGATGATCTGCAAGAGGCCGTATTGCAGGTACGGGCCGACGATCCACACCGCCGGTAAAAAGATCAGCCATTGCGAACCGACCAGCGTCAGGACGACGCGGTTGCCATCTCCGACGCTGATCAGCGTGGCGGCGAAGATCGTGACCAGGCTGAGGAGTCCGTTCATGCCGGTGGACAGTTGCCACGGCACGACCGCGAGCTCCAGCGTGTGCGGGTCGGAAAGAAAAATCAACAGGAAATATCTCGGGAACAGGACCAGCGGTACCGTCATCAGCGTGAAGACGCCGAAGGCCAGCTTGACGGAATCCCAGCCCCACTCGGAAGCTCCGGAAGGATCGCCCGCGCCCACCGACCTGGACACCAGCGTGGCGGAGGCGTTGCCCACGGCGCCCGCCAGGAACGAGAAGATCATTCCCACCCGGAACTGAACGTTCATGGCCGCCAGCTCCGCCGTTCCGATCTGACCGACGATCCGGTAATAGGCGAGAATGCCGGCCGCCATGCAGAACTCCATCATCGTGGCGGGCAGACCGAGTCTGAGGATGCGGCCCAGAAGAGCCTTGTCCGGCTTTGCCGTCAGGAAGCCTTCCGGGCGGTAGTGAAGCCAGGCCAGGATGAAGTGGATGATGCAGCCGACGTACAAGGAGCACGCAGTGCTGACCGCCGCTCCCGTCGCCCCCAGGGCCGGGAATCCCCAACGGCCCGTAATCAGCACATAGTCGCCGAAGAAGTTCAGGACGTTGAGGAACAGGACGATCTTCATGTGAATGCTCGGCCGTTCCATCCCGGTCCAGAATCCTTTGAAGGCACTGTTCATCCCCACGGCGATGATGGCCGTGTAAAGAGTCCGCAGAAACGGGACGGCGATTCTCGTGACCTCGGGATCGGAGGAGATCAGCGAGACGAAGACCGGCGCCAGGAAATAGACGAGAACCGTCAATGGCGCGCCCACCATCAGGACGGTCCAGATCCCGGCGTTGAGCGGCAGACACTTGGCCTCCGTGGAGCCCTGCCCCCGTCTGCGGGCCACCAGGCCCTGCACCGCGGGCCCGGCCCCCACCACGAAGGCCAGCATGAGCGTGTTGGCGAAGACGGCCATGCCCACCGCCGCGGTGGCCTGGCTGCCCAGCGGACGCACCATGGCCAGGTCGACCAACGACATGACGAGGGTCGAACTGAGGGCGATGGTGACGGGGATCGCCAGTTTGGCTATGGTCGCAGCGCGCTCGCGAGTGAGCACAAGACTCCTTACCGTTGCGAATTACCGGGTCAAAACAGCCGGCTCAAACAGGACGCATGCGACCGACCGCGGCGCAGCCTTTGGAGTGCCCTGTCCGAAGTTTCATGCAGGAGCGTCCACACTGCCCATGTCCCGGATGGGCACTTTGGCCATGATCGAGAAATGATCCGCGTGGACGTCGGACGCGACGATCGGGCTCGGAAGCAGTTCGTCCCAGCCGTAATCGCCGGGCAGGTCCTGTCGCTCCGGACGCCCTTGCGTCGCGCGGTAGAGCGACACGTCGATCGTGCGCGGCAGCAACAGCGGCGTATAGGCGCGATAGGAGAGCAGGTTGGCCCGGTAGACGCCGTAGAAGGTCGTGAGCTGCTCGCTGTCGATCTCCAGACCGCGATCCTTCAACAGGCCGGCGAGAGATCGAACGATCTCGTCGAACGGCAACAGCCGCAGCTCGTCGACGTCGATCTCGGGCATCGCTCCGTCGAGATCGGCGACCGCCCGGCAAGCCTCGACGAGATCGCTCACCTCGTCGTGAACGGGATGTCCCCGCATGACCGACGGAGCCAGCGAGTCCAGCAGGGTCAGAGAGGAGACCTCCTCTCCCTGCTCCAACAGGGCTCTGGCCATTTCATAGGCCACCACCCCGCCGTACGAGTGGCCGACCAGGCGATAGGGACCGCTGGGCTGGACGGTCTTCATGGCCGCGATGTTGGCGCGGGCCGTGTCTTCGACGCTGTCGAGAGGCGGCGTCCTGCCGTCCAGACCGATGGCCTGGAAGGCGAAGAGGGGCTGTCGCTCGCCGAGGCTCTGGCCGAGCGGCCGCAGCGACAACACGTTCCCTCCGGCACCCGGCACGGCAAAGACGGGCGGCGCATCGCCGTGGGGCTGAATGGGAACGAGGATGTCGAACGGCGGCGCCTCTTCCTTCGAGATCAGGCTCGCCAGGGCCGCAACGTCCGGGGCGGTGAACAGCACGGCCAGAGGCAGCATCTGCTGGAAATGCCGGTTCGCCTTCGCCATCAACTGCACCGCGGTCAGCGAGTGTCCGCCCAGCTCGAAGAAGTTGTCGTGGACGCCGATGGTCTCCGGCGCCCGGTTCAGGACCTCGGCCCAGATGGCCACGAGCTGACGCTCCGTCTCGTTGCGCGGCGCCACGTACTCCTGCCCCGAGGCCGCCGTGACGTCCATGCGGGCCAGCGCGCGCCGGTCGACTTTCCCGTTCGGATTGAGCGGAATCGCGGCGAGGCTGACAAACGCCGAGGGCACCATGTACGACGGCAGCGTCCGCAGCAGATGGTCGCGCAGCTCCTCGCCCGGCAGCTCGACGATCCCGTCCGCGGCCGTCTCTTCGGCCCGGTAGAACGCGATCAGCTGCTTGTTCGCGCCTTCTCCCTGCGCGATCACCGCGGTGTCCTGGATGCCCGGATGCTGGCCGAGGCGCGCCTCGATCTCGCCCATCTCGATGCGGAAGCCGCGCACCTTGACCTGCGTATCGATTCTGCCGAGGTATTGCAGCGTGCCGTCGTCCATCCAGCGGGCCAGGTCGCCCGTCCTGTACATCCGCGTCCCCGGCTCGAACGGGTTGGCGACGAACTTCTCGTCGGTCAGCTCGGGGCGATTCAGGTAGCCCCGGGCCAGGCCGTCGCCGGCGATGTGCAGCTCGCCGGGCACACCGATCGGCTGGAGCTGATTGCGCGCGTCGAGAATGTAGACCTGCGTGTTCGCGATCGGCCGGCCGATCGTTTGCGGACCATTCTTCGTTCTCAGGACATATGTCGAATACGTCGTGTCTTCCGACGGCCCATACAGGTCGTACACCTTCTTCGCCGCCGTGGTCTCGTAGATCCGATCCACCAGCCGCGCCGGCAACGGCTCTCCGGCCAGATTGATCGTCCGGACGGACTCCGGAACGGCATCCATCCTCACCAGTTCTTCCATCGCGGAGGGAACGGTGTTGATGAGCGTGACCTCTTCCCGGCCCGACACCTCGGTCAGGGCCAGGGCGTTGCGCACCAGGATGATCGTCCCGCCGCCGGCGAGAGTCAGGAAGATCTCGTAGACCGACAGGTCGAAACAGATCGAGGTCGCGGCCAGCACGCCGGCCAGCTCCTCGCTGCTGTAGACCTCCAGTCCCCAATGCACCAGCGTCACGGGGCTGTGATGCTCGATGGCCACGCCTTTGGGATTGCCCGTCGAGCCCGAGGTGTAGATCACGTACGCGAGGTGGTCGGGCCGGACTTCCTCTCGGAGTCCGACACCCGCCGCTTTCAGTGCGGCCACATGAGCAGCCATCTCCGGCCACTGCCGGTCGAGGGCGATCATCCGCGTTCCGGCCGCGACGAGGCCACCCAGCCTCTCGAGCAGCGACTCCTGCGTCAGGACGATTGCGGCGCCGCTGTCGCGCAGCATGTAGGCCAGGCGCTCGTTCGGATAGTCGGGATCGAGCGGTACATACGCCCCGCCGGCCCGGAGGATGCCGAGGAGACTCACGACCATGTCGAGCGAGCGCTCCATGCAGACGCCGACCAGGCTGTCCGGTCCCACGCCCTGCGCTTGCAGAACCAGGGCGAGGTCATGGCTTCTCTCGTCGAGCTCCCGGTAGGTCAGCCGCTCATCGCCGCAGACGACCGCCGTCTTCCCGCCGGCACGCAGCGCTTGTTCGGTGAACAGCTCATGAAGACAGAGGTCCTTCGGATAATCGGCGGCGGTGTCGTTGTAGCCGGCGAGCAGCGCATGCTTTTCCGCCGCGCCCAGATACGCCAGCTTGCCCACCTCGGCTGCGGGTGCCGCGGTGACGGCCTCGCACAAGGCCGCAAAGTGCTCCGCCATGCGCGCGACGGTTTCGGCCTTGTACAACGCCGTGTTGTAGTCGAAGAGCGCTTCCAGTCCGTGCGGCGTTTCGGAAAAGGCCACCGTCAGGTCGAACTTGCTGATGCCGCCCCCGCCCAGCGGGTACGGCTGAATGGAGGCATCGACCTCGACCCGCTCGGTGTTCTGCAGGATCAACATCACCTGGAACAGCGGCGTCGTGGCGAGGTTGCGCTGCAGGTGCAGGCTGTCCACCACGCGCTCGAACGGAGCGTCCTGGTGCTCGTACGCTTCCAGGCAGGTGGTCTTCACCTTCGCCAGCAGGGCAGCGAACGAGTCACTCCCCTCCACCTGGCTGCGCATGGCCAGCGTGTTGACGAACATGCCGATCAGGCCTTCGGTCTCCCCGTACTGGCGGTTCGCGATCGGCGATCCCACGCACAGGTCGTTCTGGCCCGTGTAGCGATGGAGCAGCGCCTTCAGCGCGGCCAGCAGCGCCATGTACAGCGTCGCGCCGTGTTGTTCGGCGAGGTGTCTGAGCTGCCCGGTCAGCCGCGCATCCAGGGAGAACGAATGACTCGCCCCGGCATACGTCTGCACGCTCGGCCTCGGGAAGTCGGTCGGCAGATCGAGGGTCTCCGGTGCCCCGGCCAGCTTCTGCTGCCAGTATCCGAGCTGCCGCTCGAGAACCCCGCCCTCTTCCAGCCAGGTGCGCTGCCACACGCTGTAGTCGGCATACTGGATCGGCAGCGGCGGCAGTTCGGGACGCCGGCCCTCGCTCAACGCGGCCATGACCGCACCGAGCTCCCGGATGAGCACCGCGTTCGACCAGCCGTCGCTGATGATGTGATGGAGGGTGAGCATCAGGATGTGCTCATCCTCGGCCAGCGTGATCATCATCCCGCGGAGGAGCGGACCCGTCGCCAGATCGAACGGCGTCGCCGCTTCCGACTGACACAGCCGCCTGGCCTCGGCGTCGCGGATCTCTCCGTCCCACCCGCTCAGATCGATCCGCGCCAGCTTGAAGTCGACGGTCTCGAGGATCTTCTGGTAGGCGTGCCCTTCCTCGCTCGGGAAGACCGTGCGCAGGTTCTCGTGCCGCGCGATGATGAAGTTGAAGGCCTCTTCGATCTGCGCGATGTCCAACGGGCCACGGATCGTGACCGCCCGGGGGATGTTGTAGCCCGCGGAATCCGGCGCCAACTGGCTGAGGAACCACAGCCGTTCCTGCGCGAAGCTCAGCGGCAGACGGTCGTATCGCGTCCGGTCGGCCGGCAGGATCGGAGGAATGCCGTTGTCTTGTGCCCTGGCGATGGCCTCAGCCAATTGAGCAACGGTACCGCCTTCGAACAGCGCCTTGAGAGGCAGGTGGACGCCGAGGCGGCTGCGGATCTTCGAGATCAGCCGCGTGGCGAGCAGGGAATGGCCGCCCAGCTCGAAGAAATCATCGTTGCGTCCCACTCGTTCGGCGTGCAGCAGTTCCTGCCAGACCGCGGCCAGCGTCTCTTCGACCCTTCCCTGCGGCGGCTCGAACTCCTTGCGCGCGTACGCCTCGGCTTCCGGCTTCGGCAGCGCCTTGCGATCCACTTTTCTGTTCGGCGTCAGCGGCAGCGCCTCGAGCTCCACGAACGCGGCCGGCGCCATGTACTGCGGCAGCAGGGCCGCGAGATGCGCGCGCAGCTCCTCCGCACCGACGGCTTCTCCCGTGGTCGTCACATACGCCACCAGGCGCTTCTCTCCCGGCTCGTCCTCCCGGGCGATGACCACCGCTTCCCTCACCCTCGGATGCGACGACAGCCGGGCCTCGATCTCGCCGAGCTCGATCCGTTGTCCGCGCAGCTTGACCTGATGGTCGTTC
>DASUSN010000216.1:0-81959 GCA_036375075.1 Thermoanaerobaculia bacterium | reverse complement strand
CCCAGGTCCCTCGCTCGACGCTCGGGATGACAGGCAACCACGCCCTACATTTGAGACAGCCTCCGATTGCCACCGCACTCCAAAAAGCACCGAGGAAGACTTCTCGGGAGGGGCCTGTTGGCGACGGTATGCGAGTGGCGATACTGGTGGCCGCGCTGGCCTGTACGAGCGCTAAAGTGGCAGCTCCCGTGGAGATCGCGACCATTGCCCGCGGCGGCTATGCCACTGCCGAAACGCGCCAGGCCGTCCTGGCCACGAGCGACGCGGACTACCGCAAACAGTGGCAGGCGCTGATCGGCGAGGGCCAGATCCCAACCGTCGACTTCGACAGCCACGTCGTCGTCTTCCTCTTCGCCGGCATGCGCAACACGGGCGGGTGGTCCGTCGTCCCGGTGTCCGCGCGCGTCGAGGGCGACACGGCCATCGTCGACGCGAAGGTCGAAGGCCCGCCGCCGGGCGGCATCACCACGCAGGCCATCACCTATCCGTACGCCGTCATCACCATCAACCGGCGCGACGTCGCCAGGGTCCGCTGGGATTGAAGCGGCGGAAGCCCGTCCGCGCGGAGCTCCTGGGGCGCCGGCTCGACGAGCTCGTGGCGACGTTCGACATCTCCACCATCGAGCCCGACCCGCTGCAGCTCGTGCTGCGCTTCGACGACCCGCTGGACCAGGAAGTGGCGGGACTCATCGCCGCGGCGTTCGCGTACGGCCGCGCGGACACCATCGTGGCGAACATGGGCGTCGTGCTCTCGCGCATGAAGCCATCGCCGTTCCGCTACCTGCAGACGTTCGACGCGCGCGAAGCCGGCAGGCGCTTCGCCGGGTTCGCGCACCGCTTCCACAAGACGCCGGAGCTCGTCGCGTTTCTGCAGGCGCTCGCGAACGTCGTCCGCGAGCACGGCTCCCTCGGCGCGCTGTTCGAGAAGTGCTACGACGCCGATGCGCCGGACATCGGCCCGTCGCTGTCGCGCTTCGTGACCGCGGTGAGCACCGACAAAGCGTTGCGCTACCTCCTCACCGACCCCGAGGACGGCTCCGCGTGCAAGCGCATGAACCTCTATCTGCGCTGGATGGTCCGCCGCACCGCGCCGGACCTCGGCCTGTGGACGTTCGTCGATCCGGCGAAGCTGGTCGTGCCGCTCGACACGCACGTCCACCGCATCGCCACCTTCCTCGGCTTGCTCGACCGCAAGTCCGGCGACTGGAAGTCCGCCCGCGCGCTCACCGACAACCTCGCGCGCTTCGACGCCGCGGACCCGGTGCGCTACGACTTCGCGTTATGCCGCCTCGGAATTCTGGATCTCTGCTCGCGCAAGCAGAAGAAGGAGAACTGCGACGTGTGCCTCTTGCGCGAGGTTTGCCGGTTTCCGGTCGCCTGATTCCAAATTTCCGTCCGTAAAAATCCAACCTCTTGGACCCCGGCCCGCGCGATCCGGAAAACCGCACCTCGATTCAACGTTTCGAATCAACGAATTAGCGTCAATTTTGACGCGGCACCCGCATTGAATCCGGTCCGGCCTGGTCATGCGCCGTTCCCTGGTCACGAACGTCCTTCTCGCCGTCCTCACGGCCGGTGTGATCCTCGGTGCGTTCGTTTCCTTTCAGCGCAAGCGCTCGTCGTTCGAGCGCATCGACTTCACCTTCCAGCGCCAGAGCGGCGTGATCGTGGTCAAGGATGTCGACCCGGGCAGCGCCGCGGAGCGCGCCGGCCTGATTCCCGCCGACAAGATCGTCATGATCGGCGACACGCTGACCACCGAGGTGGAGGGCGTGCAGAAGACCCTCCGCCGGATCGGCGAGAACGTGCCGATGGTCGTCCAGCGCGGTGAGGTCATCCTCAAGCTGAATTACCGCCCGCCCGAGCTGAAGGTCGATTACCCGTATCTCATCCTCAGCTTCATCGGCTTCCTCTACCTCGCCATCGGCCTGTTCACTCTCTTTCGAGGGGAGACCAGCGAGAGCCGGCTGTTCTACTTCGTCACCCTCCTGTCGTTCATCGTCTACGTCTATACCCCCGCGGGCGACATCGACTGGAGCTACAAGACCCTGCAGATGACGGAGGAGCTGGCGCGGATCTTCCTGCCGCCGCTGGCGCTCCACTTCTTCCTGCTCTTCCCGAAGCCGGTCATCAACGACAAGCGCTGGATCGCGGCGATGTACCTGCCGCCCACGCTGCTCGCGCTGTGGAGCATGGACCTGCTGCTGTTCGCGAACACGGTCGCGGTGACCACGCCGCGCCGCGCGCTCGAGCTGATCCAGCGCTGGGAGATGCTCGACTTCGCGATCTACTTCACGCTCGCGGTGATCGCGCTGGCGTTCACGTACCGCGACAGCGCGGCCATCGGCAGGAAGCAGATCAAGTGGATCTACCTCGGACTCTCCTTCGGCTTCCTGCCGTTCCTGGCGATCTACCTGATCCCGTACCTCATCGCCGGCTCGGTGGCCACGGTGTGGACGACGGTGGCGATCCTGCCGCTGGCGTTCATCCCGCTCGCCTTCGCCGTCTCGATCCTCCGCTACAAGCTGTGGGACGTCGAGGTAGTGATCAAGGAGGTCCTCGCCTACTCGGTCACGTTCGTCTTCGGCATGATCGCGTTCTCGACGGTGAACCTCCTGCTGTCGCGGGTGATCGAGGAGCGCTCGGCGATGGAGCGCAACTTCCTCGCCTTCAGCTCGGGGCTGCTGATCGCGGGCGTGCTGATCCCGGTCAAGGGGCGGATCGAATCGGTCATCGAGATGATCCTGTACCGCGAGAGCTACCGCCATCGCCGCACGATGACGGACTTCGCGCAGGAGCTGGCCACGTTCCACGACGTGCACGAGCTGATCGCGATGATGCGCGAGCGTCTGCGCGCGACGCTGCACATCGACCGCATGAACCTCTACATGCGCGAGGGCGCGGCGCTGGTGATCTACGACCCGGAAGGCGGCGTACCGCGGCGGATGGCCGAGGAAGACCTCGGGACGGTTCCGAAGGAAGGGCCGATGGTGCTCAGCGCACCGCGCCTGCCGGACAAGAGCGAGAAGCCGTGGAGACTGCTGGAGGCGGGCTACCGCTACGTCTTCCCGCTGCGGCACCGCGGCGAGCTGCAGGGCCTGCTCCTCCTCGGCACGCGCCGCGGCGACGAGCCGCTGTCGCGCGACGATCTCCATCTCATCGGGACGCTCACGGCGCCGGTGGCGCTGGCGATCGAGAACTCCCGCCTGTACGGCAAGCTGCGCCGCCAGCTCGAAGAGATCCGCGCGCTCAAGGAGTACAACGAGAACATCATCGAGTCGTCGCTCTCCGCGATCGCGGTGGTCGGCAGCGACGGCACGGTGCTGACGGCGAACAAGGCCTTCTGGGAGCTCGTCGGCGCGGACCATACGTCGGAGACGATCTCGGAGCTGTTCCCGCCGTACGACGAATACTTCGGCGAGCTGCGCTCGACCGACGCGCGCACGATCACCACGCACTTCATCAATTCGGAAGGCGTGGAGAAGGAAGTGACGCTGACGGCGAGCCCGCTGTCGTCCGGCGACGTCGCGGACGGCGCGCGCGTGCTGGTCATCGGCGACGTGACGGATCGCGTGCGTCTCGAGCGCGAGCTGCAGGACAAGGAGCGCCTGGCCTCCCTGGGTCTCCTCGCCGCGGGTGTCGCGCACGAGGTGAACACGCCGCTGACGGGCATCTCGTCGTACGCGCAGCTCCTGCTGGCGGAGACGCCGCAGGACGATCCGAAGTACCGGCTGCTGAAGAAAATGGAGCAGCAGACCTTCCGGGCCTCGAACCTGGTCAACAACCTCCTCGACCTCATCGCCAACCGGCCGCGCTCGCGCGAGATCGTCAAAGTCGACGACCTCGTCGTGGCGACGGTCGCCCTCCACGAAGACCTCCTCAAGGCGAAAGGCATCAACGTCCACACCGAAGTCGTGCCGATGAAGGTGCGCGGGAACTTCCACGACCTGCAGCAGGTTGTGACCAATATCCTCCTCAATGCCCGCGACGCGGTCGCGGAGGGTGGGAACATCTGGGTATCGGTCAGCGAAGAGAACAACTGCGTCGTGATCCGCGTGCGGGACGACGGGCAGGGAATCCCCGCGGACATGCTCGGTAGAATCTTCGAGCCGCTCGTGACCACGAAACGCGGTCAGGGCGGCACGGGCCTTGGCCTCGCCATCAGCCGCCGCATCATCGACGCGGCCAACGGCGAGATCGACGTGGCCAGCACTCCCGGCCACGGAGCCGAGTTTTCGATTAAGTTGCCATCAGTGGACGCAGGACGGGCTTCAGCCCGTCCACAATAGCGGGCCGAGCCGCTTTACATCATGCGCATTCTCATCGTCGACGACGAAGAAGTCCTGCGAGACGTCCTGGACGCCGTGCTCCGGCGCGAGGGCTTCGACATCGTCACGGCGTCGACGGGCGAGGAAGCGCTGAGCCTCCTCGACGGCGAGGACATCGACCTGGTCATCCTCGACGTCATGCTGCCGGGCATCAGCGGCATCGACACGATGCGGGCCATCCGCATCTCCAATCCGACGCTGCCGGTCATCATCATCACCGCCTTCTCGTCCATCGACGGCGCGATCGACGCGATGAAGCAGGGCGCCTTCCACTACATCCCCAAGCCGTTCAAGAACGAGGAAGTCGTCCTCACGGTGAACAAGGCGCTCGAGCAGCGGCGCCTCTCGAACGAGAACGAGCGGCTCAAGGCCGAGCTGTCGGAGAAGTACGCGTACTCGAACATCATCGGCAAGAGCGAGATCATGCGGAAGGTCTTCGACCTGATCCGCCTGGCCGCGCCGTCGCGGTCGAACATCCTCATCCAGGGCGAGTCGGGCACGGGCAAGGAGCTGGTGGCCAAGGCCATCCATCACGCCAGCCCGCGCAACCGGAACGCGTTCGTGACCGTGAACTCCGGGTCGTTGCCGCCGGAGCTCCTGGAGTCGTCGCTCTTCGGCCACATGAAGGGCGCGTTCACGGGAGCGATCGCCTCGAAGCGCGGACTGTTCGAGGTCGCGGACAACGGGTCGATCTTCCTCGACGAGATCGGGAACATCAACCTGGAGACCCAGGCGAAGCTGCTGCGCGTGATCCAGGAAAAGGAGTTCATGCGTCTCGGCTCGGTCGACACGGTGAAGGTCGACGTGCGCATCATCGCCGCCACCAACGCGGACCTGCACAAGCTGATGGCCGAGCAGAAGTTCCGCGAGGACCTTTACTACCGGCTGAACGTCATCACCATCCTCCTCCCGCCGCTGCGCCGCCGCCGCGAGGACATTCCCCTCCTCGTGCAGCACTTCCTGCAGAAGTACTCGGAGGAGAACAAGCGCCGCGTGCGCGAGGTGACGGCGGACGCCATGCGGATCCTCATGGACCACGGCTGGCCGGGGAACGTGCGCGAGCTGGAGAACACCATCGAGCGGGCCGTGGTGCTGTGCACCGGCGACCGCATCACGCCCGAGCTGCTGCCGGACTACCTGCGCTTCCCCACGCGCACGGACCAGCCGGCGACGGTCGTGCCGGCCGAGGGGATCTCGCTGAAGGACGCGGTGTCGAACTACGAGCGGACCATGATCCTGCAGTCCCTCGAGCTCGCAAACGGCGTCCAGAAACGCGCCGCGGAGCTGCTCCAGGTGAAGCCCTCCACGCTCAACGAGATGATGAAGCGCCTCGGCATCCACACGAAGTCGAACTCCGTGGCCGAGGAAGAAGCGATCGTCGCCGAGTAGCCATTAGAATCCCGGACCTATGATTCGTCGATTCGTGCTCAGCGTCGTACTGTCTTTGCTCTGCACCGCCGCCGCACTCGCGCAACAGGCGATTCCCGCCCCCGCCGAGTTCCTCGGCTATCCGATCGGCGACCGCTTCACGCCGCACCATCGCATCCTCGCGTATTTCGACGAGCTGGCGAAGCGGTCGAACCTGATCACCATGCGCACCATCGGGACGACCTACGAGGACCGGCCGCTGGTGCTGGCGACGCTGACGTCGGCGAAGAATCACGCGAACCTCGAGGCGATCCGCGCGAACGTGAACGCGCTCGCGCGCGGCGAGGGCGACGCGGCGGCGCTGACGCGCTCCACGCCCGCGGTGGTCTGGCTCGCGTTCGGCGTGCACGGGAACGAGTCGTCGTCGGCGGAAGCGTCGATGATGGTGGCGCACGCGCTGCTGACGAATCCCGACCTGACGCGCCTGCTCGACGAGCTGGTGGTCATCATCGACCCGCTCCAGAACCCCGATGGGCGCGAGCGCTACGTGCAGTGGTTCCACCGCACCCGCGGCGTGCGCGCCAACGTCGATCCCGATGCGTACGAGCATCAGGAGCCGTGGCCGGGCGGCCGCTACAACCATTACCTCATCGACATGAACCGCGACTGGGCCTGGCAGTCGCAGAAGGAAACGCAGGTCCGCGTCGCGGCGTACCGTGAGTGGCGCCCGCAGGTGTTCGTCGACTTCCACGAGATGTTCTACAACTCGACGTACTTCTTCCCGCCGGACGCGAAGCCGATCAACGCGAACCTGCCGAAGGCCGTCGAGGACTGGCTGGACGTCTTCGGCCGCGCGAACGCGGCGGAGTTCTCGCGCCGCGGCTGGCCGTTCTTCGTGGCCGAGCGCTTCGACCTCTTCTATCCCGCGTACGGCGACTCGTGGCCGTCGCTGCAGGGCACGATCGGGATGACCTACGAGATGGCCGGCCACGGCCGCGCCGGCACGGCCATCGAGCGCGAGGACGGCACGGTCCTGACCCTCGCGGACCGCGCGACGCGCCACTTCACCACCGGCATCATCACCGTCCGCACCGCGGCGCAGCATCGCGCGGAGCTGCTGCGCTACACGTACGACGCGGCGCGCGCGCAGATCGACGGCGGGAAGAACACGTTCCTCATCGAGCCCGGCTCGCCGAACTTCAGCGCGCTCGTGGGTCTGCTGCAGAAGCAGGGCATCCGCGTGGACATGCTCACCGCGGCGGCGAACGTCCGCGCCACGCGGCTCGACCGCGACGTCACCGAGTCGCGCTCGTTCCCCGCCGGCACCGCCGTCGTCTCCACGCGCCAGCCCCTCGGCGCGCTCGCGAACACGCTGCTGGAGAAGTCGCCGGCGTTCAGCAAGGGCTTCGTCGAGGAGCAGCGCGCGAAGGCCGAGGCCGATGAGCCGGACGAGTTCTACGACCTCACCACCTGGTCGCTGCCGCTGGCCATGAACGTGGAGGGGTGGGTCACGCAGGCGCCGGTCACCGGAACGCGCGAGCTGCAGAAGGCGGCGCCCTCGGCGTTCCGCGCCGCGCAGTACGGCTATCTCATCGACGCCCGCGACCCGGAGCTCTATCGCTTCGCAGGGCAGTTGCTGCAGAACAAAGTCCGCTTCAGCGTCGTCGACAGCGACATCACCGTCGGCGACCGCACGTACGCGCGCGGCTCGCTGATCATTCTCAAGGGCAACAACGCCAAAGACCTCGACACGCGCCTGCAGGCCATCGCGCACGCGAGCGGGGTGAGCGTGGTGACGCTGGAATCCGGCTGGATGGGCGGCACGGCGTTCGGGTCGGAGAAAGTGCGGTTCGTGAAGGACCCGAAGATCGGGCTCGTGGGCGGGCCGGGCAGCGACCCGACGTCGTTCGGCATGCTCTGGCACACGCTGGACGTCGATACGCCCCTTCCCCACACCGTGCTCTCCACCGAGTCGCTGCGCAGCATCGAGCTGCACGACTACGAGGTGCTGGTCTTCCCCGACGGCAGCTACGCCGACCGGGTCGGCAAGAGCGGCATCGAGAAGCTCAAGCAGTGGGTGGCCGAGGGCGGAACGATCGTGGCGGTGAAGGGCGCGAGCGCCTTCCTGCGGGCGAAGGACGTCGAGATCTCCAAGCTCAAGCCGTGGGAGCCGCCAAAGAAGAAAGACGACGACAAGGACGCGCCCGCGGCCGACGAGCGCTACAACGACTTCCGCATCCCCGGCTCGGCGTTCCGCACGACGATGAACGACCGTTCGTACCTGACGTTCGGCGTTCCGAGGCCACCCGCGGTGCTGGTGGAGGGCACGGGCGCGTTCCTGCCGCTGCCGAAGAAGGTGGACAACATCCTCACCATCGACGCCAAAGAGCCGCTGATCTCCGGCGTCGCGTGGAACGAGTCGCTCGAACGGATCAAAGGCTCGGTGTACGTCGTGAGCGAGCCCTCCGGCCGCGGCCAGGTCATCACCTTCGCCGACGACCCGCATTTCCGGCTGTTCTGGAGAGGGACGCTGCCGATCTTCCTGAACGCGGTGCTGTACTCGCCCTCGTTCCCGCGGTGAGTGTTCCAGGAGTGCGGTGGCGAGGTAGGGCGGACGGGCTCCCGGCCGCCCGCCACCCGCGCCACCACACTCCTGGAACGAAGCGCGCCTACGCCGCGGCGGGCTGGTATTTACCCGGCACCAGCCGTGCCGCGATCGACAACCGGTTCCACGCGTTGATCGTCGTGATGGCGAGGGTCAGGTCCGCCAGCTCCTTCTCGTTGAACTGTGCGCGAACCCGCGCGTATGCATCATCGGACGCGTGTCCCTCCGTGATGCGCGTGACCGCCTCCGTCCACTCCAGCGCGGCGCGCTCGCGGTCCGTGTAGTACGGGCACTCGCGCCATGCGTCCAGGGAGTACAAGCGCTGTTCGTTCTCACCCCCGGCGCGGAGGTCTTTCCAGTGCATGTCGAGGCAGTACGCGCAGCCGTTGATCTGCGACGCGCGCAGCCGCACGAGGTGCAGGAGGCTGGCGTCGAGGGAGCAGTTGCCGAGGTACTGGTCGAGGGCGTCCATTGCGTCGTAGATGCCGTTGGTGTAGTTCAGTCGTGCTTTCATGACGTGCAGTCTGCGCCCGAAGCGGCCCGCGAAAAGTGCCGCTTTCGACGGACTTCACTGGGCCAAGCACGAGCGCAGGCGGCGCAGTCCCTCGTCGATTTTCGACTCCGGAATCGCGCCGTAGCCGAGGACGAAGCCGGCGCGCTCGTCGCCGCGGCAGTACATCGAGAGCCGGTCCAGCCCCACGCCCGCGGAGCGCGCGCGAGCGGCGATCTCTCCCTCGCGCCGCACGCTCTGCGACCGCAGCGTCGCGCAGACGTGCATCCCCGTTTCGGCCACCACCGGCGTCAGCCAGCGCGAGAAGTCGCGCGTGAGCGTCCGCACGATGCGGTCGTGCCGCGCGGCGTACTCGCGCCGCATCTTCCGCACGTGCCGCGCGAACAGGCCCTTCTCCATGAATGCCGCCAGGGCCGCCTGCGCCGGCCACGCCGCGTGCCACGAGGCCACGAAGTTTGCCGTATGCAGACTTTTCTGCAGTGGCTCGGGCGCGATCAGGAAGCCGAGGCGGAGCGCGGGGAGCATGGACTTCGAGAACGAGCCGACGTAGATCACGCGTCCGCTGCGGTCCGACGCCTGCAGCGTCTCCAACGGCCGTCCGCCGAAGCGGAACTCGCTGTCGTAGTCGTCCTCGACGATCACCGCGTTGCGCCGCTCCGCCCAGTCCAGCAGCGCCTGCCGGCGTGCGTGCGACATCGGCATGCCCAGGGGGAACTGATGCGAGGGCGTGACGTAGACCAGGCGCGCCTGGTCGGGGAGCGCGGCGACGTCCAGCCCCGCGTCGTCGACCGGCACGCTCGCGACGCGGGCGCCGAGGGACTCGAGAGCATGCGCGGCGGCGGATAGCCCGGCTCCTCGACCGCCACCTGCGCATTCGGCTCGAGCAGCACGCGCGCGATGAGATCGAACGCCTGCTGCGCGCCGTTCGTGACGATCACGTCCTCCGGCCGGCAGATCACGCCGCGCGCCACCCCGACGTGCCGCGCGATGGCCTCGCGCAGCTTCGGATGTCCCGCGGGATTGCCGTAGTCGGCGGACAGCATCGACGCGTGGAGCTGCCGCGCCTGCAGGCGGCGCCAGGCTTCGAACGGGAACAGTTGCGCGTCCGGCATGCCCACGCCGAAGTCGAACGGCGGCGCGGGGCCGCGGCGGCCGAGGGTGGTGAGCTCGTTCCAGATCGCGCGGTGGCGGATCTGCGCGCTCGACGGCTTGCGCCCGCCGCGCGCCGCGGGATCACTCTCCACGAAGGTCCCGGCGCCGCTGCGTCCGCTGAGCAGCCCTTCCGCGACCAGCCACTCGAACGCGAGCGCGACGGTGTTGCGCGAGACGTCGAGCCGCTGCGCGAGCTCGCGGGTGGGCGGCAGCCGGTCGCCGCGCTTCAGCCTGCCGCTGGCGATGGCCGCGCGGATCTGGCGATAGATCTGCCGCGCGAGGTCGCCGCGTCCTTCGAGGCGGACGTGCAATTCCATCGCGCGAGTCTAGCGGCGGTTCCTCGGGTTCCTCGGAGTTCCTCGGGGTTCCTCGGGTTCCTCGGAGTTCCTCGGAGCTCCTCGGGAGTCTCTCGTTCCTCGGCCGACCACTCCGAGGAACCCGAGGCACTCCGAGGCACTCCGAGGAACTCGGATGGCACACGCGCTGCAATTCATCCGGGCGACGGTGGAATGGAAGGCGAGCTCGCCCCTCGCGGCGCGCCAGGGCAGCGGGCAGACCCTTCCTTCTCAGCAGTAACGCCCCAGGGGAACATGCAGTCGCCCCGACGCAACGAGCGAACGACAACCACCGCCACGGAGTGCCGCGGAGCGTGTCTCGCGGCACTTCTCGTTTGCGCGCACTACATTAGGCGCATGACGACTCGCCCACCGGCCGTCGCCGGCACGTTTTACGAGGGGACGCCCGACCGCCTCACGCGGCAGGTCGACGCGTGTTTCGCGGCCAACCCGCAGCCCGAACGGAAGGAACGGTTCCTCGGCGCCGTGGTGCCGCATGCGGGGCTGATGTACAGCGGCCACGTCGTCGCCGCGCTCTACGCGTCCGCCGAGCTGCCGAAGCGCTTCGTCATCCTCTGCCCGAATCACACAGGCGCCGGTCACTTCGCCGCCATCAACTGCGATGGCGCGTGGCGCACGCCCCTCGGCGACGTGGCCATCGATACCCCGCTGGCGGGCGCCCTGATGGCGAAGACGCCGCTGCTGGCCGAGGACATGCGGGCGCATGCGCGCGAGCACTCGCTCGAAGTCCAGCTCCCCTTCCTCCAGCGCCTCCTCGGCGGGGACTTCACCTTCGTTCCCATCTGCCTCGGCGCCCACCGCTACGATTACGCCGAAGAGATCGGCCGGGCGATCGCCGAGGTGCTGAAGAGCGAGACGGACGTCGCGATCCTGGCGTCGTCGGACCTCAACCACTACGAAGACCAGCGCGAGACGCTGCGCAAGGACCAGCTCGCGATCGACCAGGTCCTGGCCCGCGATCCGCGGGAGCTGTGGCGCGTGGTCGACGAATACGACGTCTCGATGTGCGGCTTCATCCCCACCACGACCATGCTCATCGCCACGAACGCCCTCGGCGCCACCAGCGCGCGGCTGATCAAGCACGCGACGTCCGGCGACGTGAACGGCGACTACTCGCACGTAGTGGGATACGCTTCCGTCGTCATTCAATGAGAATCGTTTTCGCCACAGCCGAGGTTTCGCCGATCGCCAAGACCGGCGGTCTGGGGGACGTTTGCGGGGCCCTGCCCAAAGCGCTGGCGAAGCTCGGCCACGAGGTCGTGGTCTTCATGCCCTTCTATCGCCAGGCGCGGCACTGGTTCGACCAGAACGGCGTCACGCCGTACCAGTGCGCGCCGACGGTGACGATCGGCTGGGGGAACTGGATCGCGGAGGCGACGTTCCTGCGCACGGTGCTTCCGGGGACGGAGATCCCGCTGATCCTCGTCGCGAACGATTACTTCTTCGAGCGCGACCAGATCTACGCGCGCGCGGCAAACGGCGTGGACGACTTCCTGCTGCGCTACACGTTCTTCTCGCGCGCCGTCATCCGCGGCTGCGAGCTGCTCGACGTGCGGCCGGACATCCTCCACGCGCACGACTGGCACACGGCGCTGCTGCCGGTGTATCTCCACTCCGGCCTGCGAGGCGGGCCGCACTTCGCGAAGACGCGCTCCGTCTACACGATCCACAACCTCATGTACCAGGGCGTGGCGGGCCCGGACGCGTTTCCGCTGACGGGGCTGCACAGCCGCTACTGGGCGCCGGACGCGGTCGAGCATTTCGGGACGGTGAATCCGATGAAGGGCGGCATCCTCTTCGCCGACCAGGTGACGACGGTGTCGCCGACGTACGCGCGGGAGATCCGGACGAGCGAGCACGGGGCGGGGCTGGACGGCGTGCTGCGGCACGTGTCGTACAAGCTCAGCGGGATCCTGAACGGCATCGACGTGGACGAGTGGGACCCGGCGACGGACCCGCTGCTGGCGTCGAACTACGACGCGGACACGCTGAAGGACAAGGCGAAGAACAAGCGCGCGCTGGTGAAGGAAGCGGGGTTCAAGTTCTCCGCGAAGACGCCGCTCATCGGCGCAGTGTCGCGGCTGGTCGGACAGAAGGGGTTCCAGCTCCTGATCCCGATCCTCGACCGCCTGCTGGCGGCCGGCGCGCAGGTGGTGCTCCTCGGCAGCGGCGAGCCGGAGCTGGAGCAGGCGCTGCAGACCATCGGCGCGCGCCATCCCAGCCACTGCCGGGTGTGGATCGGCTTCGACAACGCGCTCGCGCACCGGATCTACGCCGGCTCGGACCTGCTGCTGATGCCGTCGATGTACGAGCCGTGCGGCCTCAACCAGATGTACGCGCTGCGGTACGGCACGCTTCCGGTCGTGCGGCTGACGGGCGGATTAGCGGACACGGTGATCCCTTTTGATGGCACCAATCTCGAGGATGCGAACGGGTTCGGCTTCGTCGCGGCGCATCCGGTCGAGCTCTATCTGGCGACGTGGGTGGCGATGCTGAACTTCAAGGACGGGGACGTGTGGAAGGCGCTGCAGGCGAACGGCATGTCCGCGGACCTTTCGTGGGAGCGGTCGGCGAGAGACTACGAGCGCATTTACAAACTGGCCGCCGATGTGCACTAGAGAGTGCAGGAGGACGGCATGATCGAAGTCATTCTTGCAATAGCCGGAACGCTCCTGGTGATCGCAGCCGGTACAAAGCCGCGTCTTGCGCCAGCACCGGTCCGCGTCACTCGCCGCAAACGCTAGCGAACTGAATTTCCACCTTTCCGCCGAACGTCGAATGTAGGGCGTGGCTTCAGCCCGCCTCCCCCCGTGGGCGGGCGTGAAGCCACGCCCTACATTACTCTGCGAGCATGTCGAGGATCGCGCGCAGCTCGCGCTTCACGTTCGAGAGATCGATGGCTGCGGGCGGAGGCGGAGGAGCCGGAGGTACGTCGGCAACCGCCGCTGCCGGCTCGTTCATCTCCGTCTCCAGCTTCTTTTTCGCCCCGGCGATGGTGAACCCCTCGCGGTAGAGCAGCTCCTTGATGCGCAGGATGATGTCCACTTCGCGCCTCGTGTACAGGCGCTGGCCGCCGCCGCTCTTGCCGGGGGCGAGCTGGGGAAACTCGGTCTCCCAGTAGCGCAGCACGTACGGCTGCAGCTCGGCGAGCTTGCAGACCTCGCCGATCTTGTAGAGTTTCTCTTCCGCGGCCGCACGAGCCATGCAGGGATTATAGGTTCCCCGGAGCTCCCCGGCTCCTCGGCGAACGTCACGCCTCGATGTGGTGGACGGCTTCGGCGACGGCCGTTTCGGCGAAGAGGCCCGATGCGGCCTCGAACACCTCGTCCACCGACACGCTGGTCATGCAGCCGTGGTGCTTGAGCGGGCATTGGCGCTGGTAGCAGGGCTGGCAGCCGAGGTGCTGGCGGACGACGCGGGTGGCGCCGGGGATGACGGTGCGCTCCGGGTCCGTCGGGCCGAAGATGGCGACCGAGGGGACGGCGAGAGCGGCGGCGACGTGGAGAGGGCCGCTGTCGTTGGTGATGATGGCGGCGAGATGCGACATCGCGGCGGCGAGCTCGAGGACGTCGCCGTCGTGGCCGACCATCGGGACGCCGTTGCAGATCGTGGCGATCCGCTCCGCCTGCGCGCGCTCGCCCGGGCTGGTCAGCAGCACCACGTCGTAGCCGTCCAGGCGCAGGCGGCGGATCACTTCGACGTAACGTTCGTCGCCCCAGTGCTTCGCGCGGCCGTACAGGCCGCCCGGGTGGACGCCGATGACCGGCCGGTCGAGATGGAGGCCGATCTCCAGCAGGCGTTTGCGGCCGTGCTCGCGCACGGCGGCGGGGAGCTTGATGGTCGGGATGTCGTCGACCACGCGGGGCGCGTTGAGGGCCGCGAGGAGCGGGGTGTAGTCGTCGAGCTGGTGTCCGCGGACGGCGGGAGGGGTCACCGAGTGCGTGAGGAACATGCCCCGCCAGTCGGTCGGGTAGCCCCACCGTTCGTCGATGCCGGCGGCGAACGTGACGAAGGCGGCGCGGAACGAGTTCGGGAGGATGACCGCGCGGCGGAAGTCGCGCTCGCGCAGCACGGCGATGCGCTTCGTGGTCGAGCGGCTCCACGGGATCACTTCCTTGAAGACGCTGGTCGCCTCAAGGAGGGGCGCGACGTTCGCGGGCGCGACGACGGCGATGCCGCCCTCGCTCCGGAAGCGGTGCTGCAGTGCCTTGAACGCCGGAAGGGCCAGGACATTGTCCCCGACCCAGTTGAGGCCCACGACGACCGTTTCACACGCCATGCTTTACGCCACCTTCTCCGGTCCCTTTCCAGCGGTCGTGCATCCAAAGCCAGAGATCAGGACGTTCATGGATGCGGCGGCTGATGATCTCATTGATGCGCTTCGTCAGTTCCACCGGATCGCGTTCCGACTCCGTCAGCAGGTCGGCTCGAATGGACTCCACGAACTCGAGTCGATGCCTGAGGCCGTCCGGGATGCAAAAAGCGAACACAATCGTAGAACCGGCTCGTAAAGCCATCTTCGCGGGGGCCGGCGTGGTCCACGCGGGGCGGCCCAGAAACGGGACCAGGACTCCCTCGCGGGGGAGCACGGCCTGGTCGGGGAGGAGCACCAGGACGCTGTTCTCGGCGAGCCCTTTGAGCAGCACCCGGGCCGCCTTCCGCCGGTCCACCACCTCGGCCCCCGTGCGGGCGCGGATCTGCTGCAGCTCGCGCTCGAGCAGCTCGTTGTCCAGGGGGCGCGCCACCGTGCGGATGTTGCGCACCATCGACATGATGGCCTGCCCCGCGACCTCCCAGCCGCCCCAGTGCGCGCTGATGAGGATCGTCCCCTTCCCGCGGGCGATGGCCTCTTCGAGGAGGTGGGCGTTCACGAACGGGCAGCGCTCGGCGAGCTGCTCGAGGGTGAGGTTCTGCGACTGGATGCCGATCAGCACCTCGCGGCCGAAGTGGTGCCAGCAGGCCTTCGCGATCTGCCGCAGCTCGCTCTCGGGGCGATCCGGGTAGACGAAGCGGAGGTTGCGCAGCATCAGGCGGTCGCGCCCCCGGAGGACGTTCCGGCCCAGCGCCCCGAGGCGCGTCCCCCAGCGGTGCACCGACGCCTCGGACATCGCCGTCACCCGGCGGGCGACGAAGCGGTACGCGAGGTACTCGATCCGCTGGACCAGAGGGTTCTTCCGGCGCTTCTTCGGCTTCCGCGGCTGTGCGGCGACGTCGATGATCTCTTCCAGTACGTCCTCCGGGATCTCCAGCTCCGCGCCCACCGGGAGCACCGCGGGATCCGCGATCTTGACCTTGTCCTTCTCGCTTGTGACGAGCGGGAGGCCGTTCGCGTCGCGCTTCAGCGATTCGACGTCCGCGGCGGTGTAACGGTGATGGTCGGGGAAGCTCCTCGTGCCGGCGACGTCGAGCCCGGCCTCGCGCAGAGACGCGAAGAACTGCTCGTTGTCCGCCAGCCCGGAGAAGGCAAACACGCGTTTCCCGCGCAGCTCTTCCGGCACCAGGGTGCGCAGCCTGCGGGGGATGACGGCGTCGGCGTCCCGCAGGGCGGAGCGTCCCTCGCGATGGAACCGCGCCGGGGCGTCGATCACGAGGTCGTAGTCGCGGCGGAGCTGGAGGTGCTGGAAGCCGTCGTCGAGCACGAATACATCGCAATCGAAATCGCGAGCATTTCTATAGCGATTCGATCCGACTAATACCTCACCGATTATCGAACGACGAATCAGCACTGGTTCATCGCCAAATTTATCGGCATCACTTGTCGTGACGGGGCCTGTATACGATGGGTCGCCGCGCCCGTAGCCGCGCGTGAGCACCGCCACGCGCAAGCCGCGCGCTGCCAAGGCTCGGCAGACGGCGATCGTCGCCGGCGTCTTCCCCGCTCCGCCGGCCGTGATCCCGCCGACGGAGATCACCGGGCGATGCAGCCGTTTCGCGCGGAGGATGCCGGCGCGGTACAGCGCGCGGCGCGCGCGGTTCAGGGCCGTCCAGAGGGCCTGCAGGACGATCACGCGAGCAGCTCGACGATTCTGCGGGCCGTGCGCTCCGAGGCGCCGCGGTTCTGGAGGACGGTGTCGCGGGCGCGCGCGCCCCACGCCCGCTGCAGCTCCGGCTGCTCGATCATTTTCGCCGCGAACTCCACGGCCTCCGCCGCCGTCCGCACTTCCGCCGCCGCCTCGTTGCGGAGGAACACCTGCGCGATCTCGCGGAAGTTGGACATCGACGGGCCGAAACACACCGGCACGCCGTTGGCCGCCGCCTCGATCGGATTGTGCCCGCCGGTAGGCACGAGCGTCCCGCCGATGAACGCCACGGTGGCGTAGCGGTAGATCTTCGCCAGCTCGCCGAAGGTGTCGAGGAGGAGGACGTCCGCGTTTCCGGGCTGCCACTCACTCCGCCGCACGTAGCGCAATTGCGACGTCGCCAGCAGTCCCGCCACCAGCTCGAACCGCTCCGGCTTCCGCGGCGCGATGATCGCGAAGGCGCGCTGCTGCGCGAGCAGGCCCTCGATCTCCGGCAGCAGCGCCTCGTCCTCGCCTTCCATGGTCGAGCCGAAGACGACCACCTTGCGGTTGCCGATCATCTCCTCGAGCTGCGATGCGATCTCCAGCGGCGTGTCGTCCGGGTGATAGTCGAACTTCACGTTGCCGCTCACCTCGACGATCTCCGGCGGCGCGCCCATGGCCACGAAGCGGTCGCGGTCGGTGGTCTCGCGCGCCAGGATGCGGTCGTACTTGCGCAGCACGTGGCGGACGACCATGCGGAACGCGCGATAGCGGGGAAACGAACGGTCGGAGATGCGTCCATTGGCCAGCAGGAGGCCCATGCCCCGCGCTTTGGCGAGCCGGGTGACGTTCGGCCAGATCTCCGTCTCCATGGTGGCGAATGCGCGCGGCTGGTGGTGGTCGAGGAACCGCCGCACCGCGAACGCGAAGTCGAACGGGAAGTACGTCACCGTGGCTTCGGGGTAGAGCCGGCGCGCCTGCGTCTGTCCGGTGAGGGTGGTCGTCGTGAACACGATGGAGGTGTGGGGCCGCTGGCGCACGATCTCGTCCACGATCGGCTTCGCGGCCAGCGTCTCGCCGACGGAGACGGCGTGGATCCAGAGGTCATGCCGCGCGGCGCGATGGCGGTACCAGCCCGCGCGCAGCGGGAAGTTCACGACGTACTTCCCCCGCAGGAACCCGGTGAAGAGGAAATACGGCAGCGCGAGCAGGAGCACGAGGTACAGCAGGACCTCGTACAGGACGTACATGAGCGCAGATCATACGACGGCAATCAGAAGTGTCTGTGCGGGCCACACCTCGCCCTACCCGGCGGCGATGCGTGAGGTCGAGCTCTTCGGCAGCGGCCTCCCGCGCGCGGCGGAGGAGCTTCTCGGTCCAGCTCGGGGAGTAGCCGATCCGGGCGGCGATCTCCTTCACCGTCCACCCCTGCGCGTGCAGCACGACGATGCGCCGCTGCAGGGGCGGCAGCCGGCCCAGGAACCGGCGCAGGTCGATGACGGACTCGTAGTGCGGGACGCGCACGCGGACCGGCATCTCCGCATCGCGGTCCATCCGGGCCTGGGAGCGCCAGTAGGTGCGGCAGTTGTTGCTGAGGGCGCCGATCAGATACGAGCGGACTTCGCGGACCGGCTCCCGCTTCCGCAGGTAGCTCAGCAGGACCTCGTGTGCGATGGCATCCGAGTCGTGCTCCGGCACGCGGAACTGCTGCTCGGCGATCCGGCGGAGCAGCGGCAGGAGAGTGGTGTAGATCTCTTCGAACGTCATTGCTACGGAGTCGCGCCAGGGGCCCGAAATCCTCACAACGGCTATCATGTTCCCCTCGACGCCACATGCAATCCGTCATCGCCGCAGGCCTCATCCTCCCCGACCTCTCCCGCACTGTCGCCGAAGAGCACCTGGAAGAGCTGTCCAAGCTCGTCGGGACGGCCGGCGCCTCCGTCGTCGCCCGTGTCCTGGGAAAGCGCAACGCGCCCGACGCCGGCACGTACATCGGCAAGGGGAAGGCAGAGGAGATCAAGAGCCTGGCCGCGAGCACGGGGGCCACGCTGATCGTGTTCGACGACGATCTCTCCCCCGCGCAGGCCCGCAACCTCGAGAAGATCATCGGGGTGAAGGTCATCGATCGCAGCGGCCTGATTCTCGACATCTTCGCCGGCCGCGCCCGCACCCGCGAGGCCCGCACGCAGGTCGAGCTCGCGCAGCTCGAGTACATGCTCCCCCGCCTGACCCGGGCGTGGTCGCACCTCGAGCGTCAGGCCGGCGGCGCGGGCGGCGGCGCGAAGCGCGGCGTCGGCGAGACCCAGCTCGAGCTCGACCGCCGCATCGTCCGCACGCGCATCGCCAAGCTCAAGGAAGAGCTCAAGCACATCGGGAAGAACCGCGAGACCCAGCGCAAGGCCCGCCACTCGGCGTTCACCATCGCCCTGGTCGGCTACACGAACGCGGGCAAGTCCACGCTGTTCAACCGCCTCACCCGCGGCGACGCGCTGGCCATGGACCAGCTCTTCGCCACGCTCGACTCCAAGTCCGCGAAGATCGCCGCGGAGATGCCGCGCGAGACCGTGGTCATCGACACGGTCGGGTTCATCCGCAAGCTGCCCCACCACCTCGTCGCGTCGTTCCGCTCGACGATGGAGGAAGCCGTGGCCGCGGACCTCGTCCTGCACGTCATCGACGGCAGCCACCCGCAGTACACCGAGCAGCGCGAGGTCGGCGAAGAAGTCCTCTCCGACCTCGGCATCGACCGCGAGCGCGTGATCGAGGTCTACAACAAGGTCGATCAGATCGACGAGCACTTCGCCATGCGCCGCCCCAACTCCATCGTCGTCTCCGCCCTCACCGGCGAGCACGTCGACCGCCTGCTGGAGATGATCCGCGACCGCGAGCGCGCCGGCGGCGAGCTGTTGCACCTGGAGATCCCCCACGCCGAGTCCCGGCTGGTGGCGAAGCTCCACGAGGTGGCCGAGGTGCAGGAACAGGCGACGAACGACGCCGGCGTGGTGGTGACGGCGTGGGTGCCGCGGGACGCGGTGCACCTGTTCTCGGAGTTTGCCACCCGCGCCCGCCGCCGTGTTGCCAGTTGATAGGACGGATAGGACCTATAGGACGAATAGGACCAATAGGACCAATAGGACCGTCCTAGACGTCCTATGACACCCAACCCCATGAAGATCCGCCCCGCCCACCCCGCGGATCGCGCCCGCATCCAGCAGATCCTGGTAGCCACGGCGCGCTTCACGCGGCAGGAGATCGGCTGGGCCATGGACCTGGTCGACCTGGCCCTCGGCGGCAGGCCGGAGTACCAGGCCCACGTGGGCGAGCAGCCGGGCGGGACCATACACGGCTACGTCCTCTTCGGACCCACTCCCAAGGCCGAGGGGGTCTGGGATCTTTACTGGATTGCCGTCGATCCGCAACATCAGGGGCAGGGATTCGGGCAGTTCCTGCTCCATTTCGTGGAAAATGAGGTGCGGCGGCAGGCCGGGCGCATGCTGCTGATCGAGACGTCGTCGAAACGGAGTTACGCGCCCACGGTCCGGTTTTACCAACAGGCGGGGTATCACGAGATCTCCCGCATCAAGGATTTCTACAGAATCGAGGACGACAAGGTCGTGTTCTCGAAGAACCTGGGATGACCCTCTACGCTGCGCTCGCCTTCTACGCTCTCGGCACCCTGGCCGCGCTGGGGTCGCTGTTCCACAGGGCGAAAGGCCTGCGGAACGCCGGGCTGGGCTTCATGGTCCTCGGCTTCGTTTCGCACACCGTGTGGATCGGGACGATCTGCGCCGCGACCGGGCATCCGCCGCTGACGAACCTGGCCGAGGCGGCGAGCTTCATCGGCTGGGTGGTGTTCGCGGTGGAGCTGGTGCTCTGGCTGCGGTACCGCGTCTACGCCGCGTCGTTCTTCGTCTATCCGCTGGTCCTGCTCCTCCTCACCCTCTCCGCGGTCGTCGGGGAGAACTTCGCGGCGCTCGACCCGGAGCTCCGCTCGAACCTGTTCATCGCGCACCTGCTCCTGTCGACCGTCGGCGTCGCGGGGCTGCTCATCGGCCTCTCGTTCGGGCTGCTCGCGCTGATCCAGGACCGGATGCTGAAGAACAAGCGGCCGGGCCGGTTGTGGGAGTGGATTCCGAGCCTCGACATCTGCAAGAACGTCAGCTTCCGCGCGCTCGCGATCGGGTTCAGCATCTACACGGTCGGACTGATCGCCGGCGTGCTCTGGTCGTACCGCACCACCGCCGGGTTCATGGACCTGCGCGTGAAGCAGATCGGCGCGGTCGCGGCGTGGATCCTGTTCGGGATCCTCCTGCAGTCGTACATCAGCAATACCTACCGGCAGAAACGGATGCTGCTCGTGTCCGCCGGCGCCTTCATCGCCCTGATCGTGGCGATGCTGGGGATCCGGGGTTAGCGGCCATGGAATTCCGAGCAAAGCGAGGAATCACCGGAGCCCTCACGCGATCTGTGCTGCGCACGCTTCTCGAGAGGGCACCGTTGACCCTTCGCTCCGCTCAGGGTTCGGAGAGGCTACGATGCCTCTGATCCTCGTCGGACTCAATCACCGCACCGCGCCCGTGGAGGTGCGCGAGCGGCTGGACGTGCCGGAGCCGAAGCTGGCCGACACGACGAGCGCGTTGTGCGCGATCGACGGCGTGGAGGGCGCAGCCATCATCTCGACGTGCAACCGCGTCGAGGCCGTGGTCTCGTCGCGCGATGAAGACGTCATCACGCAGCTCGTGGACTGGCTCGCCGCGCGCGCCGGCACGCACCGCGTGGAGCTGGAGAAGCACCTCTACATCCTCCGCCACGGCGACGTGGTCCAGCACCTCTTCCGCGTCGCCTCCGGCCTCGACTCCATGATCCTCGGCGAGCCGCAGATCGGCGGGCAGGTCAAGCAGGCCTTCCTGGCCGCGCAGGGGCTGGGGACGCTGGACACGCTCCTGACGCAGGTCTACGAGAACACGATGCGCGTGTCGAAGAAGGTCCGTACGGACACGGGCATCGGCGAGCACGCGGTGTCGGTCCCCTACGCCGCGGTGCAGTTGGCGAAGAAGATCTTCGGCGACCTGCGCGGCCTGCAGGTCCTGCTGCTGGGCGCCGGCGACATGGGCGAGCTCACCGCCGAGCACCTGCACCAGCACGACGTGAAGCAGGTGTTCGTCGCGAACCGCTCGCACGAGCGGGCCGTGGAGCTGGCGAACCGCTTCGAGGGCGCGGCCGTGCAGTTCGACGGCCTGGACGAGCACCTGGCCAAGTGCGACATCGTCATCGCGTCCACCGCGGCGCCGCACTTCGTCATCGAGCCGCACCACGTCACGCGCGCGCTCGACGTCCGCCGCAACCGCAGCCTCTTCCTCATCGACCTGTCCGTCCCGCGCAACATCAACCCCGCGGTGTCGCGCGTCGACGGCGCGTATCTCTACAACGTCGACGATCTCCAGCAGGTCGCCGACGCGAACCTCGGCCGCCGCCAGCAGAAGGCGTCCAACGCCGAGCAGATCGTGCTGCGCGAGGTCGAGGCCTTCCACAGGCGCCTCGTGGCGCAGGATGCCGTGCCGACCATCCTCGAGCTCCAGCAGCGCCTGGAGACCATTCGCGCGTCGGAGCTCGAGAAGTGCCTGCGCAAGGTCGGGCCGATGACGCCGGAGCAGCGCGAGGCCATCGAGCTGTTCTCCACGCAGATGGTCAACAAGATCCTCCACTACCCGATCCTGCAGCTCCGTGACGGCGCCGAGGAGCCGCAGGAGCGCGAGTCGCTGCGGAAGACCATCCGGAAGATCTTCGGTCTCGCGAAATGAAGAGAGTCCGCATCGGGACCCGCGGCTCCCAGCTCGCGCTCTGGCAGGCCAATGAGACGTCCCGCCGCCTGCGCGAAGCCGGCTACGAGCCCGAGCTGCATGTCGTCAAGACCACCGGCGACAAACGCCAGGACGTCTCGCTGGCCGCCATCGGCGGCAAGGGGCTGTTCATCAAGGAGCTGGAAGAAGCCCTGGAGCGCGGCGACGTCGACATCGCGGTGCACAGCCTCAAGGACGTGCCGTCGATCGTCCCGGACCAGTTCGAGCTGGCGGGGTTCCTCGAGCGCGCCGATCCGCGCGACGCGTGGATTCACGCCGAGGGTCGCGCCATCGCGGACATGCCGGAGGGCTCGGTGATCGGGACGAGCGCGCCCCGGCGCCGCGCGCAGCTCGCGCAGCTCTTCCCGAAACTGGCGGTCGAGGACATCCGCGGCAACGTCGACACGCGCATCAACAAGGCGCGGGACGGCGCGTACGCCGGGATCATCCTCGCCAGCGCCGGCCTCGCCCGCCTCGGCCGCGCGGGCGAGATCACGTCCTACTTTACGGTGGACGAGATGCTCCCGGCGGCGGGCCAGGGGATCGTGGCCATGGAGTGCCTGGCCGCGAACGAGCTCGCGAAAGAAGCCGCTCGTGCCGTCAACCACGAGCCATCCGAGATCGCCGCGCGCTCCGAGCGCGCGGTCCTGCAGAAGTTCGGCACGCGTCTCGACTGCTATTCAGCGGTCGCGGTCCATTACTCCGGCGGGACCCTGCGCGCGTTCTTCTCCAACGGGACCCGCTCGATCCGTGCGAGCGGAGCGACGGCCGACGCCGTACACCGCGAGCTCATCGCCCAGGGCGCGGAGGAACTGTTTTGAGCGCCGGAAAGGTCTATCTCGTCGGCGCCGGTCCCGGCGACTGGCGCCTGCTCACGCTGCGCGCCGCGGAGCTCATCGAGCGCGCGGACCTCATCGCTCTCGACGCCCTCGTCTCGCAGGACATCGTCGCGCGCATCCCGAAGTCGGCCGAGGTCGTGTACGTCGGCAAGCGGGCCAGCGCGCATGCGCTGCCGCAGGACCAGATCAACGCGCTCCTCGTTGCCGAGGCGAAGAAGGGGAAGATGGTCGTCCGCCTCAAGGGCGGCGATCCGTTCATCTTCGGGCGTGGTGGGGAAGAGGCCGAGGAGCTGCTCGCGGCCGGCGTGCCGGTCGAGATCGTGCCCGGCATCTCGTCGTCCATCGCCGGTCCCGCTTACGCCGGCATTCCGGTGACGCACCGCTCGTACGCGACGTCGGTCACGCTCGTCACGGCGCACGAGGCCGACGCCGGCTCGACCGGGATCAAGTGGCCCGCGCTGGCGCAGCTCGACGGCACCATCGTGTTCATGATGGGCTTCGCGAACCTGCCGTCGATCTGCCACAAGCTGATGGAGCATGGCATGAGCGGCGACCGCGGCTGCGCGGTGATCTCGAAGGCCACGCGCCTGGATCAGCGCACCGTCACCGGCACGCTGCGCAACATCGAGGCGCGGGTGGCCGAGGCGAAGCTCGAGACGCCGGCGCTGATCGTGGTGGGCGACGTCGTGACGCTGCACGAGGCGCTGAACTGGTTCGAGAACAAGCCGCTCTTCGGCAGGCGCGTCGTCGTCACCCGCGCCCGCGAGCAGGCCTCGGAGCTCAAGCGCCTGCTCGAGGAGTCGGGCGCGCAGGTGCTGCAGTTCCCGACCATCGAGATCGCGCCGCCGGCGTCGTGGGACTCGCTCGATCGCGCGATCGAGTCGAAGTACGACTGGCTCGTGTTCACGTCGACGAACGGCGTGGCGGCGTTCTTCCAGCGCCTCTTCGCACTCGGCAGAGATGTGCGGGCGCTGGCGGGGACGAAGATCGCGGCCGTCGGCCAGGCGACGGCAGAGGACCTCCGCGCGCGCGGCCTGAATCCCGACGTCGTGCCGGAGCGCTTCATCTCCACCGAGCTCCTGCCGCTCCTCGCCCGGGACCAGACCGGCGTCCGCACGGCCGTCATCCGGGCCGAGGAAGGGCGGGACGAGCTGATCGCCGAGCTGCGGAAGCGCGGCGGGGAAGTGGACCTTGCCGTGGCCTACCGGACCATCGCGGCGGATCAGGACCTCGACGAGCTGCGCGCGTTGATCGACGCGGACCAAGTGGACGTGGTCACGTTCACGAGCGCGTCGACGGTCGACAACTTCTTCGCGAAGGCCACGCCGGGACGCGCGCGCATCGCGTCGATCGGCCCGGCCACCAGCGACGCCATCCAGCGTCACGGCCGGACGCCGGACGTCGTGGCGAAGAACGCCACCATCCAGGCATTGCACGACGCGGTGGTCGGCCTACAGTTTTCATGACCGTCTGGAACGACGAACGGCGCTCGGAGCACCTCGCACACACCACGTGGATGGCGAATACCGCCGTCCTCATGCACCTCAACGAGCGGGCCACGGGCGACCCCGCGCGGGACTGGCTGTCGTCCTGGGCGCATCGGTGGTTCGTGGGGAACGACCTCCGCGTGCTCGTCCTCGGCTGCGGCGAAGGGTGGCTGGAGCGCGCGGTGGCGCAATGGCCGTTCGTCGCGCACATCGACGCGGTGGACTTCG
Organism: Thermoanaerobaculia bacterium; assembly: GCA_036375075.1. Classification (GTDB taxonomy): domain Bacteria; phylum Acidobacteriota; class Thermoanaerobaculia; order Gp7-AA8; family Gp7-AA8; genus QHVT01. Next base: position 57,243 of record DASUSN010000216.1, on the reverse strand, counting down.
CGGAGCACGCGGTGGCGCGCGCCCGCGAAGCCGCGCGGGACATTCCGAAGATCCGCTACGGGGTCGTCGATCTGAATCGCGACGAGCTGCCGGCCGGGGCGTACGACGTGGTCGTCGCGCACTCGGTGCTGCATCACGTGGAGCACCTCGAGCACGCATTCGCGCAGATCGAGCGGACGATGAAGCCGGACGCGACGCTGGTGATGAACGAGTATGTCGGCCCGAAGCGTTTTCAGTACGGCGACGACGTGCTCTCGATCATCAACACGCTCCTCGGCTGCCTCGGCTTTCCGCCGAAAGCGCGGCCGACCGTGGAGGAGATGATCGCCAACGATCCGACCGAGGCGGTGCGGAGCGACGAGCTGCCCGGGTTGACCTCGCGGTTCTTCGAAGTGCTGGAGCGGAAGGAGATCGGCGGCACCGTCCTCCAGCATCTCCTCTACGGCGTCGTCCAGCACTTCCGCTTCGAAGTGCCGCGCGAGCGGGCCATCCTGGAGATCCTCTGCACGATCGAGGCGATGCTCGTGGATTCCGGCCGCATCCCGTGCGACTACGTGATCCTCGCGGCGCGCAAACGCGGCTCGCGCGTGACGCGGGCGGACCGCCCGCTCCCCCCGCGCGCTCGCGGCGCCGAGGACATCGAGCGCGATCCTCTCTGGAGTGCGGAGGCCGCGCCGCCACTTTCGAATGCGCTCCCCTCCCGCATGCGGTCCCGCCTCGCGCGTCTGTCGATCCTCGCCCGCCGGCCGCATCGCGCGAACCTCTACCGCGAATCGCGTCTCGCGGCGCTCTTCCCGCGAAGAACGCGAGCGACCGACCCCCAGATCGACTGCCTCCTCCGCACCGCCGCCACATTCGTCGGCTGATCGGGCGACCTTGTGGAGTGCGGAGGCTCCGAATAGGAAAGCGGAGGCGGCTGCCTGCCTCCGCACTCCAAATGGCGGAACGCTCAGGCATCTCCGCGTCTCCGGATGGGCCGCCTGCTATATTCGCCACCGAGTGGAACGCGACCGACTGAAACTCTACGACCGCATCGCGGCCGCCTTCGTCTGGATCGCCGCTTTCTGCCTCGCCGCGGGCGTCTTCCTGTCGATCACGCTCCTCTTCCGCAACCTCCCGCCCACCGATCCCGTGGCGATCGGCCTGGTCACGATCGAGCGCTACTCCAAGCTCCGCGACTACCTCGGCGCGGCGCTGTTCTTCCTGCTCGTCCCGCCGCTCACCGTGTGGCTGCAGCGGTTGCTGCGCAGGCGCCCGCATCCGCTGGCGACGGTCCCGTACTTTTTCTCGCCGCTCTTTTACCTGACCACCGGCAAGGTGGGCTGGATCCTCGGCATCCCCCTCGCCATCTCGTTCGGCGGGCCGGCGCTGCTGCGCTTCGCGCGGACGCGCTTGTGGCTCCGGCGGATGTTCCGCGAGGAGCTCCGCCCCTATCACGCGCTGCTGTTCACCGAGGCGCTGGCGTGGCTGTTCTTCCGCTACCTGGTCACGGCCAGGCGCATCGCGCACATCCCGACGCTCTTTCTGGAAGTCGTCTTCGTGGCGATGTTCGTGGCCCTCTTCTGGGCCGCGACACTGCTCATCGCGAAGCTGGCCGAGCTGAGCTTCGGACGCGACGCCGAGGACACGTTCAAGCGCGTGACCGTGGCGGCACTGCCGATCGTCCTGCTGCCGTTCCTGGCGGCCGTGTGGATTCCCCTGAAGCCCGCGCGGCCGGTCATGGCCATCACGCTGCTCGTCTGCGCGGCGCTCGCGCTCGTCGTCCGTCCGATGAAGCCGCGGAGCGCCTGGCGGCTCGCGGCGTACCTGATCATCCCGGCGCTGATCTACCTCTTCAGCTACGCGTCGACCGCGCAGTTGTCGCAGTGGATCGACCTCTTCCACCGCGGCGAGTCGATCGGGCCGGCGTCGGACTACCTGCGCGGCAAGGTGCCGTTCCGGGACGTGTTCGCGCTGCACGGTATGCTGGAAGACGGCCAGCTCGACGCGTGGCTGATGGAGATCTTCGGCCGCTCGCTCGACGTGGCCGTGGCCCGCACGGTGATCGTCGGCGCCTTCCTCGGCGTCGCGATCTGGTTCCTCGGCCTGGCCGTTTTCGAGTCGATTCCGCTCGCGCTGTTGTGCGTGGCCATGGGGTCGTGGACGACGGCGGAGAACAACCGCACGTTCTTCCAGGTCGCGGCGGTGGCGCTGTTCTGGAACGCGCTGCGGCGGCGCAGCCGGGTCTCCGCCGTCTTCGCCGGGATCTTCAGCGGCGCGGCGCTCTTCTTCTCGTACGAGATCGGCGCGTACTCGGTCGCCGGCGCGCTGGCGGCGTCACTGCTGGTGTGGATCGCGTCGAAGCGGGTCGCATGGGACGGGCTCGCGCCCGCGCAGGGGGCGCTCTTCTTCCTCCTCGGCGTCCTGATCGGCGCCGCACCGTTTGCGGCGTATCTGGCCATGCACGGCGCGCTCGACGACTTCGCGGTGACGTCGTTCGTGACCATCCCGCGGATCATCGACGCGGTGTGGTCGCTGCCGTTCCCGGACCTCGTCTCCACCTTCCGCAAAGACCTCACGCTGCACACCCTCGCGGACTTCGTGCTGTGGGAGAAGTTCCATCTCGTCCTCAGCCCGCTGGTGATTGCCATCGCCGCCGTGTACTTCATCGTCCGCTGGCTCCGGCGGCGTGTGGACGCCCTCGATTTCGCGTTGCTCGTGCTCACCGTGTTCGCCACGGTCGCCCAGAGGACGGCGTTCGGCCGGGCGTCGTTCCGCCACCAGTACTTCGCGGCGTTCCTCATCGGGCCGCTGATCGTGCTGCTCGCGGTGATCCTGGTGCGGACGCTCCGCGGCGTGTGGCGGACCGGCGGACAGGGCACGCGCGCATTCGTAACGGCGCTGGCCGTGATGGCCGTGCCGGTGGTCGGCGTGCTGTTCTGGATCCCCGACCTGGTCAACGCCCGGCTGCACGACTTCACGCGCTACTACGGCCGCGTGCTGCGGGTCGATCGCGATCCGAACGCCGAGGCGGTCCAGTGGCGGATCACGGACGTGGTGGCGAACGTCCGGGACCTGACGAAGACGAACGAGCCGATCTTCGACTTCTCGAACCAGCCCGCGTTCTACTTCTTCGCCGACCGCCCGAACCCGACGCGCTTCTATCAGGTGCCGATCCTCTCGCCCCGCGACTTCCAGGCGGAGACGATCGCCGCGCTGGAGCGGACGAAGCCGAAGGTGATCCTCCGCCGCTCGCCGGAGCTGTTCGACATGTTCGACGGCGTGACCAACGACCTGCGCGCGCAGGCCGTGTCGGCGTACATCGACGACATGTACGGCTTCCATCGCTCCGTGCGCGGCGTGGAGCTGTGGACGCGCCGAACCGACGCGAAGCCGCGCGCCGTCGCTGATTACCTCGGCCTGATCCGGCTGCCGGACAAGAAGGAGCTCGTGGCCACCGGCCTGGCGCGGATGGTCTTTCCCGCCGTCGGCAGCATCGGCGGCGTGGGCGACTCGTACTGGCAGTCGGACCTGACGATTCACAACCCCTATCGCGATCCCATGCGCGTGACGCTGCGGTACGTCACGGGCAACACCGGCATCGACCGGCGGCTGACGCTGGCGCCGCGGCAGACGCTGCGCTGGCCGGACGTCGTGCGCAGCCTGTTCGCGCGGCCGGGTACCGTCGGCACGCTATGGCTCGAGCACCGGGAGGGGCGCGCGCCGGTCGCGGTGATGAAGACGTCCGACGTCGCGCACAGCGCGAGCGCCTCGCTCGAAGCGCCGCTCACGAAGCTCGACTCGGCGACCGCGTCCACGCAGAGCGCGGAGCTGGCGCTCGTCGGCATCCCCGCGTCCACAGTCGCGGGGCGGCGCGTGAACGCCGGCGTCGTGAACATCGGCACCATCCCGGCGACGTTCCGCTTCTCGGTGCGCACGCGCACGGGGCAGCCGATCGGCGGGAGCGTCGAGCAGGGCGTGCCCGAGGATCAGGTGTGGCTGGTCAACGACCTCGAGGCGGCGCTGGGCGTGAAGCTGGACGAGACGACCACGGTGCGCATCACGGTGATCGCGGGCACGGGCGTCGGCTTCGCGACGGTGGTCGAGCCGAGCGGCGACTCCGAGTTCATCGCCGCGATTCCCGCGGAGCAGCAGTGAGCCGCCGGCTCAACTGCCCCATTTCCTGAGCAGCGCCTTCGCGTCCTCGATCGACGCGGCGTCTTCGACGGGGTAGTCGGGATGGACGGGCGTGTTGACGGCCGAGCGCAGCATCTGCAGCGCCTGGGTTTTCTTCGACGAATCCGCCGCCACCATCGCCTCGGCCAGGAACACGAGCGTGAGCTTGTTCGTCGGGTCGATCTTCAGCGATTCGTTCAGGAACCGCACCGCTTCCTTCGACGAGGCCCAGCCGGTCACGAACGGGATGCGCGGGGTCTGGTCGTGCAGGCGGCCGAGGACGCGGGCCGGCGAGCCCAGCTCCATGCGCGGGTCGACGAGCAGGGCGATCGTCGCGCCGCGCTTGATGCGGTCCGCCGCGCCCTGCCGGGCCGCGGCCATCTTCCCGTACGCGAGCGCCCACTCCCCCCAGTTCACCGAGTCCCAGAAGAAGACCTCGCCGGCGCCCGGGACCCTCTTCGCGGCCTCGGCCACCTGCTGCTCGCTCGACTTCGCATTCGTGCCGAGGCGGGCGTTCACGACCGCGAGGGCCTTCTCGCCCGCGGTCTTTGCCATCCCGTAGATCTGCTTCTTCTGCTCGGCGTTCGCGGCGACGTACGCACCCTTGTAACGGTAGGAGCGGAGGAGCTTCCAGTGCGCCTCGATGTCGTTCGGATTGGCCGCGATCGCCTTCTGATAGGCGGCGATCGCGGCGTCGATGTGCTCGGCTTTCGCGCGCGCCCCGGACGCGCCTTCCGCGCGGGCGGCGTAGTGACGGTCGCCCTCCGCGACCTGTGCGAAGACGGGCATGGCGAGCAGCAGCAGAAGCGCGGTGGCACGTGCGTTGAAGCTCATCCTTGTCATGCGAAGGATGATTGTAGTCGCGATGCTCGTGGCCCTGGCCGCCTGCCGCGGCGAGCCCGTGCCCCGCGACTACCAGAACGCGCCGCCCGACGTGACCAACCCGCCGTCGTCGCAGACGGAAACGCCGTCCGGCGCCGCGTCCGGCCAGGTGCCGCCGCAGCCATCCACCGGCGTGGAAGGCACGGCCGGCCCCTACGAGCAGATGTCGCCGACGGACACGAGCACGACCACCATGGCGGACACCCCCCCGACCACGACCACGTAGGCGTCGATCTCGCCGCTGCCGACTCGCTTGCTAGAGCCTTGGTGTTGGGAAGCCGGCCGCGAAACCGGTCGGCTCTACGTTACTTGAGTTCTTTCCAACTCCCGAGATAAAGGCTTTTCCCACGCAACGTGCCGCTTCCCTCAATTGTCTTACCCACGAGCAACTCGAGTGTTTCGTCGAAAAACGGGTTCCCGCCGCTACGTTGGAGGCGGTATGAGTCGCCCGATGGCGTCTCGAGATAGACCGCCGTGTGCTCGCTCTTCGAGTTCTTGCCGAAGAGCCGGTGGACAACGGTCCCGCGAACACGCATCGCCGCAATATTACTTGCTGAACACCTTCCGGACCATGGTCATGCTGCCGTCGAGCCTCTCTTTCATGACCGCCACGACGAAGGGTGACGGTCCGGGATGCCCACCGTCCTTCCCTTTTGTCACACCTTTGCCTTTCGCCGGGACTTGATGTGCTGCCGGAGGCTGTTGATCCGAAGTCCGGCCGGTGACGACGCAGATCCTCGCAGGGGCCGGGGGCGCCATGACGGCCTTCATACCGGCCATAGCCTTCCTTCTCGGCGCGTTGGTCGGCCTCTGCAACTCGAACGTCTTCACATCCGACGGCGTGATACCGGCCGCCTGTGCAGCGGCGCGGGCACGTGAGTCCATCAGCGGATCGGGTACGTGTGTCGACGCCATCGACACCTTCCCCGCGACACGGGCCGCGCTCGCCCGCAGATCCTCGCGCCGTTGACGATAACCGTCATCGAGCGCCGGCTGTTCTGCACGCGCGGTGTTAAGCGCCTCGGGAGACTTCTTTGCCGCCGCGAGCGTCTTGCCCGTTGCTTTCGCAGCCGCATGAACGGGATGGATCGACGGATCGCCGAGGAGATTGAACTGGCCGAGGGTTTTCAGGTCGATCGGATCCATTACATCGCAGGCTTTGATGAAATCCTGACGAGCCGCCAATGCCGCTAGGCCGAGCGAGTCGCCGGCACGGACGTGCTTGAGGAAGGCGGCGCAGATAATGTCCGCCGCACCATGGCCGACCGCGGGACCATACGCGATGGTCGTGGCGCCGAAGAAGCCGTAAGCGTCGTCGTACAGGTACTCTTGGCAAATCCCGTGTTCCGGGTCGATGTCCGCGTGCGGTTTGTAGAGTTCGGCACCGAAGCAGCACTCGACCGCGGCCACGGTTCCGGGTTCGATAAAGTTGCGTACGTGAATTGTCTGATGGGCGATGGGGTATTTCGCTTCGCCCGTGGCGTTCGGATCTTCGCCGTAAAACGCAGACCGTCCGGAGTTGCCGTGACAGTTGATGAAATGCGCAAGCGGCGCGAGGTCCGGTGCGTTCCACGGAGGTCCGGCCGTCGGCGAGACGAACACCTTCTCGTTCGAGCCGAAGGTCTTCTTGACGCTGAGCTTCGTTGACTTCTGCCACGTTAATGCAGAAACGGCGAAGTAATCGTCATAGCTCGACGGTGCGAGCGAGACCCATTTCGCGGCATTGTCAAGCAACTTCACGAAATAAGCGGTGTTCTTCATCGCCTGAATGTCCGGCAAGCGGCCGATTACGCGCGTCGGCTTAGTGAAGTCGCTGATGTTCTGGCTGTACGGCGCATCGCAGGCATACGGCAGATCGCCCCAGGCGTGCTCGTCGTCGTCGTCACCGCCGAAGAGAGGGTTGAGCAGATCCTGGTGCGGAACGATGTCGATCGAGCCGAGGATCATGATGTAGTCGGGTGGTGTCGCTGATGCCGTGTAGACGGCATCAACCGCATCCTTGTTCTGCTGCGAGTTGTTCGGCCGCGTCACTTTGCGTCGGGCAGGCCCTGCAGGGCGGAATACGCTCCGGCCGCCAAATGCACCGTGCTACAGGCGAGCGAGGCGCACCCCACCATCATGCGTGAGCGGCCGGAACCCTCACCACGCGTGTTCAGCGACGCCGAAAGAACGAGTTGGAAGACCTCTTGAACGATGCGGCCGCGCGGTCGTCCTGACCGCATTAGTTGCCGACGCCATCCCGAACGGACGGGCACCTGACCAACCCGCTTCCGCCACGCGGGCGTTCGCACATGCAGCGGCGCGCAACGCGGCGCGTGCGATGAAATGCCCAGTCATCTCTCCCGGAGAGGTACGCACGTCGCAGGCGCGAGGCCAGGCTGCTATGCGGCGTTGAGGGCCCCGTTGCGTAAAAAGCAGAGTATTTGCCTTACGGCCGGGAAGTTCGCGCCGCGGTCCCTCCTATTGCATAATGCCGGAAACAATCCGTGCAACCGAGGTGGCCCGTGCGTTCGATAGCAAAACCTGTCGTCATCGCCGTACTCTTGCTGCTGCCTGTTGCGGTGCGCGCCAATCCATGCGCCGCTGCCGATGACCTGCTGAAGGCGAGGCGCTACGCCGATGCGGAGCAGGCGTATGCCGCACGGCTGAAGATCGATCCGGCCGAGCCGTGCTCACGGGAGGGCATCGAGAAAATCGCCACCACGCGCGCGGACATTGCACGCCACCTCGAGCTCGCAAAGAATTTTGGGAGCGTCGACAAGCAACGCGCGCAAGCTGAGAAGCTGGCGGCGCTCGCGCTTGATCCGCAGGCTTTACCAACGACGGCGTCTGCGGCGGCAGTGAAACCTGCCGACCCATTTGCTGAGGCGCTTGTTCTGTACAGGCTGAAGCTGTACGACCAAGCCCTTCAGGCGCTGCAAGCGACCGCAAAAAAATATCCGGCTCGGGAGATCCCCGTGGAGCTTCGCCCGCTGGTCGACCCGTTCGCGCCTGCATTGGGTCTCTCACGCGCCGGGATGCACGGCGAGGCGCTGACGCAGCTGACCGAGGCCGCGAAGAAGCCGCCGGTGAAAGAGATTCCGGCGGAGCTGAGTTACCTCACGTTGCCACGCTGGCTGAACGTCATTGTGCTCCACCCGGTCAACACAGCGCTCGTGCTTATTTTGGTCGCGTTGCTCGCCCCGCTGTTGCTGCGACATTTCGTGCTCTACCCGCACCTGCGCGTGGAGAATCTGACGGGTGATACTGCATTTCCTGGGGCGGGCGCGTCGCTGTATCTGCAGCAACAACTCGTTGCGCTGACGCGACTGCAGCCTTCGAACGTGCAGTTCCCGTCGGCCACGCTCACGAGCTTCGAGGTCCCGGCTGCGATCACCTCAGCGATCCCCTCAGTATTCGGCTGGCTAAAAGGCCTGCTGTCACTGCTGTCGCTAATCTACTGGCGCCGGACGCTCATCCTCACCGGCTGTACCCATCCGGCGATCGATGAAAAAGGAGCGGGCCTGACGCTCGTACTGAGCGAACGGAACAAAGTCGCGAGCACGACCACGCTCTGGCAGCGCGACTTCGGCACGAAGCCGCCCGAGGCGCCGAAGAAGGCGCCCGAGCCACTGGATCTGACGATTGCACCCGCACCCGCCGATACGGCACCATACTTGGACCTCCTCGATTCGGCGGCGGTCTGGTTGCTGTACCAGTTGCTGCAGCTCGAGATTCGCCACCCGGTCCGGATTCGGGCAATGACCGGAACGGCCAGCTGGGTGAGCGATGCGATGAACAAGGCCGCCGAATCGGTGATGGGCTCAGATAACAAGCGTGCGCAGGAGTTGCTTGTCGGCGCGCTGCTGAATGACCCGGAGCACGCGGCGGCACGCGCAAATTTTGGAGCGATGCTACACGACGCGCAGCTTCTAGGCCCTGCCATCGAGCAGTTCGAGGTCGCCAAGAACCGCATGCCGCACAGTGATGGACCAGCCGCCCCGGTCCTCTTCGCTGCTTCCTACCGGCTGGCGTACATCCACTATCAACGCGGCGACATCGGGAAAGCACTCGCCGAAGCCGACACTCTGCTCAAGGCAATGGAAAAGGCGGATGCCGGCGCGATCCACCGCACCGAGGCGGACTGCAGACGCATCAAGACGTACATTTCGTATGCCCGGCCACCGGTCGACGTGATGAGGATCGGCATCGCCGCGGAAGTCGGGACAATCGGCCCCCACGACGCATATCTGGCCCTGTTGGGCTACAGACACGGTCCGAACGCGGACACGCAATTCAATGTCGCCTCCACCTTCGGCGTCCTCGCGGCGAAAACTACGATACCGGTGGACAGGACTCTTTATCTCACTCTCGGCTGGCAGCACCTCGAACTCGCACTGCATCTTCAGCCCGCCGCTTACCAAGTGGCAGCAACCGATTCGACCCTGACGAGCCTGCGTCGTTGGAAGCCGAAGGAGTTCGAGAACCTGCTCGCGAAAGCGAAAAGTGCGGTCGAGTCACCCGCGCCGCCACCGGCTGCGCCTCCGCCACCTGCCCCTCTACCGGCTACGCCGCAGCCGGTCGTCGTGCGCCCGGTCGTCGTGCGGCCAGTCATCGCGCATCCGGTGGTGGCGCAGCCAGTCGTCGCACAGCCAATCGTCGTGCAACCCATGGTCGTACAACCAGTGGTTGTGCAGCCAGATGCCTCAGGAACGCAGTCACTCGTGAGCACGGCCCCGGTCGGAACCGGCTGAGCACCGGCGGCTCGCTGTTTGACAGGATAAGCACAACCCATGCTGATAGGAGCGCCATGCCCGCTACTGGGTGCCATTCGGATCTATGCGAGGGCGTGAGCCGACGTGCGCGCAGCGCCGGTCGCGCGACCGTGTAACTACAAAAGCGGAGGCGATCGACTGCCCTCCGCACTCCCCTAAGAATCCCATCGACGCTTGGGATGACAGTTGGGCGTTTGGAGTGCCTCCGCGTACCAAAGATAGAATCCGCGCCCGTGCGGATCGTGTTCTTCGGGACTCCCGAGTTTGCCGTCCCCTCGCTGGACGCCGTGGCGCGCGAGCACGAGGTCGTGCTCGTCGTCGCGCAGCCGGACAAGCCCGCGGGGCGGGGGATGAAGATGCAGGCGCCGGCGGTGGCGGTGCGGGCGCGGGAGCTGGGGCTGCCGCTGCTGCAGCCGCCGCGGGTCCGGAACGAGGAGTTTCTCGGCGAAGTGGCGCGCGTGCGCCCCGACTGCGGGGTGGTCGTCGCGTACGGGAAGATCCTGCCGAAGGCGCTGCTGGACATTCCGAGGCACGGGTTTCTGAACGTCCACGGCTCGGTGCTGCCGCTGTGGCGCGGGGCGGCGCCGATCCAGCGGTCCATCGAGGCCGGCGACAAGGTCACGGGCGTGACGATCATGCGCGTGGACGAGGAGCTGGATCACGGTCCGATGCTGCGCATCGAGACGACGGAGATCGGCGCGGACGAGCGCACGCCGCAATTGGCGCAGCGGCTGTCGGCGATCGGCGGCGCTGCGCTGGCGGCGGTGCTGCGCGAGGTGGAGAACGGCACGGCCGTGGAGACGGAGCAGGACCACGCGCGCGCGACGGTCGCGCCGAAGATCGACAAGCGCGAGGGGGAGATGACCTTCGACGAGCCGGCGCAGACGATCTACGACCGCTTCCGCGCGTTCGATCCCTGGCCCGGCATCACGTTTCGCGACCTGAAGCTGACGGATATGCGCCCCGCGGACGGCACCGCGAGTCCGCGCACGATCCTCGGGATCGACGACGGCGTCGTGATCGCCTGCGGCGAAGGCGCGCTGCGCATCCTGGAGATGCAGCGTCCGGGCAAACCGCGCACGCCCGCCGCGGCGGTGGCCCGCGGTCTGGGCTGGAAAGCGGGTCATGTCCTCTGAGCGTGCGCGCGCGCTGCAGCTCCTGCAGCGCATCGAGCGCGAGCAGCTCTACGCCTCCCTCCTCCTCCTCGGCGAATCGGGCTTCGTCCGCACGCTGGTGCTGGGCATCCTGCGCTGGCGCTCGCGGCTCGACTTCGCGATCGCGCAGCTCGCGCAGCGTCCGGTGAAGAAGCTCGATCCGCCCGTGGTCGAGGTCCTGCGCCTCGGCCTGTATCAACTGCTGTACATGGACGTCCCGCAGTACGCGGCGGTGTCCGAGACCGTGGACCTCGCGCCGAAGCGGGCGCGCGGGTTCGTGAACGCGATCCTCCGCCGCGTGACGCGCGGCGACATCCCGGAGCCGCGCGACGTGGCCACGCAGACCGCGCATCCGCAATGGCTCGTCGATCGCTGGTCGCGGATCTATGGCGCGGAGCGGGCGGCGAAGATCGCGCACGCGAATCAGGAGCTCTCGTACCCCGACGTCCTCGCCCTCGGCGACGCGCCGCCGCAGGGCGAGCCGTCAGCGCTCGTGCCGGGCCTCTGGAAGCTGCACGGCTCGAGCGCGGACCTCGACCGCAAGGACTTCTACCCGATGGACGAGGGCAGCGCGGTGATCGCGGCGATCGCGCGCGCGTGCGGCGACGACGTCCTCGACCTCGCCGCGGCCCCGGGCGGCAAGACGATCTACATGGAGCATTACGGCGCGCGCGTGGTCTCGAACGACGTCTCGCTCACGCGACTCCGCCCGCTCTTCGGGCGCAGCCGCCGCGTGGTGGCCGGCGACGGGCGCATGCCGCCGTTCGCGCGAAAGTTCGACGTGGTCCTCCTCGACGCGCCCTGCAGCGCCACGGGCACCATCCGCAAGAACCCGGAGATCAAGTGGCGCCTGCACGAGAACGAGCTGCAGGACTTCGCGAAGCTGCAGCGCGAGCTCCTGGCCAGCGCGCTGACGCTCGCGAATCGGTACGTCGTCTACTCGACCTGCTCACTCGAGCCGGAGGAAAACGACGCCATCGTCGAAGGCCACGCGCGCGCCGACATCACGAGCTTCGTTCCGGAAGGCGCACGCGCATGGGTGGAGAACGGCGTGCTCCGGCTGACGCCCGAATCGGGCGCCGACGGATTCACCGCGTTCGTCCTGCCCGTGTAGACTCCGCGCGCAATGCCACGCGACCTCCCGATCGGCAACGGCTCGCTGCTCGTCGCCTTCGACGCGCAGTACCGGCTGTCCGACTTCTACTTTCCGCGCGTCGGGATGGAGAACCAGGCCGGCGCGAAGTTCCGCCTCGGCGTGTATGCCGACGACGAGCTCCACGCGACCGACGAGGCCTCCTGGCAGCACACGCTGGACTACCTGCGCGACACGCTGGTCACGGACGTCACGCTGCAGAACGACACGCTCGGGCTGCGGCTGCGCTGCTACGACGCCGTCGATCCCGACGCGAACGTGTACGTCCGGAAGATCGTCGTGCGCAACCAGCGCGACGAGGCCCGCGACGTCAAGCTGATGCTGCACCACGAGTTCGCGCTGTACGGAAACGCCATCGGCGACACGGTCATGTACGACCCCGAGTCGGGCGGCATGATGCAGTACAAGAAGCGTCGCTATGTCCTGATCAACTGCGAAGGTGGCGTGCGCGAGTACGCGTGCAGCCGCAGCGCGATGACCTGGGTGGACGCGGCGGACGGCGAGCTGTCGATGAGCGCCATCGCGCAGGGCGCCGTCGACACGACCATCGCCATCCCCGTCCATCTCGACGCGAACGGCAACGCCACGGTCATGGTGTGGATCTGCGCGGGCCGGAGCGACGCCGAGGTGCGAAAGCTGGATGCGGCGGTGCGGGCGGAGGGTGCAGCGCACGTGCTGGCCCGCGCGGGCTCGCACTGGTACACCTGGGTCAACAAGCCGGGCGACGACCTGAGCGTGCTGCCCGACGAGATCATCGACCTCTATCGCCGGTCGCTGCTGGTGATCGCCACGCAGTGCGACCGCGGCGGCGCGGTGCTGGCCGCGAACGACTCCGACATTCAGTGGGGCCACAACGATCACTACTCGTACGTCTGGATGCGCGACGGTGCGTTCATCTGTGACGCCCTGGACCGCGCGGGCTTTCCGGAGATCGCCCGGCGCTTCCTCCTCTTCGCGCACGGGGTGATCCGGGACGAAGGCTATTTCCTCCACAAGTACAACCCCGACGGCTCGCACGCGCCGCTCTGGCAGCCGTGGGTGCGCGACGGGCAGCCGCAGTTGCCGATCCAGGAGGACGAGACCGCCCTCGTGCTGTGGCTCGTCGCGCGCTACTATCAGCGTACCCGCGACCTCGATCTGTTGCGCGCGATCTATCCGCGGCTCGTCGTCGCGGCGGCGGATTTTCTGGCGCGGTTCCGCGATCCGGAGACGGGCCTTCCCCTGCCGAGCTTCGACCTGTGGGAGGAGCGTCAAGGTGTCTTTACGTTCACGTGCGCCGCGGTCTGGGCCGGTCTCACCGCCGCCGCGGAGCTCGCGAATCTCCTGAACGAGCCGGAGCGCCGCGCGACGTGGACGCAGGCGGCGGACGAAGTGCGCGACGCGATGAAGAAGCACCTCTGGATGGAGAGTGAAGGCCGCTTCGCGCGCGGCCTCCTGCTCACCGGGACCGGCGCGCTGGAGCTCGACCCGACCGTCGACGCCTCCGCGTTCGCCACGTTCTATCTCGGCGTCTTTCCCGCGGAGAGCGCGCTCGTCGAGGGAACGATGCGCTCCATCCGGGAAAAGCTGTCGATCCGGACGGAGACTGGCGGGATCACGCGCTACGAGAACGACGAGTACCACCGCATCTACGAGGACAGCGGCAATCCGTGGATCCTCTGCACGCTGTGGCTCGCGGAGCACGAGCTGTCCATAGGAAACGACCAGGCCGCGCTCGATCTCGTGCGCTGGGCGCGCGCGAAGGCGACGCCGTCGATGATCCTGCCCGAGCAGATCGATCCGCACGACGGACAGCACGTTTCCGTCGCACCGCTCACGTGGAGCCACGCGCAAGTCGTGTCGGTCGTGCACGAATGCGTTGCGAAACGTGTCACCGCCGCGCGTTGACTTTCGCGGAACCGGACCCTAGATTGACGAGCGCTATCCGCACAAGTTGCTGGAGGAGGGCGAATGCCAGGTAAGGGTGACGTCATCAACGCCATTGCCGAACAGGCCGGCATTTCCAAGAAAGAGGCCGCGGCGGCGTTCGATGCGTTCGTCGGTTACATCACGGAAACCTGCCAGAGCGGCGAGCGCTGCGCGATCCCCGGCCTCGGCAGTTTCTCGGTGACGGAGCGCAAGGCCCGCGAAGGCCGCAATCCGCGCACGAAGGAAACGATCACCATCCCCGCCTCGAAGAACGTGCGCTTCAAAGCCGGCAAGGACCTGCGCGACGTGCTGAACGCGCCGCCCAGGAAGAAGCGCTAGCCCGGCGTTCAGCTTACCCAGGGCCGCGGCAGGAACAGCTTCGAGTACAGGTTCAGCGCGTAGCGGTCGGTCATCCCCGCGATGAAGTCGATCGCCAGCCGTTCGACCGGCTCGTCGCCGGACGTGTCGAGGAACTCGTCCGGATGCGCGACGACGTACTCGAACAGCGCGGCGAGGATCTTCTGTGCCTTCTCGAACTCGCCGCGCACCTCGCGGATCAGATACATGTTCTCGAACATGTACGTCCGCAGCGCCTCCAGCGCCTCCAGCGCCTCGGGCGTCATCATGATGGCCTCGTAGTCGTTCGCGAGCGTCGCGTCGATCACGTCGTGCACCATGCGGTCGATGCGCCGGCTCTTCGTGTCGCCGAGGGTCTTGCGGATATCGGCGGGGATGTCGTCCTCGTGGATGATCCCGGCGCGGATGCCGTCGTCGATGTCGTGGTTGACGTAGGCGATGATGTCGGAGATGCGGACGATGTCCCCCTCGAGCGTGAGGGCGCGCGCCTTCGGCCGCGTCCGCAGCAGCTCGCCTTTCTCACCCTTGGAGTGCTTGAGGATGCCGTCGCGGACCTCCACGGTGAGGTTGAGGTCTTCGAGCTTCTCCACGACGCGCACCGACTGCCGGTAGTGATCGAAGCCGCCGCGGACCAGTTTGTTCAGCGCGGCCTCGCCGGCGTGGCCGAAGGCGGAGTGGCCGAGGTCGTGGCCGAGGCCGATGGCCTCGGTGAGGACTTCGTTGAGGCGGAGGCTCTTGGCGATGGTGCGTGCGATCTGCGTCACTTCCAGCACATGGGTGAGCCGCGTCCGGTAGTGGTCGCCCTCGGGGGCGAGGAACACCTGGGTCTTGTGTTTGAGCCGCCGGAAGGCCTTGCAGTGGATGATGCGGTCGCGGTCGCGCTGGTACGACGGGCGGATGTCGTCTTCGTCCTCGGCCCGGTCGCGGCCGCGCGTCTCGGCGCTCTTGGCCGCCTGCGGAACGAGGGTGTCGTACTCGATCCGCTCGAGCATCTCCCGGATGGTCATGCGCGCGATGCTATCGCACGTCGTCCTGTCGCCCGCTACGCGGGCTCGTCCGCTGCGCGCCGGCCCCCCGGCTTCAGTCGCAATGCCGTTCACTTTAGGCGAGAACAACCCCTCATCCGCCTTCGGCACCTTCTCCCCTCACGAGGGGAGAAGGGCGCTCGAGGGGAAGTGTGCATCGAGAGCCTTCTCCCGGGCGCGAGGCAGAAGGGCGCTCGCAGGGCTCGTGTGTCGAGAGCCCTTCTCCCCGGCCTTCGGCACCTTCTCCCCTCACGAGGGGAGAAGGGCGCTCGAGGGGAAGTGTGCATCGAGAGCCTTCTCCCGGGCGCGAGGCAGAAGGGCGCTCGCAGGGCTCGTGTGTCGAGAGCCCTTCTCCCCGGCGAGGGGAGAAGGTGCCGAAGGCGGATGAGGGGTGAGCTCTCGCCTAAAGTGAACGTCATTGCGGCTTCAGCCGGGGGGACCGGCGCACAGCGGAACGAGCCCGTGTAGCGGGCGACAGAACCTCACGCCGTGAGCTCGCCCCGGAGGACCGTCACCGCTGCGCCGCCGAGCTTTACGCGACCGCCTGCGAGGCGCACCTGAACCACGCCTCCGCGCTTCGACGCCTGGAACGCGGTCATTGCGTCCTTCCCCAGTTTCGGCGCCCAGTACGGCGTCAGGCAGCAATGCGCCGACCCCGTCACCGGGTCTTCGGCGATACCCGACCCCGGCGCGAAGAATCGCGACACGAAGTCGTATTCGCGCGAGCGGCTGGTGACGATCACGCCGCGCACGGGGATGCGCCCGAGCTGCGTGTGATCGGGGTCGAGCGCGCGCACCTCGTCCTCGGACGCCACTTCCACGAGATAGTCGAACTTGTTCCGGCCGACGTAAACCGGGGCTGTGACGCCGAGGGAGGAGAGGAGGCCCTCGGGCGGTTCGGCGCGCTCTTCGAGGATCGCGGGGAAATCGAGCTCGATGGCGTTTCCGGTGCGATCCGCGGTGAGCACTCCGCTCTTCGTATGGAAGCGCACCGACGTGAGGCCGTGCTCCTCGTACAGCGCATGCGCGCTCGCGAGCGTCGCGTGTCCGCAGAGCGCCACTTCGACCTCGGGTGTGAACCAGCGCAGCGAGTAGTCGCTGTCGGCGCGGCGCAGCAGGAACGCCGTCTCGGAGAGGTTCATCTCCGCGGCGACGTCCTGCATCCAGCGCTCGTCGCGCTCGGCGTCCAGCAGGCACACCGCGGCCGGATTGCCGCGGAATGCCTGCGCGGTGAACGCGTCGACCTGAAGAAGCCGCAAGGCGGGGCTACATCCCTTCCACTTTCGCGGCCTTCGCGTAAAGCAGGCGCACGGCGATGAAGCCGATGATGATCACGCCGGCCAGGCAGAGGTCGCGCGTCGGATTGCCGTACATCTCGCCGTAGTGGTTGCTGAGCATGAGGAACACGAGAGGCACGGACATGAACGTGTTGTGCCGCGAGCGGAGGCCGGCGATCTTGACCTCCGGCGAATCCGGCGCCAGCGGCGTGCCCGCCTTCAGCGCGGAGATGATCTTCTTCTGGTTCGGCCAGATCACCATCCACACGTTGAGGAACATCATCGTGCCGAAGATGCCGCCGGCGTGGATGTACAGCGAGCGTCCGCCGAAGTGGCCGACGTACTCGAGGAACAGGTACACGGCCGCGAACAGCACCAGGCAGATGGCCGCGGCCACGGTCTTGTTCGCGATGGCCTTCATGATCGTGTTGTAGATCACGAAGCCGACGAACAGGACCACCAGCACGATCGCCAGCCACAGCCAGGGGTTGCCGCTCTGGATGTAGTCGCCTTCGAACACGATTTTCCCGTGGTAGTAGATGAGGCCGAGGAGCAGGATGCCGGTGATCCAGGTCCACATGGCGCCCCAGCGGAACCAGTACAGCGCGCGCGGCAGGAGCTCGGGGTTGATGACCTTCTTGGTCGGTCCTTCGACCTTGGCCTGGAACTGTGCGTTCACCCAGTTGAAGAAGTACAGATGGCCGATCCAGATGATGCCGGCCACAACGTGAATCCAGCGGAGGAAGAGGTTCACCAGGGTATTGACGGTGGGGTCCATGACTTCTCCTCTCGTCGACAGGCGGAATGGGATAGCCTGCGGATTATGAGCGAATTTGACGGAAAAGTAGCCATCGTCACCGGCGCCTCCTCGGGCATCGGCCGCCGGACGGCGGAATTGCTCGCGCGCCGCGGCGCGCGCGTCGTCGCGTTCGCGCGCTCGGCGGAGAAGCTCGCGGAGATCGCCGGCGATCGCGTGCTGCCGGTGACCGGCGACGTCATGCATCTGGGCGATGTGGAGCGCCTCTTTTCCGCCGCCGAGTCGCACTTCGGCCACGTGGACGTGCTCGTGAACAACGCCGGCATGATCGATCCCGCGCCGCTGGTCGAGACGACCTTCGACGAGTGGCAGGAGATGTTCGCGGTCAACGTGCACGGCGTCTATCTCACCTGCCGGCGCGCGCTGCCGTCGATGATCGAGCGCCGCAGCGGCGCGATCGTGAACGTCGCGTCGATCTCCGGCGTGCCCGGTCCGGAGAAGTTCCCGGGCTGGGTGTCGTATTGCGCGAGCAAGGGCGCGGTGATCTCGCTGACCGAGGCGCTGGCGGTGGAGATCAAGAGCCACGGCGTGCGGGTGAACTGCGTCAGCCCGGGCTCGGTCGACACGCAGATGTGGGCGGACGCCAGCGGCGGCGCGCCGGCATCGATGACGCCGGAGGAGGTCGCCGAAACGATCCTGTTTCTTGCATCGGATCGTTCCCGGCCGATGAATGGCCAGAACCTGAATGTCTACTCCTCCTAGTCGCCAAGCCCTCAAGTCTTCCAGTCTCCGAGGGGGCTCTCTCGACGACTCGACGACTCGACGACTCGACGACTCGAGACCTACGTTCGCCGAGATCTCCCTCGGCGCCTTCGAGCGCAATGTCGACGCGATCGTCTCGGGCCTGCCCGCGGGGACGCGCCTGATCGCGCTGCTGAAGGCGGACGCGTACGGCCACGGCGCGGTGGCGTTGGGACGCAGGTGCTCGCCGGAGAAGGTCGCGATGATCGGCGTGGCGTTGCTCGAGGAAGCGCTCGAGCTGCGGCAGGCCGGGATCGCGCTGCCGATCCTCGTCCTCGGCCCTCTGAGCGAGGCGCAGGTGCGCATCGCGCTCGACCACGACGTCACCCTCGGCGTGCCGGGCCCCGAGGAGCTCGAGCATGTGACGCGTGTGGCGAGAGAGCGCGAGGTGGCCATCCACCTGAAGCTCGACTCCGGCATGGGCCGGATGGGCGTCGTGGAGACGGAGCTGCCGCGGGTGGTGGAGCTGATCCGTTCGGCGCCGAAGCTGCGCGTGGATGCGCTGTACACGCATTTCGCGAACGCGGGCGATCCGCGCGACCCGTTCACCGAGCGGCAGCTCGCGCGCTTCAACACGCTCGTCGAGACGCTGCGCGAAGCGGGCGTGACGGCGCCGCAGCATCACGCGGCGAATAGCGCGGCGACGGTGCGGGGCATCACGCCGGGCGATTACGTGCGGACGGGCA
Source organism: Thermoanaerobaculia bacterium (assembly GCA_036375075.1). Taxonomy (GTDB): domain Bacteria; phylum Acidobacteriota; class Thermoanaerobaculia; order Gp7-AA8; family Gp7-AA8; genus QHVT01. The sequence continues at coordinate 38,334 of DASUSN010000216.1, read as the reverse complement.
TCGCGCTCTACGGCGCCGAGCCCCTCGACGTCGATTCTCCGCGTCTCGAGCCGGTCATGCGCTGGCGTACGGAGATCGCCCGGCTGAAAGACCTTCCGCCCGGCCACGCCGTCGGGTACGGCACCTCGTTCCACACCCGGCGCGCGAGCCGCATCGCGACCCTCCCGGTCGGCTATGCGGACGGCTACAACCGCCGCCTGTCCAATCGCGGCGAGGTGCTGGTGCGCGGGCGGAGGGTGCCGGTGGTCGGTCGCGTGTCGATGGACCTCACCACCATCGACGTGACGGACGTCGACGCGGAGGTCGGCGACGAGGTGGTCCTGCTCGGGGATGGGATCACCGCCGAAGAGCTGGCGGCGAAACTTGATACGATCTCGTACGAGGTGTTCTGCAACGTGAGCAAACGCGTGCCGCGCCTCTATCGCGAATGATCACGATCCTCGATCGCATCGGCCGGCGCTTCCTCTCGTGGTTCGAGCAGACCGGAATCTGGTTCGACGCGCTCGGGCGCACGATCCTGTGGATGTTCCGCCCGCCCTACGACTTCCGGGAGTGGTTCCGCCAGATGGTCCGCCTCGGCGTCGACTCCATCCCGGTCGTCTTCCTCACGACCATGTTCACCGGGATGGTGCTCGCGCTGCAGACGTTCGCCGGATTCCAGCGCGTGCACGCGGAGCAGTTCGTGGCCAGCGTCGTGTCGCTGGCGATGCTGCGCGAGCTGGCGCCGGTGCTGGTGGGCCTGATGGTCACGGGCCGCGTCGGCTCGTCGATGGCGGCGGAGATCGGCACGATGCGCGTCACCGAGCAGCTCGACGCGCTCAAGGCGCTGGCGACGGAGCCGATCCAGTACCTGTTCGTGCCGCGCGTCATCGCCGGCGTGATCATGCTGCCGTTCCTCTGCATCCTCGGCGACGCGCTCGGCATCTACGGCGGCTATCTCGTCGCGGTGAAGCTGCTGAAGACGAACCCGGTGGTCTACAAGCAGAACACCTTCCAGTTCCTGCAGTTGAGCGACGTCTACAGCGGCTTGATCAAGGCCGCGGTGTTCGGCCTGATCCTCACGCTGACCGGCTGCGTGCGCGGCTACTACACGACCGGCGGCGCGGAAGGGGTCGGCCGCGCGACCACCAATGCCGTGGTGTCGGCGTCGCTGATCATCCTGCTCAGCGACTTCTTCCTGACCAAGATCCTCTTCTGATCATGCAGACGATCTCCCTGCAGCACCTCTACAAAGCCTTCGACGGCAAGCAGGTGCTGAACGACATGTCGATCGAGGTGGCGCAGGGAGAGTCGCTGGTGATCGTCGGCGGCTCGGGCACGGGCAAGAGCGTCACCCTCAAGCACATCATCGGGCTGCTGCGGCCGGACCAGGGACGCGTGCTCATCGCCGGCGAGGACATCACGGCCATGAGCGAAGTGGAGCTGAACCGCTTCCGCCGCCACTTCGGGATGGCCTTCCAGGAAGGCGCGCTGTTCGACTCGATGTCGGTGTTCGAGAACATCGCCTTCCCGCTGCGCCGGCACACGAAGATGACGGAAGCGGAGATCCGCACGCGCGTCGAGGAGTGCCTCGATGACGTGCATCTCCACGGCGTCGAGAAGAAGCGGCCGTCGGAGCTCTCGGGCGGCATGCGCCGCCGCGTCGGCTTCGCGCGGGCGATTTCGCTCAAGCCCGACATCCTGCTGTTCGACGAGCCGACGACCGGCCTCGACCCGGTGATCAGCGACGTCATCGCCGATCTGATTGTGGAAATGGACCAGAAGCTCGGGACCACGACCGTGACCATCACGCACGACATGAAGGTCGCGTTCAAGATCGCGGACCGCGTGGCCATGTTGCACCGCGGGACGATCGTCGAGGAGGGGACGCCGGAGGAGTTTCAGGCGTCGAAGAACCCGATCGTGCGGCAGTTCATCGAAGGGCGCGCGGAAGGCCCGCTCACGGCGACCGAGGACTGAAAAACGAAAACGGCGAGCCCGAGGCCCGCCGTTTGGTTCGCGCGATCCGTGACGAGCTAGTCCTTGCGCATGCGGGTGCGCGCCGGGGTCTCGTCGTCGTCATCATCATCGTCGGTCGTGGTGGTCGACTCCTGCACCGACGAGGTCATCGGGACCGTGGTCGTCTCGACCGTGGTGACCGTGGAGGAGGTGGACGGGGTCGTGCTCAGCGAAGCGGTCGTGTCGACGGTGGTGACCGTCGTCGAGTCCGGCACGATGGGCGACGGGTCCATGTTCCCGGTCACTTCGACGTTGGCAGCCTCGGGCTGGACCTGAATGACCTGATCGGTCGAGTCGGTGGTCTCGGTGGTATCGCGCAGGTTGTCGTTGCTCGCGCACGCTCCGACGAGGAGAAGGGCCGCAAATCCCGCGGCGGCCACAGAATTGCGCATCAGTTTCTGGATCATGATCATCTGACTCCTGTTGTTTTGCGGGCCACGTCGTGTGGCCCGGCGCCTCAGCTCAAAGGCAAGAGTAGTGCCTGTTTATTGTGAGTTTCGTAACCGGCGCGGAGTGAGATCATGACGGCGATGCCCGAAGCGCGCACGTACTCCGTCTCCGAGTTGATCCGGCAGATCAATCTCGACCTGTACCGCTACAACGACATCTCCGTCGAAGGGGAGGTCTCGAACTTCACGCGGTCCGCCGCGGGGCATCAGTACTTCACGCTGAAGGACGCGCGCGCGCAGATCCGGGTGGTGTTGTTCGCCACGCAGGCGCGCTTTCTGCGCTTCCGCATCGAGAACGGGCTGCAGCTCATCGTCCGCGGGCGCCTGTCGGTCTACGAGGCGAAGGGGGAGTTTCAGCTCAACGCCGTCTCCGCGGAGCCGGCGGGCCTCGGCGCGCTGCAGCTCGCGTTCGAGCAGCTCAAGAAGCGGCTGGCGGAGGAAGGGCTGTTCGATCCCGCCCGGAAGAAGCCGATCCCGATGCTGCCGCAGCGCATCGCGGTGGTGACCAGTCCCACCGGCGCCGCGATTCGCGACATCCTCAACGTGCTGGGCCGCCGCTTCGAAGGACTCTCCCTGCAGATCTACCCGGTGCGCGTGCAGGGCGCGACCGCGGGACGCGAGATCGCGGCCGCGGTCCGAAATCTCTCGCGCTGGAAGCTGCACGACGTCGTCCTGATCGTGCGCGGCGGGGGCTCGCTGGAGGACCTCTGGGCCTTCAACGAGGAGGTCGTGGCGCGCGCGGTCGCGGACTGCGAGATCCCGACGATCTCCGGCGTCGGCCACGAGACGGACTTCACGATCTGCGATTTCGTGGCCGACCTGCGCGCGCCGACGCCGTCCGCCGCGGCGGAGATCGTCATCCGCGCGAAGAGCGAGATCTGCACGCAGATCGACCACATGGTGCGCCGCGTGCGCCACGTGCTCGAGGGCCGCGTGCGCAACTACCGCCACGAGCTGCGCCATCTCTCGTCCTCGGACCGCCTCGGCATCGTCGTGCGCCGCGCGGCCCTGATGCGCGAGCGCCTCGAGCGCCGGCGCATGCTGCTGTACCGCATGCTCGACGCGCGGGCGAAGTCGCTGCGCGTCCGCCTCCGGGCGTGCGACGAGCCGCTGGCGAAGTACCCGGCCCGGATCGAGCGCGAGCGCCACCGCCTCCGCGGGGTCGTTGCCACGCTGCAGGCAGTGTCGCCGCTGTCCGTGCTGTCGCGCGGCTACGCCATCGCCTTCTCGCGCACGAAGCGCGGCCGCAAACCGATCCTCGACTCCGCGCAGGTGCAGGTCGGCGACCCGATCGAGGTGCAGCTCAAGAAGGGACGGCTGAACGCCACCGTCGACGCGAAGACTCTGGGCGTGGAGAGTCTCTGGCCGGACGTGGAGTCGCTGTAGCGGCCGCCGCACTCGAAATAGGCAGGGGCGCATCTGGTATAAACCGCGCGCAATGGCCGCCCGCCGCCCCAACGAGTTCGAAAAGGCCTTCCAGCAGCTCGAAAAGATCGTGCAGCGCCTGGAGGGCGAGGAGATGCCGCTCGACGAGTCGCTGCAGCTCTTCGAGGAAGGGATCCGGCTGTCGCGCTTCTGCCACCAGCGGCTGGAAGAGGTAGAGAAGAAGATCGAGCTGATCCTCGCCGACGCGAAGGGGCAGCCGGTCACCGAGCCGTTCGAGGACGACGAGGAGCTGCACCACGACGAGGAAATCGCGGAGTGAACCTCGGCGAGTACCTCAACGCGAAGCGCGCGCACGTCGACCGCATACTCGACGCCAACCTGCCTCCCGCGAATACGCCGCCGGCTCTCATCCACGAGGCCATGCGCTACGCGGTCCTCGGCGGCGGCAAGCGCCTCCGCCCGATCCTGGCCATCGCCGCCGCGGAGGCGGTAGGAGCGGACGCCGAGCCGCTGCTGGTCCCGTTCTGTGCTCTGGAGCTGATCCACACCTATTCGCTCGTCCACGACGACCTTCCGCCTCTCGACAACGACGACCTCCGCCGCGGACGGAAGACGACGCACGTGGTGTACGGGGAGGCGATGGGGATCCTGGTCGGGGACGCGCTGCTGACCGAGGCGTTTTCGTGGCTGGCGCGGCCGCTCGCGGAAGCAGGTGTGGAGCCGGCGCGGCAGTTACGGGCGATCGCGGAGGTGGCGAAGGGCGTCGACTCCACCGGCATGATCGGCGGGCAGGTCGCGGACATCGTGGCGGAGCGCTCCCACCACCAGAGCAGCGACCGCGAGGCACTGCTCGAGGAGCTGGATTTCATCCACCGCAACAAGACAGGGAAGCTGTTCACCGCCACCGTCCTCCTGGGCGGTCTCCTCGGCGGCGCGTCGGACGGGCAGCTCGAGGCGCTCGGGCGCTATGCGGCCGCGCTCGGTCTGGCCTTCCAGATCGTGGACGACCTGCTGGACATCGAGCAGTCCTCGCTGATCCTGGGGAAGACGGCGGGCAAGGACGTCGCTCAGGGAAAGCTGACCTACCCGGCGCTTCTGGGCGTCGATGCTGCACGTGCGGAGGTGGACCGGCTGCTCCGGGAGGCCGTGGATAACGCTGATATGATCGCCGGTCCCGTGAATACCCTCACCCCGATCGCACGTTACATTTGCGAACGCCGCTCCTGAAAAGCGGTCTGGAAACCGGAAAAACGATGCCACGACTACTCGATTCGATCGACTCGCCGCGCGATCTTCGCAAGCTCGATCGCCGCAAGCTCCCTCAGGTCGCGCAGGAGATCCGCGATCAGATCATCGACGTGGTCTCGCGCGTCGGCGGCCATTTCGGCGGCAACCTCGGCATCGTCGAGCTGACGCTGGCGCTGCATTACATGTTCGACACGCCGCGCGACCAGATCGTGTTCGACACCGGGCACCAGAGCTATCCCCACAAGCTGATCACCGGGCGCCGCGATACGTTCCACACCATCCGGCAGCACAACGGGATCTCCGGCTTCTGCAAGCGCGAGGAGTCGGAGTTCGACGTGTTCAACGCGGGGCACGCGTCGACGTCCATCTCCGCGGCGGTGGGCATCGCGCTCGCGCGCGACTTCCGCAAGGAGGACTACCGTGTCGTCGCGATCATCGGCGACGGAGCGCTGTCCGGCGGCATCGCCCTGGAGGGCCTCAATCAGGCCGGACATCTCAAGCGCAAGCTGATGATCGTCCTGAACGACAACGACATGTCGATCTCGACCAACGTCGGGGCCATGTCGGGCTATCTGAACCAGATCATCAAGGGCCAGCGCTACAACCAGGCCAAGGACCTGGCCAAGGGCGTGATGGACCGCATCCCGCTGATCGGCGGGAAGCTCCACGGCCTGGCGCACGACATGGAGCAGGTGCTCAAGAACATGGTCGTGCCGGGCACACTGTTCGAGGAGCTCGGCTTCAAGTACCTCGGGCCGTACGACGGACACGATCTGCCGCTGCTGCTGCAGGTCATGGAGGAGAACCGCGACTACGACGGTCCGGTGCTCATCCACGTCATCACCAAGAAGGGGAAGGGCTACACGCCCGCCGAGAACAAGCCGATCTGGTCGCACGGCGTGAATCCGTTCGACATCCCGACCGGCGAGGTGCACAAGTCCGACAAGCCGCAGCCGCCGACGTACACGGCCGTCTTCGCGGAAGCGCTGATCGAGCTGGCGAAAGCCGATCCGAAGATCGTCGCCGTGACGGCTGCGATGCCCGAAGGGACGGGGCTGGACAAATTCGGGAAGGCGTTTCCGGACCGGATGCTGGACGTCGGGATCGCCGAAGAGCACGCGGTAACGATGTGCGGCGGCATGGCCACGCAGGGGATGAAGCCGGTCGCGGCGATCTATTCGACGTTCCTGCAGCGTGCCTTCGACCAGGTCTTCCACGACGTGGCGATCATGGACCTGCCGGTCGTGTTCGCGCTCGACCGCGGCGGCATCGCCGGCGCGGACGGCCCGACGCACCACGGCATCTACGACATGGCCTACCTGCGGATCTTCCCGAACATGGTCTGCATGGCGCCGAAGGACGAGAACGAGCTGCGGCACATGCTCAAGACGGCCTTCGAGTGCGGCCACCCGGCGTCGCTGCGCTACCCGCGCGGCAACGGTCAGGGCGTGGCCCTGGACGCGGAGCTGAAGTCGCTGCCGGTCGGCAAGGGCGAAGTGCTGCGCGAAGGCGACACTGCCACGATCTTCGCCATCGGCAACGAAGTCTGGCCGGCGATGCAGGCCGCGGAGATCCTGGCGAAGGAAGAGATTAACGTCACGGTTATCAATGCACGATTCATCAAGCCTTTGGATGATGAATTGATCGCGAAATACTGCGCGCCTTATTCGCGCGTCATTACCGTCGAGGAAGGCTCCCTGGCCGGCGGCTTCGGCGCGGCCATCATGGAGCGCTGCGAGCAGCTCGGCATCCGCAACGTCGACTTCCACTGCATCGGCATCCCCGACGAGTACGTCCACCACGGCTCGCAGGACGTGCTGCGCGCGCAATACGACCTGCATGCCGAAGGCATCGCCAGGCGGGTGCGGGAGTTCGTGGGCGAGCAGCCGGCGGAACGAACACGCCGCGTCATGGAGCTGATGGACGAGATCGCCGGACGCATGCCAGAGGATGAGCTGCGGGCGGCACATGAGCGGGGTGTGGATTCAGACCACATCGACGAAGTGGTCTACGGCCTGCCTCGTCGCGCGAACGTGAAGTAATGGAGCGGCAGTACTTCGTCGATTCATGGTTTTTCATTGCGCGTCTCGACCGTTTCGACGCTCATCATGAGCGCGCGAGGCGCCTGGGACCTCAGCTCGTGCGGGCCGCCCTTGTGACGCACGACGCCGTCCTCACCGAAGTGCTCACGTATTTTTCGGGGTTTGGCCCGGGCTCGAGAAACAACGCTGTCGTCGGTGTCCGCGAAGTGCTGCGTCAGTTTGACGTCGTTCCTGCGAGCTCGCTCTTCCCTAAGGCGTTGGACTTCTACGAATCCCGTCCCGACAAGGAGTACTCCCTCGTCGACTGCATGTCGATGGTCGTAATGCGGGAGCGAGGCATCAAAGACGTGCTCACCAACGACCACCACTTCCGTCAGGAAGGCTTCACCGTCGTCAGCCAATGAAGAAACAGCGCCTCGACGTCGCGCTCGTCGAGCGCGGTCTGGTCGACACCCGGTCGAAGGCGCAGTCGCTGATCATGGCCCGGCGGGTCCTGGTGAACGGGCAGTTCGTCGACAAGGCCGGGGCGAACGTCGCCGGGGACGACGAGGTGACGGTCGCGGAGCTCGAGCATCCATGGGTCGGCCGCGGCGGGATGAAGCTCGCGCACGCGCTGAAAATGTTCGACATCAATGTACACGGGAAAACGTGTGCGGATATTGGTGCATCCACCGGCGGTTTCACGGACGTGATGTTGAAGCACGGCGCGGCGAAGGTGTATGCGATCGACGTCGGCTACGGGCAGCTCGACGTCTCTCTGCGGAACGATCCGCGCGTCGTCAACCGCGAGAAGGTGAACGCGCGTTACCTGCAGCCGGAGAACTTCGACGAGCCGATCGAGTTCGCCTCCATCGACGTGTCGTTCATCTCCCTGAAGCTGATCCTGCCGGCGGTGGCCGGGTTCCTCCGCGGCGAGCTGGTGGCGCTGATCAAGCCGCAGTTCGAGGTCGGCAAGCACGACGTCGGCAAGGGCGGCATCGTGCGCGACGACGCGAAGCGGCAGGCGGCCGTCGACTCGGTCGTCGAGTTCGCGAGGGAGAACGGCTTCGACGTCAAGGCGGTGATCGAAAGCCCGATCCGTGGCGCGGAGGGGAACATGGAGTATCTGATGTATGCGTCAACGCAGGACGAGTGATGAGTGATGACAGATGAGTGATGAGCTCATCACTCATCTCTCATCGTTCATCACTCCCGGAGGTATTCGCGCAGCCCGTCCCGCCACGAGTCCGGACGGACCCCGGTCAACTCCTCGTAGCGGCCCGTCGACAGCACCGAATAGGCGGGTCGCCGCGCCGGACGGGGAAACTCCTCGCTCGTCACCGGGTGAATCGGGAACCCGGGAGCGATCGCGCACGCAAAGTCGTACCACGAGCATTCGTCCGCGTCGGCGTAGTGCACGATGCCCTGCGCCGACTGCAGCGCCAGGCGGACGATCGCCCGCGCGAGGTGCGGCGTGTACGTCGGCCGGCCGCGCTGGTCGTTCACCACGCGCAGCGAGTCCACACCCTTGCGGATCTGGTTGCGGATGGCTTCCACGAAGTTCGGACCGTGCGTGCCGAACAGCCACGACGTGCGCACGATCAGATGCTTCTCCGCGTGACGCGCCGCGACCTCGCCGAGGAGCTTTGAGCGGCCGTACGCGGAGAGGGGGTTGGTGGGGTCGCCGGCCTCGTACGGCTCGCGCTTCGAGCCGTCGAAGACGAAGTCCGTGGACACCTGCACGAGCAGCGCGCCCGCTTCGTTCGCCGCGGATGCGAGCAGCTCGACCGCCGACCCGTTGATCGCGTTCGCCGCCGCCTCCTCGGACTCCGCGAGGTCGACCTTCGTGTACGCCGCGCAGTTCACGATCACGTCGGGTGCGTGCTCGGCCACGGCCGCATCCACGAGACGCGAGTCCGTCACGTCGAGATCGGTGCGGGTGAGGGCGACGACCGGCTCGCCGCGGCGGGCGAGCTCATCGCGGAGGTCGGTGCCGAGCATCCCTCCGGCACCGGTGATGAGCCACTTCACTTACTTGTCGTCGGACGACTTCGGGAGGGCTTTGTCGTCCTTCCCCTTGATGCCGTCGCGGAAGTTCGAGATCCCCTCGCCGAGACCGCGGCCGAGCTGGGGCAGCTTGCTCGCGCCGAAGATCACGACGACGATCACGAGGATGATGAGCAGTTCCGGTAAACCAAACGAGCCAAACATGATGATGCCTCCAGGAGTCAGGACCGAAGCGGCGGAAGTCTAACCCGAAACCGCGTGTTTCCCGACACAACAGCATCACAAAGGGATGCGTTCCCTGTCCGATCGGCTGTTACCATCCGCACCTTCATGATCGACCTCTCCGGACTCAATCCCCAGCAGCGCGAAGCCGTCACTCATGGCACGGGCCCTCTGCTCGTCCTGGCCGGCGCGGGCTCGGGAAAAACCCGCGTCATCACGTATCGCATTGCCTATCTCATGGGCGAGCTCCGGGTCCGTCCGCAGCACATTCTGGCGGTGACGTTCACCAACAAGGCCGCGGCGGAGATGCTCCATCGCGTGGACCAGCTCGTCCCGCCCACGGGTGGCTACCGCCCGTGGATCGGCACCTTCCACTCGACCTCGCTGAAGATGCTCCGCCGCTACGCGGACCGGCTCGGCTTCACGAAGTCCTTCGCCGTCTACGACACCTCGGATCAGCTCACGCTCATCCGCCGCTGCATGCGGGAGCTCAACGTCAACGACGACGCCTTCCCGCCGCGCTCGGTCCTGAGCCGCATCTCGCATGCGAAGAACGAGCTGATCAACCCGGTCGACTACGAGAAGACGAACCTCGACTTCTTCGGCTCCCGCGTGGCCGAGATCTACCGTCTCTACCAGAAGCGCCTTCGCGAGTACGACGCGATGGACTTCGACGATCTGATCGGCAACTACGTGCTCCTGCTCGAGAAGCACGAGGACGTGCGGAACGAGCTCCACGACCGCTTCCAGCACCTGCTGATCGACGAATACCAGGACACGAACAAGGCCCAGTACGTCCTGGTCAAGCTGCTGGCCGGGAAAGCGGGAAACATCGTCGCGGTCGGCGACGAGGACCAGAGCATCTATCGCTTCCGCGGCGCTGACATCAATAACATCCTCAATTTCGAGAAAGATTTTCCGGGAGCCAAAATCATCAAGCTGGAGCAGAACTACCGCTCCACCGGGAACATCCTCGAGGCGGCCACGGGCGTCGTCTCGAACAACATCGCCCGCAAGGGCAAGACGCTGTTCACGCAGGGCGGCAAAGGCGACCCCGTGCGCGTGGTGACGTGCAGCAACGACCGCGAGGAAGCGCAGTTCGTGCTGGAGAAGATCTCCTCGCTCCGCGGCAGGTACAAGCTGACCGACTTCGCGGTGCTGTTCCGGACGAACGCGCAGTCGCGGCCCTTCGAAGAAGAGCTGCTGCGCGCGAACCTGCCGTACTCGGTCGTCGGCGGCGTGAAGTTCTACGAGCGCGCAGAGATCAAGGACATCCTCTCCTTCATACGCCTGTCCATCCGCCCGCACGACACGCCGTCGGTCGAACGCGTGATCAACGTCCCCTCGCGCGGCATCGGCGACACGACCGTCACCGCGCTCACGGAGCAGGCCGCCGCGCAGAGCGTGTCGCTCTGGACGATCATCGAGGGCGACCTGGCGTTCCTCCCGCCGCGCGCGGCGAAGGCGGTGCGCGAGTTCCGCGAGATCGTGCACGACCTCAACCGCGCGTCGACGAATCCGATCCCGGATCTCGTCGACTACGTCCTGGTCCGCACCGGCTACCGGCGCATGCTGCAGGAGTCGCGCGACCTGCAGGACGAGTCGCGCCTGGAGAACCTGGACGAATTGATCAACTCCGCTCGCGAGTACACGGAGCAGAACCCGCAGGCCGTGCTGGCGGACTGGCTCGACTCGCTGACGCTGATGTCGGACCTGGATAAATATGAGTCACAAAAAGGCGTGACGTTAATGACGCTTCACGCCGCGAAGGGGCTGGAGTTCAAGGTCGTCTTCCTGGTCGGCATGGAGGAGGGAATCCTGCCGCACGCGCAGTCCCTCGAGCGCACGGACGACATGGAGGAAGAGCGCCGCCTCTGCTACGTCGGCATGACCCGCGCGCGGGAGATGCTGTACTGCATGCACGCGTACGAGCGCCGCGTGCACGGCAGGTTCCGCGAGCAGAGTCCGTCGCCGTTCCTCACCGAGATCCCGGAAGGGGCGCGGGAGCAGGTGCGGCTGGGGCGCGCGCATTCGTCGTCGCAGTCGTGGCAGGAGCGGCCGATGGCGGACCGCCGCTACCCGGCCGCACGTCCCGCGGCGTATCAGGCGTCGCGTCCGCCGGCTGGAGGTCAGCGTCCGCCGGCCGGAGGCCAGCGGCCGCCCGCCCGGCAGGAAGGCGGCGCTTCGCAGGCGAAGCCGAGCGCGAACGTCAACGGCGTGATGTCCTTCTTTCAGAACGCGCCGGTGCAGTTCGACCCCTCGGCCATCCGCGCGGCGAAGCAGGCCGAGGCGCCGGCGTCGGCGGAGCTCACGCGGGGCCAGCGCGTGCGTCACGAGATGTTCGGTGTCGGCACCATCCTGACCATGGAAGGCAGCGGCCCGGACGCGAAGCTCTCGGTCTATTTCGAGCGCCACGGGACGAAGAAGTTCATCGCCCGGTTTGCCAAGCTGACACGGGCCTGACCGGCCCGGAAGATCAGCGTCGGCCTACATGTTGCACGGACCGGCCGTAGTTATTGCGGCAGGGTCCGCTTGTGCTCCAGAAGATCGCCCGACTGCTGTGTCTCCTTCTGTCTGCAGTCTCCCTGCAGGCACAGACGGAGTTTGTGCGCGACGCGTTCACGGGCACCAACGGCACTTTTCTCGAGAGCCACGCGCCCGATACCGGCGGCGCCTGGACGCGCATCCAGGGGCAGGGGCTGCGGCTGCAGGGCGGCGAGATCACCCCGGACAAGACGAACGGCACCGACCGCTACACGAACGCCGCCGTGCCGCCGTCCGCCGAGTACACGGTCGGCATCACGGCCTCGTTCATCTCCGCCAATGCCGACAACTACGTCGAGCTGCTGGCGCGGATCACGGGCGGGAACGGCTACGTCGCGTACGTCAACGCACAGTCGTCGTACGCCATCATCCGCTATGTGAGCGGCGTGCCGACGGTGCTCGCCTCGGGCACGACGACGGCGCTGAACGTCGGCCTCGCCAGCGACAACGAGATCGTCTTCTCCGTCACGGACGCGTCGAAGCGCCTGAGCATCAACGGCACCCTCGTCGCCACCGTCACCGACAACACCATCACCGCCGCCGGCCGCGCAGGCCTCGGCCTGCAGGTGCGGACGAAGGACGACAGCTTTGCCGACACCTTCTACGCGTCCACGCTGGCGCCGACGGCGGTGGAGATGGACTCGATGGGCGCAATCCGCGACGGCGGCAGCACGCTCGTCACCTGGACCACCGGCCGCGCCGTTGGCAACCTGGGATACCGGGTGTGGCGTGTTTCGAACGGGGAGCGTGTCTGCATCACGCCCCAGCCGATCGCCGGCTCGACCTTCTTCGTCAATGCTGCGTCTTCCACCGGCAGCACCTATCGCTGGCTCGATGACGCCGCGGCGGACGAGTACTGGATCGAGGAGATCGATCTCCGCGGCGCGCGCGAATGGCACGGGCCGATCGCGCCCGCGTCCGGACGGATCGCGGAGACGACGGTTCCTGCCCCGAAGCTGAGCGAGCTCGCGCAGCGCTCCGGTGTGAAGCGCGGCTTCACGCGCGAGCGGTTGCGCGCGAACGCCGCCGCTCCGGCGGCGGGGTACAACTTCGAGCTCGCCGCGCACGAGGCGCTGAAGATCGCCGTCACCACGCCCGGCATTCACGAGCTGCCGATTCCCGCCGGCGCCGATCGTGACGCGCTGCGGCTGTGGGAAGAAGGGCGTGAGCTCCCGATCGTGGTCACGCCGACGGCCATTCGCTTCTATGGAACGCCGCTCGACACGCCCGCCAGCGGCACGCGTGTGTACTGGCTGACGTGGCAGCAAGGCCGCGGTGCGCGGACCGTCGCGGAGCCGATGTCGGCCGCACCGATGCACGACGCCAGCGGCTTCCTTGCGACCGTGGAGCTGCGCGAGAAGTCGATCTTCGCCGCCACGCTGCAGAGCGAGGACGGCGACGGCTTCTTCGGTCCCGTGATCACGAACGACCCTGCCTTGCCCGCGAAGCAGACGGTGCGTCTCGCGGATGTGGATCGCTCCGCGGCGACGGCGGAGCTCGCACTGACGGTGCAGGGCGCCACCCTCGGAGCGCATCGGATCGCGGTGACGCTCAACGGCCACGCCGCGGGCACGATCGATTTCGAAGGACAGGCGCGGCAGCACGCGACGTTCACGGTCGACACCGCATGGCTGCGCGACGGCGCAAACGAGGTCGTGCTCCTGGCGCAGAACGGCTCCGAGGATGTGAGCGCGGTCGAAGCGGTGCGCGTGACGTATGCGCGCAAGTACGTCCTCGCGGACGGCGCGCTGCTCTTCACCGCCCCCGGCGGAACCCGCGTCCGCCTCGGCGGTGCCGGCGGCAAGCAGCTCGTGGCATTCGACATCACCGACCCTGAGGCGCCGCGGCAGCTCGCGGCCGCGGCCGACGTCGTCGACGTGCGCGGCCCCGGTGTGCGCACGGTCGCTGTCGCAGCGAAGGTACTCGCGCCGGCGGGTGTGGAGCAGAACCTTCCGACCATGGTGCACGCGCTGAAGCACGGCGCGTTCGCGATCGTCGCTCCGCGGGCGATGCTGCAGGCGCTCGCGCCGCTCGCCGCACGGCGCGAGGACGCCGCGCTGCTGGCGGTCGAGGAGATCTACGACGAGTTCAGCTTCGGCGCGAAGGACCCCGCGGCGATCCGTGCCTTTGCAAGCGTCACGCGCCCGCGCGCCATCCTGCTCGCCGGCGACGGCTCGTACGATCCGCGGGACCATGTCGGCGGCGGGGCGGCGGACGTCATCCCGGTGAAGCTCGTCGACACCGCGCTGCAGCGCACGCCCTCGGATGCATGGTTCACCGACTTCGACGACGACGGTATCGCCGACATCGCCATCGGCCGCCTGCCGGCGCGCACGAGCGGCGAGCTGCAGGCGATGGTGGCGAAGATCGTGGCGTACGAGACCGGCGATGCGGCCACGGGCGACGTGGTGTTCGTCAGCGGCAGCGGAGCCTTCGAGGGGCATCGCTCCGCGCTGACGACGGCACACATCGACGTCGATGCCGAGGGGGTCGTTGCCGCACGCCAGAACCTGCTGCAGACGTGGTCGAACGGCGCGGGCATCATCGACTTCGTCGGACACGGCTCGGTGGAGATGTGGGAGAGCGCCGGCTTCTTCGCGCGAGCCGACGCGGCGTCCGCGGGCGACGGCGCACCTCTGCCGCTGGTGATCGCGATGACATGCCTCAACGGCTACTTCCACGACCTCGCGCAGGAGTCGCTGGCCGAGGCGCTGCTGCGCAACGAGGACGGCGGCGCGGCTGCGGTGTGGGCGCTCTCGACTCTCACCGAGACGAGCGGCCAGGTGCCCGCGAACGAAGCGCTCCTCGCCACCTTGAGCTCCGGCCGGACCCTCGGCCAGGCGACGATCGCCGCCCAACGCGCGACGGCGGACCCCGACGTCCGCCGGACGCTGCTCCTCTTCGGCGATCCGACGATGAAGCTGCGCGGCACCCGCACCCCGATCCGCCGCCGCGCGGTGCGCTGAGACGCTAGGTCTTCGCGACTTTGCGGCGCCGCTGGTGCAGGCGGTCGATGAGCTTCGTTGCGCTGCGCACCTGCTCGAGGATCTTCTCCTCCAGTCCGGCGCCCTTGGTCTTGAAGCTCTTCGCGCGGCGGAACACCTGCCGGGCGCGGTCCTTCTCGCCGTTCTCCAGCAGCGCCATGCCGAGGTGCATCAGGTTCGTGGGGGTCGGCCCGAGGTCCGCGGACTTCGTCAGGAAGTCGACGGCGCTCTTGAAGTCGCGGCGCTTGAAGTACACCCAGCCGAGAGCCGCGAGCGGGAACTGGCGGAGCTCCTTCGGCGAGTAGCGGAGGGCGAGCTGCGCGCTCTCCAGCGCCTCGTCGAGGTTCTCCTCCATCTCCGCGAGGTTGTACGCCTTCTCGTAGTACGCGATCGACTTCGCGTAGTTCGAGGTGTAGTCGCGCAGCATGTCCTCGAGGACCTTGTTGGCTTCCTTGAAGTTGCCTTCCGCGCGCAGCGCCTCGACGAGCGTCGTGTACGCTGCCGCGGCGACGACTTCCGCCGGCCGGTGCTTCAGGATCCGCCGCGCCACCGCGATGGCCTCGGAGTTCATGTCCAGGTGCGAGCAGAGCAGCGCGTACGGCAGCAGCACGTTCACGTTGTCCGGCTCGACCTCCGAGGCGCGGCGGTAGTGATCGAGCGCTTCGGCGTACTGCCCGTCGCTCGTCAGCGACTCCGCCTCGGTCATCGCCTGCGCGGCCGGTCCCTCGACCGGCATGTGGCCGGAGATGCCCTCGTAGATCTTGACCGCCTGCTGGTACTCCATCTTGTTCGGATTGAGCTCCAGGGCTTCCTGGAAGCACTCGATCGCCTTGCGGTTCCAGTTGCGGTCGAGATAGCAGAGGCCGAGGTGGTAGATCGCTTCCTCGTAGTCGGGATCGAGCTTCAGCGCCGCCTGAAACGAGCGGATGGCCCGCTCGAGCTGGCCCTTCTCGTAGAAGATCGTTCCGAGCAGGAAGTACGCCTGCGGAATCGCCTCGAGCTGGATGGCCTTCTCGAGGAACTTCTGGGCGCGGAGCAGCTTCCCCTTCCGCGCGTAGATCGCGCCCAGGGAGAAGTACGGGAGGAACGACTCCTGCGAGATCTGGATGGCGCGGCGCAGCCAGCGCTCGGCGCCCTTCAGGTCCTGCTGCTCGTGCAGCAGCACGCCGTAGAAGACCGCGGCGTCGAAGTGGTCGGGTTGCACCTCCAGCGTGCGCTCGAGATACGCCTTCGCGCGGTCGAGATTGCCGTCGTTGAAGAACATCTCACCGAGGAAGAACGAGAGCTCGTAGTTGTCGCGGTCGAGTCGGAACGCTTCTTCGAGGTGCTTCATCCCGCGATCGGGATCGAAGCCGTCGAACGCCGCTTCGGAATCGGCGACGAGGATCAGGAACCGCTCGCGCTTCTCGCCGCGGAACAGCGACACCATGCGGTCCTTCCGCTCGGTGAAGCGCTGCTTCTTTTCCAGGGCGAGCATCTGCTCGCCCATCTTCGATTCCCAGAGCTCGACCACTTCGTCGCTCGTGACGACGTTCTTCTTCTCGAGGATCTCTTTGACCGACAGCAGGCCGGTCTGGTTGACGAAGATCGCGCGCTCGTGCTTCTGCACCGCGTCGACGAGCGAACGGATCGTCTCCGCGGACCGCTTCACGATCTCTTCGAGGGCGCTCACCCGCTCGAGCAGGTGCTCGTCGAGAGAGAGGTCTTCCTCTTCTTCGTAGTCTTCGAGCTCGTCTTCCTCGAAGGCGTTGACACCGGAGAGGACGAGGAGCTTGTTCTGACAGCGGAAGCAGAACTCCCGCTCGTCGTCGTTGTACGCGCTGCAGGTCTGACAGAGCATGGTGGTTTCGGCGGATTAGAACACAAAGGCGCTGAGGCCAATTGCGGTTCGGGTCACACTTTATTTACGGTAATCGTAGAAGCCGCGGCCGCTCTTGCGGCCAAGCCATCCGGCATCGACCATTTTGACGAGGAGCGGGCACGGCCGGTATTTGGGATCGCCGAATCCCTGCTCCAGCACGCGCAGGATGGCGAGGCAGACGTCGAGGCCGATGAAGTCCGCCAGCGTGAGCGGTCCCATCGGGTGATTCATGCCCAGCTTCATCACGCCGTCGATCGCCTCGCGCGTGGCCACGCCTTCGTACAACGAGAAGATCGCTTCGTTGATCATCGGCATCAGCACGCGGTTGGAGATGAAGCCGGGATAGTCGTTCACCTCGATCGCCGTCTTGCCCATGCGCTTGGCGAGGTCTTCGACCTTCACCCACGTCTCGTCCGAGGTGGCGATGCCGCGGATTACCTCCACGAGCGTCATCACCGGCACCGGATTCATGAAATGCATGCCGATGACCTTGTCCGGACGTTGCGTGGCCGCCGCGATCTTGGTGATGGAGATCGACGAGGTGTTCGACGCCAGGATGCACTCCGGCTTCGTGATCGAGTCGAGCTTCGCGAAGAGGTCCGTTTTGGCCTCGAGCTTCTCGATGATCGCCTCGATGACGATGTCCGCGTCGGCGATCGACGGGAGCTCGGTGTTCGTGCGGATGCGCCCCACGACCGCGTCGCGCTCCTCCGCCGTCATCTTTCCCTTGTCCACGCCGCGCTGCAGGTTTGCAGTGATCGTGGAGACCGCGCGCTGGAGAATCGCCTCGTTGACGTCGACGAGCGTGACTTCGAAGCCGCTGGCCGCGGCCGTGTGGGCGATGCCGTTGCCCATGGTGCCGCCGCCGATCACGACGATGTTTTTCATTTCGTTTCGCTCCTGAGAAGGTCCCCGGGAAATCAGGGGGCAGGGCGCAGGGCGCAGGGGACAGAAGGCCCCCGCCTTGCCCACGACGTGGGAGTGCGGCGGTCTTCTGCGCCCTGCGCCCTGTCCCCTGTCCCCTGCCTCTCGGGCCAAAATCGGGCAGACTCTACCTCAGTTGACGTACACTCGACGGTCCTATGGCGCGCAAATGCTTCATGTGCGGCGGTGAGGTGACGGAGGGCATCCTCTGCGGCAAATGCGACAAGCCGCGCAGGAAGAGCGGTCCGGCGCAGCAGATGGCGGAGACGAAGCCACCGGTCGCAGAGCCGCCGCCCGTGCAGGCGCCGCCGGCACCGGCCCCTACTTCATCGCGCGGAGACTCCGGCCGTCAGGCCGTCATCGTCTCGGCGCACGCCGAGGACCCGTTCCCGAAGGCGCCCGTCGTCCAGTTCCCGGTCGAATCCGCATCGCCCGCGATCACCAGTGTCGTGAACCTGCTCGTCGCCGCCGGCGGCGCGTCGATCCTCGTCGGACCGGACCGCAGCGTGAAGTTCGTCTCCGACGACGCGAAGAAGCTCTTCGACGCGACGCAGGCCGAGCTCTCCCAGCTTTCCGCCATCGAAGCGAAAACCGGCATTCGCGTCGGCGATCTATCGATCCCGACGAGCGCCGGCGTGCGCATCGGCAACCGCAACTTCATCTTCACGCTCGTGCCGATGTCCGGCGGAGCGAGCGGCGCGGCGCTGGTCTTCCGCCATACCGATCCGATGAACGAGGCCCACGCCTCGTTCGTGACGTACGTCCGCGAGACCGTCTTCGGACCTCTGCGGGCCCTGCGCGACTCCCTCGACGCCGCGGCGAGCTCGAAGAACGATCATTTCCTCGCCGACGCCACGTCGTCGCTGGACCAGGTGCTGTCGTCGCTCGAGCTTGCTCCGGAAGTCGAGGAAGCGTCGTTCGCCGTGCGGCCGGTGCCGACCGTGACCGAGGTCGTCCGTCGCGTCGCCGAGCGCTTCCGTGCCCATGCCGACCTCAAAGGCATCCGCCTCGATATCGACGTCCAGGAGCTCGAGGAGCGCTTCGGAGATCACGAGCAGCTCGCGGACTCGCTCGCCATCCTGATGGAGAACGCGCTGCACTACGTGCCCGCCAGCGGGCAGGTGGTCATCGGCGTCCGCTGGATGGAGCACAAGGGCAAGCCGCTGCTGCTGTTCTTCGTCATGGACAACGGTGCGATGGTCCCCGAGCCGCTGCGGCAGGCGATCTTCGAGCCGTCGTTCACGTGGAACCCTTCGTCGCCCGACCGCACCGGCCGCGGGTTGTTCCGGACGCGCGAATTCGCGGTCGCGCACGCGGGTTCTGTATGGGTCGAGTCCAAGACCGGCAAGGCCTGCACGTTCTTCCTGCGCGTGCGTCCCGACGGTGTCCTTTAGTCCCGAGACAACCATGAAGAAAGCCATCCTCGTGGCAGTGCTTTTTGCGTTCCGCGCGTTCGCGCTGGACGTCAACGAGATCAACGCGGTCAACGTGGCCGCTCTGATGAACGAGTACCGCGCGGAAGCGGGCCTCCCGCCGCTGCGTCTCGACCCCAGCCTCACCAGGGCCGCGGAAGCGCGCATGCGCGACATGGCCGAGGGAGAGTGGTGGGGGCACCAGGCGCCGGACGGCACGCCGCCCTTCGTCCACATCCCGATCGACTACGAATACGCGTTCGCCGCGGAGAACCTCGCCGCCGGCTTCGACACCTCGGGCCTGCTGGTCTCCTCCTGGATGGAGTCCCCCGGCCACCGCGCCAACATCCTCGGCGTCAACTACGCCGACTGCGGCATCGCCGTTCTCGAGGGGTCGACGACCGGCCCGGCCATGGGCAAGTCCATCGTCGTCCTCTTCGGCCGCCGCAAAGTGCAGATGGTGTCGAAGAAGTAAGCGCCTGTCAGTTACGCGACGCGGATGGTTGGGTCGACCTCGCGGGCCCAGCGCTGCATCCCGCCCGTCAGGTTGAGCACCCGCGTGTAGCCCTGCTGTCCGAGGAGGTGCTGCTGCACGTGGCCGGAGCGCCCGCCGCTGCGGCAGATCATCACGACCTCTTTGTCCTTCGGGATCTCGGACAGCCGCTGCGGCACCTGGTTCATGGGGATGTGCGTCGCGCCTTCGATGTGGCCGGCGTCCCATTCGTACGGCTCGCGCACGTCGATCAGCACGATGTCTTCGCCGGTCGCGATTCGCTGGGAGAGCTCGGTCGGGGTGATGTCGGTCTTTTGCACGGGATTGCAGAACTCCTCGTAGTCGATCAGTTGCGTGATGGCCGCGTGCTCTTCGCAGCGTCTGCGAAGCTTCATGACGCGGAACGTCATCCGCAGGGCGTCGAAGATTAGCAGACGTCCGGCCAGCGTTTCGCCGATGCCGGTGATGAGCTTGATGGCCTCGATGGCCTGGATCGTCCCGACCACGCCGGGCAGCACGCCGAGAACTCCGCCTTCCGCGCAGGACGGCACCATCCCCGGCGGCGGCGGCTCCGGATAGAGGCAGCGGTAACACGGCCCGGTCTCCGTCGCGAACACCGAAGCCTGCCCGTCGAAACGGAAGA
This sequence comes from Thermoanaerobaculia bacterium, assembly GCA_036375075.1. Classification (GTDB taxonomy): domain Bacteria; phylum Acidobacteriota; class Thermoanaerobaculia; order Gp7-AA8; family Gp7-AA8; genus QHVT01. The sequence continues at coordinate 18,142 of DASUSN010000216.1, read as the reverse complement.
TCGAGCCATAGACGTTCGGCTTTCCTAGGATCTTGCACGCGTCGTTCACCAGGTAGCGCGTGGCGAAGTTGTCCGTGCCGTCGACGATCACGTCGTAGCGCCCGAGGATCTCCAGCGCGTTCTCCGAGGTCAGCCGTGCCTCGTGCGTCTCGATCTGGATCTCCGGATTCAGGTCGTTCAGCCGCTCTTTCGCCGCCTCGAGCTTCGGCCGTCCGACGTCCGAGGTGCCGTAGAGGATCTGCCGGTGCAGGTTCGTGATGTCGACCCGATCGAAGTCGACCAGGCCGATACGGCCGACGCCCGCCGCGGCGAGGTAGATCGCGGTCGGCGAGCCCAGCCCGCCCGCGCCGACGACGAGCACGGACGCTTCACCGAGCTTGCGCTGGCCGGCTTCGCCGATCTCGGGGAGCGTGATTTGACGCTGGTAGCGGGACATGAGTCGTCGAGTCGTCGAGTCTTCGAGTCGTCGAGTCTAAGTCTTCAGCTGGTCGAGCGATCTCTTGACGACTTGACGACTCGACGACCCGAAGACTCGTCACGGCAGCAGCCGCGACACCAGCTCCTGGATCTTCTTTCCGTCCGCCCGCCCCTTGAAGCGGGCGGTCGCTTCCTTCATCACCTTGCCGAGGTCCTTCTTCGACTGGGCGCCGGTCGAGGCGATGATCTCCCGGAGGCCGCTCTCCAGCTCCTCCTCCGACAGCTCCGCCGGAAGGTATGCCTTGAGCTGCTCCATCTCCGCGCGTTCCTTGTCCGCGAGCTCCGTGCGTCCGGCGGACGTGTACTGCTCGATCGAGTCCTGGCGCTGCTTGACGGCCTTGCGGATGACGGACATCGCCTCTTCGTCGGACAGCTCGTGTCCGGCGTTGATCTGTTCGTTCTTGAGCGCGGACTGCAGCATGCGGATCGTGGAGAGGCGATCCTTCTCCTGCGCCTTCATGGCTGCCGTCAGGTCCGCTCGGATTTTCTCGGTGAGATTGCCCATAGTGCCGCCAATGTTATAACTCGCGGCGATGACTCTCGACGTCAGGCCTCTTCTCGAAGAGACGGGGGCCCTGCTCACCGGCCACTTCCGCCTCTCCTCGGGGCTGCACAGCCCGAACTACGTGCAGTGCGCGCTGCTGCTCGAGCACCCGCGTCACGCCAAAGCGATCGGCGCCGCCCTCGGCGACCGTATCCGCTCGCTGGGCGCGCAGCGGATCGTCGCCCCCGCCCTCGGCGGAGTGATCATCGGCTACACCGTGGCCGAGGCGCTGGAGTTGCCGTTCGTGTTCACGGAGCGGAAAGACGGCGTGATGACGCTGCGGCGCGGCTTCCGCATCGGGGAAGGCGAGCGCGTGGTCATCGTCGAAGACGTCGTCACCACCGGCAAGTCGACGCGCGAGACCGCGGACGTCATCGCGCAGCACGGCGGCCTGGTCGTGGGATTCGCGTCGATCCTCAATCGCAGCGGCCGGGAGAATCCGTTCGACTCGCCCTACGAGTCGCTGCTGGCGCTCGATCTCGCGTCGTACGAAGCCGACCGCTGTCCGCTCTGCTCGCAGGAGATTCCGCTCGACGCGCCGGGGTCGCGGTTCTCCCGATGATCGAGCTCCTCTCCACCGACGGCGAAGAAGCCGAGATCCGCGTCGACGGGCGCACGTACGCCGTTCCCTACGTGATCGTCTCTTCAACAGGGGGCTCGACCGTGAACTTCGCGTTCGACGGCGAGATCTACTTCATCGAGGTCGAGGAGAAAGGCCGCGCCCGCGCGCGCCACAAGGACCACTCCACCGAGGCGCCGATGCCCGGCGTAGTACTGCGAATTCTCGTGCGCGAGGGTGATGTTGTTGCAAAAGGAGCCCCGCTGCTCATCCTCGAGGCCATGAAGATGGAGCACCAGATCAGCGCCGGACATGACGGCAAGGTCGCTTCCATCAACTGCAAAGAGGGAGAGCTGGTGCAACCGGGCGTGGAGCTCGTAACTTTGACAGAAGGATGACAGTCCTGTGCGATCCCATGAAAATCTCCGTTGATACCGTACGAATCGTGGAAGTCGGCCCTCGTGACGGCCTGCAGAACGAGAAAGTCACGATCCCGACACAGGCCAAGATCGACTACATCACCGCCCTCTCCGACGCCGGCCTGCGCGTCATCGAGGCCGGCGCGTTCGTCTCGCCGAAGTGGGTGCCGCAGATGGCGGACACCGCGGAGGTGTACCGCGACATCCCGAAGGATCCTGGCGTCGAGTACCCCGTGCTCGTCCCGAACATGAGGGGCCTGGAGCGGGCCATCGAGGCCGGCGTGAAGTCGATCGCCATCTTCACCGCCTCCTCGGAGACGTTCAACAAGCGCAACATCAACATGTCGATCGACGAGTCGTTCGACAACTACGCGCCGGTGGCCCTGCGCGCCCATCAGGAAGGGATCCGCGTGCGCGGCTACGTCTCCACCGCGTTCGGCTGCCCGTACGAAGGCGACGTTCCGCCGGAGAAGGTCCTCGAGGTCTGTGCCCGTCTCCTCGACCTCGGCTGCTACGAGGTCTCCGTCGGCGACACGATCGGCGTGGGGACGCCCATGCAGGTGCAGGGTGTCATCGGCGTCCTCCTGCACGTGATCCCGGCGTCGAAGCTGGCGATGCACTTCCACGACACGCGCGGCACCGCCCTGGCCAACACGCTCGCGGCGCTGGAGATGAACGTGACCACCTTCGACGGCAGCTCCGGCGGGCTCGGCGGCTGCCCCTACGCCCCGGGCGCCTCGGGCAATCTGGCGACCGAGGACCTCGTGTACATGCTCGACCGGATGGGCATCGACACCGGCGTGGACCTCAACCGGCTCGTCCAGGCGTCCTCGATCATCGCGCCGTACCTCGACCACCCGCTGCCCGGCCGCTACCTGCAGGCGTGCACCACAAAGTCGGCGAAGAGCACCATCTCTGTGACGACCGCTGCCGTACAATGAGTGTGCCCGAGAGTTTTCGTGGGACGTGGCGCGATGGCTGGTACGTCGTTCCTCATCAGGTCATCTTCCGGGACGTGGACGCGTACGGCCACGTCAACAACGCCGTGTTCTTCACGTACTTCGAGTGGGCGCGCACCCTCCTCTGGTTCGAGGTGGCCGGCTACGGCGGAGCGCTCGACATCGGGTTCATCGTCGCCCACGCCCAGTGCGACTTCCGCCAGTCCATCGAGATGGAGCCGATCGAGATCCGCGTCCGCTACGGCGAGGTCCGGAACAGCTCCTTCGACACCCACTACGAGATTCGCAAGACGAACGGCAACGAGCTCGCGGCCACCGGCAAAGTCACGGTCGTGCTCTACGACTGGGCACGCCGTTCGAAGAGGCCGGTGGACGATGAGCTCCGGAGGAAGATAGCGGAATGCAGCAGCCGGGAAGAGTCCTGACGCATCCTGCGCTGGCGCGCCGGCGATTCGAAGAGATCGCGGGCCGCCCCGAGCCGCTGCTCGATCTGGTGGAAGCGTCGCTGGTCATCGATCTCGAGGAAGACCCGCGGCTGGACGTCGGCCGTCACCTCGACGCCGTCCAGTCGTGGAGCGACGCCGTCCGCGAGCGTCTGGAAGGCTCGCGGGACATCGAGCGCATCGTCGCCACGGTCAACCGGCTCCTCTTCGACGAAGAAGGCTTCCTCGGCGCCGACGGCGATTATTACGACCCGCGCAGCGCGCTGCTCAGCGAGGCCCTGGACCGGCACGCCGGCCTGCCGATCACGCTGTCGATCCTCTACATCGAGCTCTCCCGCCGCGCCGGCATCGAGGCCGCGGGCGTCGCCCTGCCGGGGCGTTTCCTGGTGAAGTTCACGGGCCCGTTCGGCGTGATCGTCGTCGATCCCTTCGACGGCGGGCGCGTACTTTCCACCGTCGAGCTGCAGAAGATCCTCGACGGCATGTACGGCGGCGGCGTGCAGCTCCGCGAGCACCACCTCCGCTCGTTCACGCCGCGCCAGATCCTCGCCCGCGAGCTGGCGCAGCTCAAGGCCGCGTATCTCGCGCAGCGCGATCTCACCCGCGCCGCGGCGTCCATCGATCGCCTGCTCATCCTCGACGCGCGCGACGCATACGAGGTCCGCGACCGCGCCGCCCTCGCCATGCAGATGCACGCATACGCGCAGGCCATCGAGCTCTTCGAGCGGTACCTCGTCCTGATGCCGTCCGCGGACGACCGCTCGCGCGTGCGGGAGCAGATCGCGTATCTGCGCGCGTGGCTCGACCAGAATTAGTTGGTAACATACCGGTTTCCGTGATCACCGGCTTCAACACCGACATCAAGCACAACGAGAAGGTCTACCACGTACAGACCGAGGACAAAGGTGTCGGCAATCCGTACATCGAGTCGCTCGTCTACGTGGGCGGCGAGATCCTCGCGTCGAAGAAGACCTCCTACGCGGAGCAGTTGAAGGTCGGCGTCGACGACAAATGGATCGGCGGGCTGATGGAACAGCAGCACCGCACGATGATCGCGGCCATCAAGCGCGGGCGCTTCGACCAGCCCGCGGACACGACCAAGACCGTCCAGGAGCGCCCGCCGACGCTCTCCACGCACACGAGCACCCCGGTCCCCGAGCCCGCTGCGCCCCCGATCGCCATCGACGAGGAGAAGACCCTCGACCAGGTGATCATCGACTACCTGGCGTCCGAGGCGGAGAGCGAGCACCTCGAGCTCGCGCTGCTGAGCCAGACCGAGTTCTTCGCCGGCACGTCCATCGAGCTGCGCGTCGCCGCCCGCAAGAGCCTCTCCCAAGCGCCGATCCCGGCGGCCGCCATCGAAGTGAAGGTCATCTCCACCGTCGAGCCCCCTCGGGTCATCTTCCGCGGCAAGACAGCCGCCGACGGCTCCGCCATCGTCCGCTGCACCATCCCCTCCTTCCGCGAGGGCACCGCCGCCGTGATCATCTCGGCCCAGAGCCCCATCGGCAACGACGAGGTAAAGCAACTGGTGAAGCGCAAGAAGTAGGGGGCAGGGGCAGGGCGCGCTGTCATCCTGAGCCGGCGAAGCGCGGCGAAGGACCCCCTGCCGATAGCACGCGTCGCGCACGAATCAGGGGGTCCTTCGCCGTCTACGCGGCTCAGGATGACAGGGACCTGTCTCCTCCGCACTCCAAACAGCGCCCCCATCCCGGCACCTTTCTTTCATACTGCCCCTCCCGTGCTCCGCTCGAAGTCTGTCCGCGCTCTGGCGCTCCTCGCCGCGATGGCGGGGACGATCTACCTCATCGTCAGCCTCTTTCTCCCCTCCTCGCGCCGCCTGATCTTCGGCGTCGACAAGCAGTCGGGGAAGGTCCGGCTGGTGCAGAACCGCATCACCTTCCTGCCGCCGCATCAGTTCTACCGCCTCGAGTTCGAGAAGCGGAACGGCGCGGCGCAGCGCGACGATCTGGTGCGCATCCTCTCGAAAGAGAAGATCCCGGTCACGGTCAGCTACCGGATCCGCTTCACCCTGCCGGGCGAGGAGCTGAAGGACGCGCGCCGGCTCGTCCGCGACGGCTGGAGCGCCTGGATCCGTACCCGCGTCGGCGAGGCCGTCTCCGCCGTCACGCAGCAGGTGCCGGTCGAAGAGCTCCTCTCGCCGACGTCGCAGTTCGCCACCCGGCGGGACGTCCTCCGCCGCGTCGTCGCCGGCTACCTCGCCCAGAGCGGCCTGAAAGTCGAGGCCTTCGAGATCGCGCAGATGGAGCCCGACCGCCGCGCGCTCCTCGAGTACAAACGCCACGAGCTGCGCCGCAACGCGCGTGGCGTGGCCGGTCGCGTCGCCATCTTCGCCATCGATGGCGCCGACTGGGAGCTCATCTCCGAGCTCTCCGCCGACGGCCGCATTCCCAACATCCGCGCCCTCGCCCTCGGCGGCACGACCGGCACCCTCCAGACCATCCAGCCGACCGTGTCCCCGCTCGTCTGGACGTCCGTCGCCACCGGACTGCCTCCCGATCGCCACGGCGTCCTCGACTTCATGGACCCGCAGACGAAGCAGCCCGTCGACGCCGCCACGCGCCGCGCGCCGGCGCTGTGGGACATCGCCGAAGCCTTCGGCCGCCGCTCGGTCGTCGTGAACTGGTGGACGGCGTGGCCGCCGCGCATGGACGGCGCCGTCACGTTCGACGTCCCCGGCGCGCTGATGCCCGAAGCCATCGACCCCGCGGAGCTGCGGTCGCGCGTCGCCAGTCAGGTCGTCGCCACGAACACCATCGGCTTCGCGCAGGTCGGCCGCTTTCTCAACATCACCGGCCAGGAGTACCAGGACGCCGTCTCGAAGGGCGGTTCCGCGGATCCGGTGAACGTGTTCCGCGAGACGCTCGCGAAGACCTGGACCGATCACCGCGCCGCCATCGCGCTCTATCAGCAGCAGGAGCCGCTGGTGATGATGATGTCGTACGACGGCACGGACGTCGTCAATCACCTCTTCGGCCCTTACCACCCGCCGTACCGGGAGGGCATCCCGCAGACGCAGTTCCGCCGGTACTGGCCGAGCGTCGCGAATTACTACTCCGAGGTGGACCGGCTGATCGGGGAGTGGATGAAGGTGCTGACGGACGACACCACCGTCATCATCATGTCCGCGCACGGGTTCCGCTGGGGAAAGAACCGCCCGCGCACGGCCCCCATCGGACGCAGCGCGATCTCCGACCACCGCAATCCCGGAATCTTCATCGCCTACGGCAATCACGTCGCGCCCAGCCGCGGCAGCCATACCCTGTCGCTCTACGACGTCGTGCCCACGGTCCTCTCCGTCCTCGGATTGCCCAAGTCCCTCGAGATGCCGGGCAATCAGGCGAGCTGGGTCTTCAACGGCATCGATCCGGTGACTTCCGTGCGCGTCGTCAGCTACGACGAGTTCTTTGCGGGCCGTCCCGCGGGCGGACGCGGCGTGAATCCGCAGCAGTACACGCAGCGGCTGCAGGCGATCGGCCACCTCGTCGATCCGTCGCGGCTGCAGCCGGTGTTCGAAGACGACGAGGGCGTGCAGGTTGCCGCCGCGGTTCCGCCGGCGCAGTGGGGCGCGTACGCGCACTGGAACAATCAGGGCATCGAGCTGCGCCGGCAGAAGAAGCCGAAGGAGGCGGTCGAGGCGTTCCAGAACGCGATCGATCTCAATCCCACGCGCCCGACGCCGTACTTCAACATGGCCCTGGTGCTCTTCGAGCGCCAGCAGTACACCGCCGCGGAGAACGTGTTCATTGCCGCCGCACAGCGCGGGCTGCCGGACGCGGAGAAGCGCTTCGTCGATTTCGCCGCGCTGTACCGGTCGCAGAACATGACCTCGCGCGCCATCAACCTGCTCTACAAGGCCAAGCAGATCTATCCGCAGTCGTACCTCATCGCCGCCAACCTCGGCTCCGCGCTGGCCCAGGCGCAGCGGTACACCGAGGGCCTCCCCGAGCTCGAGCGCGCCCTCGGCCTCCAGCCGTCGTCCACGCTCGTCCTCAACAACCTGGCGGTGTTCTACGCCCGGCAGGACGAATACTCCCGCGCTCTCGACTTCTGGAACCGGTCGCTGGCCATCGACCCGCGGCAGCCGAAGGTGCGCCAGATGGTGGAGGCGGCCAGGACCCACCTGTGACGCGTCCCGCAGCCCGGGGGCGGGCTTCACTTGACGAAGTCCGTCGAGACCCCTACACTCGCTAGCGCGATTGAGACTCCGTCTCAACGCGTCCCGAGTGCCGATGGCCCACGCCGACAAAGAGGTCCCCCGCTTCCAGGAGTTCCTGCAGCAGCACGGGCTCAAGCTCACTTCCGAGCGCACCGCGCTCGTTAGGGAGATCTTCTCCATCCATTACCACTTCGAGGCGGACGAGCTGCTCTTCAAGATGAAGGAGAAGGGCGTCAAGATCTCGCGCGCGACGGTCTACCGCACCCTCGAGCTGTTGGTGAAGTCGGGAATGGTCCGCCGCGTCCACCTCGGCGAGGACCACTATCACTACGAGCACGTCAGCGGGAACTCGCACCACGACCACCTGATCTGCACCACCTGCGGCGGCGTCATCGAGTTCCACGACCCGGAGCTCGAGCGGCTGCAGCTCGCCATCTGCGAGAAGAAGAAGTTCACTCCCACGTTCCACAACCTTCAAATCCTCGGCGTCTGCGATCCCTGCCGGCGCAAAGGCCAGATTCCCGATGCGCCCGATCGCGTGCAGATGATTGCGGCGACCCGGCTGAGAAAGTGAGCCCATGCTCCAGGCACTGATCATCGTTTTTCGTGAAGGATTCGAGGCGTTCCTCACCGTTGCGATCATCTTCGCGTACCTGAAGAAGACCGGCCGCGACGCCCTGCGTCCCGCGGTGTGGTGGGGGATCGCTCTCTCCGTCGTGGCCAGCTTCGGCCTCGGCTACCTGCTGCAGCGGATCAATCAGCCGTTGTGGGAAGGCATCCTGGCGCTGGTCGCGGCGTTGCTGGTGGCGAGCTTCGTCATCCACATCTGGCGGATCGCGCCGACGATGAAGCGCGACATGGAGACCCGGCTCGAGCAGCGGGCCAGCGGCAAGTGGGCCTGGATCGGCGTCTTCGGATTCACGCTGCTGATGATCACGCGCGAGGGGATGGAGACGGCGCTGATGCTGATCCAGGTGCGCCAGGGGCAGTTCTGGCTCGGCTGCGCCCTCGGCCTCGCCGCCGCGGCCGCGATGTCCTGGCTCTGGGCGCACTTCGGCCACCGCATCAACGTGAAGCGCTTCTTCCAGGTTACGGGTCTGTTCCTGCTGCTCTTCACCGTGCAGATCGTGTTCTACGCCATCCACGAGTTCAGCGAGGCCGAGATCCTGCCGAACAGCGAGGCCATTCACCTCGCCACCGAGCCGTATTCGGCGGACGGCCGCTACAGCATGCACATCATGTTCGGAATGGTCGCGATCTGCGCTTTGTGGCTCGCGGCCATGACGCTCATCGATCGCGCGCGGCAGAGAGGTCCGATCGAAGCATGAGAACGGCGGCGTTCATCGCCGCGCTCGCAGTCGTCGTCCCCCTAACCCAGGCAGCGCCGAGGGTCCAAGACGCTCGAAGAGCGCGGTACCTCATGGGGACGGTGTGCGAAGTCGCGGTGCGGTCCGGGCAGGCGGAAGCGCAGATCGAGGCTGCGTTCGCCGAGGCGAAACGCGTGGAGCAGATGCTCTCGACGTGGATCCCGGACAGCGAGCTCTCGCGTGTGAACGGCGGCGCGGCGCCCGGCGAGGAGCTGCGCGCGCTGCTGGACGTCACCGCGGAGTGGACGAAGAAGACGAACGGTACGTTCGATCCGCGGTATGCCGAGCGGATGTCCGCCCGCTCGGGACGGACCGCGTATGACCCGGGCGCCTTCGGCAAAGGCTACGCGCTCGACCGCATGCTCGCCCTCACCACGGGCGACGCGCTGATCGACTTCGGGGGACAGCTCATCGTCCGCGGCGAGCACGAGGTCGCCATCGCCGACCCGGCGGATCGCGAGAAGCCCGTCCTGGCGCTGACGATCGAGAACGTCTCCCTCTCCACGAGCTCCACCTCGGAAAAGCCGGGTCACATCGTCGATCCCCGCACGGGCCAGGCCGTTCCCGCCCGCGGCTCCGCGAGCGTCATCGCGGACGACGGGCTGACCGCCGACATCCTCTCCACCGCTCTTTACGTCATGGGCGAAGACGAGGGGCTTCGCTGGGCGGACGACCACGGGGTCGCCGCGATTTTCCTCACCCCCACCCGCACCATCCGGCTCTCGGCGAAGGCCCGCGAACGCGCGCGCGGGCTGACCCTGCTCGACCGGAACTTTTCGATGAAGGACTGAAACATGTTGAAGCGAATCACCGTCACCATTCTCGCCCTCACCTTGAGCGCGAGCGCGTTTGCCCAGGATGTCTCCGATATCGAGCGCCGCCTGCGCGCTCTCGAGGAGACCATCGCCCGGATGCAGTCTCCCGAGGTGGCGGAGCTCCGCCGCCAGATCGAGGCCCTCAGCCAGGAGATCGAGGCGCTGAAGACCCGCCAGACCGACAAGGCCGTCGCCGCGGACACCGAGCAGTTCGGCCTCGGTGCCGCCGCGTCGAAGGTCTATCGCGTGGAGTCCGGCATCTCGTTCGGCGGCTACGGCGAGATGCTCTACGAGAACTACGCGGCCAGGACCGACGCCGACGTGCGGACCACGAACAAGGACAAGTTCGACATGCTGCGCGGCGTCCTCTACACCGGCTACAAGTACAACGACCGCGTGCTCTTCAACTCCGAGATCGAGTTCGAGCACGGCAATACCGCCCTCGGCGGCGAGGCCTCGGTGGAGTTCGCGTACCTCGACTTTCTGGCGACCAAGAACGTCGGCGTCCGCACCGGACTCCTGCTCATCCCGATGGGGCTCGTGAACGAGATGCACGAGCCGACGACCTACCTCACCGCGCGCCGCTCGTTCGTCGAGAACGCGATCATCCCGACGACGTGGCGGGAGATGGGCGCAGGCGTGTTCGGCGAGCACGGGCCGGTCTCCTGGCGCGCGTATGCCGTGAACAGCATCCGCGGCGACCGGTTCAGCGCCGGGGGCGTGCGCGGCGGACGCCAGAAGGGCGCGAACGCGCAGATCGAGGACATCGCCCTCACCGGCCGCCTCGATTACACGCCGTTCGAAGGCACGACCATCGGCGGCGCGTTCTACTCCGGCAACACCGGCCAGGGCAACGTCGTCGCGGGTGAGACCGTGGAAGGCAACCTGACGATCTTCGATCTCCACGGCGAGGCGAAGTTCCGCGGCGCCACCGTCCGCGCGCTGTGGGCCGGCGCGACCCTCGACGACGTGGCGCAGCTCAACGCGCTGCAGAGCCTCACCGGCAATCGCTCCATCGGCGAGGAGCTCGGCGGCTGGTACGTCGAAGCGGGCTACGACGTGTCGTCGCTCCTGCCGCGCTTTGGCGAGTCGTCGCTGACCCCGTACTTCCGCTACGAGCAGCTCGACACCCAGCGCAGCGTTCCCGCCGGCTTCGCGCGCAACCCCGCGTCCGAGCTGACCGTCTTCACCTACGGCATCCAGTTCCGTCCCGCGCCGCAGACGGTCATCAAGTGGGACTACCAGAACACCGACAACGAAGCAGGGACCGGACTCGATCAGTGGAACATCGGCATCGGCTATATCTTCTAGTCGCGATTCTCGCGATTGCGCTCGCGGCGCATGCCCGCGTCTTCATGACGCAGCAGCAGGCGCTCGCGAGCGCGTTCCCCGCGGGCACCAGAGTCACCCGCGAGGTGGTGTTCCTCACGCCCCAGCAGATCGACGCCGCCCGGAAGGAGAGCGGCGTCGACATCGCGGACAAGATGATCGTCCGCTACGTCAGCCCCGCCGGGGTCGCGTACTTCGACACCCACCGCGTGCGCACGCTCCCCGAGACGGTGATGATCGTGGTCACGCCCGACGCGCGCATCGACAGGATCGAGATCCTCTCCTTCGACGAGCCGCCGGAGTACCTGCCGAAGCCGCGCTGGATCGAGCAGTTCCACGAGCGCAGGCTCGACGACGACCTCTCGACGAAGCGCGCCATCCGGCCGCTTTCCGGCGCGACGCTCTCCGGCCGCGCGATCACCAACACCTCGCGCAAGATCCTCGCGCTGCACCGCGCGATCGGAGCGAGCGCGAAGTGAGCCGCATGCAGCTCGTCTGGCTGCACACGGCCGTCGCGCTGACGACGCTCACGGGAGCGGTCTACGCCTGGATGAAGTACTTCCTGAAGAGCGACGACGAGTTCTCCGTCGTCAACCATCCGATGCAGCCGCACATGCTGGCCGCGCACGTGGTGATCGCCCCCGCGCTGCTCTTTCTGCTCGGCTGGACGTTCTCCAATCACATCCTGCCGAAGTACCGCTTCGGCAACGGGAAGAACCGTCGCACGGGCATCGCCGCGGCCCTGCTCATCGTGCCCATGACGCTCTCCGCCTACCTCCTGCAGGTCTCGACGAACGAGACCCTGCGGGAGGTCATGGCCTGGGCGCACTGGATCAGCTCGGGGGTATTTGCAGCGGCATATCTGATCCACCTTGTAAACGGTCGATCAGGATCCGCAGACGCCTGAGCGTCCGCTCGCGCCCCAGCACCACCGCCACGTCGAAGATCCCGGGCGACGCGCCGCGGCCCGTGAGCGCGAGCCGCAGGGGGTGGATGAGCTTCGCCGCGCCCACGCCCTTCGACTCCGCCAGCGCCCGCAGCGCCGCCTCGGTGGTCGTGACGTCGAACGGCGCGACGCTCGCCAGCGCGTCGTGCAGCTCGGTCATGCGTCCGGCGAGGTCGTCGCCCTTGAGGTGCTTCTTCGCCGCCTCGGCCTCGTACTCGATCGCGCCGTCTTCGATCAGGTAGGGCTCGAGCTGGATGGCGATCTCCTTCAGCGTCCGGCCCCGGCCCTTGTTCAACTCGATCGCTGCGCGGAGCTCGTCGAGCGGGTGATCGCCGGGAAGGAACGGCGCGAGGTGCGGGTAGAGCTCGTCCGCGGTCATGCGCATCAGGTACTGGCCGTTCATCCAGAGGAGCTTCTCCGGGTCGAACACGGCCGGCGCCTTGTTCACGTCGGACAGGTCGAAGACCTCCGCCGCTTCGTCGCGCGAGATCAGCTCGCGGTCGCCGCCGGGGTTCCAGCCGAGAAGCGTGAGGAAGTTGAAGAGCGCCTGCGGCACGATCCCCATGTCGCGGTACTCCTCGGCCGACGTCGCACCGGTGCGTTTCGACAGCCGTTTGCGGTCGCTGCCGAGGATCAGGGGGAGGTGTGCGAAGACCGGGACGCTGGCGTCGAACGCGCGGAACAGCACGATGTGCTTCGGCGTGTTCGAGAGGTGATCGTCGCCGCGCGCGACGTGCGTGATCTCCATGTCTACGTCGTCGACGACCACGGAGAGGTGGTAGGTCGGATTGCCGTCCGAGCGGATGAGGACGAAGTCGTCGATCAACTCGCCCTCGAAACGGACGTCGCCGCGGATGAGATCGTGGAACTCGATCGGCCCCGGCATGACCTTGCAGCGGATGACGTGCGGGGCGTCGTCCGGCTGCGCTTCTCCCGCCTCGGCGCGTTTGCGGCAGCGTCCGGAGTAGCGGTACGCGTCGCCCGCCTTCTCCGCGGCGGTGCGCTCCGCTTCGAGCTCTTCGACGGTGCAGTAGCAGCGGTATGCCTTCCCGCCCGCCACCAGCTCCTCGGCGCGCTCGCGATACCGGTCCAGGCGGTCGCTCTGGTAGATCGGACCCTCGTCCCACTCGACGCCGAGCCACTGCAGCGACTGCAGGATCTGCTCGGCGTGGTGCTGCTTGGAGCGCTCGACGTCCGTATCTTCGATGCGCAGCAGCATCCGCCCGCCGTAGCGCCGCGCGTGGAGCAGGTTGAAGATCGCCGTACGAGCGCCTCCCACGTGGAGAAAGCCGGTCGGCGAGGGAGCAAAACGAAGTTTCATCGGCCGCGGAGCATACCAGCGCACGTCCGGTTTGGAGTGCGGAGGCAATCGATCGCCTCCGCACTCCAAACTAGCCAGGGCCGCCCGCGAAGTGCCGCTTCAGGCGCAGCGCGGGTTGCTCCACCAGCCGGTACATCGCCGCCGCCGCCCCCCAGGTCAGGGCGATCGCGCAGGCGGCGAAGAGCACGAACGCGAGGACCTGCGGCAGCCCGGGGGGCGCCAGCGCGCGCACGACGTCGAGGGCCTGGAAGTGGAGGAGGTACATCCCATACGACACCTTCCCCACCGCGCGCAGCGGCCTGGCCTCGAGCAGCGTCACGAGCCACGACTCCGGCGTCGCCGCGATGTTGCTCACGAACGCCGCGACGGCGATGGCGAGGGCCGTCAGCCCGACGAAGTACCCCCAGAACGACAGCTCCGGTCCGAGAAAGAAGAGCGCCGTCACCGCGCTCGCGTACAGGACCGAGCGGCGGACGCGCGGATGCTTCGTCAGCCACGCGAACAGCAGCGCCGCGAGCGCTCCCCACAGAATCGAGTCGATCCGCAGGTGCGACAGCGAGTGCACGCGATGCGGCTCCATCAGGCCAAGGGCGTCGAAGCGCAGCAGCGGGACCAGCGTGCAGACGGCCAGGCCGAAGATCACCCGCGCGGAGCGGCTGCGCAACAGGAGCAGCGCCGTCGGCCAGAAGAGATAGAAGTGCTCCTCCACGCACAGCGACCAGTTCACGATGTACGCGAGCCCGATCGGATCGAGATCCAGGTAGTTGCTGAACAGGAAGGCGAACGACGCCACGTACAGCGGCTGCGGCTCATCCCACGGCCAGTGTGCGGAGCGAAAAACGGCGAACCGGCTGAGCACCAGCCCCGTCACCAGCAGGACCGTGTAGTACGGAGGAAAGATCCGCAGCACCCGCCGCGCGTAGAAGTCGCGGATGCGGAACCGCCCCGTGTCCCGCTCCTCGCCCAGGATCAGCGACGTGATCAGGAACCCGCTCAGCCCGAAGAACAGGTCCACGCCCGCCCACCCGGCGTTGACCAGCAGGTCGAGCACCCCGAGGGACCGGAACCCGAAGACCGTCTTGGTGTGCCACAGGATGACCAGCACGATCGCCACGGCACGCAGTCCGTCGAATCCGCGGATGCGTCCGCCTGTCATCGCGCATGGTTGTACCACGTGTGGAAGTACGCCGTCGCCGCACTCCCGGTGAGAACGTGAGACGATTCACACCATGCGCTACCAGCGCGGACTTTCGCTCGTCGAGCTCCTCGTCGCGTTCATGATCCTCACGCTCGTGATCACGATCTCGCTCACCGCGTTCGTCGAGCGCAACCGGCGCCTGCAGCAGGCCAGCGAGACCATCCTCGCGTACCAGGCCCTCGCCAACGAGGCCGAGTACCGCCGGCGGATGACCTTCGCGTCGCTGGAGACGCAGCCCGTCGAGTTCGTCAGCGACGTCGCCATCCTCGAGCCGCTGAAGCCTTTCAACACCATCGTCGCGGTCCAGGAAGTCCAGCCCGGCGTCAAGAACGTCCTCATGACCATCCGCTGGAAGGAAGGTCAGCGCCAGGCGAAGCTCGAGCTCCTGCGCGCCGACACCGGGGGCTCCAACCTGTGGTGAGAACCGAGCGCAGAGCGGCGGGCTATACGCTCCTGGAGATGGTCTTCGCGCTGGCCATCTTCGGCCTGATCTGCACCGTGCTCTTCGTCCTCACCGCCGAGATGCGCTTCGCCGAAAAGCATCTCCCCATCAACATGCACAAGAACCCGCAGGTCATCGCCGTGCTCGCGCGCCTGCGCCGCGACGTCCTCGACGCCGCCAGCCGCCAGCCTTACGAGAAGACCTACGGCGTCTACACCTCCTCCGACAAGGTGCTGATCGTCGAGACCATGATGGCCTCCGGCGGCCAGCAGACCGTCATCTGGGACTTCCGCACGCCCGGCGAGGTGCGGCGCCGCGCCTACAACGTCGGCGTCGTCGCCGACGACTGGGTGACGCGCGGACTCCCCGTCGACTTCAGCAATCTCGAGATCGACGCCGTACGCACCGGCACCGCCTCCGCGTGGGCAACGCGGATCACCGCGAAAGACGAGAATGGACGCATTGCGATCGACACGATCCTTCAGCCGCGGGCTACCGAATAGAAAACGGAATAGCGAGAGCGGCTACGCGCTGATCATGGCGATCGTTCTCGCCGTGCTCTACTTCGCGCTCATCGAGCTCATGCTGCTCGACTCCCAGCGCGAGCTGGCCGAGGCGCGGCGGTTCCGCGCGCGGATCGTCGCCGAGACGCTGGCCGAGAACGCGGCCGAGCTGGCCGCCATGCAGATCGTCACCCGCCCGTTCACGCCGCAGTTCTCCGTCAAGATGGAGGACGGCACCATCAGCGGCCACATGACCAAGTCCACGACGAACGCATTCGAGATTCGCGGGGAAGCCACCACCTCGGGGGTGACGGAGTCGACCGCGAAGGTGATCCTCCGCGGGCGCGTCGTGGGGACGGACGTGCGAATCCAGTACTCGCTGCATCCATGACAGGGCGCAGGGGGCAGGGCGCAGGGGGCAGGGGGCAGGAGAAAGAAAAGCGCAGGAGAAAGACGCGTTGCAGGCCTTTTCTCCTGCGCCCCGCGCCCTGTCCCCTGCGCCCTATACGGTTACACCATTCCGCGTCGTCGCATCAGGCCCGCGCCAATGGCCAGGGCCGCGAGGCCGCCGAGCACCAGGCTGGGGTTCTTCTGCGCCATCCCGCGCGCCCGCTCGAGCTGGCCGCGGACGTCCACGTTCTTCAGGTTGCCGCCCATCGCACCGATCTTGCTCTGATCGATGCCGAGTTTGCTGAGAATACCGCCCAGGCCGCTCTGCAGCGACGAGCTGCTGCTGCCGGTCTGCGGCGTCGCATCCTGCGGCTGGTACGGGTGGAACTGACTGGTAGGATTCACGTTGTCAACCATTCAAGTCCTCCTTAACAGTTATTCATATTGCTAGGTAGATGCCAAACTACTGATTTGAGGTGAGATATGGCCGGTAATCCGCGTGAGAACGTGAAGGACAAGGGATTCTGGGACGGCGGTGCGCCGGGCCACAGCAACGACGACCAGACCGCCGGCCGCCCCAGCGGCTTCCCCGGTACGCGCAAGCCCGGGCGCATGGGCATCCGCACCGACATCGACTTCCCGCCCGACGACCCGGCGAAGAAGCACGAGCCGAAAACGTAGGACGGCTGTCGGAAAACCTGTGCGTGTGCAATCCGCCGCACGCGGCCGGTCGTAAACTGTTCGATCAACCGCAACCGTCGATGAACACCGCCAGCGCATCTGCCGCAACGCTACTGCCGTCGGTCGCCGGAGGCAGCGTCTCCGCGTTCGAGGAGTTCTACGACCGCTACGCCCCGACGGTCTACGCCCTCCTCCTGCGGATCCTCGCCAATGCCGACGACGCTCAGGAGGTCCTGCAGGAGACCTTCGTCAAGGCCTGGACCAGCGCGAAGATGTTCGACTCCGTGCGCGGCAGCGAGATCGCGTGGCTCATCTCCATCGCGCGCAGCCGCGGCATCGACCGCCTCCGCTCCCGCAAGATACGCAACACGCGGGAAGACGAAGCCGGCCGCGAGGTCTCCATCCGGTCCGCCTTCGTCGACCACACCACCGGCGCCGACCGCGCCATCCAGTCCGAGGAGTGCCAGGCCGTGCGCAGCGCGCTCGCGGAGCTGCCCGAGGCGCAGCGCGTGGCGCTCGAGCTCGCGTATTTCGAAGGACTCTCCCAGACCGAGATCGCCGCCCGTCTCGACGAGCCGCTCGGCACGATCAAGACCCGCATGCAGCTCGGCATGAAGAAGCTCCGGGAGCGTCTGCAGGCATTTCAATGACCCACGAAGAAACCGAATCGATCGCGGCGCTCGACGCCCTGGGGATCGCCGGCGCGGGCGACGCGATCGTTCTGGCGATGCACGTGGCGGGCTGCCTGCCCTGCCGCCGCGCGCGCGACGAATACCGCCGGGCCACCACGCTCCTCGCCCTCGGGCTCGATCCCGTGGCCCCCCCGCGACACGTTCGCGAGCGGGTCGTCGAGAGTGTGACCCGTGCCGCCGCGAGCCGCCGCAGCTCGTGGCG
The DNA here is from genome assembly GCA_036375075.1 of Thermoanaerobaculia bacterium. Taxonomy (GTDB): domain Bacteria; phylum Acidobacteriota; class Thermoanaerobaculia; order Gp7-AA8; family Gp7-AA8; genus QHVT01. Next base: position 675 of record DASUSN010000216.1, on the reverse strand, counting down.
GCTGGCCGCCGCCGCGGCACTGATCCTCGGGCTGTTCGGCCTGCGCGAATTCACCGTGCAGACCGAGCGTGCCCGTCTGGAGCGCGAGAACGCGAGGCTCTCCGCCGAGATCGCGGCGCTGGGTGCGGCGGACACGCGTACCATCGCCCTCGCCGGCCAGGAGATCGCCCCCCGCGCATCGGCCAAGGTGTTCCTCGACCCGAACCGCCGCCGCGCGATCGTCTTCTTCCACGACCTGCCCGAGAACCCCGGCGACAAGAGCTATCAGCTCTGGATCATCCGCGCCGACCGGCCCGCGCCCGTGAGCGCGGGCGTCTTCGACGTGACCCGTAACGGCGAGGCCTCGATCTCCATCGAGAACCTTCCCGTCGCCACCGAGATCAAAGCGCTCGCCGTCACCCTCGAGTCCCGCGGCGGCGTTCCCCGGCCGTCGAGCACGGCGTTCTTCGTGGCAGGCAACGCAATGTAGGGCGCGGCTTCAGCCCGCCCCTCGGACGGGGAGGGGGAACGCCCCATAAGCACTAACTTAGCTGGTTCTAGGAGTGCGGTGGCGAGGTGGTGGGTGGTGGGAGCCACCGCTCTGGTCGTGCGGATGGGCCACGCGGTGGCGATACCAGAGCGGTAGCTCCCACCCCGTCCACCACCCTCGCCACCGCACTCCTAGAACGCATTTCT
>DASUSN010000215.1:0-6698 GCA_036375075.1 Thermoanaerobaculia bacterium | reverse complement strand
ACACTGCCTCTGCGCCGGAGGCGCGACAGAAGGTAGCCGGTGGCAAGCGCGGAGCGCGCAGCCACCGGACCAGGGTCGCCCCATTTTCGGCCCCGGAGGGGCCGCAGAAGGCGTCTGGCGCCCCTCCGGGGCGCGCAATCTCCGCGATCCTACCCGGTGGCTGCGCCGCTTCGCGGCTTGCCACCGGCTACCTTCTTCTGTCCCTCCGGGACATGTGTCGCCCCACCCGCCCGAGTCCCTCGCTCGACGCTCGGGATGACAGGAGCGATCACCCCACGAAGATCGTGTCGTGCGGTGCGGAGCGCTCTTCCTCGGGGCGTCCGGCCGTGTAGTAATACAGAGACACCGACTTGCGCGTCACGCCCGGCGGCGACTGCAGCGGGTGCGGGTGGCCGTGGAACGACGTGTCCGTCGTCGAGAAGATCACCGTCCGGTTGAACAGGGGCGCGATCCGCTTGCGACACTCGGAGGCCGAGGCGTCCCACAGCTCCAGATGGCCGCCCCACTCGTCCCGCCAGTCGCGGTTCAGGTAGGTCAGCATGTTCAGCCGCCGGTCGACCTTCAGCTTCGGGTGTACGTTGAAGTCCGCGTGGACCTTCAGAAAGCCGCCCGGCTCGATCTGGTGCAGCCCGCCGCCGCCGAAGTACGGGTCCGGGATCAGGCCCTCGATGCCCGTCAGCGCCTCGAGCCACAGCAGCATCTCGAAGCCGTTCATCGCGTCCAGGAACCGGCGCACGCGGTCCGAGATCGTCGAGCGCTCGTGGTAATAGCCGAGCTTCTTCTCCGTCGGCGAGTCGAACTCCAGCCAGCGCGTCTCGTCCGGCCGCGGAAAGTCCGCCAGCACGGCCGCGAGCTCGGCGTCGTCGAACAGCCCGTCCAGCACGATGTGCGGGAACGGATCGGCGGAGCGATAGGAGGTGCGGAGCGCGTTCGGGTCGTGATTCAGGTTCAGCGGTGCCATACCAGGTCGGGTTGCCGCGCGAAGTCTAGTGCGATCTCCGGCGAATACGTCACCCAACCTTCCGGCGACTCGTACCGCACGCGCAGCGCAAGCCCCGGCACGCCCTTCAGGCGGAAGCCGTCCTCGCGGCGCACGTCGTACGCCATCAGCCCGCCCGCCACGACCACGCTCCACCGCCCGTCCTGCTGCGGGCCGAAGCGCCACTGCAGCACCTCGTCGCGATGGTGGAACTCCACGCGCATCGGCGCGTTCTCCCGGATCGACGAACAGTACGCACGCGCCAGGTCCGGGATGCGCGCCGTCACCTCCGCGACCTCCCGCCTGGCCGGCAGGTACTCGTAAATCCGCTTCCCCGTCAGCGCGGAGCTGCACAGATAGAGGTCGTCGTAGAACCAGCCCGCGCCGCGCGCCTGCTGCAGGTGCTCTTCCTTCAGCCACCGCAGCTCCGGCATGGACGACGGCGGAATGGCCGGCCGCCGCAGCAGCGACGTCGAGTCCAGCGACATGTACGCCCGCGCCTCGGTCGACATCCGCAGCGCGCGCGCGTACTCCCGCGTCCACTCCTGCCGGTTCGCGATCACGACGGCGCCGGCCGCGAACACCAGCAGCACCAGTTGCGAGAACGGCTTCAGCTTCGCGGCGCCGACGGCGAAGACGCAGCAGAGCCACAGCCACGGCAGGACCGCGTACCACGACTGCATCTGCTTCGACACCGGGATGATCGGCAGGACCGCGAACAGCAGCGTGATCCCAGCGAAGAGCAGCGCCTGCCGCGTGCGGACCGCCAGCCCCGCGCCGATCGCCAGCAGGCCGACGCACACCAGCCCCACGCCGAGGCCCGCGCCGGCGAACGCGAGGACCACCTTCCACGGCAGCACCGCCAGCAACTGCGGCACTTCCGAGGCACGGATCGCCCAGCCGTAGCCGCCGAAAATCGTCCCGATGACGCGATACCGCCACACGACGTACGCGAGCAGCGCCACGCCGTGGAAGACCAGATGCCGCGCCCGCACGCGCAGGGTGCTCTCCGGGAGGAACAGCAGCAGCAGCGGCAGCGGCGCCGCGATCACCTGCGCCAGCACCGCCCCGAAGTAGAGGAACGCGGACAGCAGCTCCAGCGGAATCGACCGCCGCCGGAACGCGAGCACGTACAGGATCATCGCCAGCGTGCCGAGGAGCAGGGCCTCGATGTAGTGGACGATCATGAGCTGCGTCGCGAACGCACACAGCGGCGGCCCCGCCGCGAACACCAGCGCGCCGCCGAGGGCCGGGGCCGTGTCGACGTAGAGGCGCAGGGCGAAGAACACCGCCACCGCGCAGACGGCGATCAACAGGAGCTGGATGCGGTACCAGTGGTCGGGGTCGAGCCCGGCGAAGCGCAGCAGGGTCTCGTACGTGGCGATCAGCAGCGGCGTGAAGAAGTGCTGCGGCCAGATGTCCGGCATCGTGAAGGCGTCGGTCCATCGCCGCACGAGACTGACGTGGAGATTCCACGGATCGTCGTACGTCCACCAGAGCCGCGTCACTTTCCTGTACAGGACCAGGACGACGGCCATCAGGAAGACCACCGATGCTGACCGTTTCACGGTTTTGTCTGCGCATAGAATGCACCGGTGTCGTCCGATCCGCCACCCTGGCGTGGCTTCACCTTCCCCCTGAACGTCTTCATGCACATCCTCACGCACGAGGAAGGGGGCGTCCGCTACCTGCATTACGGCCTGTTCGAGCACGAGCGGGACCGCCTGTCGACGGCGCAGGACCGCTCCACGGACCTGCTGCTCTCCCGCCTCCCGCCGCCGCCCTGCCGCATCCTCGAAGCCGGCATCGGCCTCGGCACCACGATGGCGTGGCTCCTCGCGCGTGGCTATGACGCTCTGGGCATCACGCCGGACGAGCACCAGATCGCGATGGTGCAGGAGAAGTACTCCGGGATGCCGGTCCGTTGCGCGGCGTTCGAGACGCTGGACACCGGCCAGACCTTCGACCTGCTCCTGTTCCAGGAGTCCTCGCAGTACATCGACTCCGAGGCCCTCTTCGCGCGGGCGGCCACGCTCGCGCCACGGGTGCTCGTGCTGGACGAGTTCGCGCTAAAGCCGCTCGACGAGGAAGGGGCGCTACATTCCCTCTCCGGATTCGTCGACGCGGCGTCGCGCCACGGCTACCGCGTGACCGAGGATCTCGACCTCTCCGCCAAGGCCGCGCCGACGATGGACTACTTCACCCACCGCATCCCGCAGTACCGCGAAAAGCTCATCGCCGACCTCGGCATCACGGACGAGCAGGTGGACCACCTGATCGACAACGGCGTGAAATACCGCCAACGCTATGCCGACGGCGTGTACGGCTACCGCTTCCTCGACCTGCACCGGTAGCGTGCAGATGAAAAACCGCCAACCGTCAACCGCCAACCGGTCGCGTCGCGTCCTCCACCACCGCCACTCCCACCGCGTTCTTCGTCGTCGACTTCACGCGGTACATCGCGGCATCGGCCTGGCGGATCAGCGCGTCCTTGGTCATGGCGTGCAGCGGGTAGGTGGCGATGCCGAAGGAGGCGGTGATGGTCACGTCGATGCTGGCGTCGATGTGGAGGGGGGAGGAGGCGATGGCGCGGGAGATGCGGTTGGCGACGGCGATGGCTTGTTCCTGGTCGGTCTGCGGGAGGATCACGCAGAACTCGTCGCCGCCGAAGCGGACGACTTTGTCGATGCCGCGGACCGCGCCAAGGATGCGTTTGGCGACTTCCTGGAGGGTGCGGGAGCCGCTCAGGTGGCCGTAGAAGTTGTTCACCATCCGCAGGTCGTCGAGGTCGAGGAAGATGATGCTGAAGAGCGTTCCGTAGCGGCGCGAGCGCTCGATCTCCTCGTCCAGATAGGTCTCGAAGAAGCGGCGGTTGTAGGCCTTGGTCAGGTCGTCGCGCATGGCCAGATCGCGGCTGCGCGTGAGCTGGTAGATGTTGCTCAGGACCTGAGCCACTGCCGTGAGATAGCGCGTCACGTTGGCCGCGTTCGTCTCATCGAGCGTCTGGCCCGGACGCACGGGGATGCGGATGACGCCGAGGAGATCGTCGTGGACCTGCAGCGGCATGACCATGATGCCGCTCGCCACCGCGAACAGCGCCGGCGACGCGATGGCCTTCTGCAGGACGTCGGCCGGGATGCCCGGCAGGAACTCGTTGGTCTCGCGGTAGCCGGGATCGTTGCTGTAGCTGACGACGTACCGCTCGTACCGCGGATCGTGCAGGAACAGCGTTCCGTGCTCCAAGCCGGTGATGCTCAACACCGTGGTCGTGATCCGCTCGGACACGGCCTCCGCGTCGACCATCGTCATCAGCTCGTGGATCTCGCGGAGGTAGGCCGTCTCCTGCTCGAGCCGTGCGGCGTGGAGGACGGCGTCCGCGAGATCGGCGGCGAATGCGAGCGCCGCGCTCGGATCGCGCAGGAACGCCTCGCGCGCGACGTGCAGCTCGCCGGGGCGGCGCTCGCGCGCGGCGTCGACGACGATGCGCGCCACGGCCTTGCTGTCCGCCGGCTCCTCTCCGTCCACGACCGCGATGCGTGCGCGCAGCCGCTCTTCACCTGCATCGGCGAACGTCCATTCCGGGCATGCTTCCCTCAGACGGCCGGCCAGGTCGCCGCGGGAGCTGTAGATTCCGACGGTGTGCGGCATGCGCTAAGTTAATGATTCTACGTCATGCGCATCCTCCAGATCGTTCTTCCCGGCGCCTCCCTCTACGAGCTGAAGTCCCAGCAGGCCGACCGCGCGGCGCTTTCAGAGCGCCACGAGGTCGTGGACGACGTGCGAAATGCGGACGTCGCGCACGTCTATGCGGGCATGGAGCTCCCCCGCGCCGCCTTCGTCGGCTTCCCCATCCCCTACCTCGCCTCGGCCCCGCTGGCCCCGGCGCGCTGGAGCTGGCGGAAGCCGGTGGAGCCGCGGGTGGTCGTGACGCCGGAGAACCTGCCGGAAGCCGTGGACGATGCGTATTTCGCCGCGGTGGCGGCCCCTCTGGCGACCAATACGATCGGCAGTTTCGCGCGCAAAAACACGCGGAATCACGTCGAGCAGACGCTCCACCGCATCGAGCGCTTCCGGGACGACGTCCGCTGGAAACTTTTCGACGAGCCGCCGAGCCCGGCGGATCTCGCCGGAGTAGACGTCTGGGTCGATCCGGCCGTAGAGGAAAACGACTGCGACGGTTTCGTTGCCGAGGCGTTAGTCGTTGGCCTGCCAGTAGTTGCGGCCCGGACCGCGGTCAACGCATTGCGCCTGGAGAAGGGGCGGACGGGGTTCCTCGTGCCGCCGCGCGATCCGAACGAGATGACTCATGCGATACTGTCCGCCCTGTTCAAACCTGAGGTAGCGCAGGCCAGAATCGGAGCTGCAAAACAAACCATTGCGAAGTTCCGGATGCGCCAGCGTCTGCGCGTCCTGTTGCAGTTGTATGAATCGTTGAGCGCATGAGCCTTCTCCAGAATCTATCGAGCCAGCAGCGGCGCGCAATCGACCTCGTCCGCGAGGTCGCCGTGGAGAAGAACTGCCACCCCTACCTCGTCGGCGGCCCGGTCCGGGACATCCTCCTCGGCCGCGTCTCGATCGACATCGACCTGACCCTGGAGCACGACGCGTCGACGCTGGCGCGCGCGCTGGCCAAGCGCCTGGAGGGGCGGGTGCGCTCGTTCCCGCAGTTCCTCACCTACAAGGTCACGGCGGCGCAGTTCCCGGAGATCGACCTCACGACCGCCCGCAAGGAGCGTTACCGCAAGCCGGGCGCACTGCCCGGGGTGACGGCCGGGCGGCTGAAGGACGACCTGGTCCGCCGCGATTTCTCGATCAACGCGATCGCGCTCGATCTCCTCGACGGAAAGATGCACGACCCGGCGAACGGCGTCCAGGATATCGAGGCCCGCGTCGTGCGGGTGCTGCACGACCGGAGCTTCATCGACGATCCCACGCGCATCTTCCGCGCCGCCCGCCTCGCCGCCCGCCTCGGCTTCACGATCGAGGCGCACACGGAGGAGCTGATGACCGCGGCAATCGAGTCGGATGCGCTCTCCACGGTGTCGAAGGAGCGGATCTGGCGCGAGCTGTTCCTGGTCATGGACGAAGACGAGGCGCCGGCGATCCTCACGGACCTCTCCCATCGCGGCGTGCTACTGACGCTCTTCGGACGCCGCGGCAACGGCGACCTGCTGGCCCGGCTGGAGTCGATCCGGGAGCAGTTGTATCCGGAGCTCGACCGCTACGTGCTGTACACCGGCACGCTGCTGCGCGGCGACGCCTCGCCGATCGACTTCGAGGGCTCGGGCTTCACGCAGAAACGCGCCCGGGCCGTCGTCGAGATCGCCAACGAGCTCCCGCGCGTGCTCGAGTCTCTCGCCACCGCCACCGAGGACCGCGAGCGGTTCCGCATCTATCGCAGCGTGACCCCGGAGATGCTGGCCCTGGTCGCGGCCGAGCGCCCCGAGGAGCGCGAGCACCTGCAGCGGTTCGTGGAGTTCGAGAACTTCCGGCTTCCCCTCCGCGGCAACGACCTCGAAGTGCCCGGCGGCCCGCACATCGCGCGCGCCCTCGAGCAGACGCGCGAGGCGGTGTTCAGCGGCGAGATCCCGGCGGAGCAGGCGCGCTCGTACGCCAAGGCCGTGGCCAGGCGGCTGCTGGAAGAAGCGCGGTAGCGCATGTAGGGCGTGGCTTCAGCCCGCCCCCCTCGTGGGTGGGTGGCGTCCCCCTCCCCGTCCGG
>DASUSN010000214.1:0-66196 GCA_036375075.1 Thermoanaerobaculia bacterium | reverse complement strand
CCCGCCCCCCGGACGGGGAGGGGGAATGCCCCCGCCCACGGGGGGGGCGGGCTGAAGCCGCGCCCTACATTTGAGACTGCCGTATAGTTCCGGCGTGCGCAGAATTTTCGCTCTTCTCCTCCTGCTCACCACCCTCCCCTCGCGCGCCGACGAGCGCGAGCGGTGGATCGAGCAGACCCTCCGCTCGATGTCGCTCGACGAGAAGGTCGGGCAGTTGCTGTTCGTCTCGGGGATCGGCGGCTACAAGAGCCGGGACAGCGAGGCGTTCGAGAAGATGCGGCGGAACATCGTCGAGTATCGCGTCGGCGGCTACAACGTCGCCCTCGGCGACCCGGCCGCGGCCGCGCTGCTGATCAATTCGATGCAGCGGCAGGCCCGGGTGCCTCTGCTGATCAGCGGCGATCTCGAAGGCGGGGCCGGGTACGTCTTCCCCGGCGCGACGCGGCTGCCGCGGGGCATGGCCATCGCCGCGACGAACGACGAGACGCTCGCATACGCGGCCGGCAGGATCGCCGCCACGGAGGGCCGCGCGCTCGGGTTCCACGTCAACTACTACCCGGTCGCGGACGTGAACAGCAACCCGCAGAACCCGATCATCAACATCCGCTCGTTCGGCGAAGACCCGGCCAAGGTCGCGGCCATGGTGCGCGCGTACGTCCGCGGCTGCCAGGAGAGCGGGATGTTGTGCACGGCGAAACATTTCCCCGGACACGGCGACACCGCGACGGACTCGCATTCGGAAATGCCGGTGGTCACGGCGGACCGGAAGCGCCTGGACACGATCGAGCTGGTGCCGTTCCGCGCGGCCATCGACGCCGGCGTGGCCGCGGTAATGACCGCGCACATCGCGCTGCCGGAGATCGAGCCGGACAAGCGCCTGCCGGCGACGCTGTCGCCGAAGGTGCTGACGACTCTGCTGCGCGACGACCTCCGTTTCCAGGGCCTGATCTTCACCGACGCTCTCGACATGCAGGGCGTCCTGGGCACGTTCGGCGAAGGCGAGGTCGCGGTCCGCGCGGTGGAGGCGGGCGCCGACGTGCTCCTCTTCGCGAAGCCGGAGACGATGCACCCGGCGCTGAAGGACGCCGTCACGTCGGGACGCCTGCCCGCCGCGCGCATCGACGCATCGGTGCGGAAGATCCTCGACGCGAAGTGGCGCAGCGGCCTGGCGAAGGAGCGCATGGTCGACCTCGCGCGGATCGACGCGGTCGTCGGCAGCCGCGCGCACCGCGAGCAGGCGCAGGCCATGATGGACCGCGCCATCACCCTCGTGCACAACGAGAAAGGCTCCGTGCCGTTCGCGCCGTCCAACCTGCGCATCCTCCACCTCAACGTTCTCGATACGACGAGCCGCTGGCTCCACAACGCCGTCCCCGGGCCGACGTTTGCGGCCGAGGTGAAGAAGCGCTTCCCGAACGCGACGCTGATCCAGCTCGACGACCGCAGCTCCCCGCGCGAGACCGAGCTCGCCCGGAGCGCCGCCGCCCACGCCGACGCGATCATCGCCGGCACGTTCGTCCTCACCAGTTGGGCCAAAGGGAGCGTCGAGCTCCCCGCACACCACGTCGCCCTCCTCCGCGACCTCGCACAGATGGAAAAGCCGTTCATCCTCACCGCCTTCGGCAGCCCGTACGTGCTGCGGTCGCTGGAAGGCGTGCCCACGGCGCTCGCCGCCTACGACACCCACGACGAAGCGCAGATCGCCGCGGTGAAGGCGATCGTGGGAGAGATTCCGATCCGGGGTGTGCTGCCGGTAACACCGTAGGCGAGGGGGCAGGGCGCAGGGCGCGGGGGGCAGGAGCCATGCGCGCGAAGGCGAGTGGAGCCCGCCGCGTCCCCCTGGCTAAAGCCGGGGCTATTTCTGACCGGCCGCTACGCGGTCTGTGGCGTATCTCCTGCCCCCTGCGCCCTGCCCCCTGTGCCCTACTTCTTCCGCCCCGCCATGTCGAACCCTACCGCCGCGACCAGCACCGCGCCCTTGATGATGTACTGCGTCGCGTTCTCCACGCTGATCAGGGACATGCCGTTGTCGAGGCTGGCCATGATCAGGGCGCCGAGGAGGGCGCCCCAGACCGTCCCCCGCCCGCCCATGAGGCTCGTGCCGCCGATCACGCAGGCGGCGATGGCGTCGAGCTCCATCAGGCCGCCCGCGTCCGGCGACGCGCTGCCCACGCGCGCGGTGTGCAGCAGCGACGCGATGCCGACCAGCGCGCCGAGGAGGGTGAAGGCGCCGAGGATCGAGCGGCTGGAGTTGATCCCGGACAACCGCGCGGCCTCGGGGTTGCTGCCGATCGCGTAGAGGTAGCGGCCGAACGTCGTGCGCTGCGTGAGGAACGCGCCCGCCGTCGCTACGGCCAGCATGACGATCACCGGGATCGGGATGCCGCCCTGCACGTTCATCACGGACACGAACCCGAGGATCAGCAGCGCCGGGACGAGGATGCGCGCCGCGACGCTCGCCGGGCCCCACACCGTCAGGCCGTGCAGCCGCCGCGCGGCGTTGCGCCTCACCGTGATCCACGCCAGCGCCGCGATCGCGAGCACGCCCAGCGCGATCCCTGCCGGCGGCGCGAGCAGCGAGACGCCGAGGGAGCGGAACACCGGATCGCGCACGGGGATCGTCTCCCCTTTGCTGAGGTAGAGAATCACGCCGCGCCACGTCAGCAGCCCGCCCAGCGTGACGATGAACGACGGGATGTTCAGCCACGCCACGAGACTCCCCTGCAGCGCACCGATCGCGAGGCCGACGACGATCGCCGACGCCAGCGCCGGCACGAGCCCCCAGCCCTGCGCCATCGCCGCGATCCCGCCCGCCAGTCCGACCACCGATCCCACCGACAGGTCGATCTGCCGCGCCACGATCACCAGCAGCATCCCCACCGCGAGGATGCCCGTCACCGCCATCTGCTTGAGCAGGTTCGCCAGGTTCACCGGATGCAGGAACAGACCGTACGGGTAGATCTCGCTCACCGTCAGCGTCTGGAAGAACAGCCAGATCGCCACGAGCGCGAGCAGCAGTGCGTACGCGCGCAGCTTCAAAACGACACCGCCTGTCCGGTCGCACAGGTCATGACCGCCTCCGCGCTCGCCTCTTTGCGCGTGAACTCCCCGGTCACGCGCCCCTCGTGCAGCACCAGCACGCGATCCGCCATCGCCAGCACTTCCGGCAGCTCCGACGAGACCAGCACGATGCCCAGGCCTTCGCCGGCGAGCCGGTTGATCTGCGCGTAGATCTCCTGCTTCGCGCCGACGTCGATGCCGCGCGTGGGCTCGTCGAGGAACAGCACCTTCGGGCCGGTCATCAGCCACTTCGCCAGCACGGCCTTCTGCTGATTGCCGCCCGAGAGCGTCTCCACCGGCACGACCACCGAGGCCGCCTTGATGCGCAGGTCCTTGATGGCACGCTCGCCCGCCGCGGTCTCCGCGTCGTCGTCCGTCAGCACGCGCTTCCTCAGGCGCAGCGACGCGAGGGTCATGTTGTGTACGAGACTCTGGTCGAGCAGCAGTCCGAACCGCTTCCGGTCCTCGGTCACGAAAGCGATGCCGTGCGCGATCGCGTCCCACGGATGGCGCACGCTCACCGGCTTGCCGTCCACGAGGATCTCGCCCCGCGTCTTCCCGGGATGCGCGCCGAACAGGGCCATCAGCAGGTCGCTGCGGCCCGCACCGACCAGCCCCGCGATGCCGAGGACTTCGCCGCGGCGGACCGCGAAGTCGACGTCGTCGACCAGCAGCTTCCCGCGCACGTTCGGGTCTTCGACGGTGATCCCGCGGACCTCGAACACCACCTCGGATGGCGCGCGCTCGACAACGGGAAACACCTCCCCGATCTCGCGCCCCACCATGCGCGCGATGACCCGCGCCTTGTCGAGCGCGGACGCCGGATCCGTGCTGACGCAGCGCCCGTCGCGCAGCACGGTGATGCGGTCCGACAGCCGGAACACTTCGTCCAGCTTGTGCGAGATGTACACGATCCCCGCGCCGCGCGCGCGGAGCCGCTCCAGGATCGCGAACAGGATCTCCGCCTCGCTCTCGGTGAGCGCGGCGGTGGGCTCGTCGAGGATGAGGATGCGCGCGTCCCGCGACAGCGCCTTGGCGATCTCCACGAGATGCTGCTGGCCGATGCCGAGGTGGCCGACCGGGACGTGCGCTTCCATGCCGAGCTGCAGCTCGCGCAGCACCGCCGTGGCCCGGCTGTACAGCTCCTCGGAACGGATGACGCCGAACCGTCGCGGCTCGCGGCCGAGGAAGATGTTCTCGGCGATGGAGAGCTCGCCGACGAGCGAGAGCTCCTGATGCACGACCGCGATGCCCGCCAGCGTGGCATCGGCGACGCGCGTGAAGCGGCGCGGCTCGCCGTCCACGAGGACCTCGCCGTCGTACGTCCCGTGCGGATAGACGCCGGCCAGGATCTTCATGAGCGTCGACTTGCCGGCGCCGTTCTCGCCGACGAGAGCGTGGATCTCGCCGGCGTTCAGATCGAATGACACTCCATCGAGAGCGCGGACTCCCGGAAACACCTTGGTGATGCCGCGCATCTCCAGGAGGGTCATGGATAGATGTCTTCGCGCTTGTGGTAGCCGTCGGCGATGACAGTGGCGTCGAGGTTGGCCTTGTCGACCGCGATGGGAGGCAGCAGGATCGCGGGGACGTCGACCTTCCCGTTGTTGATCTTGTCCGTGGTGGTCACGGGCTGCTTGCGCGCGAGCTTCACGGCGGCGTCGACCGCGCCGTACGCGAGCGGCTGGATCTGCTTGTAGACGGTCATCGTCTGCGTGCCGCGGGCGATGCGCTGCACGGCGTCCTTCTGCGCGTCCTGTCCCGTGACCAGCACCTTGCCGGCCAGGCCCGCGGCGTCGAGCGCGGAGATCGCGCCGCCCGCGGTGCCGTCATTGGAGGCGACGATGGCCTGGATGTTCTTGTTCGTCCGGGTCAGCGCGTCCTCGGTGATGCGCAGGGCCTCGTCCGCGCGCCACTCCTTCGCGAACTGCTCGGAGACGAGCTTCACGTCGCCGCGGTCGACGGCCGGCTTGAGGACGTTCATCTGCCCGCGGCGCAGCAGGATGGCGTTGTAGTCGGTCGGCGATCCGCCGATGAGGACGTAGTTGCCCGTGGGCACGCGCTCGAGCGCGTACTGGGCCTGCATCTCCCCCATCTTCTCGACCTGATGGGAGATGTAGAGGTCGACGTCGGAGTTCCGGATCAGGCGGTCGTACGCGATGACCGGGACCCCTCTCGCGTGTGCGGCCTCGACGATCGAGGCGGCGATCTCGCCGTTGTGCGGCGCGACGATCAGCACGTCCACGCCCTTGATGAGCATGTTGTCGGCCTGCTTGGTCTGCACGGCGTCGTCGCCATTTGCGACCTGCACGTCCAGCACCGCGCCGATCTCCTTCGCGCGCTGCTCCACGAGCGCCTTGTCGCGCTGCCAGCGCTCCTCCTTGAGGGTGTCCATCGAGAAGCCGATGCGCACGGGGCGCTCGCCGCCGCCGCCGCTGCCGGTGGTCTCGGCCACGGGCGTTTCCTTCGGAGCGTCGACGCAGGCAGCCAGAAAAAGGGCGAGGAAGAGGAGAGAGGCAGCGCTAATAGATGTCTTCACGTTTGTGGTACCCGTCCTTGATCACAGTGGAGTCGATGTTCGCCCGGTCGACGGCGACGGAGTCGTAGAGGATGGAGGGGACGTCGATCCTGCCGTTGTGGATCTTGTGCGGCGCGGTCACCGGCTCCTTGCGCGCGAGCTTGATCGCGGCATCGACGGCGCCGAACGCGAGCGGCTGGATGGGCGTGTAGATGGTCATGGTCTGCTTGCCGGCGACGACGCGCTGCAGGGCATCCTTCTGCGCGTCCAGCCCGGTGACCAGCACCTTCCCGTCGAGCTTCGCCGCCTCGAGCGCGGAGATCGCGCCGCCGGCCGTGCCGTCGTTGGAGGCGACGATGGCGTGGATGTTCTTGTTCGTCCGCGTCAGCGCGTCTTCGGTGATGCGCAGGGCCTCGTCCGCGCGCCAGTCCTTGGCGAACTGCTGGGAGATGATCTTGATGTCGCCGCGGTCGATGGCCGGCTTCAGCACGCGCATCTGTCCTTCGCGGAGGATGAGCGCGTTGTAGTCGGTGGGCGCGCCGCCGATGAGCACGTAGTTGCCCTTCGGCACGCGCTCCAGCGCGTACCGGGCCTGCATCTCGCCGATCTTGTCCTGCTCGTGCGCGACGTGGAGGTCGACGTCGGCGTTGCGGATCATCCGGTCGTACGCGATGACGGGCACTCCCCTGCGGTGCGCGGCTTCGACGATCGACGCCGCGATCTCGCCGTTGTGCGGCGCGACGATCAGCACGTCCACGCCTTTGATCAGCATGTTGTCGCACTGCTTGGTCTGCACCGCGTCGTCGCCGTTCGCGACCTGCACGTCCAGCACGGCGCCGGCTTCCTTCGCACGCTGCTCCACGAGCGCCTTGTCGCGCTGCCAGCGCTCTTCCTTGAGCGTGTCCATGGAAAAGCCGATGCGCACCGGCCGGCCGGCGGAAAGAGCGGTGGAGTTACCGGCGACCGGGGTTTCCTGCGGGGCATTCACGCACCCCGCGAAGACGAGCACCAGGGAGAGGAGTCTCGCTCGCGTCACGCTTCCTCCAGTGTGCCGTTCGTTTTAACAGACGCGAGTGATACCGTCTAGCCGTGATGATGAAACGAGTGATGGTGATCCTCTCCCTCCTCCTCTCATTCGCACCGCTGACCGCCCAGACCGTGCACCCGGAGGTCTGGCCCTCGCTCCAGCCCGCGGTCCCGCGCGACGCGCGCCTCGAGAAGCGCGTCGACGATCTCCTCCGCCGGATGACGCTGGAGGAGAAAGCCGGACAGGTGATCCAGGCCAGCATCACCAGCGTCAAGCCCGAGGACATCAGGACCTATCACCTCGGCTCGGTCCTCAACGGCGGCGGCGGCTTTCCCGGCGCGGCCGACGGGCGCAACGCGAAGCCGAAGGACTATCTCGCGCTTGCGGACGCGTACTACGCCGCCTCGATGGACACGTCGGACGGCGGACAGGCCATCCCCATCATCTGGGGATCGGACGCGGTGCACGGCCACAGCAACGTGGTCGGCGCGACGATCTTCCCCCACAACATCGGCCTCGGCGCCACGCGTAACTTCGATCTCATCAGGCGCATCGGCGAGATCACCGCGCTGGAGATGAACGTCACCGGCATCCAGTGGGACTTCTCCCCCGTCGTCGCCGTCACGCGCGACGACCGGTGGGGCCGCACGTACGAGACGTATTCCGAGGATCCGGAGATCGTGCGGATGGCGGCGGCGAAGGTGCTGGAGGGATTGCAGGGCACGCCGCGCACGCCCGCCTTCCTCGGCCGCGGCAAGGTCGTCGGCTGCGCCAAACACTTCCTCGGCGACGGCAGCACGGCCGGCGGCAAGGACCAGGGCGACAGCGTCGTCAGCGAAGAGGAGCTGCGCGACGTCCACGCCGCGGGCTACCTCGGCGCGCTGCAGTCGGGCGTGCAGACGCTGATGGTCTCGCAGAACAGTTGGCACGGCGTGGAGCTGGCCGCGAGCCGCGCGTTCCTCGTCGACGTGTTGAAGGGACGCTTCGGCTTCGACGGCATGCTGGTCGGCGACTGGAACGTGCACGGCCAGATCCCCGGCTGCTCGAACGGCAACTGCGCGGCGGCGCTGAACGCGGGCATCGACATGTTCATGGTGCCGGACGACTGGAAGGCGCTGCACGGGAACATCGTCGCGCAGGTGAAGTCGGGTGAGATCCCGATGGCGCGCCTGGACGACGCGGTGCGCCGGATCCTGCGCGTGAAGATGCGCGCGGGGCTGTTCACGAACGTGAAGCCATCGCAGCGGCCGTTGGGAGGCGACCTGAGGCTGTTCGGATCGCCGGCCCATCGCGCGGTGGCGCGGCAAGCCGTGCGCGAGTCGCTCGTGCTGCTGAAGAACGACGGCGCTTTGCCGATCCGGCCGAACCGCAACGTGCTCGTCGCCGGCGACGGCGCGCACAACATCCCCAAGCAGGCCGGCGGCTGGACGGTGACGTGGCAGGGCACGGGCACGACGAACGAGCAGTTCCCGGGCGGCAGCTCGATCTGGGACGGCATCCGCGCAGCGGTCGAAGGGGCGGGCGGACGGGCGACGCTGAGCGCGGACGGCAAGTTCGAGACGAAGCCCGACGTGGCGGTGGTGGTGTTCGGCGAGAACCCGTACGCGGAATGGGAAGGCGATCGCAGGACGATCGTGTACGACGACCCGCAGTCGCTGCTGATCGTCCGCCGGCTGCGCGCGGCGGGCGTACCGGTGGTGTCGGTGTTCCTGTCCGGACGGCCGTTGTGGGTGAATCGTTTTCTGAACGACTCCAACGCATTCGTCGCCGCGTGGCTGCCGGGCAGTGAAGGGAACGGCGTCGCGGACGTGCTGTTCACCGCGCCCGACGGCGCGGTGCGCCACGACTTCCGCGGCAAGCTGGCCTTCACGTGGCCGAAATCGCCGCTGCAGGACGAGGCGCTCTTCCCCTTCGGCTTCGGGCTCACGTACGCCGACCGCGTTTCGTTGCCGGCGCTGCCTGTGGATCTGACGGGTGTGGATCCGGGACGTGTGTTCTTCTCCGCGGGTCACGTCGAGCCGAACGAGCTGCGGGTCGATGCCGGTGTTGCGCGTCAGGATGAGGCGGGCGGGCGGCTCGTGCTGGCCTGGCCCGGCGGCGGGCGGCGGGCGGTGTTCATCGAAGGGAAGCCGGTGTCGCTCACGCTGGAGACGAACATGGGCAAGGCGCTGGCGATGCACGTGATGGTGGAGAGCCGCCCGACGCAGCCGGTGTCGTTGAGCATGGGGTGCGGCGAGTTGTGCGGGGGCGATGTCGACGTCACGTCATTGCTCAACGGTCTTCCGTTGAACCAGTGGCGCACGATCCACGTCCCGCTGCGCTGCTTCGCCGCCAAGGGTGCGGACATGAGCCGCGTGACGACGCCGTTCCGGGTGTCGACCGAGGGCGCGATGACGCTGCGGTTGGCGGACATCGAGCTGTTGGCGGGAACGAATACGGACTGCGGCCGCTGAGTTTGGAGTGCGGCCTCCGGATCACTCATCTCGCTGTCATCCTGAGCCGGCGTAGCGCGGCGAAGGACCCCCTGATGGATGCGCGGCCGTCGCGAGCCGCGGGGGGTCCTTCGCCGTCTACGCGGCTCAGGATGACAGCAACCCGATAATCACCTGCAACTCGCCGTTGACGCACGCCACAACACGTCCAGCAGTTCCTCCTCCGGGTCGTGGCTGTGCTCCCAGTACATGACCCCGCCGAGGCCGTGCTCGCGGACGTAGCAGGCCTTCACGCGGAGCGACTCCGGATCCTCGTAAGACACGAACGTCCGCGTCTGTGGGCTCCACAGAAACGGCGCCTCCGCGGCCGGGTCCCAGTGGCGCTCGTAACCTTCCGCCTTCGCCAGCGCCGACCACGGCACCTCGATCGCCGTCTCGTATTTCTGCCCGAGACCATGATTCTCGGGATGCACGCCGGTCCACCCCCGCCCGTAGAACGGCACGCCGATGACGAGCTTCGACGGAGGGATCCCAGCGGCGAGGTGCTGGCGGACGAACGACTCCACGGACGGAGCGCCGCGCAGCGCGGCGTGATGGCCCGTCACCGGCGTCCAGCTCCCGGCAAAGTCGTACGTCATGATGTTGATCCAGTCGAGGTGCACGTGCAGCACATCCATCTCCGTATGCTCGAAATACGGGCCCGCCGACGACGCGATCGTCAGCAGCGCACGCGGCCCGAGCTGCCGCCGCATCTCCTGCAACAGCAGCGTGAAGTTCTGCTTGTCCTCCGCGCGGTACTTGATGCCCGGCCCCGGCTGTCCCGGATACTCCCAGTCGAGATCGATGCCGTCGAGGGCATGCTCCTGCAGCAGCGCGACCGCACTCGCCGCGAACTTCCCGCGCGACGCATCCGTGAGCGCGGCGTCGGAGAAATGGTCCGCGCCCCAGCCTCCGACCGACAGCAGGACCTTCAGCCGCGGGTTTTTCGCCTTCAGCGCCCGCAACTGCGCGAGACGCGCCGGCGCGTCCTCCGGCAGCACGACCTCGCCGCTCTCGCTCACCAGCGCGAACGCGTAGTTGACGTGCGTGAGCTTGTGCGCGCCGATGCGCGGGATCTCCGCGTCCTTGTAGACGTACGCGATGATGCGCGGCTGCGCCGTGCGGCAGCCGGCGGCGAGCAACGCCGCCGCGAGAACGACCGTCCGGAGATTCATCGTAGTATTCAAACATGCTCCGCGCGCTGGCCGTCGTGCTCGTGACCTTGACGATCGCCGCGGAACCGCGGCGGCCGTTCCCGCAGCACACCCGTCCTGCGGCGGGCACGATCCTCCCGAGCCACCGCACCCAGGCCCAGCTCGACGACGACGTGCGCGCGTACTACCAGGTCTGGAAGTCGAAATTTCTGATCGAGACCGACGACGGTCTCTACCGCGTCTCCTTCGGCAGCACCAATCCCGGGCGCACCGTGTCCGAGGGGCAGGGGTACGGGATGATGATCGCGGCGATGATGGCCGGCCACGATCCCGACGCGCAGCGGATCTTCGACGGGCTGTGGTGCTTCGCGGAAAAGTATCCGAGCCGCGGCGATCCGCGCCTCATGAGCTGGCAGGTCCCGCCCGGCAACAGCTCCAGCGCGTTCGACGGCGACGCGGACATCGCGTACGGGCTGCTCCTCGCCCACGCGCAGTGGGGCAGCGACGGCGAGATCGACTACCGCGCCGCCGCGCGCGAGGTGATCGCCGGCATGCTCGTCTCCACGATCGGACCCGAGAGCAAGCTGCCCATGCTCGGCGACTGGGTCGACCCGGACGGAGCGCCGTACAGCCAGCACACCGTGCGCACGTCGGACTTCATGCCCACGCACTTCCGCGCCTTCGGCTGGACGCAGGTGCTCAAAGAGACGCAGGCGCTCGTCGAGCACCTGCAGCGGACCTGGAGTCCGGGCACCGGCCTGCTTCCCGACTTCGTGGTGCACGGCGCGCCCGCGCCGCCGCACTTCCTCGAGGCGGCCAGCGACGGCGACTACGGCTACAACGCCGGCCGCGATCCGTGGCGGCTGGGGACGGACGCCGTGCTCCACGGCGACCGCAAGTCGCGCGAGCAGGCCCGGCGCATTGCACAGTGGGCGCGAGCGGCGACCGGCGGCGATCCGCTGCGCCTCCGCGGCGGCTATCGCCTCGACGGAACGCCACTGCCCGGCCGCGACTACTTCACGATCTTCTTCGCCTCGCCTATCGGCGTCGCCGCGATGACCGACCCGTCGCAGCAGGAATGGCTGAACGCGATCTACGAGACCGTCCGCGCGCGGCACGAGGACTACTACGAGGACAGCGTGACGATGCTGTGCCTCCTCGTGATGTCGGGGAACGCCTGGTCGCCGATGGAGACGAAGCGGCGCGTCGTGCGGCCGTGAGAGGGCGGGCTGAAGCCGCGCCCTACATCATCGCGCGGTAGCGATTCCCCTGTTCCACCGCCGCCCGGACCTCCGCCCGCCGCCCCTGGCGCGAATACACGTCCGCGAGCAGGAAGTACCCGAGCGCCTTGAGCTCCGCTTCCTTCGCGCGCTCCAGTCCGGCGCGCGCGAGGCGCTCGACCTCCCCCAGCTCGCCGCGCGTGAGCAGGGCCTGGCCGAGGAGGAGGTAGGGGCGCGCGCTGTCGGGCTGCTGTTGAATCAGGACGCGCATCTGCTCCGCGGCGCCGGCGGAGTCCCCCATCCGGAGCAGCAGGTCGCCCAGGTTGAAGCGGGCCACGACGCTCTGGGGCTGATTCGCGAGCTCCGTCTCGTACGCCTTCCTCGCTTCGAGCGGACGCCGCTGCCGCTCGCGCAGCAGCGCGAGGTGGAAGTGCGCGAGCGGGAACTTCGGATACTCCCCCACGATCTCCTGCAGATGCTGCTCCGCCTCGGCGAGCTGTCCTGCGCCGATGAGCGCGGCCGCGAGGTTCAGGCGGCTGCGGCTCAGCTTCGGCTGGATCTCCACCGCCTTGCGCAGCAGCGGCAGCGCCTGCGCGTGATCGTCCGCGGCCATGTAGACGTCGGCCATCAGCTCGTACGCGCGCGCGTTCTGGTCGTCGGCCGCGAGCGCGCGCTTGCAGATCGCCACCATCTCCGCGTGCCGCCCGTCGTCCGCGAGCAGCTCCGCCATGGCGATCAGCGCGCGCACGTTGCCGGGCTCGCGTTTCAGGTACGCGTCCAGGATCGTCTTCGCCTCGGCCGCCCTTCCCGTCTTGCGGTACGCGGAGGACAGCAGTAGCTGCGCCTGCGGGATGTCCGGGTCGTCGCCGAGGACGATCTCCAGCACCTCGGCCGCCTGCTTGTAGTCGTCGTTTGCGATGAGGTTCGCCGCGAAGCCGATGGATTCGAACAGGTGGATCTTGTCCTTCGGGTCGGCGAGGTTCTTCGCGTCGTTCGGCTTCGCGCTCGGCCCCGACATGTACCCGAGCGACGCCAGCATCCGCACGGTCTCCTGATCGAGGTTCGCCTCCTCGGTCTTCGGCGCGCGGCGCTCCGCTTCCTCGCGGATCTTCGTCAGCTCCGCGCGCAGCTCCCGCGCGACGCGGCGCTCCTCGTCGAGGCGGTTCGTCGCTTCGCCGGGATCGCGGGTGAGGTCGTACAGCTCGCCGCGCGGCGCGTCGATGTACTTGTAGCCGTCCCTGCGCAGGCTGTAGAGCGCGCTCCAGCCGTACTGGAGGTTCGTGGCCATCGACTCGCTGTACGCGTACCGCGGCGCGTCTTCCTTCTCGCCCGCGATGAGCCCCTCCAGCGAGCGCCCCTCGATGCCCTCGGCCTTCTCGCCCGTCGCAAGCGCGAGCAGCGTGGGGAAGATGTCGACGGTCCGCACCTGCTGCGCGACGCGCACGCCGCTCGTGCCGGGGATGCGCATCAGCAGCGGTACGCGCACGGCGTAGTCGTAGATGTAGTAGCCGTGCTCGTCCTCGCCGTGACTGCCGAGGCCTTCGCCGTGGTCCGCGGTGACGACGACGATCGTGTCGTCGCGGAGCCCCTGCCGTTCGATCCAGTCGAGGAGGCGCCCGACCTGCGAGTCCGCGAACGCGATCTCGCCGTCGTACGGCGAGCTCGCGAAGCGCGCGCGGAACGGCTCCGGCGGCGCGTAGGGCGTGTGGGCGTCGTAGAGGTGCACCCACGCGAAGAACGGCTGCGCGCTCTTCTGGTCCAGCCACGCGAGCGCGGCGTCGACCACCTGGTTCGCGGGACGCTGCACGCGCGCGAGGTCGAGGCGCTGGTCCTTGCCGAGGTGAAACTCGTCGTCGTAATGCGCGAAGCCCTGCGAGAGCCCCCACCGCCCGTCCAGCACGAACGCGCCCGCGAACGCCCCCGTGCGATACCCGCTCGCCGCGAGCTTTTCCGCCAGAGTGACGTTCGCCTGCGCCAGCGCCGCGTCGCCGTTCAGCCGCACGCCGTGCTGCGGCGGGTACAGCCCGGTCATGATCGTCGAGTGCGACGGGAGGGTGAAGGCCGAGGGCGTGATGCAGTGCTCGAAGAGCACCCCGTCGGACGCGAGTCTGTCGAGATGCGGCGTCCCGGCTTTCGCGTAGCCGTACGCGCCGATGCGATCCGCGCGCGTGGTGTCGAGGGTGACCAGGAGGATGTTCGCGCGGCGGAGGTCTTTGTGCGCCTCGCGGTTACACGCAAGCAGGAGGACAAGGAGAACCCACCACTTCCGCAATCGCGGCCTGGATCTGTTCCCCGACGAGAACCGAATCGCGGATGAGCAGTTCATTCGGAATGCGAAGAACGCGGATCCCGCGCTCCTGCAGAGCGCGGGATCGCTCGCCATCATATTCGCTCATCCACGCCGTGCGGTGATGCGCGCCATCGAGCTCGATCACCAGGTTCAGTTCCGCGCAATAGAAATCGACGATATAGCGCCCGATCGGCGTCTGTCTCCGGAACTTGTACCCTGCGCATCGGCGATTGCGCAGCCACGACCAGAGACGGTCTTCCGCACGCGTGGGCTCACGGCGCATTGCGCGTGCATGGCGTTTCAGGTGTGCGCTCGCCATCAAGTCAATGTACCTCGGACGAGCACCTCTACGCTTTGAAGAGAGACCCCTCATCCGCCTTCGGCACCTTCTCCCCGCTGCGGCGGGGAGAAGGCACTCGAGGGAAGAGACTCCCGAGGTCCCCGCTTCCCTCTCGAGAGAACTGTCCCCATCGAGATCCTTCTCCCCCGCAGACGGGGGAGAAGGTGCCGAAGGCGGATGAGGGGGACGTGCGGGGACGAAACAGTCCCTTTGAGGCGCAATGAAGGAGGGCTCCTTGCGAGCCCTCCTACGCAGAAAACCTCAGAACTCCACCTTCACCCCCATCCGCATCGTCCGCGGCTGCACCAGGCCGTATACGCGGCCGTAGTCGCTCTGGTGGAAGCCGACGCGGTTCGGCGAGTTCTCGTTGAACGCGTTGAGCACGTCGATCGACAGGTTCAACCCGTAGCCCGCGACGCGGAACCCGCGCGAGACGCTCAGGTCGACGATCGACGTCGGCGGCGTCCAGTCGGCGTTGTTCGGGTCGTCCGCCACCATGAAGCCGTGCCAGCCGGTGCCGAGGAAGACGCCCGGCTGGAGGTCCGACATCCACGACGCGAACGTCGGCAGCTCCTGCACCGGGAAGAACGCGCGCCCCGAGTCGTACCGGTAACGCAGGCCGATGTCCGTCTCGATCCGCGGCACCGTGTAGCTGCCCGCGATCTTGATCATCCACTCCGGCGTCATCGGCAGCGGTCCGTCGAGGTTGTTCTGGAAGTGGTTCATCGTGCTGCCGAACGGCGTGTCCATCACCAGCGGCCCGTCGATGTACCAGTTCTGATCCACCACGCGCGGCGCGATACCCTCGCTGTTGCTCCAGTTCACCGAGGCGATGCCCTGCCAGCGGTCCGCGTAGCGGCGCGTGAGCACGAACTGCAGGCCCTGGAAGAGGCGCTCGGCGTCTTCGCCCGCGAACTCCTCCACGTTCACCGCGCGATAGCCGGTGTTGTCGAGGATGAACTTCGCGTCGGCCACGTCGAACACGCCGTCGCCGTTGTAGTCCTGGCGCGCGACCTCCCAGACCTTCGTGTCGTACCCCGTCCACGTCGTGAACGGCTGCGAGACCCACTCCCAGTACTCGCCCGTCGCCGAGTTGTACGGCCGCAGCGCGATCAGGTCCTTCGTCTGCTTGAGGATGTAGCCCGCCTCGACGGACATGTTCGCGCCGACCTGCCGCTGGATCGAGAGATGGAACTGATCGGTGTACGGACTGCCGGTGCCGTCCGCCACTTCCAGCGCCCACGTCGGATCGCTCACACTGCTGCTGACGAGGATGTCCGGCGTGCGTCCGACGAGCAGGCGCGTCGCCGGGCGGATCTCGTCGAAATCGAGCTTGCCGTTGTGGTTGAGGTCCACCTCCGACAGCCGCAGCATGTACCGCCAGTGCTCCTGCAGCGCCGGCTCCATGTCCGGCCCGAGCCTTCGCAGGCTCTCCACGCCCATCGGCGCGTAGTACCTCCCGACGTGTGCCCGCAGCACGGTTCGCTGATCCTGAGTGACGGTCCACGCGAAGCCGAGCCGCGGCGACCAGGTCTTGAAGTCGAAGATGTTGCCGGTGCCGTCGCGTTTTCGCAGGACGACCGGGTTGTTGATGTCGCCCGGCGTCTCGGGCATCTCGTACACCGCCCCTTCGCCGTACCTCGCGGTCATGTTGTCGTAGCGCAGGCCGATGTCGAACGTGAGCCGGTCGTTGGGAGACCAGCTGTCGTCGATGAACAACCCCGTGGAGCCTGCCTGGCGGCGCGTGAGCCACGGGTTGCGATGGGTCTTGAGGTTGTAGAACGGCACGACCGGATCTTCATCCGTGCCCCACTGCCAGTCCTCCGGACCGTTCCACCACCAGTCCTTGGCCATCGAGTCGATCTGGTAGGGGTACGGGTACGCGAAGTTCGCGAAGCCGTGGAAGTAGCCGCCCTGCCAGTCGCCGTTGCTGCGCGTGTACTGCACGCCGAACTTCACCTCGTGCGAGCCGAGGAACTCGGCCGCGTAATGCGTGTAGTCGGCCTGCAGCGTCTGGCGCTTCGACTTCTGCGCCTCGACGTACGGGAAGTCGCCGCCGAGACCGATGCTCTGGCCGCCGGTGTACTTCCACCAGTTGATGAACCCCGGCGCTCCCGTCTCCGCGGGAATGCTCGGATGCTCCTCGGTGCGGAAGCCGAGGTACTTGAACGAGGAGAGGTCGCGGTCCGACATCACCCACTGATACTGAAACTGCAGCGTGTCGTTGTCCCGCGGCTGGTCGTACCGCATGGACGCGTCCCACGTCTGGCCCCAGCTGTTGTTGCCCGCGGTGAGGTCCTCGGTGTGATACGCGAGCCACGCGCGATGCCTGCCGCCGAGCTCCCCGGTCAGCTTGATGTCGATCAGGTCGGCGTCGTACGTGGAGAGCGGCTCGAAGAGCGGCGTGTCCGTCTCCGCGCCGTAGCGCGCGTAGCCGCCGTAGAACCACAGCTTGTCGCGGATGATCGGGCCGCCGACCGCGAAGCTGGCTTCCCAGTTCTCTTCCGGCGTGGTGGTCAGGTCGTCGCGCGCGTCCACGAAGAACAGGTCGTCGCCGAACTTCGTCGTGTAGTTGTCGGCCGCATTGCCGATCATCGAGTAGAACGACGCGCCGCCGGAGAAGTCGTTGCCGCCCGACTTCGTCATGACGTCGATCGCGGCGCCGGAGAAGCTCCCGTACTCCGCTTTCGATCCCAGCGAGAGCACCTTCACTTCCTCGACCGTGTTGTAGTTCACGCTGACCAGCGAGCCCCAGGGCGCGCCGCGCGGGTTGGTGGCGTTGACGCCGTTCACGAGGAAGATGTTCTCGTTCGCGGCGCTGCCGAATGCGGAAGGACTGGGCAGCCACGACTCGTCGGAGCCGACGCTGGAGATGCCGGGCGCGGTGAGCGCGAGGTCGTAGAACGCGTTGCGCGCGGTGGGCAGCTTGTCCAGCAGCTCCGCGGTGAAGGTCGTGTCGATCGTCGACGCCTTCGTGTCCACGATCGGCGCGACGCCGCGCACTTCCATCTCTTCCTGAAATGCGCCCTGCTCGAGCGTCACGGTCACGTCGACCTTGTCGCCCGACCGCAGAACGATGTTCGATGCCTTGTAGCTCTTGAAGCCGTCCAGCGAAGCGGACAGCGAGTACGTGCCGGGGGGAAGACTGAGGAAGACGAAGCGTCCCTGGTCGTCGGTCACGGTCTCGCGCTCGCCGGAGACGAGCGCGGCGCCGGTGATCCTCACCGGGACGCCGCGGATCGCTTGTCCATCGGGCAGCGCGACGTGCCCGGTCAGCGTGCCGTCGCTGACCGACTGCGCCGAGCCGGACACCGCGACGAACAACGCCAGGACCGCGAGACACGTCCCCAATCGGATTCGGTGGTTCGCACCTCGATACATGGTGGTTCCCTCCTCTCGTGTGACAGGCCGCCGGTCGGAAGCGGTGGGTCAGCGGAGGGGTGTCGGCGCGCGGCACTGCCGGAGATCGTCGCCGAGGGTGGAGGGACGCCGGACGTTGCGCCGTCGTACGCGCGCCTCTCTGGGCTCGCAGGCTTTTCCGGGCCACACCGAAGGAACCATCGGTTGCGTCTCCGCCCTGGGATCGGGTTTGCGAAATACTATCTCCGATCCGGAAAAAAGGAGCAAGCCCATGCGCGTGTGTTCTCCCCGGGTGCGCGGACTGACCGTCGCCGCGCTCCTCGCCCTCGCCGCCCTCCCCGCTTTCCCGAAGAACCTCGCCGAGCGCCTCGGCTACGGACCCGGCGCGAAGCTCGTCATCCTGCACACCGACGACCTCGGGATGGCGCACTCCGTCAATGCCGCATCGATCCAGGCGCTCGAGAGCGGCGCGGTGAGCTCCGCCAGCATCATGGTGCCGCCGCCGTGGTTCCCCGAGATCGCCGCCTGGGCGCGCAAGCACCCCGAGGCCGACCTCGGACTGCACCTGACCCTGACCAGCGAATGGACCACCTACCGCTGGGGACCCGTGTCGTCGAAGGACCGCGTCCCGTCGCTGCTCGACGACACCGGATACCTGCACATCACGGAAGACGTCGCCGCCGCGCGGATGAACCCGAGCGAGGCGGAGGCGGAGGTGCGCGCGCAGATCGAGCGTGCGCGGGCGTTCGGCATCCAGTTCACGCACTTCGACTCCCACATGCGTACCCTCCTGCAGAAGCCGGAGCTCCTGGAGATCCTGCTGCGCGTCGGCCGCGACTACAAAGTGCCGGTCGGCGTCTGGCGCGAGATCGCGTCCCAGCCCGCCTTCGCGCCGCTGTTCAGAGAAGACGACGTCGTCATCGACTGGCTCGAGACCATCGACACCAACGTCGGCCCCGACAAGTGGGCCGACTACTACGCGAACGTCATCCGCAACCTGAAGCCCGGCGTCACCGAGATCGTCGTCCACACCGGCTACGACCACCCCGAGATGCGCGCCGCCACCGCCGACCACCCCAACTGGGGCTCCGCCTGGCGCCAGCGCGAGTTCGACGTCCTCACCAGCAACGCGTTCCGCGCGCTGCTACGGGAGCACGGGGTGAAGCTGGTGACGTTCCGCGAGATCGGTAAGTTGATCCCGCGATGAGGCCGCGCGGCAGCTCGAGCCGCTTGGAGGAGCCCGCCGGTCTCGATCCGGAGCTGATTTTTGCCCCGCCGGAGGTTTGATTTGCCGGCTCGCAGGTTTTTCCAGCCCCGCCGCTGAAAACATTTGGCGGCTCGTAGGTTTTCGAAGCGCCGTCCACGATCATCCTTGCTCGCGCCGAGATTTCCCCAGCTCGCCTGGAGCAAGGATTTCCGCGAAAACGCCGGGATTTGCAGCGGGCGAGCAAATCCGCGCTCCGATCGAGCAAAAAAGATCATCGACCGGGCAAACAAAACCTCCGGCCAGCCAGGGAAAACCTCCGGCCAGGCAAACAAAACCTCCAGCCAGCCAGGGAAAACCTCCGGCCAGGCAAACAAAACCTCCAGCCAGACAAAAATCAGCGCGAAACATGCTGGGAAATGCCCGGACGGAGCAAACCAAACCTCGAGGA
Source organism: Thermoanaerobaculia bacterium (assembly GCA_036375075.1). GTDB lineage: Bacteria > Acidobacteriota > Thermoanaerobaculia > Gp7-AA8 > Gp7-AA8 > QHVT01. Next base: position 47,101 of record DASUSN010000214.1, on the reverse strand, counting down.
GAGCTGCGATTGGCTCCACCTTGGTAAAAAAGAGCACCGGCCGAGAGTCGCGCAGCCCATTGCGTGTGGCGATTGCCTCCGCACTCCAAAGAGGAGCCATACAATCGCCGTGGGGGGAACGCGATGACCACAGCGCTGCTTCTGGGAGCCACGGGACTCGTCGGCAGGGAGTTGCTCGACCTTCTGTTGAATGACGACCGCTATTCCTCCGTCGCCGTCGTCGCCCGCCGCAGTACGGGCGTCAGGCATGCGAAGCTCGTCGAGCACGTGTTCGATCTCGAGCAGATGGAGTCGCACTCCGACGCTTTCGCGGCGGATGACGTCTTCTGCGCCCTCGGCACGACGATCAAGGTGGCCGGCTCGCAGGAGCGGTTCCGGGTGGTCGACTTCGACATGCCGTTGCGCGCCGCTCGTCTCGCCCGCGCCCGCGGGGCCACGCATTACCTGCTCGTCAGCGCGCAGGGCGCGAACCCCGGCTCGCGGATTTTCTACAGCCGCGTCAAGGGTGAGCTGGAGCGCGAGCTGGGAACGCTGGGCTACCCGAGCCTGACCATCGCCCGCCCCGCCCTCCTCCTCGGGAATCGCACCGAGCACCGGTCCGGGGAGGCGTTCGCCCAGCGCCTCGGCTGGCTGTTTCCCCCGGCCTACAAGCCGATTCAGGGACGCACGGTCGCCCGCGCGCTCGTGGCGGCGGCGCACGACCCGAAGCCGGGGGTGCGCGTGCTCCAGTCGCGCGCGATGCGCGAGCAGTTCGGGTGAGTTGTGCCGGCGAGGGACAAGGGGCTGGCCGTGTGGTCTCATGACGTCATGTCTGCACTGGTGATCATCGACATCGAAGTGACCGACCCCACGCTTTACGAGGACTACAAGCGCCTGGCTTCCGCGTCGATCGCGGCGCATGGCGGCCGCTATCTCGTCCGCGGCGGACGGAGTGAGGTGCTGGACGGGACCTGGACGCCGCGCCGGCTGGTGGTGCTGGAGTTCGAGTCCGTGGAGAAAGCCAGGGCGTGGCGCGAGTCGCCGGAGTATGCCGAGGCGAAGAAGGTCCGGGAGGGCTGCGCGCGCTCGAACATGATCGTGGTCGAGGGCGCATCGTAAGGGCGGCTAGTTGCCGCACTCCATCGCCGAAGCTCCCGCCCGCGGCAGCTCGACGCTGCCGCAATGGACTGCGGCAGCGTCGCATACGCTTCGCTGCCGCACTCCAATGGCCGCCGCTCCGCTCCCCTACTGCATTTGCGTCTTCGTGGGTCCCTCGGTCGTGGTGGTCGGCAGTTCGCTGGTCGAGGGGCTGCCGACCGGGGGTGAGATCCGCGTCATGGCGCGGAGGACGAAGCGTTTGACGGCCTGGACGATGCCGCCGGGCTGCCGCGGCGGGCGGCCGGCCGCGCCGGCCGGCAGGGACAACGTGAGGACGAGAACGGCTGCTGTGGCGATCCGATGATGAGTGCGCATACACCCTCCCTGCAGGCAAGGTGACGCTCGACCGCAAAATCATGAGCCGGGGACGGGACTTTTTTACAGCGGGAGGAAAACGCTCTCGGGACGGGCCGGGAGCTCCTGGAGGTAATCGCGGACGTGGCGGACGATCCGCGCCTCGATGGCGCCGGCTTCGACGGCCTCGCGGAGGTAGGCCAGGGCGATCTTCGCGTTCTGCATGAGGCCCTCGGACGTGAAGCTGACGACGACGTTCCGCAGCAGGTCCGGCACCTCGTCGGGCCTCTGGGCCAGCAGCAGGACTTCGGCAAGCTCGAGACGGGCGATGGCGGCGTCGTTGACGATGCCGAGGGCTTCGAAGGAGCGGCGCGCGCCGTCGATGCGCCCGGCGGCTGCGTCGAGATCGCCCATGGCCCGGTCCAGAACGCCCAGCGACCAGCTCGTGCGGACGCGCTCGACGTTCAGCCCGAGCTCATCCCAGAGCGCGAGCGCTTCGGTGAAGCGCCGCGCGGCCTGCTCGTGCTCGCCCAGCTCGATGTAGCAGTTGCCCGCGGTCTGCAGGGCGCGCGCGAGGTGGAGGCGGTCGTCGCGCCGCCGGGCCTCTTCGGCCAGGCCTTCGAGCACGTCCGCGGCGGTGCGGTACTCGCGCTGCAGCAGGAGCACGCCGCCTTCCACGAGACGGGCGGCGAGGAACCGCGACGGGTCTCCGAAAACACGGAACACCAGAGCCGCGGCGCGCGCGACGGAGACTGCTTCGTCGAGACGCAGCGTTTCCACGTAGACGTTCGCGCGGATCAGTGCTCCGCGGGCCCGCTCCCAGTCGGTGGCGAACGGATCGAGATCGAACGTTTCGTCCGCGAGGCGCAGCTCTTCCTCCGCTTCGCGATACCGGCCGATGAGGAACAGCACTTTGCCCCGCTCGACGCGGGCGAGCCCGAGGACGGCCGGGACGGGGAGCAGGTGCTCGGGCAGGCTGGCGCCGATGTTCACCGCCGCCGTGGCCACGGCGAGGGCGAAGGCGGGCTCGCGCTCGTACAGCGCCATCGCGGCGGACGTGAGGACGGACACCGCCGAAGCGCTCCGGAACGCCGGATCCCTCTCCACCCCCGCCCGCTCGAACGTCTCCAGCGACGTCAGCAGCGGCTCGAGCCGCTGCTGCGCCGCGGTGCGCTCCTGGTCCAGACGGCCGGCCAGCTCGCGCAGGGCGGTCGTGTCCGGGGGCGGGAGCTCCAGCTCCGCCGCCAGCTCCCATGGCTCGCGGTCCCGCAGCGCGTCTTCGAACCGCTTCCAGTCCTCTTCATCCCACTCGTTCATGCCTGGGCCCTGGTGATCCTGCAGTAGATTTCGCGCGCCCGTTTCCGGCAACTGCTGAGGAGCTGCATGACGTACGCGGCGCTGGTGTCGAGATGATGGGCGATGTCGCCCGGTTTTTCTTCGTCGAGATAGTAGCGGCGGAGGGTCTCCCGGCACTTGGGTCCGAGCTGGGCCAGGGCCGCGGCGAGGCTGATGCGCGTGGACCAGCGCTCGATCCCGGCCGCGGTGCGCTCGTCCGCCGTGTCCTCGTGCTCGTCGAGCAGAGGAGCCTCGCGGCGGCGCTTGCGCCAGTAGTAGCGCGCCGCGTTCTGCACGGCGCCGAGGAGAAAGGCGCGCATGTCGTCCACCTGGGGACGGCGCTCGAGCAGCGAGGCGAAGATGTCGTGCACGAGGGCGCGCACGTCCTCGTACGGGATGCCGTAGCGGTGGCGCGCGGTCGCGCACAGCAACGCTGCGTGCTCGCGATACAGCACGTCCAGCATCTGCGCCGCAGATGCCTCCTGTTCCTGAGCCCGCACGAACCTTCTCCGTATCGAGAATAGCGAAAGGCGCCGGGGTGCGCCACGCGCAAAGTCGAGATTCTCACTGTTAAGGAGTGACGGCGGGAAGGAAATCCCTACCTGCGTTTTTTCCGATACCCCAGGGAGAGCCGGCGTCCCGCCGGCCGGGGCGCCGTCTCCTCCGTCCGTCGCGCCGTGAATCTTCCCTCCGGCTCCTCCGGCGGACAGCAGCGGAGGAGGCGGCGAGCGAATATTCTTCGGAGACCGCTCTGTTTTTCCCCGAGCCAACATCCCGCAGGAAAAGGAATCCAACTGATGAGCTTCAGGCATTTTGCGAATGCGATGGCAGTCGCCGCTGCCCTCGCCCTGCCCGCCGCGGTCTTCGCGGCGGACGAACAGAAGTCCCCTGAGACCGAAGCGAAGCGCTACGGCACCTGGGGAATCGATCTCGAAGGAATGGATCGCTCCGTCAAGCCGGGCGACGACTTCTTCCGCTACGCGAACGGCAAGTGGGCCGCTTCCACCACCATCCCCGCCGACCGCACCAGCTTCGGCGCGTTCGCCGTCCTGCGCGACCTGTCCGAGGCGCGCGTGCGGGCGATCCTCGACCGCTGGGCGGCGGACAAGAAGCGGAGCGCCGCGACGGACGAGGCCAAGGTCGCGACGATCTATCGCACGTTCCTCGACGAGGCGACGGTCGAGAAGCTCGACGCGAAGCCGATCGAGGCGCACCTCGCGGCCGTGAAGAAGGTCCGGACGCACGGCGACATGGCGCGCCTGATGGGCCGCACGACGTCGACCTTCGGCCGCTCGTTCTACGGTGCGTCGGTCAGCGACGACTCCAAAAACCCGGAGAAGTACGCCCTGTACCTCTCGCAGGGCGGCACGGGTCTTCCCGACCGCGAGTACTACCTGAACGAGAAGTACAAGGCGCAGAAGGAGCGCTATCAGAAGTACGTCGCCGAGATGCTGACGCTCGCCGGCTGGGAAGAGCCGGAGAAGAACGCGGCCGACGTCGTGGCGATGGAGACGAAGATCGCCGAGGCGCAGTGGTCGCGCGCGGAGAGCCGCAACCGCGACAAGACGTACAACCCCATGACCGTCGCGGAACTGGAGAAGAACGCGCCGGGGTTCCCGTGGGCCGCCGCCTTCAAGGAAGCGGGCCTGGACAAGGCGGACCGCGCGATCGTCCGTCAGAACACGGCCTTCCCGAAGCTGGCCAGAATCTTCGCCGACACGCCGGTGGCGACGCTGAAGGCGTGGGAGGCGTTCCACATCACCGATGAAGCGGCGCCGCTGCTGTCGAAGCGGTTCGCCGACCCGCAGTGGGAGTTCCGCTCGAAGTTCCTCAACGGCCAGCAGGAGCAGCGCCCGCGCTGGAAGCGCGCCGTCGAAGCGGCGGAAGACTCCATGGGCGAGGCCATCGGCCGGACGTACGTCGCCGAGTACTTCCCGCCGCAGTCGAAGGCGATGATGGAGAAGCTCGTCGCCGACCTGCGCGGCGCGATGAAGGGCCGCATCGAGAGCCTGCAGTGGATGGGCCCGGAGACGAAGGCCAAGGCGCTGGAGAAGCTGTCGAAGTTCGGCGTGAAGATCGGCTATCCCGTGAAGTGGCGGGACTACTCGGCGCTGCAGGTGCGCGAGGGCGACCTGGTGGGCAACCGCGAGCGCGCCGCGAAGTTCGAGTGGGCGTACGACGTGAGCCGCATCGGCCAGCCGGTGGACAACGACGAGTGGGGCATGACGCCCCAGACCGTGAACGCGTATTACTCGTCGGCGAAGAACGAGATCGTGTTCCCCGCGGCCATCCTGCAGCCGCCGTTCTTCGATCCGAAGGCGGATGCGGCCGTGAACTACGGCGCCATCGGCGGCGTCATCGGCCACGAGATCTCGCACGGGTTCGACGACCAGGGCCGCAAGTCGGACGGCGACGGCATCCTGCGCGACTGGTGGGCCGCGGACGACGCGGCCAAGTTCGAAGCGCAGGCCACGCGCCTCGGCTCGCAGTACGAGTCGTTCCCCCTCGCCCAGCTCCCGGGACTGCACCTCACGGGGCGCCTGACCATGGGCGAGAACATCGGCGACCTGGGCGGCATCCTGCTCGGGCTGGACGCGTACAAGCGCTCGCTGAACGGCAAGGACGCGCCGGTGCTCGACGGCTTCACGGGCGAGCAGCGCGTGTTCCTCGGCTGGGCGCAGGTGTGGCGGACGATGTACCGCGACGACGCGCTGCGGACGCTGATCACGACGGACTCGCACTCCCCCGGCTTCGTGCGCGCGTTCGCGCCGCTCCGGAACGTGGACGCATGGTACGACGCGTTCGGCGTGAAGGAAGGCGACGCGCAGTACGTGAAGCCCGAGGACCGGGTCCGCATCTGGTAATCACCGGGAGTTCCTCGGGTTCCTCGGAGTTCCTCGGAGTTCCTCGGGTAGAAGGACGGCCTTCCACTCCGAGGAACCCGAGGAACCCGAGGAACCGAGGAACCGAGGAACTCCGAGAAACTCCGACTAGACTGCGCATCATGGATCTCGACGCGTACCTGGCCCGCCTCGGCGTTGCACGTCCCGAGGTGCCTACCCTGGAGGCGCTGCGCGCGCTGCACGTCGCGCATCTCGCGGCCTTTCCCTTTCACAACCTGACGATCCAGCGGCGTCGCGCCGTCACGGTGGACGTGGATTCGATCGCGCAGCGCTTCTTCGAGCCGGGCGGCGGCGGGTACTGCTTCGAACAGAACACGCTCCTGGGCGCGGTCTTGCGGGAGCTGGGGTTCCGCGTCACGACGCTCCTCGGCCGAGTCGGATCGCCGGACCGCCGCTCGCTGAATCACATGCTGCTGCGCGTGGACATCGACGGACGCCCGTGGATCGCGGACGTGGGCTTCGGAGGGCAGACGCCGCTCGAGCCGCTGCCGCTGGAAGAGGGACGCGTGCGGCAGGACGGCCTCGAATACGAGCTGCGCCGCGATGCGGATCACTGGATCCTGACCATGCACTGCGGCGGTGAATCCGAGGACATGTACGAGTTCTCCGGAGCGCCGCACACCCCCGGCGACGTGGAGATGGCGAACTGGTACACGTCGACGCACCCCGCGTCGATTTTCCGCAACAGCCTCACCATCCAGCGCGCGACGCCCGCGGAGCGGCTGATCCTGCGGCCGAAAGTCGTGACCCGCTACCACAACGGCATCCGGACCGATACGCCGATCGAGCCGGCCCAGGTACGCTCGTACGCGCGAGAGCTGTTCGGCATCGAGCTGGGGGACGAGCGGCTGCTGTTCGAGGAAGGCGACGGTCCCGGCTGATTTGGAGTGCGGAGGCAACCGGAGGCTGTCTCAAACCCCATGGGACCGCCGGCGTCCCGCCGGCTGCCGGGGCGGCGTCTCGCCGCCCGGGTGGGAGGTGGAGCGTGCCACGTGGCGAGAGGCTCCGTCCTCCCGAGGACGCGCCGGCGGGACGCCGCCGCACAGCCGGCGGGACGCCGGCGGTCCACCCGCGGCCATCGCCAGAGTTGCTCGAACGCCTCCGGGAAGGCAAGCGCCAACTCCATGCAAACGCGCGAGCGATGTCGCTGGAAGAGAAGGTCCGGCGCGTGATCGAGCTGCAGCGGATCGTCCTGCCGGCGATCGCGCGACGGCGACCGCTCCGAAGCCTCGAGGTGGCGTGGGACGAGCGAGAGAGGTAGCGCCCCCTCACGCCGCCGTCGCGATCTTGGCGATCTCCTCGACGAGCTGGTAGGGGTCGATGGGCTTGGACAGCCAGGCGTTGACGCCGTTCACGTCGTCGGCGCGGGCCGGGAAGGCCGAGAGCACCACGATCTTGAGCGAGGGACCGTACTCCCGTCCGCGCAGCTCGCGCGTGAGGGCGTAGCCGTCCATCTCCGGCATGGCGATGTCGGTGATGACGATGTCCGGGCGGTGGCGGTCGACGGCCTCGAGCGCGGACGAAGCCGACTCGACGGGCAGCACGTTCGCGCCGGCGGCGCGGAGGATGCCGCACAGGAGCTTGCGCGTTTCCTGGTCGTCGTCGACCAGGACGATCTCCACCTCGCGCAGCCGGTCGCGCACGAGCAGGGTCTGGTTCCACGGATTGCGGACCGGCTCTGCGTCCGTGCGGAGCGCGCGCACCGGCAGGGTGACGGTGAACGTCGCTCCGCGGCCGCGTCCCTCGCTCTCCGCCGCGATGGTCCCTCCATGCGCCTCGGCGATGTAGCGCACGATCGAGAGCCCGAGGCCGAGACCGCCGTGGACGCGGGTCTGCGGCGATTCGGCCTGCCGGAACGGCTCGAAGACGTGCGGGAGGAACTGCGGCGCGATCCCCTCCCCGTTGTCCGTCACCGCGATCTGCACGTGCGAAGTGGTCCGCCGCGCCGACACCTGCACGTTGCCGCCCTTGGGCGTGAATTTCACGGCGTTCGTGAGCAGGTTCCAGATGACCTGCTGGATGCGCGTCGGATCGGCGACCATCGTGCCGAGGCTGGAGGCGAAGGACGTGGTGATCGTGATGTCCTTCGCGGCGGCGGTCGGGGTCACCGCGTCCACCGCATTCATGACCAGACGCGAGACCTCGACCGTCTCCGGCGCGAGGCGCAGCTTGCCCGAGACGATGCGGGAGACGTCGAGGATGTCGTCGATGAGCCGGGCCTGGAGCTGCGCGCCGCTGGCGATCGAGGCGACGGCCTCGGTGAAGAGCGGATCGGCCGGCGGCATCGACGGGAGCAGCCGCGCCCAGCCGAGGATCGCGGTCATCGGCGTGCGGAGCTCGTGAGAGAGCGTCATCAGGAACTCGTCTTTGGCCCGGTTCGCCTCATGGGCGATGCGATACGAATCCTCCGCGCGGCGGCGCTCTTCTTCCGCGCGCAGCCGCGCCTCGCGCTGTTCCGCCAGCGCGCGCTGCGTCTCCTCGGCGTTCTTGCGGTCGGTGATGTCGCGCGTGACTTTCGCGAAGCCGCGCAGCTCGCCGTGGTTGTCGTACACGGCGGTGATGACGACGTTGGCCCAGAAGCGCGTCCCGTCCTTGCGGAGGCGCCACCCCTCGTCTTCCACGCTCCCCTCGGCTTTCGCGATCGCGAGCTCGCGCTCGGGCTTGCCGTTGCGGATGTCTTCTTCGCCGTAAAACGTCGAGAAGTGGCGCCCGATGATCTCCTCCGGTTTGTACCCTTTGATCCTCTGGGCGCCGCGGTTCCAGGTGGCGATGTTCCCGTCGGGATCGAGCATGAAGATGGCGTAGTCGCGGACGGAGGACACGAGGAGCTGGAAGATCTCCGTGTTCTGCCGAAGCTCCTCTTCCGCCTTCTTGCGCGCGGTCAGATCGCGCGTGACTTTGGCGAAGCCGCGCACGCTCCCGTCCTCGTTCCGCAGGACCGTGATGACGGTATTGGCCCAGAAGCGGGTGCCGCCTTTGCGGATGCGCCAGCCTTCGTCCTCGACCCGCCCCTCGCGCGCGGCGGTCTCGAGCTCGTATTCGGGCTTCTTCGCCGCCAGATCCTCCGGACCGTAGAAGAGCGAGAACTTGCGCCCGAGCACTTCCGCTTCGTCATAGCCCATCACCCGGGAGGCGCCCTGGTTCCACGAGCGGATCTCCCCCTCGGGACTCAGAAAGAAGATCGCGTAATCCTGAACCGCGTCGACGAGCTGAGCGAACTCCTCAGGACGAGAGGCGGTAATCGAGCGTTCAGCCATTTCCTGCAGAGGCTGGATGCAAGAATCGTGGCGGGGTGCCAATCTGTGAGACGATCCGCCGATGCCTTTCTCGACTTTCGGCCTTCATCCGGACCTGGTCCGCGGCACCAAAGAGCTCGGGTTCAAACGCCCGACGCCCATCCAGACCGACGCCATCCCGCCCGCTGTGGCCGGCAAGGACGTGCTCGCCGCGGCCGCCACCGGCAGTGGCAAGACGGCCGCGTTCCTGCTCCCCATCCTGCACAGACTGATGGGCAAGAAGCGCGGCACGACCCGCGCCCTGATCCTCACCCCGACCCGCGAGCTCGCCGCCCAGATCGACCAGCACCTGCGCGACCTGGCGGTGCACACTCCCCTCTCCGGCGCGGCCATCTACGGCGGCGTCGGGATGGGCCCGCAGGAGCACGCGTTCCGCAGCGGCGTGGACGTGCTGGTGGCGACGCCGGGACGCCTGCTCGACCACTTCCAGCATCCGTACGCGAAGCTGACCGGACTGGAGATCCTCGTCCTGGACGAAGCCGACCGCATGCTGGACATGGGCTTCCTCCCCGACATCCGCCGCGTGCTGAAGCACCTTCCCCCGAAGCGGCAGACGCTGTTCTTCTCGGCCACGCTGCCGCCTCCGATCGTCGAGCTGTCGAAAGAGATGCTGCGCAATCCGGCCATGATCTCGATCGAGCGCAAGGCGGCCCCCGCGACGGGGATCGCGCAGTCGGTCTTCCCGGTGCCGCAGGACCTGAAGCTGCCGCTGCTGGAGACGCTGCTCAAGCGCGGGGAGATCCGCAGCGCGATCGTCTTCACGCGCACGAAGCACCGGGCCAACCGGGTGTTCGAGCAGTTGGAGAAGCGGAAGGTGAACGTCGCCCGCATCCATGGCAACCGCAGCCAGGCCCAGCGCACCGAGGCGCTGGACGGCTTCAAGTCGGGGCGCTATCAGATCCTCGTGGCCACGGACATCGCCGCGCGAGGCATCGACGTCGAGGCGCTGTCGCACGTGGTGAACTTCGACGTGCCGAACCTCCCCGAGGACTACATCCACCGTGTGGGACGCACGGCCCGCGCGGAGCTGACCGGCGACGCGATCACGTTCGTCGCGCAGGACGAGGAAAACGACCTCCGCGCCATCGAGCGCGCGATCGGCAAACGCCTGCCGCGGGTGACGGTTCCGGACTTCGACTACTCGCGCCGGCCGGAGGAGAAGCTGGAGATCCCGATCAAGGATCGGATCGCGGCCATCCGCGCGCGGAAGGCGGAGGACCGGGCCCGGGCCGCGGCCAAGGCGGAGCGGAAGGCGTCCGCAGCGGCACGACCGCCGGCGGCGCCAAAGGCGCCGGCGCCGGCGCGCCGGCAGCCGGCCGGCCGGCCCACCGGCGGCCCGCCGGTCACCGGCCAGCGGCCGGCGGACCGGCCGGCCAGCGGCCGGCGCGCCGATGGGAACGGACCGAAGTCGCCATCACGCCGCCGCAGACGCCACTGAAATGTAGGGCGTGGCTTCAGCCCGCCCGCCCCCGGGGGAGGCGGGCTGAAGCCACGCCCTACATGATGTACTTCGGGACGAGCTCTTCTCGGAACGTCCGCCACACGTTGTACTGCCCGTAATTTCCGGCGGTGATCGCGACGACGAGGTCGAGCTCCGGCACTACGATCGCGAACTGTCCGCCGTTGCCGCTGGCCTCGTACGTCTGCAGGCCGCCGATGACATGCCGGTGCCACGCGTAGCTGTTCGCGGTCGACGCCTTCACCCACGCCTCCGGCACGATCCGCCGCCCGTTCCACACCCCGCCGTCCAGATACGTCTGCCCGAGCTTCAGGAAATCGCGCGGACGCAGGTAGATGCCGCCGCCGCTGTAGGCCTGCCCGTCCGGCTGCAGGTTGATGTGGTACGTGCCGAACTGCAGCGGCTTCGCGATGGCCCGGTCGAAGAAGTCCGGCAGCCACGCCCCGGTCTTCTTCGCCACCAGCGCGCCGGCGTAGTTGATCCCGCCGGAGCAGTATGCGTACTTCGTCCCCGGCTCGTGCACCGCGGGCAGGTCGAGGAAATAGCGGTACCAATCGGTCTGCTCCTGCTGTCCCTGCATGACGTCCTCGTTGCCCGGCGACGTCTGATCGTCGTCGTCGCAGGCCAGCCCCGAGGTGTGCGAAAGCAGGTGCGCCGCGGTGATCTTCGGATGCTTCGGGTCGATCGGCGCGTGGACGGCGTCCGCCATGGCGATGCCGAACATCATCGAGGTGAAGACCTTCGACGCGGAGCGGAGGTCGTGCGGGCGCCGCTCGTCGAAGCCGAAGAAGTACTCCTCGAGCACCAGCTTCCCGTGACGCGCCACGAGCAGCGAGTGAATGCGCGGCGACGCGCTGTCCGCGGGATCGATCGACAGGATGCGCTCGACGAGCGCGCGCAGGCGCTCTTCGTCCACGCCTTCGTCCTTCGCGCGTGAGACCCGCCAGCCGTCGTCGTCGGGAAGCGGCGCGCGATAGCGATACGTCGTCGTCGCACGCGGCTGAAAGCCGACCGCCTGTCCGGGCGTGCGCGGCGTCAGCGCGACGGGCGCGCCGAAATCCATGGCGATCTTCTGCTCGCGCGCGTCGTACGGCTGCACGAAGCGGGTCTTCCCGCTCTTGGGGTCCACGAGATGGACGCTCTCGTCTTTCTCTTCGATACGGAACCACGCGGCCCGCCCGTTCCAGTTCACCTCGGGGTTGTGGAAGGACCCACGCAGCGTGCCGTCCTCGCTCTTGACGACGTTCAGGTAGAGCGAGAGGCGATCGTCGAGCGGCATCACCGTCCCCCGCCAGGCATCGGCGCGCACCCGCGTGAACGTCACCGGCGTGGCGAACCGGCCGAGGTTGCCGCGGGGCTGGATCCAGAAGCCGCGGAGGGTGGTGCCGTCGAGAAACGCGCGCAACTCGCCCTGACCGCCGGGAAGCACGAGGTGCAGGTCCGTATCCGCGACCTCGAAGCCGCCCACGCGCATGGTCCAGGTCGAGGCGTTTCGTTCGAGGGTGATCGGGCCGCGCACCTGCGGTCCGAAGGTCGTCTCGCTTCCCCACAGTCCGAGCAAAGCCGCCAGCAGCAGACGCATGACGCCACGCTAGCGCTCTTCGGACGGCTCGTCTTGTACGGACGCAACCTGGTTGTCACCGCGCAACGCCGCCGGCGTGACGCCGAGGTGCGCGCGGAAGGCGTGCGTCATGTGGCTCTGGTCCGCGAACCCCGCCCGCAGCGCCACCTCGGCCAGACTGAGCCTGCTGCGCAGCATCCCCGCGGCCCGCTCGATGCGCGCGCGGCGCAGGTACGCGCCCGGCGAACAGCCGAAGAACCGCCGGAACGTCCGCGCGAGATGCACGGGATGAACGCCGCACGCCTGCGCGATCTCGCCGATGGACGGCGCGCCGTCGCGGAGCATCTCCCGCGCGACGGACAGCCAGCGCGGCGGCGTCTTTTCGTCGCGCATGCGCGCGACGCAGGCGGTCAGCTCGAGACAGATCGCCTCGGCAACCAGCGTCGATGACGGCTCCCAGCGCGTGAGCTCGCGCACCAGCCGCTCTGCGAGTGCGTTCGCATGGACAGTGACGGCCCGCTCCGCGAGCGGCACGGCCTCGGCGATGCTCTTCCATCGCTCCGGCGCCACGGAGATGGACAGGAACTTCCCGTCGAACCCGCCGTCGCCGCGACGCTGGAAGCGGTCGCGATGCGTCGTCCCGGGCGGGTTGTAGACCAGCACCGGCGCGGTGCAGACGTCCGGCGCACCCGCCGCGGCCGTGACGTACGGCCCGCGCGTCACGAAGATGAAGTGCGCGGCGTCGTGCGTGTGCCGCTGCACGTCGCGATGCGGATCGGCCCGGATGTGCGCCAGCGCAAACCCGCCCGCCTCGGCCTCGGTCTGAAAGCGCCCGAAGAACTGTCCGTGCGTGAGAATCATGGATGCGCTGAGAGTACTCCCTGCAGGCGCGTCCAGCGCCGCCGGGTACTGGTCGTCTGCACCGCCTGGCGCAGCGCTTTCTCCTCGCCGACGAGCACGACCAGCTTCTTGCCGCGCGTGACGGCGGTGTAGACCAGGTTGCGCTGGAGCATGATCGCGTGCTGCATGGTCAGGGCGATCACGACGGCGGGGTATTCGGAGCCCTGCGATTTGTGGATGGTCGTGGCGTAGGCGAGCACGAGGTCGTCCATCTCGTCCCCCTCGTATTCGACCGGCCGCCCGTCCATGTCGATGACCGCCGTCCCCGCCTCGGCGTCGATCTCCACGATCACGCCCGTGTCGCCGTTGAACACGTCCTTGTCGTAGTTGTTCACCGTCTGCATCACTTTGTCGCCGGCGTGAAAGGCGGTGCCGAGGCGCTCGATGCGCGGGGCTTCCGGCCGGGAGGCGCGCGGGTTGAGACGCTTCTGCAGCGCGGCGTTCAGGCCTTCCACGCCCGCGGCGCCGCGACGCATGGGGCAGAGCACCTGGATCTCGCGCAGCGGCTCGTGCCCGAAGCGCTTCGGGATCCGTTCGGTGACCAGGTCGACGATGCGCTCCGCGGCGGCGGCCGAGTCGGCAGCGCGAAAGAAAAAGAAGTCGCCATCCTTGTGCCCGAGCTCGGGCATGCGTCCTTCGTTGATGGCGTGCGCGCTCACGACGATCCGGCTGGCCGCGTCCTGCCGGAACACCTCCGTCAGCCGCACCACGGGAATCGCGCCGGAGCCGATGACGTCCGCGAGCACCTGCCCCGGCCCGACGGCCGGGAGCTGGTCGACGTCGCCGACGAGCAGCAGCGCCGCGTCTGGCGGCAGGGCGCGCACGAGCGCGGACATCAGCATCACGTCGATCATCGACGCCTCGTCGACGATCAGGAGGTCGCACTCGAGCGGGTTGGACTCGTCGCGCATGAACTCGCCGGTCTGCGCGTTGACCTCCAGGAGGCGGTGGATGGTCTTCGCCTCGCGGCCGGTGCTCTCGCCGAGACGGCGGGCGGCGCGGCCCGTGGGCGCGGCGAGCAGGATGTCCGTGTCCTTCGCCCCGACGATCTCCACGACCGAGCGGACCAGGGTCGTCTTGCCGACACCGGGGCCGCCGGTGATCACGCACACTTTGGATCGCAGCATGGTCTCGAGCGCGGCTCGCTGCGACGGCGCGAGGCTCACGCGCGTCTTCAGCTCCACCCACTGCAGCGCCTTCCCGATGTTGATCTCCGGCCAGGACGGGCGGCCCTGGGCGAGGAGCCGGAGGGTCGCGCCGGTGATGGACTCCGCGCGGTGCAGCCACGGGAGGAAGACGGCGTCGCGTTCGCCGAGGAGGTCGCGCACCAGGTGGCGGGCTTCGAGCTCCAGGGTGATGCCCTCGCCGATGCGGTCCGTCGGGATGGCCAGGAGCTTCGCGCAGCTCTCGATCAGGTCCTCCGTCGGCAGGCCGCAGTGGCCCTGCGCGGACGCTTCGAGCAGCGTGTGCGTGAGTCCGGCGCGGATGCGGTCGATGGAGTCGCGCGCCAGCCCGAGCTTCAGCGCGAGCGCGTCGGCGGTGGCGAAGCCGATGCCGCGGACCTCGCGCACGAGACGATACGGATTCTGCTGGATGACGCGCACCGCGTCGGCGCCGAACTGCTTCTGGATGCGGCCCGCGCGGGCGACGCCGATGCCGCTGTCGGCGAGGAACATCATCAGCTCGCGGGTCGAGCGCTGGGCCGCCCAGCTCTCGCCGATCATCCGCGCGCGCTTCGGCCCGATCCCCGGCAGCTCGCGGAGTCGCTCGGGGGTGCTGTCGAGGACGTCGAGGACCTTGTCGCCGAAGTGGACGATCATCAGGTGCGCGGTGGAAGGACCGACGCCTTTGACCGCGCCGGACGCGAGGAAGGTCTCGATCTGCGCGCGCCCCTGCATCGGCAGCGGAGCGATGCGATCGGCGACGAACTGGCGGCCGTGCGTGCGGTCGTCGCGCCACTCGCCCTGCGCGAGGATGCGCTCCCCCTGGTGGACCGCGCCGGCGTGCCCGACGACGGTGATGATGGCGGGATTGCTGCCGCGCGGCCGCACGCGCAGGACGGAGAAGCCGTTCTCGGTGTTGTGAAACGTGACGCGCTCGACGACGCAGTCGATCTCCTCGGGCACGGGGGGATTATCCCCTGTCATCCTGAGTCGCGTAGACGGCGAAGGACCCCCTGATTTGCGCGCTTCGCGTGCTATCGGCAGGGGATCCTTCGTCGTCTACGCGGCTCAGGATGACAGCTGGCGCCGCACCGCGGCCGCAAACGCGGCCCGCCGGCGCCGCGACACGCGGATCGTGACGCCGCTCGCGAGCACCGCCACGAGCTCGCCGTCGAGCTCCTCCAGCGCCCGCACGCCCGCGACGCGGATCAGCGCCTGCCGGTGGGCGCGCGCAAACCCGTGCGCGGTCACGCGCTTCTCGAGGTCGGCGAGCGAGCGGCGCAGCAGGTAGCTTCGCTCCCCCACCCACAGCCGCGCGTAGTTGTCGGCCGCCTCGATCCAGTCGATCTCGGCGAGCGGCACCACCCGGAAGCCCCGCGTGGTGGCAACGGCGATCGAGGCATCGCCGCTGCGCAGCCGTCGCGCGAGCCGGTCGATGGTCGCGGCGAACCGCTCCTCGCTCACCGGCTTGAGCAGGTAGTCCAGCGCCTCGGCCTCGAACGCCCGGATCGCGAACTCGTCGTAGGCGGTGAGAAAGACGACCGCGGGCATCGTGGTCCGGCGGCGGATGACTTCGAAGCCGTCGATCTCCGGCATCTGGATGTCGAGGAAGAGGACGTCCGGATCGAGCGCGTCGAGTGCCCGGAGCGTCTCCCGGCCGTCGCGGCACTCGCCGACGACGGTGAAGTTGCCCGCGTACGGCGCGAGCAACTGGCGCACGCCGCGGCGCGCGGCCGGCTCGTCATCAGCGATCAGAACGGTCCACATGTTTGAAAGGAATCACCAGGCGCGCGATCGTGCCCTGTGCCGTTCGTCTCACGTCCAGCGACGCGCGATCGCCGTACAGCGTCCGCAAACGCTCGCGCGTGTTCTCCAGTCCGTGCCCCGCGGTCTGCGCGGCGTCGTCCGCGATTCCGGGGCCGTCGTCTTCCACCGTCAGCTCCAGCAGGTCGCCGTCTCTGCGCGCGGTGATGGCGACGCGTCCGGCGTCAGTGCGGCGCGCGATCCCGTGACGCACGGCATTCTCGACGAGGTGCTGCAGCGCGAACGTCGGAATCGCGGCGTCGCGTGTCGCCGGATCGATGTCGAATTCCGGCCGCAGCCGGTCGGAGAACCGCGCCTGTTCCACGGCCAGATATTGCCGCACGAGCTCCAGCTCCTCGTCCAGTGCGATCTCGTTGTCCTTGCGGCCGAGGGTACGGCGGAGGACGTCGCTGAGCTGCTCGACGACGCGCGCGGCGTCGCGACTGTCCCCGCCGCGCACGAGGACGGCGATGGTATTGAGACTGTTGAAGAGGAAATGCGGGTTGAGCTGCGCCTGCAGCGCCGCCAGGCGCGCGCCGGCGAGCTGCGCGGAGAGGCGCGACGCCTCCTCGAAGTAGCGGATGGCGTGCTCGATCCCCACCACCGCCAGGTAGACGGCAACGCCGAAGGGCAGCGTGATGAACAGCCAGCTCGCGAAATGCAGGGCCGGTCCAGCGTCCATCGCCTTCGGCTGGACCAGCATCCGCAGCACCGTGCCGGCGCCGGCCCAGGCGGCGCAGAAAAGCAGGGAGAACAGCAGTTGCACCGCCGCGTGCCTCACGAGATGCGGACGCGCGATCGGCCAGCGTCTCGCGATGAGGAACACGAACGGCGTGAGGAGCGCGTAGAGCAGCCAGTCCAGGCTCACGAAGAGCACGCGGCTGACGTCGACCGGACCGTCGCCCCAGATCCGGTTCTGCGCGATGACGTCCAGACCGCCGAGGATGGCGGGGCCGATCCAGGCGGCGGAGACGAGCATCCAGGGTTTGCGCATGATTCAGCCCCGAGCGAAGTCGAGGGGCCAAGTTAGCATCAACGCAGCGCGTGCACGAAGCGCGGTGCACGTGCAGGCGCAATAGGACCACACGCCGTTGCTGCTAAGTTGGCCCCTCGACTTCGCTCGGGGCTACTACTGGGGAAGCCGCTCGCGTCAACGCATGCGCCGTTCGCGTATCCCACGTTGCGCACGATCCGAAAACCGCGCAATGTTTCCGCCCGTGCAGCGCATCCGCTCGCTCGACATCGTCCGCGGCGCGGTGATGGTCCTCATGGCCATCGATCACGTGCGGGTCTACGCCGGCGTGCCCGCGGGCGGACCCGATCCGGCGGTGTTCTTCACGCGCTGGGTGACGCACTTCTGCGCGCCGGTGTTCGTGTTCCTCGCCGGCACGTCCGCGTTCCTGTACGGACAGAAAGTCCAATCGCGCGCCGCGCTCGCGAAGTTCCTCGTCATCCGCGGACTGTGGCTGGTCCTCCTCGAGCTGACCGTGCTGCGCTTCGCGTGGACGTTCAACTTCGACTATGTGAACTTCACCTTCGCAGGCGTGATCTGGGTGATCGGGTGGTCGATGGTGATCCTCGCCGCGCTGGTGTTCCTGCCGGTGAAGGTTGTCGGCGCGATCGGCGTGCTGGCGATCGTCTCGCACAACGCGCTGGCGCCGGTCCTGAGCAAATCGACGCTTCTCTACGGCGGCTGGACCATGCCCGTCGGCGGCATCAACCTGGCCGTGCTGTACACGATCGTTCCGTGGTTCGCTGTGATGGCCGCGGGCTACGCGTTCGGCGCCATCGTGCACCGGCAGCGCGCCGTGCTCACCCTCGGCATCGTCGCCATCGCGGCGTTCGCGATCCTGCGCGCGACCGGCGTCTACGGCGATCCGCGGCCGTGGGAGTCGGGCGCGCTGCAGTTCCTCAACACGTCCAAATACCCCGCCTCGCTGCAGTTCCTGCTCATGACCCTCGGCCCGATGTTCGTCGCGCTGGCGCTGCTCCACAACGCGCGCGGCGGCGGGTGGCTGGAGGTGTTCGGGCGCGTGCCGTTCTTCTACTACGTCCTGCACATCCCGCTCATCCATCTCACGGCCGTGCTCATCTCCCTCGCGCGCACGCCGCAACACACCTCCTGGCTGTTCGCCAACCATCCGATGCTGCCGCCCGACGTGCCACCCGGATACCGCTGGCCGCTGTGGATGCTCTACGTCGTCACGGCTGTCGTCGTGATCGTGCTCTACTTCCTCTGCCGCTGGTACGCGCGCGTGAAGGCAGAGCGGCCGCGCCCCTGGATGAGGTACGTATGAACTTTCACCCCGCCGCACCGATCCTCCGCGTGGCCAACCTGAGGGCCAGCCTCACGTACTACGTCGAGACCCTCGGCTTCGCGATCGACTGGGAGGCCGGCCCGATCGCCTCCGTCACGCGCGACCGCTGCTGCCTGTTCCTGACCGAGGGCGATCAGGGCCATCCGGGCGCGTGGGTCTGGATCGGCGTGGCCGACGCGGAGGCGCTCCACACGGAGCTCCTCGCGAAAGGCGCACGGATCCGCCAGCCGCCGACGAACTTCCAGTGGTCGCTGGAGCTGCAGGCCGAAGACCTCGACGGCAACGTCCTCCGCCTCGGCTCCGACTCGATCGAGGGTCGCCCCTTCGGCCCGTGGAAGGACATGCACGGACGCCTGTGGGCGTATCGCGGCGAAGACCGCTGGGAGCGAATGTAGGGCGTGGCTTCAGCCCCGCTTCTCGAACGGGGAGGGGGACGCCCCCATCCACGGAGAAACTTGGAGCATGTTCGCGGCTGACACCGCGAATCCCAAGAGCGGACACTCCCCTCCCTGCGGCAACCGCTAACTCGTTGACACGACAGGCGCGCGCGGATGGCAGCAGCGTTGCCCCCAAACAGACAACATGGATCTGCTCTGGAAAGACATCCGCTACGCCATCCACTCGCTGCGCACCCGGCCGGGCTTCGCGCTGGTGGCCATCCTCACGCTCGCGCTGGGGATCGGGGCGACGACCGCGATCTTCAGCGTCGTCAACGGCGTGCTGCTGCAGCCGTTGCCGTTGCAGGACCCGGAACGGCTGGTGATGGTGTGGGAGCAGCACCTCGACGAGCCGGGCGCAGACCCGAATCGCGTCTCGCCGGCGAACTACACGGAATGGACGCGGCAGGCCTCCAGGCTGTTCTCGTCGCTGGGCACCGCGTTCGACTGGGAGTACAGCATGACCGGCCAGGGCGAGCCGGAGGTCATCCGCGCGGGACTCGTGAACGGCACGCTCTTCCGCACGCTGGGCGCCAAACCGCTCCTGGGGCGCCTCATCGAGAACGACAGCGACACGAACGTCGTGCTGAGCCACGCGTTCTGGCAGAGCAAGTTCGGCGGCGACCCCACGGTCCTCGGCCGCGCCGTGCAGATCGACGGGCAGCCGTACACGATCGCCGGCGTCATGCCGCGCGAGTTCGTCGTGCCGAAGAGCCGCGCGGACGTGTTCGTCCCCTATCCCGTCCCCGCCGAAGTGCGCGGACGCTACCTCACCGTCGTCGCGCGGCTCGCGCCCGGGGTGACGCTCGAGCAGGCGCAGGCCGGGATGAACGTCGTCGCGCAGCGCACGGCCGCCGCGGTCCCGGCCTCGAACGCACGCATGGGAGTGAAGGTGATCCCGATGCACGAGGACGTCGTGGGCAGCGTGCGCCGCGCCCTGCTGATCGTCTTCGCGGCGGTGGCGTTGCTGCTGCTCATCGGATGCGTGAACATCGCCAACCTGCTGCTCACCCGCGCCACGTCGCGCGCGAAGGAGATGGCCGTCCGCGCCGCCCTCGGCGCCTCGCGCGGACAACTGATCCGCCAGTTGCTCACCGAGAGCCTGATTCTGGCGATCGTCGCCGGCCTGCTCGGCATCGTCATCGCCGGCTCCGCGACGACGCTCCTCCTCCGCTTCACGCCCGAGTCGGCGATGATGCCGCGGACGGCGGAGATCGCGGTCGACGGCCGCGTGCTGGCGGTAACGGCGCTGCTCACGCTCGCCACGGGGATCTTCTTCGGACTGGCGCCGGCGCTGGAAGCGTCGCGCACGGACCTGCAATCCGGCCTCACCTCGTCGAGCCGCGGCTCGAGCCAGGACCGGCGCGGCAAGCGGTTCCGCAACATTCTCGTGATCGCGGAGGTGGCGCTGGCGACGGTGCTGCTGATCGGCGCGGGGCTGCTGATCAAAAGCTTCGCGAAACTCGAACGGGTCGATCCCGGCCTGCGCACGGACGGCGTGCTGACCATGCGCGTCGTGCTGCCGAACACGTACGCGGAGACGGAGCGGCGGCGGACGACGCTGGCGCAGATGCTCGACGAGGTGCGCCACGTGCCGGGCGTGGCACACGCGGGCGCGATCGTCAGCGTGAACATGCCCTTCACGAACTCGTGGAGCAATACGAACTTCACCATCGACGGCGCGCCGGTGCCGGCGCCGGGACACGAGCCGGAGGCGGACATCCGCCTCATCGCGGGCGACTACTTCCGCGCGATGGGCATGCAGTTGCTCGCCGGCCGCCCGCTGAACGAGCTCGCGCTCGCGCCGGAGCGCGCGGAGTTCGTCGTGAACGAGGCCTTCGCGCGCCGCTATTTCGGCGGCAACGCCCTCGGCCGCCGCATCGGCTTCGAATGGTTCGATGACCTCGAGGGAGAGATCGTCGGCGTGGTCAGCAGCGTGCGCCAGAAGGGCCTCGGCGCAGATCCCGCGCCCGCGATCTACGTGCACGCCGTGCACGACCCGAATCTCTCGTTCACCCTGGCGGTGGCGTCGAAGGGCGACCCGGGCGCGATCGCCGGGCCGGTGACGCGCGTGCTACGCGCCTTCGATCCGCAGATGCCGGTGACGAACGTGAAGCCACTGGAAGAGCTGGTGTCGGGGACCATCTCCCGCCCCCGCTTCAACGCCACGATGCTCACCCTCTTCGCCGCCCTCGGCCTGCTGCTGGCGTCGATCGGGATCTACGGCGTCTTGTCGTACTCGGTCGCCCAGCGCACCCAGGAGATGGGCATCCGCATGGCCCTCGGCGCGGACGCGAGCGGCGTGCGTTCGCTGGTCGTACGCGATGGCGTGAAGGTGGCGGCGATCGGCATCGCCGCGGGACTGCTGGTGGCGCTGCCCGCGACGCGCGTGCTCGCGGCGCTGCTGTACGGGGTGGAGCCGACGGATGCGACGGTGTTCGGCGCGGTGGCGGCCGTGCTGACGATGGTGGCGCTCGCGGCCAGCTATCTGCCGGCGCATCGCGCGACGCGCGTGGACCCGATGACGGCCCTGCGCCCGGAGTAGCGAATGTAGGGCGTGGCTTCAGCCCGCCTCTCCCCGTGGGAGGGTGGGCGCTCCTCCCACTCACCACGAGGGGGCGGGCTGAAGCCACGCCCTACATTCTTTTCAGGCGATAGCCCACCTTCCGCACGGTCAGGATGTGCCGCGGCTTCGCGGCGTCCGCCTCCAGCTTCCTCCGCAGCTCGGCCACGTGGGTGTCGATCGTGCGCGTCACCACCGCGTCGGAGTAGCCCCAGACGCGGCGCATGAGGTCGAGGCGCGAGACGACCGCGCCGTCCCGGTCGAAGAGCGCGAGCAACAGGTCGTACTCCTTCGGCGCGAGCTCCACCGCCTGCCCCGCGCGGGTGACGGTGCGCGTCGCGCGGTCGATCTCCACGTCGCCGAACGCATCGACCGCGCGCCGCGCGTTGCGCCGCAGCAGGGCCTCGACGCGCGCCAGCAGCTCCAGCAGGCCGAACGGCTTGGTCACGTAGTCGTCCGCGCCCAGCTTGAGGCCGCGCACCTTGTCCGCCTCCTCCCCGCGCGCGGTGAGGATCAGCACCGGCATGCTCAGCCCTTCGGCGCGGAGCGTGCGCAACACCCGGAAGCCGTCCAGCCCGGGAAGCATGAGATCGAGGATCAGCAGATCGGGCGGCGCGTCGCGCACGCGCTCCAGGCCCCGCGTGCCGTCGGCCGCGACCTCCACCGCGTAGCCTTCGATCTCGAGGTTGTTGCGCAGGCCGTACGCGAGGTCCGCGTTGTCCTCCACGATCAGCACGCGCGTCATGCCGGCAGCTCCACGATGAAGGCCGCGCCCCCGCGCGCGCTTTCCTCCACGCGCGCGCTGCCGCCGTGCAGCCGCACCAGCTCGCGCACGAGCGCCAGGCCGATGCCCGCGCCGGCGACGGCGCGGTCGCGCTCCCGCGCCAGCCGCTCGTAGCGCCGCCAGATGCGCTTCCGCTCGCGCGGCGGAATCCCCGGCCCGGCGTCATCGACGACGATGCGCGCAGCCGAGGGGGCAGGGGACAGGGCGCGGGGCGCAGGAGAAGACGCCCCTTCTCCTGCCCCCTGCGCCCTGCCCCCTGTCCCCTGCACGATCACGCGCACCTCCTGTCCCTCCGGCCCGTACTTCACCGCGTTGTCGAGCAGGTTCAACACGATCTGGCGCAGGGCATCGCGGTCGATCTCGATCCGCACGCCGGGCGCGACCGCCGTCGCGATCGTCACGCCCCGCGCGGCCGCGATGGGGCGGAACAGGTCCACGGTCTCGGCGACGAGGGCGCCGAGGTCGGTGCGGTCGCGGGAAATGCGCAGGGTGCCGCGCTCGCCGCGGGAGAACTGCAGCACCTTCTCCACCAGTTGCGCCAGGCGCCGGGTCTCCTGATCGATCACGCGGAGAGAGCGCTGCCGCTCCTCGTCCGAGCGCACCCGGTCGAGCAGCAGCGTCTCGGCGAACATGCGGATCTGCGTCAGCGGCGTGCGCAGCTCGTGCGACACGCTGGCGACGAAATCGGCGCGTAGCCGCGCCAGCGCGCGCTCCTTGCGCAACTGGACGAGCGCCACGAACAACAGCGCCCCCGCGAGCACGAGCGTGACGGCGTACACCGGGAGCGGCCGAGGAATGCCGCCGAAGACGAGCAGCGGGGCGATGCGCGAGTCGATCGACGCTTCCACGACCATGCCCCTCAGCAATCCTTCCTCGACCGTGTGCCGCACGGCGGGCAGGGCGCTCGTCTCGCGATAGGCAGGCGCGCGCGTGGCGAAGATCGTGCGCGCGCCGTCCGTCACGCGGAAGCGCACGGCATCGTTCGTCACCCGCCCCTCCGCCAGCGACGGCGGCATGAGCGGACGCGCATCGAGCACTCGCTGGAAGAACGGCGCGATCGCGGCGCGGTTCACTTCGAATGCCACGATCCGCCCGTTCCCGGTCGCGTAGACGTACGTGCGTCCGCCGGCGTGCACCGGCACGCGCTTCTCCGGGGGCGGCGGATCGGCGGCGATCGCCGCGACCTGCGGCGGCACGTCCGTCGATGCGACCAGGTCGCCTGAAGAAGGCTCGCCCGCGAGCATCCGCTGCAGGATCGGGTACGTGCCGTAAAAGGTCGCCTGCGCGTCGACGCGGCGCGCCAGCTCGTCCGCCGCGACCCGGGTCCAGTCGCGGATCACCTTCTCCGCCGTGGTGCGGTGGTACGTCGCCGCCATCTGCGCGCGCACGGCCATGAACGCCGTCAGCACGAACGTCGCAATCAGAAGCGCGACGATGAAGGTGGTGCGTGTGCCGTCGCGCATGGTGGGCCATCAGAATCACGCAAGCGCGCGCGCCGCGCAACGCTCCTGACCGAATCCTGACACTTCGCTTACGCGCTCCCCGCCTTCGCCGCGCGCCGCGTGCCTACCCTGACCTGCATGCGAATCGCACGACTCCTCGCCGCTCTCGCAGTCCTCGCCCTGCTCGCCGCCCCTGCCGCGCAGGCGCAGGACGGACGCATCGACCTGATCGGCGCCGAGATCTTCGGCATCGACCGCAGCCACTCCCACCTGGGCTTCTCGATCCCCTTCCTCGGCATGAGCAACGTCCACGGCACGTTCAACGACTACTCCGCGACGATCCTCTACGACGACGCCAAACCGGAGCGCTCGTCGCTCACCGTGGTCATCGAGGCGAAGTCGATCGACACGCACGGCGAAATGCGCGACCGCGACCTGCAGGGCGAGGCCTGGTTCGCCACGGAGAAGCACCCGCGGATCGTGTTCCAGTCGACGCGTATCGAGCGCAAGAGCGGCGAGCAGTACGTCGTGCACGGCACGCTGACGATGAAGGGCGCCACGAAACCGCTGGCCATCCCGATGACGCGCACCGTCGCGCGCGGGCCCGACGCGGGGTGGGGCAACATCCGCATCGGCGGCACGGGCGCGGTGACGATCAACCGCCGCGACTTCGGCATCGACGGCCCGGAGTTCTGGTCCAAGGCCCTCGGCGACGTGGTGGCGATCGAGCTGGACATCCTCGGCACCCGCCCGAATTACGACCGCTGGAACTTCCAGTCGAAGGACAAGCCGTCGATCGGCGAGGTGCTGGCGAAGACGGTGGAGGCCAGCGGCGGGACCGCGGCGGCCGCGCAGTTCCGCGAGCTCCGCGCGCAGAAGCCGGACGACTACAACTTCGCGCCCCAGCAGCTCGGGACGCTGATCCTCCGCCTGATGCAGCACCGGAAGATCGACGACGCGCTGGCGCTGCTCGCGGTGGCGGTGGAGGCTTATCCGGAGGAACCCGGCTTCCACGCGCGCATGGGCGAGGCCTACGCGGCCCGCGGCGACCGCCCGCGCGCGATTGCGGCATACGAGAAGGCGCAGGCCCTCAATCTGGCCGGCACGGAGGCCACGGAGATGCTGCGGCGTTTGAAGTGACCTCCCCTCCCTGTCATCCCGAGCGTAGCGGGGGAACTGGGTGGGCGGTGGGGCAGGCGCACGCATCGAGCCCCGCCCGCCCAGGTCCCTCGCTCGACGCTCGGGATGACAGCGGCAACAGCCAGACCGGCGCGCTTCATGAATGCATGCGCCGCCTCATCTTCATCCCCGCGCTGCCCGTCCTCGCCGCCGCCGTCCTCCTGCTCGTCGCCTGTGAATCCGCACGCCTGCCGGTCGAGGCCGGCATGGGCGCGAACCCGCAACTGCCCCCGCCCAAGAAGGCGGTGATCCCGACGGTTCGCGTCGCGAGGGCGACTTCATGGCCGGACGGCGTGACACCGACCGCCGCGAGCGGATGGAAGGTGAACGCGTTCGCCGGCGGGCTCGATCATCCCCGCTGGCTGTACGTCCTGCCGAACGGCGACGTGCTCGTCGCGGAGACCAACTCGCCTCCCAAGCCGAAGGAGAAGGGCCTCCGCGCGTTTTTCATGCGCTACTTCTTCAAGAAAGCCGGCGCGGCGGTGCCGAGCGCGAACCGCATCACCCTGCTGCGCGACGCGGACGGCGACGGCGTCGCCGAAACGAAGACCCCCTTCCTCACCAACCTCTTCTCCCCCTTCGGCATGGCCCTGGTGGGCGACACGCTCTACGTGGCCAACGCGGACGCGGTGGTGCGCTTCCCCTACCGCGACGGCGCGACGTCGATCGGCGCCGGCCCGGCGAAAGTGGCCGACCTCCCCGCGGGCATCAACCATCACTGGACGAAGAGCCTCGTCGCCAGCCGCGACGGCTCGCGGCTGTACGTCGGGGTCGGCTCGAACAGCAACGTGGCGGAGAAAGGGATGGAGATCGAAGAGAACCGCGCCGCCATCCTCGAGATCGACCCCGCCAACGGCAGCACGCGCGTGTTCGCCTCGGGGCTGCGCAATCCGGTGGGCCTCGCCTGGCAGCCGCAGAGCGGCGCGCTCTGGACCGCGGTCAACGAGCGCGACGAGCTCGGGAGCGATCTGGTCCCCGACTACATGACGTCGGTGAAGGACGGCGCGTTCTACGGCTGGCCGTACAGCTACTACGGTCAACACGTTGACGATCGTGTCAAACCGCCGCGTCCCGACCTCGTGGCCAAGGCCGTCGTCCCCGACTACGCCCTCGGCCCGCACACCGGCTCCCTCGGCCTCACGTTCGACGACCGCGGCGCGTACGTCGGCCAGCACGGCTCGTGGAACCGCCGCCCGCGCAGCGGCTACAAGGTGATCTTCGTCCCCTTCACGAACGGCGTGCCGGCGGGCGAAGCGCAGGACGTGCTGACGGACTTTCTCGACGACCGCGGCAACGCGCGCGGCCGCCCCGTGGGCGTGACGTTCGACAAGCGCGGCGCGCTGCTCGTGGCGGACGACGTGGGGAACGTGGTGTGGCGGCTTTCCCGGTAGCCCTGAGCGAAGCCGAAGGGCCAACTTAGCACCTGCCGTGCGCGAACCGGCGGGCGCTGCATGTGCACCGCGCTTCGTGCAGCCGCTGCGTTGCTGCTAAGCTGGCTCCTCGACTTCGCTCGGAGTCCCACCTACAGACATGCTCCTCGCCCTGATCCTCGCCGCCGCCATCGCTGTCACGCCCGACACCGTCGTCTGGAAAGACGGGCCGCCCACGCTGCCCGCCGGATCGAAGATCGCGGTGCTGGAAGGCAATCCGCGTGAAGAGGGCATCTTCACCATGCGCGTGCGCGTCCCGGCTGGCGCGAAGCTCGCGCCGCACTGGCATCCCCGCGACGAGCGCGTGACCATCCTCTCCGGCGCGGTGGAGCTGGGCTTCGGTACCACCGCCGACCCGGAGAAGACGAAGCGCTATGGAGCCGGCAGCTTCTACGTGAACCCGCCGCGGGTCATGCACTACCTCTACTTCCCCGAGGACACGGTGATGCAGATGACGGGCATCGGGCCGTGGGAGATCCACACGGACGCTATCGACTGACGATCAGCCCCTCCCCCTCGATTCCGGTGAACGTCTCCTCGGACACGAGTCCCATCCACGGATCTGTTCGCGGGGAGAGGAACAGCTTGTCGTACACCTTGCGGTTGAGCGCCTCGAGGTCGAGCCCGTCGCCCACCCAGACGTGGAGATGGTCGCGCAGTCTCTGCTCGTTGATCTTCTCGTCCGCGGCGATGCTCTGCTCGAGCCGCTTCAGCATCGCGTCGAACGAGCGCTCGGACAGCGGCGCGGACGCGCGCTTGGCGCGGATCATGGCCCGGGAGTTGGCGTCGATCGTCGATGCCGTCGTGACCGTCCGCTCGATGAGCTTCAGGATGTCGTCGCGCCAGCCGAGGACGCGGGCGTCGAGCGACACTTTGTGGATGACGATCGCTTCGCTGCCGCTCTTCGTCGGCGCGAGCAGGCCGGCGGTCCAGACGCCCAGGCGCTGCTCGCGCGTGCCCTCGTAGTCGTTCGCGCGCGCGAACGGCGACAG
The DNA here is from genome assembly GCA_036375075.1 of Thermoanaerobaculia bacterium. Lineage (GTDB taxonomy): Bacteria > Acidobacteriota > Thermoanaerobaculia > Gp7-AA8 > Gp7-AA8 > QHVT01. The sequence goes on along the minus strand of DASUSN010000214.1, from coordinate 20,105 downwards.
TCCCTTGTCCGGGCGCTCCGCCGCGACGCGCGAATTGACGTGGTAGTAGAAGAGCGCCTTTTCACGCTGCCCCCGCTTCGCCGCAACGGCGACGGCGCGATGCAAGCCCACTCCTTCCCGCAGCAAGGTGAGGAAGGACGGCGCGGAGTACAGCCCGGGAATCGCGTCCAGGGGCCGCCCCTCGGAGTCGAGCACGTAGTGGATGCTGTTGCCCGTCACCGTGCGCTGCATCTTCCGGCCGTCGCCGAAGTCGATGGTGATGCGTGGCGCGGGCCGCTCGGACTTCCAGTGCAGAACGTAATTCGCGCGCAGGAACGCGCGGATCCGGAGATTCGAATAGAGCAACGTACGGAAGTAGCGGCTGTTCGCGCAGCTCAGCTCCTCATCGAGATTGCCCAGCAGGCGGAGCGAGAGGATCGGCTTGCCGCTCCGGCGCGCGACGCGCTTCGCCTCTTCGAGATCCGTGTACCAGTAGAGGCCCGACCACCGGCAGTCGCGCTGCCTGCAGACCGCGTCGAGCACGTGGTCCGGCGCGCCGGCCTTCATCAGCGCGTCGACGCCCGGCTGTCCCATCGCACGCACCGCGCGGATGGAGGCGGCGTCGCCTTTCGCGGCCTGTTGCACGAGGACTTGCGGATTCGCGGCGAGCGTGGCGGAGAGTGCGAGCGCGGCGAGCATCATGTCGATGAGATGCGCCGCGCCCGCACGAGGTTCTGTGACGAATCAGGGGACGTTCGCGGTGTAGATGCCCGACGCATACGCCGCCGCGTAGATCTTCGAGCCGTTCCCGTTCAGCGCCATGTCCGCGACCGTCACGTCCAGCAGGCCGATGTTCGCAAACGTTCCGCCGCCGTCGTTCGACAGAAATAAGCCGCCGTTCACCGTCCCGGCTTCGTGACGTCCGGCATAGAGCCGCGTCGGCAGTTGCGGGTCCATCAGCAGCGACAGGCCGAGGGCCTGGGAGTTGATGGGGACGGTCCAACTGGAGCCCATCGTCGCCGAGCGGTACAGCCCCGCCCCCTCCGTGAGCGCGTACAGATAGCCGTCGTTCGGACGCACGGCGGAGTCCACGACGTGCCACGGCAGCGCGCCGAACTGGTTCACGTTCGTCCAGTTCCCCCCGCCGTTCGCGCTGCGGAAGAACGGCGGTTTGTACGGCTGCGGGTGGTCGAAGATCTCCGTCCCCGCGTACAGCACGTTGCTGGCGTCGTCGTACGACAGCGTCCAGACGATCAGGCCCGTGTAGCCCGCGCCGAACGGCTTGAACGTCATCAGACCGCCGCCCAGGTTCGAGACATAGACGCCCGTCGGATCGACGTGATTGCTCCATCCCAGGCCGACGAAGAGCTTCGACTCGGCGACCAGGAGCGAGGTGACGGTCGCCGGGAACGTCTGGATCAGCGTCCAGTTCGCGCCCTTGTCGCGCGAGAGATACAGCTTGTTCGCGATGCCGGCGTAGACGAGCTGCGGATTGACGCCGTCGCCGGGCCACAGCAGCAGCGCGCCCACGTTCCCGCTGAGCGGCTTGGCCCAGAACAGGCCGTTCGTCTTGGTCTGGTACAGGCCGTTGAACCCGCCGACGTACCACGCGGACGCATTCGTGGGCTCCACGGCGATATACCCCACGCAGGCGTCGCCCTGCGGCCGGATCGGGTTGCCCCAGCTGTACCCGTTCACCGTGTGCGGCGCGAGCGTCTTGACCGGAATGTTGAACGGACAGGTCTGCGCCGTCACGGTGGCGGCCGACCAGGCCAGAAGCGAAACGAGCAGGACTCTCACAGCGTTCATGAATCTCCTCCGGAGGCATAGTGCGTCCAGGGACAGGAACGTTTCAGTCACTGCTGAATTCGGATGGCTCAGCGATTGCTGACAGGCCGCTGGGCCATGTGGAAAAACAACAGTCTGTCGATCGTCATGTTCGCGCTGTTCCTGCTGTGCCTCGCCGGCCACAGCGTCGCCGGCTGGAAGGTGTACAACGACGAGCAGCGGCAGCACGAGCAGCCCGAAGCGAGCTACACGGAGTTCCTCGGCACCAGTGAGTTCGGCGAGACCGTCTTCGAGAACTGGGAGAGCGAGTTCCTGCAGATGGCCGCCTACGTCATCCTCACGGTCTTCCTCTACCAGCGCGGCTCTTCGGAGTCGAAGAAGCACGACGGGACCGACGAAGTCGAGGAAGACCCCGACGAGCATCGGAATGACAAGGGCGCGCCGGGTCCGGTACGGCGCGGCGGGTGGCGGCTCCTGCTGTACAAGAACTCGCTCAGCATCGCGTTCCTCTTTCTTTTCCTGATCTCGTTCATCGGCCACGCCGCCAGCGGCGCGCGCAAGTACAACGAGGAGGAGCGCGAGCACGGCTCGACCGAGACCGTCTCCACGATGGAGTACATGGTCAGACCACAGTTCTGGTACGAGTCGTTCCAGAACTGGCAGAGCGAGTTCCTGGCGGTGCTGGCCATCGTCGTCCTCTCGATCTGGCTGCGCCAGTGGGGCTCCCCGGAGTCGAAGCCGGTGCACGCGCCGCACACGGACACCGGCAGCGGGTAAGCCCCCCTGTGCTAAGGTTTCTCCCACAAATGAAAGTCGCGTTCCTCAAGCCTCCCGTCGGCGGCATTCTCGGTCTGGAAATGCTGACTTTCGTGGAGCCGCTCGGGCCGATCTGCGTGGCGGCTTGTCTCGAGGAAGACGGCCACGCGTGCAAGGTCATCGACCTGCGCATCGACGGCGAGGAAAAAGGGCTCGCCGACTGCCGCGCGTTCGATCCCGACGTCGTCGGGCTGCAGTGCAACTTCACGACGGAGCGCAACCGCACCATCCGGCTCGCGCAGCGCATCAAGCGCGAGATGCCGAAGACCTTCGTCGTCGTCGGCGGACACGACGCCTCCCGCGATCCGGACTGGTTCCGCCACGAGGCGGTGGACGTCATCGCCACGGGCGACGGTGAGGAGGTCATGCCGCCGCTGGTGAACGCGCTGCGCGACGCGCGCGACCTGAAAAAAGTCCCGGGACTGGAAATCCGCGATGGTGACGGCTGGCTCTTCACCGGTCACGCCCCCACGCGCCCGCACCTCGACACCTATCCCCTCCCCGCGCGGCACCTCATCGCGCACTACGCCGACCACTACTACATCAATTTCCGGAAGCCGCTCGCGCTCATGGAGACCGCGCGCGGCTGCCCGTTCAAGTGCAACTTCTGCTCGGTCTGGAAGTTCCACGAGTCGACCTTCCGGGAGAAGTCGCCGGAGCGCGTGGTCCGGGAGCTGGAGACCATCTCCGCACCGAATATCTTCATCACCGACGACATCTTCTGGATGAACGTGAAGCGCGGCGAGGAGATGGCGAAGCAGATCAAGGCCTCCGGCATCCGCAAGTACTTCACCGTGCAGACGCGCACCGACATCATCTGCAAGTTCCCCCATCTCATCGAGATGTGGAAGGACTGCGGCAGCCTGGCGATCTTCCTCGGCCTCGAATCCGTCACCGACGAAGGCCTCAAGGCCGTGAACAAGAAGAACACCGCCGACAACAACGTCCGCGCCATCAACATCCTCAAGGACCTCGGCGTCGGCTTCACGCCCAACTTCATCGTCGACCCGGCCTGGGACCGCGACGACTTCCAGCGCCTCCGGGAGTGGATCGAGAAGATGGGCGCGTACAACAGCGGCTTCTCCATCCTCACCCCGCTGCCCGGCACGGACCTCTGGGACGCGGCCAAGAAGAACGTGACCACGAGCGAGTGGGAGATGTACGACATCGTCCACACCGTCCTGCCCACCAGGCTCCCGCTCGAAGAGTTCTACGCCGAATACTCGGCGCTCTGGCAACACGCGCTGGACATCCGCTACAAACACCGCGGCAAGCTCCGCACCTACCTCCAGCTCGGCGCCGCGGTGGCCACGGGCAAGGTCTCGCTCAACGAGATCAACCGCGGCCTCGGGATGGCCAAGACCTTTACCAAGCCGCAGACGTTCCTGAAGGCGCATCATTAGCGTCAGTCCGGTGCTCATCGATCGCTTCATGCCCCACTGCGACTTCTACGAACGTCACTCGACGCTCGTTCGCGCGACGCCGGAGCGCGCGTACGAAGCCATCCTGCACGCCGACCTCACCGGGCACCCGCTCGCGAAGCTGCTGCTGTTCCTGCGCGGGATGGGACGGACGTCGCGCACGGTGCTGGAGTTCTCGGACGGCTTCCGGGTGGCGGCGCAGGACCCGCCGTCGGAGATCGTGATCGGCCTGGAAGGGCCGTTCTGGAAGCCGACGTGCCGGCCGCGCGGCGTCGACGCCGAGGGGTTCGCCACGTCCGTGCCGCGGAACACGGCGCGCGGGGCGTGGAACTTCTTCGTCCAACGCGAAGGCGACGCCACGCGCGTCACGACCGAGACGCGCGTCCTCTGCTCCGACGACGCGCGCCCGAAGTTCCGCCTCTACTGGACGCTCATCCGCCCCTTCAGCGGCCTCATTCGGCGCATGATGCTCCGCGCGATCCGGAAAGAGGCCGAGCGATGATCTGTACGCATGAGTGAGTACGGGCCCGACCTCGCGTACATCCATCACGCCGGCTTCAGCGAGTTCGCCGAGTCGGCTGCGCCGGGGTTGCTGGAGATCCTCTGGAAGCATGGCGTCCGCGATGGTCTTGTCGTGGAGCTCGGCTGCGGCAGCGGCATCCTCGCCCGCGAGCTGACCCGCGCCGGTTTCGACGTTCTCGGCTTCGACGCCTCGCCCGCCATGATCGCCCTCGCACGGGAGACCAATGTAGGGCGTGGCTTCAGCCCGCCCGCCCCCGGGGAGGGGCGGGCTGAAGCCACGCCCTACATTCGCTTCGAAGTCGGCAGGTTCGAGGAAGCCGAGATCCCGCCATGCAACGCCATCGTCGCCATGGGCGAGGTGCTGAACTACGGCACGTTCGACGGCGTGCGCAGGCTCGTCGCGAACGCGCGCACGAAGCTACTCGTGTTCGACATCGCCGAGCGCGGCGCCTACCCGCCGTACGACGAGCGGCGCGTCGACGGCGACGACTGGAGCGTCATCGCCGTCAAGGAAAGCGACGGCGTGCTTCTCACCCGGCGCATCCTCACCTTCCGCGCGAAAGGCGAAACGATGCGGCGGACCGAGGAAGTGCACCAGCTCAAGTTGTACGACCGGAACGCGATGAAGGCGCTGCTGCGCGAGCACGGCTTCCGTGTGCACGTGCGGCGCTCGTACGGCACGCGGCGATTGCCGAAAGGCCACGCGGTATTCATCGGTGTGCGCGGGCGGTAGAAAGGGCGTCAGCGTCACAACCGACCTGTCCTCCCGAGCGTCGAGCGAGGGACCTGGGTGGGCGGGCGCGAAGCACGTGCCTGCCGCCCCACCCGCCCAGGGCCCTCGCTCGACGCTCGGGATGACAAGAGGGCCGCCAGTGCCTTCGCTCACACAGTGAACCGCGAGCGCAAATCCGCAGGCATCAGCGGGCACGCGTCCTTCTTCCGCCCGAAGATCCGGTAGCGGATCCGCGCCACGAAGTCGTACATCGCGTCGCGCACGCGGTGTGGCAGTACGCTGAAGGCCACCCCGAGCACACGCCACAGACCGCCCAGGCGCGCCAGCAGATGCACGGCGGCGTCGGAGCGGACCAACACCACACCCGAGGAGGTCTTCACGATCACGCTGTCCGGAAGATCGACGGCGCCGGGAAACGCCGCCGCGAACGCATCCCCGAACAACGGCGCATAGCGGAACGACGTCCCTGTCGGATCCTCCGCCACCAACCAACGCATCCCGCCGTGGCACAGGCCGCACGTGCCGTCGTAGAACACCTCGTCCGTCGTCCCCGGCGCGAGCCGCGGCACCCACGCGGGATCGAACGCGAAGAGAGGCAGGAACAGCATCAGGAAACTGAAATCCGCGAAGCCGTTTCGGACCAGCAGCCCGTACGCCACCGCCATCACGACCCACACCGCCGCATACATCGGGCGCGGCATCGTCCATCCCCCGCGCGGATCCACCCGCCCGCGCGCCGCGATGGAGAGGAACGGCGCACGCGGCAGCAACGTATGCCACAGCAGCAGACTGCTCGCGGCCAGCAGCGGCAGATTCCGCGCGGAGAGCCACGCGAGGACGCACCAGATCACCACCGCGGCAACGCGATCGAGCCAGCCGATCGCGAAGAAGACCGCGGCCACGGCGGCGAGGCTGAGGAGCGAAGCTTCGACGAACGCCTCACGCGTCCACGGAATCCGCCGGACCACGTGAACGAACAGACAGACGCCGAACATCGCGCGAACGATCGAGTACTGGCCGCCGGTCCATCCGTTCTTCATTCAGCGGCGGAGAATGTTACCTTTCTTCCATGCGTCCCTGGGTCTGCCTCCTGTTCTGTGCCCTCGCCCTCGGCATGCACGCCGATGACGCGCAGCTCATCGCCACGTATCGCGCGGGCATGCACTCGCTGATCCGCGAGGCCGGCGTCCCCGCCGCGAAGGTCCCCAGCCGCGACGAGCGCGAAGAGGCGCGGGCGGTGTGGAAGAGCTTTCTCGATTACCAGCTCGCCCTCGAGACCATCCGCGAGCGCCACCGCGGCTTTCCCAAGCTGAAGAACGACGCCCGGGCGCGCGAGTTCCGCCTCTATCACGCCGCGTGGCTGGCGCAGTACCGTGCGGCCCTCGACTTCGTCGCACGGATGGAGCAGCACCCCGAGCTGCACACGATGCTCAACGAGTCGGTCCCCTCCCTCGGGCTCGACGCCAATACCTACGCCGCGTTCAAACTGCACTGGCTGCACGTGAAACGCGCCGCCGAATTCGGCGCCTTCGCCCTCCTCGACCGCACCCTCGGCGGCACGCCCCTCGCGGGGTCGTCCGAGGATGCGAAGGCCATCCTCGCGGCGGGAGCGGGGCGTGGATCGATGGAAACGGTGCGCAACGCCGCGAGAGTCGTCGGCGAGGCCGCGTGGAACCCGTTGCCGACCGCGATCGCCGCGGCCGCGGATAGTCTCACCTCTCCCGCGCCGCGGCCGTCGTTCATCTCCCGGCCGCAGCTTCAGAAGACGCGCGCCCTCCTCGCGCCGGGCGATCTCCTCTTCGAGCGCCGCGACTGGGCGCTGACGAACGTCGGCCTGCCCGGCTTCTGGCCGCACGTCGCGCTGTACGTGGGGTCGCCCGAGGAGCGCCGGGCGCTGTTCGGCGAGGCATTCGAGGAGCGGCTGCGCGCGCGCGACGCGAAGCGCTACGCCGAGCTCGCGCGCGCCGCGGTCATCGAGGCCGTCAGCGAGAACGTCGTCCTCTCCACGTTCGAGCATTCCGCGGACGCCGACTACCTCGCCGTCATCCGTCCCCGCGTCGACCTCGCGGCCAAGGCCGAAGCGATCGAGCGCGCGTTTGCGATGGTCGGCAGGCCCTACGACTTCGAGTTCGACTTCGTCACCGACGACCGCATCGTCTGTTCCGAGCTGGTCTACAAGGCGTACGAGCAAAAGCTCGACCTGCCCGTGATGCGCTACGCCGGACGCGCAGTCACGCCACCGAACGACTTCGTGCGCTGGTTCGACGAGCACTACGACTCGCCCGGGCGGCGCGCGGACTTCGTCGCCTTCCTCGACGGCCACGCGCACCTGAAGGCGGCGCGCGAGGAGGACGTCGCCGCGCTCCGGAAGAGCTGGCGCCGCCCGCGCTGGCATCCGGTCGCGCACCGCGACTGAAGCGGCGGCCGGGCCCCTGACCCGGCGCCCCGCCCCTTCGTCACATTTTTCAGCCATTTCCCACCCGCCGGGTTTACGATCTGCTTCAACCGACGCAGATCCGGTGGGAGGTACGTTATGGCTCCTCGTCATGCCGTGCTCGTAGTTGCTGTGTGTTTCGTGGCCGCGACCGCCTTCGGCGCGTTGAAGCTTCCAGCCAACATGAACGCCGAGGCGACCGGGCCGCAGGGTGCGGTCGTCAGCTATTTCGCGGGGGCCGACGGCTCCGGCGACGACGAGAACGGCCGCCCGATCGACAAGGCGACCTGCTCGCCCGCCTCGGGCGCCACGTTCCCGATCGGCACGACGACCGTGAACTGCTCGGCGACGACCGGCGAGACCGGCTCGTTCCAGGTGACCGTCGCCGACACGCGCGGCCCCTCGCTGCACCTGCCGCGGGACTTCACCGTGCAGGGCACCAGCCAGGGCGCGGCCGTGACGTACTCCGCCACCGCCCAGGACACCGTCGACGGCGCGGTCAGCGTCCACTGCTCGCCCGCCTCCGGGTCGGTCTTCCAGCCCGGCACGACCACCGTGCAGTGCACGTCGAGCGACTCCCGCCAGAACATGTCCGCCGGCAGCTTCGCCGTCACCGTCCTCGTGCAGCAGCCGCCGCCCCCTCCCCCGCCGCTGAACGACATCACCGTCGAGGCCACCGGGCCGAACGGCGCGGTCGTCACCTTCAACTCCAGCGGCGGCCCGGGCGATCAGGATGACGAGAACGGCCGCCCCATCGGCAACTGCGCCCCCGCCTCCGGATCGATCTTCCCCATCGGCTCCACGACCGTGCAGTGCTCGAACGGCACGTTCAAGGTGAACGTGGTCGACACCACCGCGCCCGTCCTGTCGCTGCCTGCGAACATCACCACCCAGAACGCGGCCGTGACGTACACGGCGTCCGCGACCGACCTCGTCGACGGCTCCGTCGCCGTCACGTGCACGCCGGCGTCGGGATCGACGTTCGCCGTCGGCACCACCACCGTGAACTGCAGCGCGAGCGACACGCGCGGCAACAGCGCGGCCGGGTCGTTCACCGTGACGGTCGAGGAAGCGCCGCCGCCGGCGGATACCGAGGCGCCGACCATCACGTCGCTCAGCGCGACGCCGGACACGATCGCGCCGCCGAACGGCAAGCTCGTCGCCGTGACCATCTCCGCCTCGGTGCACGACAACGTCGACGCGTCCCCGTTCGTCGGCGTCTACGACGTCACGTCGAACGAGACCATCAGCGCCAGCGACTGGAACGTCGTCAGCCCGCTGTCGGTCGAGCTGCGCGCCGAGCGCAGCCCGCAGGGCAGCGGCCGCGTGTATACGATCTGGGTCGAAGCCATCGACGACGCCGGCAACCGCAGCGTCAGCAGCGTGAACGTCACCGTGCCGCACGATCAGAGCAGCTCCGGCGGCTCGACGGCGCCCAAGCAGTGGCGCGGCATCCGCCGCGGCCATTAGCGTCTGGTCAGGCTCTTGCTTTCGTGGCCTGCGTGAAATTGCTCACGCAGGCCATCCTCCTCGACATCGACGGCACGCTCGTCGACTCCAACGACAAACACGCCGACTGCTGGGTCGAAGCGTTCGCGCACTTCGGCAAGGACGTGGACCGGAAGGTCATCCGCGGACAGATCGGCAAAGGCGGCGACCTCCTCGTCCCGGACACGCTGAACGCCCGCGAGATGCGCGACTTCGGCGAGCCGCTGAAGGAGTACCGCGGCGAGCTGTGGAAAGAGAAGTACATGAAGACCGTGCAGCCGTTCGCCGGCGCGGTCGACTCGATGCGCGCGATCCACGCGCGAGGCGTCAAACTGGCCCTCGCCTCGTCCTCGAACCCCGACGAGGTCGAGTACTATGTCGGCCTTCTCGGCGTCGAAGATCTGCTCGAAGGAGCGACGTCGAAGGAAGACGCGCAGTTTTCGAAACCGTCCCCCGAAATCTTCCAGGCAGCGCTGGACCGCGTGAAGAGCGATCCGGCGCGGACGTTCGCCGTGGGCGACACGCCGTACGACATCCTCGCCGGGCATCGCGTGCCGGTGCCGGTGATCGCGGTGCGCTGCGGCGGGTTCCCGGAGGAGACCCTGGCGAAGGCGGAGTACGTGTTCGACGATCTCGCGCAGATGACGAGGGAGCTCGATCGAATCGATGGGTATTTTCGTGAGTGACGTCCACCGCCGCGCGATCGTCGTCGACGGCCATTGCGACACGCCCTACCGGATGTTCCGCCACAACGTGCACCTCGACGAGCACGACACCGAGGCGCAGGCGGACCTCCGGACGCTGCGGGAAGGCGGCGTCACGGCGTCGTTCTTCGCCGCGTACGTGCCGCCGTTCTACGCGGAGCGCGGCGCCGCGGACTTCGCGCGCCGGCTGATCCGCATCATCCGCGACGAGGCCGCGCGTCTTCCCGATGCGCTCACGTTCTGCGACGACAGCGCGGGCATCCGCGCCGCGAAGCGGGACGGGAAAATCGCGCTGATGATCGGCGTCGAAGGCGGCCACGCCATCGAGGATTCCCTCGACACGCTGCGCGAGCTGTACGACCTCGGCGCGCGCTACATGACGCTGACCCACGTGAACACGAACAACTGGTGCGACTCGTCCGGCGACGTCGCGCGGCACGGCGGGCTGACGGACTTCGGCCGCGACGTCGTCCGCACGATGAACGACCTCGGCATGATCGTCGACGTCTCGCACATCTCGGACGACGCCTTCCGCGACGTCATCGCCACCACCCGCGTGCCGGTCGTGGCCACGCACTCGTCCTGCCGCTCCATCTGCCGCCACCCGCGGAACATGACCGACGACATGCTCCGCGCGCTGGCCGGCAACGGCGGGGTGTGCATGATCAACTTCTTCTCCGCGTTCATCAGCGACCAGGTGGCGCAGGTCATCATGCAGGCGCAGAAGCGGCCCAAGAAGGAGCAGGACGGCCTCGGCGGCACCGAGGAGATGCCGGATGACCGGACGGACTGGGACAGCTACCTGGAATGGTTCCAGACCCTCGGCTGCCCCTCCGCGTCCCTCGACCAGGTGGCCGACCACATCTTCCACGCCGCGGACGTTGCGGGGATCGACCACGTCGGCATCGGCAGCGACTTCGACGGCGTGCCTTCGCTCCCCGACGGCCTCCTCACCGCCGCCGGCCTGCCGTCGCTCACCGCACGCCTCCTCGAGCGCGGGATGAGCGAAGGCGACGTGGAGAAGGTCCTCGGCGCGAACTTCATGCGGGTATTCGAGCAGATCGAGAGCGCGCGAAGAACGTAGGTCTCCCGGTTTGGAAGTGCGGAGGCAACCGCACTCAAAACCGGGAGACATTTGCGGGCACCCTCGCGGGCGAGGGACGCCGCGCACCGTCGGCTGGCCGGCGCGATTGACGCTACGCTCCGCAGTCGCCTACGCTCCGGCAAGCTTCGCGAGTTCCCGGGGGAGGCTCCACGATGATCGACCGCACGGACGCGGACTCTGCTCGTGACGTGATGGAGGAGTTGCTGCAGGATGAACGGCAGCGCCGCCTCGTCCTCACGTTGATGGCCGGCGTCATCGACGTCATTTCCGGCGCCGCTCCAAAGGCATGGAGCACCACTCTTCATTCCGACCGGATCTCCGTGAATGTCGGCACGTGGATGACCTTCGGCATTCGCAGGAACAGCTTGTGGCTGGGATGTGTAGACGACGATCTCGTCCCCGAAGCCGTCCGGAGCGCGCTGACCGAACCCGAACGGCACAACTCCTTTTCGACGGTCGTGCCGAACGCCTTCGCGTGGATTCCGCTCGATCAATACCTGTCGCATGCGGAGGACTTCGACCACGAATCGTTGCGCGTGGCGCGGGCACTCGCGGAACGATCGAGGAAGGCACCTTGGAAAGACGCGCACTCGCCCGGCGTCCTGGATTACCTTGCGTCCGAGCTCGACCGTGCGATCCCCCAGGCGAGCTTCGTACCCCCTCAACCACCGCAATCGGACCTCGACATGCTGATCGGCCGCTTTTCCAGCGAATTCCTCGCTACACCCAACGGCCAGAAGCATCTGGACGGCTACCGAACGATCCGTGAATCTGCCACACGAAACTGGCGGAGCATTCAACAGCTCGTCGAAGAGCACCAGGATGCAACAGATGCGATCCTGACGAAGCTCCTTCCGCACGCGAACAGCATCTTCAACCGCGAGCGTGGCGCATGGACGCATGTGGCACCGGTGGTGACGCGCGAGATCAAGCAATGGTTCGAAGGAGCTGGCTGGGCCACACCGGAACAGTGGCCGCAAATCGCCAGGGCGATCTACGATTTCGTCGCGTCCGCGACCGCAAGGCCCCTCGATCTGCAAGCAGCCTGTGAGCAGTTCATGCGTGACAACCCAGCCAAAGGAATCCAAGCCGGAGTCCTCTCGCCCATCCTGCACGCGCTCGATCCGCAGTCGTTCGCCCTGTACAACATGAAATCCCGCGCGACGATCAACGCGCTTTCGGGATCGAGCTTCGGCGCACGTCTCCTTGATTATCCGGCAGCCAACGCGGCGATCCTGCAATTCATCGCCGGCCACGATCGGATCCGTCGTGAGGCCGAGAGCCGAGGGGCGCTTCCCATCGATCTATTCGACTGCTTCTCCCATTGGTTCGTTGCGATCTCCGGGAAAACCGAAGCCGAGTACTGGAAGATTTCGCCGGGCGAAGAGGGCCGTCTCTGGAACGACTGGCGAGAGCAGCGGATCGCGACGATTGGCTGGAACGCCCTCGGCGATCTCACCGGCGTGACGCGCGAGGAGTTCGAGACGATCCGGAATGAATTGGCTCTCCAGAATCCTGAGTACACGAAGCACGGGACAGAACAGGTGTGGCGGTTCGCGCGGGGCATCGCCGAAGGCGATTACCTCGTCGCGAACCGCGGGTTCACGGAAGTCGTCGGCATCGGCCGCGTCACCGGTCCGTACGCGTTCGACGCCACCGCCAAGCATGGGCATCGCATTCCCGTGGATTGGTTCGACACGACCGTGCGGCGGGTCGACAAACAAGGATGGCGGAAGACACTCATTCCGCTGTCGCAACAGGATTTCGACGCCATCCGCAATATGGCGGGCGACATTCCAGGGCCGTCCCCCGAACCCGCAGAGAACGTCGACGCCGGCGAACCGGCGGCGGTGCCCGGGCCGGTATCGCGCGCGCCTATGTACACCCTCGACGACCTTGCCCGAGAGACCGGCGTCGCCCGCGAGACCGCCGCAATGTGGGTACGTGCGATTCAGCGCAAAAAACAGGCGATCTTCTACGGACCTCCGGGTACGGGGAAAACGTTTCTCGCAGAACGACTGGCGCGGTATCTCGTCGGAGGCGGCACCGGCTTCATGGAGACGCTGCAGTTCCACCCGGCCTACTCGTATGAAGACTTCATGGAAGGCATGCGCCCGCAGAACAGCGCCGGCGGTTTGAGCTATCCGGTCGTCCCCGGACGCTTCCGCTCCTTCTGCGAGCGTGCGTCCGGCCGGGATACCTGCGTCCTCGTCATCGACGAGATCAACCGCGCGAACCTCGCCCGCGTTTTCGGCGAGTTGATGTACCTCCTCGAATACCGCGACCAATCCGTCCCTCTCGCCTCCGGAACGCAATTCAGCATCCCGGAGAACGTCCGGATCATCGGGACGATGAACACCGCGGACCGCTCCATCGCGCTCGTCGACCACGCGCTGCGTCGCCGCTTCGCGTTCCTCCCGCTCCATCCGGACTACGACGTGCTGACGCGCTATCACGAATCCTCGCCGCTGGCGATGAAGGTGGTGTCGCTGCTGGAGGAGATCAACCGATCGATCGACGCACACTACAGGATCGGCATCAGCTTCTTCCTTGTGAAGAACCTCGAGCAACACCTCGCCGACATCTGGCGGATGGAGATCGAGCCCTATCTCGAGGAGTACTTCTTCGACGACGGCGACCGCTGCAAAGAGATCCGCTGGGAGCGCGTGGCACCGCGCCTCGAGCTTCCTGTCGCCGATGCTGTGAGCGACGCGACTCCGGAAGCCCCGGCGGGAGCACTCGCGGAGCACCACGAGTGAACCGGATCGAGCTGACGGAGTACGCGCCCCGGACCTTCACCCGCAGCCAGCTCTCCGACGAACAGGGCGAAGCCATCTATCGCCTCTGGGGCTCGAAACTGGACGTCGAGTTCCCATCGCCGAAGACGATGAACGCGTGGCGCATCACTCCCCACGGGTGGGTCGGGCTGCTTCCCGTCACCCGCGATCTCGCTCTCGACATCCGCCCGAAGGTGCCGATCGCAAACATCCTGCGCATGTTCGAGTACGCCTATGGGCTGCGCAGTGTCGAGTTTCACAAAGAGGTCGCCGGCTGCGCCACGCTCGACGGCTTCTACTCGAAGCTTGCCCAGATCCTCAGCACGCGCATCCTCCACCGTGCCCGTCGCGGGCTCTATCGCGGGTACATCCCGGCCGCGGAGAGCCTGCCCGCGGTGCGCGGCCGCATCGACGTCCGCCGGCACGTCTCCGCGCCCTGTACCACCAGCATCCCGTGTGACTTCGAAGAGCACACGACGGACGTGATCGAGAACCAGATCCTGGCGTGGACCCTGACGCGCATCGCTCACAGCACGTCCCTGGCCGGCTCCGCCCGGCCGCTCGTCCGCAACGCACTGCGTACGGTGCGCAACGCGGCAACCGAGCGCACCTTCCGCGCCGCGGACTGCGTCGATCGGCTCTACAACCGGCTCAACGACGATTACCAACAGCTCCACCTCCTCTGCCGCTTCTTCCTCGAGCACACAGGGCCGACCGTTTCGGACGGCGAGGCGCACACCGTCCCATTCGTCGTCAACATGGCCCGTCTCTTCGAGCTGTTCGTCGCCGAATGGCTGCGTGCGTACTTCCGGACGCATGCCCCGCGCTACACCATCCGCTGGCAGGACCACGCTTCCCTGGGGGTCCACGAGCACCTCCGGTTCAGCATCGACATCGTCGTGCACGACCGCGAGCTCGACCGCAACGTCGCCGTCGTCGACGCCAAGTACAAAGTTCCCGACCGGGTGTCGACCGACGACGTCGCTCAGGTGACGCTCTACGCCCAGCTCCGCGACTGCCGCAATGCCGTGCTCGTGTATCCGGCGATGCCGAAGAGAGTCCTCGATGCAACGACTCCGCAGCAGCACCGCATTCGAACGCTGTGGTTCGCGCTGGAGGGCGACCTCGACGAGGCAGGCCGCAGGTTCGCGTCGGAGCTGTAGCCGGACCGTCGAAAGCCACGCGAGACGAACATCGGTTAGCCCGCGTTTCTCACACGAGACAGCCCGTGATTGACCCTTTCCTCCTCGACAAATAGCCCGCGGAAGGGTCGGATGTTGATTTAAAGAGGACAGTCCTGCGGCCGGAAGCCGTGCTGGCGCCCCCGAGCCGGCCTGAGAATGGGCTCGCTTACAATAGCGCCCGCATGCCGACTGAAGTCGAAACGCTCCGCGACCTCGCCCGCGCCTATTGGGCGGGCAAAGAGCTCCGCTGCCCGAAGCATCCGGCCTCCCGGCTCACCGGGTCGTTCGTGCAGACGACCTACGCCGACCACCTCGCGCTGGTCTGCGCCTCGGGGAAAGAGACGATCTCCATCCACCAGCGGCCGAGGCAGCTCGAGTTCCAGGACCAGCAGGTGGAGGGGTTCGTCGAGAACCTGCAGCGCGGCGACGCCATCCGCTGCTACCGCTGCCAGTCGAAGATGGAGATCGACGCGAAGGAAAACCGCGACACGGGCATCACCGACTACACGTTCACCTGCATCCGCTGCTTCTCGTGGGGCCGGTGGATCGGCAAGCCGGAGCTGGCGAAAATCGGCAAGGACTGACGCGGTTCCAGGGTAGGGATTTCCCTCCGGCAGTCACTCCTTAGGTGAGTCCCCGCGCGAAGGAGTTCCGAGTGTCCCTGTCCTATAGCCTCATGGAAGTTCCGGTCGAAGTCCTCGAGCTCACGCCGCGGTGGCTGGCCGGCGGTCTGGCCGCGAGCTTCGCGCGCGTGCAGATCCTCGTCTCCTTCTACGACGGCGACCCGCAGCTCTGGCAGGAAGCCATCGAGCGCGGCGAGACGCCGGGCGACGACGCGGACCTGAGCTTCCTGGACGCGATGACCGAGCGCATCGCCGTCGATCCGCATCTCGTCGACGACCTGCGCCGCATCGTCGGCGAATTTGCCGCGCGCGCCGGCAACCTATAATGCAGGGCGCAGGGGACAGGGCGCGGGGCGCAGGAGACGATTCTCCTGTCCCCTGCGCCCTGCCCCCTGCGCCCTGAAATGTCTCACATCGTCATTCTCGGCGGCGGTTTCGCCGGCCTCTACACCGCACGCGGGCTCAAAGGCGTCGACGCGGAGATCACCGTCGTCGACCGCCACAACTACCACCTCTTCCAGCCTCTCCTCTATCAGGTGGCGATGGCGGCGCTGAATCCCAGCGACATCGCCGCGCCGATCCGCGGGATCCTCGGCAGGCAGAAGAACGTCCGGGTGATCCTCGGCGAGGCGACGGCGGTGGACCCGAGCGCGAAGCGCGTGCAGCTCGCGGACGGGACCTCGCTGACGTACGACCATCTCGTCATCGCGACGGGCGCGACGCACTCGTACTTCGGGCATCCCGAATGGGAGCGCTTCGCGCCGGGCCTCAAGACCATCGACGACGCGCTGGAGATCCGCCGCCGCGTGCTCACCGCCTTCGAGGCCGCGGAACGCGAGACGGACCCCGAGCGCATGAAGGTGTGGCTCACGTTCGTGGTCATCGGCGCGGGTCCGACGGGAGTCGAGCTCGCCGGCGCGCTCTCGGAGATCGCCCGGCAGACGCTCATCCGCGATTTCCGGACCATCCACCCGGAGAACGCCCGCGTGATCCTGCTCGAAGGCAGGGAGCGCGTGCTGCCGCCCTATCCGCCGGACCTGTCGGAGAAGGCGCGCAAGCAGCTCGAGGACCTCGGCGTCGAGGTAATCACGAGCGCGGTCGTCACGGACGTGAACGACCACGAGGTGCGCGTGGGCGAGCGGGTGATCCCGACGCGCACCATCCTCTGGGGCGCGGGCGTGCAGGCGTCTCCCCTCGCGCAGTCGCTGGGCGTGCCGCTCGACCGCGCCGGCCGGGTGCTCGTGGAGCGCGACCTCACCATCCCCGGACACAAGGACGTCTTCGTCCTCGGCGACCTGGCCGCTGTGCGGCAGTACGACGGCTCGTTCGTGCCCGGTGTCGCGCCGGCCGCGATTCAGGCCGGCCAGCACACGGCAAAGAACCTCGAGCGCGCCGTCGCCGGCCAGCCGCTGCGGCCGTTCAAGTACCGCGACAAAGGCTCGCTGGCGACCATCGGCCGCGCGGCGGCGGTCGCGGACTTCGGCAAGGTGCGCTTCGGCGGCTTCTTCGCGTGGATGGCCTGGCTGCTCATCCACATCTTCTTCCTCATCGGCTTCCGCAACCGCTTTCTGGTGATCACCCAATGGGCCTGGGCCTACTTCACCTACCAGCGCGGCGCGCGGTTGATCACGGGGAAAAGGGCGCAGGGCGCAGGGGGCGGGGGGCAGGGGTAAACGAGCTGTCATCCTGAGCCGCGTAGACGGCGAAGGACCCCGCGCGTTGAACGATGGTCGTGCTATCGGCAGGGGATCCTTCGCCGCGCTACGCCGGCTCAGGATGACAGCAGGGTCAACTTCCGTGCCCTGCGCCCTGCCCTCTGCGCCCTGCCCTACCGCAGCGTGCGCACCTGGTTCTCGCCCATGGGCATGCCCGCGATGACGCCGTCGAGGCGGCGGCGCGTGGCCGGGACCTTCTTCATGTACTTCTCGGTCTCCGGCAGCGTGCGGATCAGGCCCGCGAGCATGCGCTTCACGTTGTGCGAGCCGCCGTTGTACAGCGCGGCCGTCATGCGCTCGACGTCCTTCTCCGACTTCGCCAGCTTCCGCGCCTCGCTCGCCTTGCGGTCGAGATGACGCACCAGGAACCGCGACATGCTCTTGGCCGAGAAGCGGTCGTCGAGATGCTCGCCGAGGTATTCGCTGGCCTCGTAGGCCATCGCCTTCTTCACGTACTTGTCGTCCATGCCGAAGTGCTTCTCCAGCATGCGGTCCCGCTCGGCGATGAGCTCCTTCTGATACTTCACCCACGACGCGAGCTGCGTCTGCTTGAGCGCGCGGTACTCCGTGCGCGTCTCGTTGCGGAACGCGCGCAACTGCGCGCGCGAGCCCTTGTCGAGCAGCTTGCCGAGGCGGTTCAGGACGGCCTTGTTGTGCTCGTCCATGGCCTTGATCTTCGCGAAGTACCTCTTCGAGGCGTGCGGCGCGAGCAGATCCAGCTCGTCGATGCCCTCGCGCCGCAGCTCCTTCGCCGCGACCAGCAGGCGCTTTGCCTTCGCCCGCACCTTCGGCGTGTCCTTCTCGACCACCATCGACGCGATCGTGTCGGCGTCGCCGAGGGGCTTCTTCATGATGTAGGCGCGCGAGCCGATCAGATAGTCCGCCGTGACGAACAGCTTGCCGTCCAGCCCCTCCTGCCGGTACGCGACCGGCGTCGCCTGCGCGAGCCCCACCGCGCCCGCTTCGGACACGTCCAGGATCATCCCGTTCGTCTCCGCGTGCGCGATGGCCAGGAGCAGCGTGACCGAGGGCGCGCTCGGGGTCGAGCGTGCGGCGTCGTCGATCGCCACCACCAGCTCCTCCGGGTCGCGCGTCCACATCTCAGCCATCTCGTGCGCGAGAGCCTTGATCCGCAGATCCGTCTGTGCGTTCGAGACCTGCACGAGCGTCGGCACTTCACTCGACGGCTCGGCCGGCGGCGGCTCGGGAACGAACACCGGAACCGGCGCGGGGCGTCTGGGCGGGGCGAGCATGCTGGCGGTCTGCACTTCTCCGCCGTCGAAGAGCGGCAGGCGCGCCGCTCCGTAAATCATTACGCCGAGCGACGTACCCAGAACCACCCACCGCCACCAAGATTGAACGCGCATGATTGGACTCCAACATCAGGGTAGCACGGACATTTCCGATTAAAGTACGCGCCGATGCGTCGATTCATGTTCGTCACACTCGCCCTCGCCGCCGCCTGCTCGCGCGAAACGCCCGCGCCTCCCGATGCGCCTGTTCCCAGCACTACCACCACGGCCGCCGTGGAGACCGCGACGACCACGCGCGTGCCGCAGTTGCAGAAGGGCAGCTACGACGAGGCGCTGCTCTGGTTCCGCTCCACCGCCGGCTTCCACTTCGTCCTCGACGACCACGGCGTGCATGCCGAGGGAGACGTCACGCGCGCGACGCCGGGTGCGGAAAAAGTGCAGCTTCGCGCCGATGGAGCGGAGTGGCTCGCCGAGACGAACGTGCGAGGTGTGACCTGGAAGCGCAGGGCCGGCAGCGCCTGGAACCCCGCCGACACTCCCGAGTGGGGACCGCGCATCTTCCAGCGCGTCACCCTCCCCTTCGACCCGCAGAAGAAAGAGGGCGTGCCGCTCCTGGCATCCGAGGAGGGAGAGACGAACCTCTATCGCTTCACGAACGCCAACACCGGCGAAGTGCACGAGCTGTGGGTGCGCAAGGCCGACGCGGCGGTCGAGCGCCTCAAGATCGGGGACAAGGTCGATCTGAAGATCACGGCCCGGTGATGGCAGCGAAAGCCCCTCCCCCAGGCGACCGGCCGTTGAAGACCCTCGAGCGCGTGCTCTCGAAGGCCGGCCTCGGCTCGCGCACCGAGGCGCGGAAGTGGGTCGGCGCGGGGCGCGTGAAGGTGAACGGCAAAGTCGAGGGCGACCCCAACCGCTGGGTCGACCTCGAGCGCGACGTCGTCCTCTTCGACGACCAGCCGATCGAGCAGGCCGCGCCGGTGTACCTCCTCCTGCACAAGCCCGCGGGATACCTCACCACCTACCGCGATCCCGAGGGGCGGAAGACGATCTACGACCTCCTTCCCGACCGCGAGCGCTACCTCTTCCCCGTCGGGCGTCTCGACCTCGACACGTCCGGCCTGCTCATCCTGACCAACAACACCGCCTTCGCCGAGCGTCTGACCAATCCGCAGTACCACGTGCCGAAGACGTACGTCGTGAAGGCGTCGAAGCATCTGTCCGAGGAGCAGCTCCAGCGGCTGCGCGACGGCATCGAGCTGCGCGACGGCCCCACGCGGCCCGCGATCGTCCAGCGCCTGCGCGAGCCGGGGGGAAAGACGGTGTTCGAGATCACCATCACCGAAGGGCGGAACCGCCAGGTGCGGCGGATGGTGGAGGCGCTCGACGCGAAGGTCGTCAGCCTGGCCCGCGTCGCCATCGGGGCGGTCGTGCTCGGCGACCTGGCCGAAGGGACCACACGGCCGCTGACGCGCGAGGAGCTCCAGAGCCTGATGTAGGGCGCGGCTTCAGCCCGCCCCCTCGTGGGCGGGGCGTTCCCCCTCCCCGTCCGGGGGGCGGGCT
>DASUSN010000213.1:0-18019 GCA_036375075.1 Thermoanaerobaculia bacterium | reverse complement strand
ACCCGGCCGGGCGGCGGCCCTACCGGCCGCCCGTTCCGTAAGAGATGTTCATCGGGAACTCCGGCGATCCGCGGCTCCGCATATACTCCGCCCAATCGTCCCAATCGGATCACAACTGTAAGGAGCAGGAATCTCGATGCGTTTCTCTCTCACGTCATCGACGGCCGCCCGGCGTGTCGTCGCACTGGTTCTCATTCAACTCCTGGTACTCACTCCATCCGCATTCGCATTCAAGCAGGGCATCCACGAGAACATCACCGAGTCGAAGCTGCAGGGCGCGGGCTTCAGCCAGAAGTCGGCGAACGTCGTCGGCGACGCCAACTGGTACACGGACATCTACGAGCAGACCACGTCGTCGGCGCACTTCGACGACGAGTCGCTGGCCCAGGGCTCGGCGCGCCTGCGCGGCAAGATCGACAGCATCATCCAGAACCTCGCCAACTGCCAGAAGGACGAGGCGCTCAAGGAGATGGGCCGCGCGCTGCACACGCTGCAGGACTTCTACGCCCACTCGAACTGGGTGAACCACTGGGGCGGCGTGAACGGGAGCATCTACTCGATGGCCAACCCGCCGTCGACGCTCTCCTGCTCGCCGCCGACGTTCGGCCCGGGCGGCGTGACCACGGGCTACTTCAGCCTGTTCGGCTTCCTCTACCCGTCGCCGTTCATCACACAGTGCGCGACGACGCCGTCGAACAAGTGCTGCCACAAGGAGCTGAACAAGGACGACGCCGGCCGTCCGTTCCACGGACCCGCGCGCTCGTCGGCGGAAGCCGCGACGAGCGAGTTCGCGCAGCGCGTGGAGACGGAGATCCGCTCCCGTTACCCGGGCGCGCGCGGCGAGGCGATGGTCAAGCTGCTGAAGAAGGACCAGCGCGACATCGCGTTCGTCATCGACGATACGGGCAGCATGTCGACGGACCTGGCCGGCGTGAAGTCGACGGTCAACTCGCTGGTCGACTCGATCACGGCCGGCGACGAGTCGCCGCGCTTCTCGCTCTACACGTTCAAGGACAGCACGACGTTCCGCGGGGCGACGTGCGATCCCACGGAGATGAAGGCCAAGGTCGCGCCGCTGTTCGCCTCGGGCGGCGGCGACTGCCCGGAGATGGCGAACTCCGCGCAGCTCGCGGCGGCGCAGGCGCTCCAGAAGGGCGGCCAGATCTTCCTGGCCACGGACGCGTCCCCGCGCGATCCGGGTGTGGCGCCGACGCTGCTGTCGGTCGTGCAGGCCAAGAACATCAACATCAGCGTCATCCTCACCGGCAACTGCACCTCGGACTCCTCGCTGCGCGCGGAGGCCGACTCGCATGAGGACCTGATCTCCGCGACGGCCGTCCCGCCGGTCATCCCGCCGAGCGACCTGACGTCGTCGTCGTCGCAGCGCGCGTTCGGCGCCCTCGCGGCGCTGTCGGGCGGCATGCTCTTCCGCGTCAGCCGCATCGAGTTCCCGCAGGCGGCGGAGATCATCCTGAACCGTACCCGTCCCGAGAACGCGGACGTGCTCTACGCGATCGACAACTCCGGCACGGGCGGCAAGTCGTACGCCGTCCCGGTCGACTCGGCGCTCGAGGACGTGACGTTCGTCGTCAGCCGCCTCCAGGCCACGGGCACGTTCACGCTGAACCTGAAGCGTCCGGACGGCAGCGTCGTCGCGGCGGGCGATCCGGGCGTGTCGTTCACGACCATCTCCGGCGTGCGCGCGGTCAAGGTCGACGATCCGGCGGACGGCACGTGGACGATGGACGTCGCCGGCACGGGCAAGTTCGTGGCGAGCGTGTTCGGCAAGAGCGAGTTGAACCTGACGCGCTTCAGCTTCCTGCAGGCGCCGGTGCTCCAGCGCCCGGAGGTGGACTTCACGCCGCTCCCCGGCCTGCCGGTCGCGGGCGAGACGACGACGGGCGAGGCCCGCGTGAGCGGCGAGCGCTCCAGCGTCGCCTTCGGGCTGCGCAATCCCGACGCGACGGTGATCGAGCCGCTCGCGCTGACGGAAGCGCGCGAGAACGTCTTCCAGGGCGACGTGGCGGCTCCGCCGACGGACTTCCTCGTTTACGCGAACGGCGTGGACATCAACGGCCAGCCGTTCCAGCGCGTGTTCCGCCAGTTCTTCAAGGCGCAGACCGTGCGCGTCACGCCGAAGGTGCTCTTCCAGACCGTCGCGCCGGGCGCGTCGGCGCCGTATGAGTTCGACGTGACCAACCTGTCCGGCACGGCGATGTCGTACGTGCTGTACCGCAACTCCGCCAGCGGCTATCCCGTCAGCGGCCCCTCCAGCCTCAGCCTCGCCGCCGGCGAGACGAAGACCGTCACGCTGACGGTGAGCGTGCCGGCGTCCGCGGCCACGGGCACGGAAGACCCGCTCTCGCTCGTCGTCACCAGCACGGCGGACCCGGGCGTGACGAACAACGCGGTCGTGTTCACGCTCGTCGGCTCGACCAACCAGCCGCCGGACGTCTCCGGCGCCGCGCCGTCGCGCGACCGCCTGTTCCCGCCGAACGGTAAGTTCGAGGAAGTCGACATCGAGGGCGTGTCCGATCCGGACGGTGACGACGTGACCATCACCATCGACTCGATCCAGCAGGACGAGGCGGTCGACGCGACCGGCGACGGCAGCACCTGCCCGGATGCGGGCGGCGTCGGCACGCCGACGGCCATGCTGCGCGCCGAGCGCTCGGGCGAGGGCGACGGCCGCGTGTACGTGATCGCCTTCACGGCCACCGACGGCCGCGGCGGCACGGCCAGCGGCTCGGTGACGGTGTGCGTCCCGCACGACATGGGCGGCGGCAACGGCGACTCGTGCGTCGACTCGCAGCTCCGCTACGACTCGACAGTCTGCCCCACGCAGTAGATGATGCGCTCCGAGGCGCCGCCGCTCCGCGGCGGCGCCTCGTTTTTCTTCATGAGGATCCTGGTCCGCCTGCTCATCGCCTTCGCGATCGCCCTCCTGCTGCCGTTCCCCGGCCCGCACATCGATCGCTACCTTCCCATCGCCGCGGTGCTCTTCCGCCGCGACGCGGCCAGCGCGGACACGGGGTTCTTCGTGCTGACGGGCGTGGTGTTGGCGGTGTACACGGCCATCGTCTTCGGCCTATCCCTCCTGCTCCTGCGCCGCCGCTAACCCGTTTGGAGTGCGGAGGCGATTGGAGGCTGTCTCAATGTAGGGCGCGGCTTCAGCCCGCCCCCCCCGTGGGCGGGGGCGTTCCCCGGGGCGTACGAACCTATGACGTTAGCTCCGGGGTTCTAGGAGTGCGGTGGCGCGGGTGGCGGATGGGGTGGGGAGCCGCCGCTCTGGTACAGCCAAGGCGATACCCTGCCCACCTACCAGAGCGGTGGCTCCCGCCCATCCGCCACCCGCGCCACCGCACTCCTAGAACAAAGCAAAGTTAGTGCGTATGGGGGAATGCTCCGCCCAGTTGCCTCCGCACTCCAAACGGTGCTAGCGAGCCAGGCCGCGGGCTTCGCCTGTGAGGGTGGCTGTGTAGCCGAGGAGGATGATCGGGAGGGACGTGAGGAACGCCGCCGTGCGGCGTGAGCGCGCGGCGTGCGACGCGACGAGTGCGATGTTGCGCGCGAGGCGGATGGGCAGGACCGTCGCGGCGAGGAGCACCAGTCTCCGCACGGGCCGGCGGCGGTACCACTCGCGGCGCAGCTCGCCGTAGAGGCGTCCGCGCGTGAAGCGCTCGCGGAGGAACTCGGCGACACCGTAGAGATGGTGATGCGCGCCGATGGCGGCGGGCTCGAACCACAGCGGGACGCCGAGCTCGCGCAGGCGGCGGCTCAGCTCCACGTCGCCGACGAACAGCTCGCCCGGGAAGCGGCCGGCTCGCTCGAAGTCGGCGCGGGCGAGGAGCATGTTGCCGCTCGGGGCCATGTCTACCGCGCACGGCGGCGCGCCGGGCAGCCACTTGCTGAACTTGCAGAAGTGGAAGCCCGTGTCCGTCCAGCGGGAGCCGTGCTGCGCGAAGGCGCCCACGATCACGCCGCCTCGCGCGCGCCAGGCCGCGACCAGCCGTTCGAGCCAATGGGGGTCGAGGTAGATGTCGGGATCGGTGAACGCGAGCAGCTCGCCGCGGGCGTGGTCGACACCGAGGTTGCGGGCGGCCTGGGGGAAGAGCCGGCCGGCGGTGCCGATCCAGCGGACCGGCAGCTCGCGCGCATTCGTGTCCCCGCCGCTCTCGACGACCACCACCTCGAAGTCGCGGAACGTCTGGCGCTCGAGCGAGGCCACGGACGCGGCGATCGTCGCGCCGGACCGGAACGCGGGGACGATGACGGAGACGAGAGGCATCACACGCGGGGCTCGTTCAGCTCGTAGCTCGTGAAACGCTGTTCTGCGTCCCCCATGCCGAAAACGAGCCCCACGGCCTGCCCCGCCGCGCTGGCGAGCTGCGCAAAGAGGATCTGCGGCGCTGCCAGCCACGCCTGCGCGATCAGCCGCGGACGGGTCTTCGCCAGGACGAGCGTCAGACGCCCGAGGTAATAGAAAGGAATGAGCGGCGTGGCCACGACGTACAGCAGCCGCTTGGCGAGCGACCACCGGAAGACGCGCGCGCGGATCGGACCGTAGCAGCGGTGCCAGAGGAAGTAGCCGCGGGCGATGCTGCCGAGGCGGGTCTCGTTGAGGTGCTCGAACTTCGCCGCGGGCTCGAGGAGCATCCGGTGCCCATCCCGATGCATCCGGATGTAGAGGCACACCTCCGCGCGCAGGAGCGTTACCAGTTCGTCGCCGTAGGACAGGAGCACATCGCGCTTGAACGAAGAGTTGTGCCCCGGCAGCAGCGGCATTTCCCGGCGCACGGCGGGCGGCAGGAAGGGGTTGTAGTTCATCAGCGCGATGGTGCGGCTCAACCGCACCTCGGGATTCCCGTTGTGCACCTCGGCGCCCACGGCGGCGTACGGCCCCTCGTGCGCGCGGATGAGCGCAGACGCCCAACCCGCATGCACGCGGCAGTGCTCCTCGAGGAACGCGATCACCGGCGCCTGCGCCTCGTGGATGCCGCGCAGCCGCGCGGCGGAGTACGTCGTGTCCGCGGGCATCCGGATCACGCGCAGGCTCGGATGCGACGGCCAGTCGCCGCCTTCCAGGTCGACCAGCAGCACTTCGACCTCGGCGATGCAATCCTGCGCGAGCACCGAGCGAAGTGCGCCGGCCGCCCGCTCGCGCAGGCGGCCGGCGATGAGGATCACCGTGAGGGCGCTCAAGGCGCCGGAGTTTAAGCTACATCCGCGGCCGCGGGCTCACAGAGCCGGGTTGACCGGGTTGATGACGATCATCCCGGTGCCCGGGATCCCGCAGGAGCCGGCGGCGATGCTCGACGAGCCGATGGCGATGCGCGAGACCTTGCCGTCCAGGCCGTTGTTCTCGAACCGGCACACGCGGACGTCCGCGTTCTCGAAGGACCGCTCGAACGATCCGATCTTCAGCTCGCGGAGGTTCCGCTTCGGCACGATGACCGTCCAGTCGTCGCCCTTGCTGCCGCCCGGATCGTCGTAGAGGACGATCACGCGGCCCGCGGGCCAGTCGTACAGCATCAGCGACCGGGCCTCGTCGTTGTTACAGCGGGAATCGCTGGTGAGGTTGATCGTCGTCGCCGAGGCGACGCGGCGCGAGCAGACGAGGTTCTGCGTCGCGTCGTTGCCTTCGTACAGGTCCATCACCGCGCCGCTCGGCGTGACGCCGACGTCGGCGAACGAGATCTTGCCGTCCAGACCGTTGTCGCGATGGTAGATCACGCGCACGTCGTCGTCTTCGAACGACCGCTCGAACGTGTCGACGTACTTCTGCGACAGCGGCCGCTTGACGAAGACCTCGGTCCAGTCGTCGTCCCCGTGGTCGCCGCTGGGATCGTCGTAGAAGCGGATGACCTTTCCGGCCTGCGCGTTGTGGATGAGCATCGAGCGGGCCTCGTCGTTGTCGCAGCGGTAGTCGGTGCCGGTGAGCGGATCGCCGAAGTCGTGCGTCCTGTTGCGCTGCAGAGACATCGGGCAGACGACGTCCTGCGTTCCGCTGTTGCCTTCGTACAGCTCGAGGTAGCTCCCGATGGAGCGGTCCCAGTCGGGGAGGAAGACCGTGCTCTCGAGCGCCGCCGTGGCGGCCGCGTCGTCGATCAGGACGTTGAACTCCTGGGAGACGTTCCACGCGAACTTGTCCTGGTTGCCCGAGCCGACGATGCCGATGCGGCCGTCGGTGGTCATGTACTTCGTGTGGCTGGCGAGGCTGCGGTTGCCGAACACCGGCTCCTGCCCGTCTTTGCTGTACCAGCGGAGCTGGAAGTTCTCCGCGTACCACGGCACGGTAGCGCGGATCTCCTGTCGCAGCCGGCCGAGCACTTCCATGTTGTCGCCGCCGACCAGATCCTCGGCGAAGTCGTTGAAGCCGAGGGAGGTGATCAGGTGGACCTTGACGCCGCGTTGGACCGCGCGAACGATGGCGTTGCGGAAGTCGACGCTGTTGACGTTCGGCGACTCGACGTGAATCGTCGACGTCGCGCGGTTCATGGCCGTCAGCCAGGCGATTGCCTGCGGGTTGTTCGTATCGAGGTCGTAGATCGTCGCTTTCGTGCGCGGCACGGCGATGATCGGCACGTCCCCGGGCCGGTGCGTTCCGGCCGCCGTCAGCCAGCCCCGCAGGGGAGGGGGGAACGCGGAGCGCTGCTGGCAGTCCGGCTCCATCGACCGCGTCCGGCAGTCCCAGTGGTTCGCCCGCGCCCAGGTGAAGTCGAACGCGGCCATCGCCGCGCGCGCGGCGTCGCCTTCGAAGACGTACCCGGAGTCGTGCCAGCCCGACATGTAGGACGTCGTGAACGCGTCGCTCGAGGTCTCCGGCTGCGAGCCGGTGACGAGCAGATGGCGGCCGTCGACGGCGATGAACTTGTCGTGGAGGTTCGCGTTCGCATCCGTGACCCGGGGCGAGGTGGCGAGCTGCACGTGCACCCGCGAGAGGTCCAGGCCGCGCTGGACCCAGAGCTTCCGGGCGTCGTAGATGTGATTGATCGCGCGGGTGACGTCGACGTTGGTGTCGTCGATGACGATCCGCACGACCAGCGGCTGGATCGACGCGCCGACGGAAGCCTGCGCGGCGATCAGTCCGTCGCCGATCAGTTGCGTGGCCTGGCTGCCGGCCTCCCAGTTGAAGAACGCGATGTCGGCTTCGTAGCGCGCGAGCGCGAGCATGTCGCGGGCCGCGGTGAAGATGTCCGGTCCGTCCACGCGCACCGAGGCGAGGCGGTTGCACGTGGAGAGGAGTTGCGAGACCGGGACGGTCGAATCCTCGATGGCGGCGGGATTCGTCTCGATGCTGCTGAGCACTTCCTGCGCGACGGGCGACAGGTGCCATCGATCGGTGCGGAGGCATTGCGCGAACGCTCCGCGGGCGAGGAACATCAGGGACAAGAAGGCGAGGATCAGGGTTCTGTTCATTTCGAGCTCCTGGCGCAGGACGCTACGCGCCCGCGCCGCGCCGGAGCAGCGATTTGGGACAGGCCGGTGGGGTGGAGGGACGAGCCGTTGCGGGCGAGGTACCGCGCTTCAATGTAGGGCGCGGCTTCAGCCCGCCCCCCCGGACGGGGAGGGGGAACGCCCCCGGGAACGCCCCCGCCCACGGGGGGGGGCGGGCTGAAGCCGCGCCCTACATTCGAGCGGTCAGAACGACATGCGTACTCCGAACTGGCCCGTGCGGGGGATGCCTCCCGCGCGCAGCGTGGTCAGGTTGAGGAAATTGATGTTCCCCACGCGCCGCCCGCCCGGGCTGGCCGGGTCCGCGACGCTGGCCATGTCGCCGCTCGGGTTCGCGTAGTTCGCGCGATTCGTGGCGTTGAACAGCTCCGCAAAGAGCTCGGCCCCGACGCCGGCGAACGACAGGCGGTACCCGACGCGGAGATCGACCTGGAAGAAGTCCGGCCCGCGCGCCCCGTTGCGGCCGCCGCTGCTGTGGACGGGGTAGGGGTTCTGCGCCGACGCCAGCGGCGCGTAGTCGCCAGACGGCAGCGGATCGACGAGGATGCCGTTGCGGTCCGGATCGAAGCTCGAATCGAAGATCGTGAACGCATCGCCCGAGAGATAGCGCGTCACGGTGGCCAGCGTCAGTCCGCCCGTCCGCGGCACGTGCCACGAGCCGCTGAATACGAAGTTGTGCGGCCGGTCGAAGTCCGTCGGACCCTCGTTGAGATCGAGGTTCAGATCCGAAGCGGTCTGGAAGTTGTTCACCGGGATCCCGTTGCCGGACGTGTTCCCGCGCGAGCGCGAGTACGTGTACGAGACGCGGTACTGGTACGTGGTGCCGAGGTGATGGTCGAGCTGGAGCTCCGCGGCGTCGTAGGTCGTCTCGCCGTAATTGCCACGCAGGAGCGCGGACGCCGGATACGCGGTCGTGGCGCGCGTGACCGGATCGGTGCGCGACGTGCCGTTCCGGATGAGCGGGTTCAGCTCGAACGACATGAACTGGTCGCGGCCCTCGCCGTGGATCAGGTCGAGGCTGACCGCGAGCCCGGCCCGCAGCTCGCGCTGCGCGCCGATGGAGAACTGGTCGGCGTACGGAATGACGCGGTCGGGATTGTCGAAGATGATCGTGCCGGTGTTGCGGATGCGCGTGCCCGGGGGGAAGAGCTGCGCGAGCCGCGCCCGGTCGAGGACCGGACCGTTCACGAGGAACGGATCGGACGGCATCCTGCCCTGCGACGGACCCGGGTCGGCGGCGTTGGTGGGGAAGTTCACCGTGAACGAGTCGGAGAAGACGCCGCTGGTGACGACGCCGGTGATCAGTTCGAGATGGGTCTTGTCGTAGAAGCGGCCCACGCCGCCGCGGATCACGGTCGGCCTGCCCTGGCCGACGCTGTAGCTGAACCCGACGCGCGGCGCGATGTTGTCGTTGTCCACCGGATAGTCGCCGGCGTCGCTGAAGAACGGGTTGTCGCGCTCGTCGATCGGCAGCCGTTCCAGGTCGTAGCGCGCGCCGTAGCTCACCGTCAGGTTGTTCGAGACCGACCATTTGTCCTGGACGAAGAGGCCGTAGTACTCGACCTCGAGATCGAGGATGCTCGAGCCGGGCACGCGGACCGTCAGGCGGTCGGGATACGTGGTCGGATCGCTCGCGTTGAACGGCCGGTCGGAGCGGCTGAAGGAGAACGTTCCGTTCAGGTTGTCCTGCGTGTCGGAGGCCTGCGTGAGCCGCGCCAGCGAGACGCCGAAGCGGAGGTCGTGGCGGTTCGTGTAGAAGGAGAACGTGTCGTCGATGTAGTACGCGTCGTTGATGCGTGCCTGGGCTGTGGCGCTCTGCTGGTCGATGAACGTCTGGAACTGCAGCGTGGGCGCCAGCAGGTCCTGGCGCCTGCCGTTGCTGTTGAAGCCCGCGCTGGCGAAGGCGACGTTCTCCTCGGTCCACGTCAGGCGGAGGTTGTTCAACTTCGAGTTGCCGAAGACCGCGGTCCAGTTGGCGACAGCGGTCTGGTCGATGTCCGACTCTTCACGGTTCGCGGCCAGCGTGACCTGCCGGACGCCGACGGGGATGATCTGGTTGAGCTGCGGCGACGACTCCCGCAGCCAGCGGATGGCCGCGGACTGTGAGGAGCTCCACTGCCCATCCAACCGGACCATGGTGTTCCACACCCGGTCCTCGGTCGTGGTGGCGGTGTTGAGCTCGGGGCGGGTGGGGATGTTGATGGTCGTGCCGCGGTCGTTCTCGACGCGCTCGAGATTCACGAAGAAATGCAGCCGGTCGCGGATGAGCGGCCCGCCGAAATTGCCGCCCCACTGCAGGAACTTCGTGTCCGGCTTCGGACGGCCGAGCTGTTTGGCGAAGTGGTCCTTCTCCGTGTACGCGGCGTCCTGCAGGAACGCGAACGCCACGCCCTTGAACTCGTTCGTCCCCTGGCGCGTGACGGCGTTGATGATCGCGCCGGTGGTCCGGCCGAACTCCGGGTCGTACTGGCCGGTGAGGACCTGGAACTCCTGGATGGCCTCGATCGGCGTGCGGGCCTGCGTGCCGGCGCGCTGGCCGATGACGTCGTCGTTGTTGTTGCCGCCGTCGACCATGTAGTTGTTGTTGCGGCTGTCCTGGCCGTTGACGGAGACGGAGTCGGAACCGAACGACTCGGTGCTGATGCTGGGCACGACGCCCGGAAGCAGGCCGACGAAGCCGATGAAGTTCCGGTTCACCGAAGGGAGCTCGATCAGCTCCTTGGAGGTGATGTTCCCGCCGATTTCCTTCGACGTCACGTCGACGACGGGGGCCGACGCCGTGACGGTCATCTCCTCGGACGCCGCTCCGAGGGAGAGGCGCGCGTCGATGGTGGCGGTCTTGCCGATCTCCAGGCGGAGATGCTGGCGCCGGAACGGGTGGAAGCCGGAGAGCTCGGCGGTCAGCTCGTACGCGCCGGGCGTGATGCCGCTGATGACGTACACGCCCTCCTGGTCCGTCACCGTCTGCCGGTACATGCCTGTCTCTTCGTTCCTGACCATCACCGCGACGCCGGGGATGGCCGCGCCATCCGGGCCGGTGACACGGCCGCGGATGTCCGTGGTTCCCTGTTGAGCGGCGAGCGGAATGACGAGGGCGAGTAAGGCGAGAATCACAACGCCACGACGGAACATGTCTCCTCCTCTCGGATTAGCGAATGAAGTCAGGCGGTAGTTTTTTATGCTTTTACGCCCGACGCCATCCAGCGTCAATACGAGGGGAGGATGTCGGATCAGATCGGGGGGCCGGGCGGGACGGTGGGGATCTCGGGTGCCTGCCAGGTCTCGGGGCGGGCGAGGAAGCGCTCGATGTCGTCGCGGGTGGCGCGGCGGTGCGCGTTCTCCGCTGCGTCGTTCACGTTCGTCAGTGCCGCCGACAAACGCCGCAAGCCGTCGAAGGCCTCGGCGCGCGCCTGCGGATCGGCCTCGCGGTTGTTCGCGAGCTGCGCGAGCCGCGTCAGGATCAGCGTGCGCGTGGCGCGCGTGATGGGGCCCTGTCGCGACGCCACGCCGATGAGCGCGTCGAGCACGTGGCGGAACGTGAAGTCTTCCTGCTGCGCGAGCCGCGCGGCGCGCGCGGGGTCGAGCAGCGCGGAGACGGTGATGTCGGCGGAAGTCATCGCCGCGGCGATCGGATCGAACGTCGGATCGGTGCGGCGGGGGAAGACCTCCGTGTTCGCGTCGCCGTGGCCGTACGACGGCGGCGGGATGAGGTCGCGGATGCGCTTCGGGATCTCCAGGAACTGCGGCTCGAGCGTCGCCATTACGGCGTCGAGCGCCTTGCGCTGGTCCGCCGCGGAGACGGGACGCGGCGGAGCCGTGGCGCCGTAGGTGAAGGAGACGCCGCCGATGGACTTCGCCGCGGCTTCGAGCTGATAGCGGTGGTGCAGGTACAGCGGCAGGAGGATCTCCTCGAGCTTCGACAGCGGCTCGCCGGCCTTCAGGTTGCGCTGCCCGAACTGCTCGAGCGCGATGCGCCGGACGTCGATCTCGTGGCGCAGCATCGACACCGCGTCCCCGCCGTTGTCCCACACCGATCCCATCGGATGCGCGCTGCCCACGGGACGCGAATGCGGGTCGGACACGAACAGCGGCGTCGCGCGCGCGAGCGCGTCCAGCTCGGCCTCGCTCGCGACTTTCTGGTACGCGTACTTGATCGCCGCGACGTCGTACGCACCGACGCCATTCGTGTACGCCTCGGACAGGTCGAGCTTCCCGTTCACGATCTTCACGTACGGCGCGGGATAGTCCATGACCGAGGCGCGGCCTTCCGAGGAGGCGGCCATGTTGTGGTCGAGGCCGAGGGTGTGTCCGACTTCGTGCGCGGACAGCTGGCGGATGCGCTGCAGGGCCATGATCGACGGCGAAGTCTTCGGATCGAGCTCGTCGTACGCGGACATCAGCCCGCGCGCGAGCAGCACGTCCTGCCGGATGCGGAGCGAGCCGAGGAGGACGTGGCCCTTGATGATCTCGCCGGTGCGCGGGTCGGTGACGCCCGAGCCATACGACCAGCCGCGCGTCGAGCGGTGCACCCAGTTGATGACGTTGTAGCGCACGTCGAGCGGGTCGGCGTCCGGCGGCAGCACCTTCACCTGGAAGTGATCGGGGAAGCCCGCCGCGGTGAATGCCTCGTTCCACCACGCCGCGCCCTCGACGAGCGCGCTGCGGATCGGCTCGGGCACGCCGTTGTCGACGTAGTAGACGATCGGCTTGCCGAGCTCCAGGCGGTGGCGCGCGATCCAACGCTTGGTGATCGGCTCGGTGAACGGCGAGGCGTAGTCGTAGAACTCGATGCCGAAGACGCCCACGCGCGGGTCCTGCCGCCGCGGCACGAAGCCCGGCTCGGGCAGTTGCACGAACGAGTGGTGCTGGCGGACGGTGACGACGTCCGCGGTCGGCGTCACGCCGCGCACCAGCGCGCCGGGACGGTCGGTGGTCGAGAACGTCAACGTCGCCTCGATCTCCGTGTTCTTCGGGAACGCCTTCGTGCGGGGGAGGTAGATCGCGCTGCGGTTGCGGTCCAGCGAGTAGCTGCCCTGCTGCGCGTCGCGCAGGCGGCGGGCGACGCCGTGGGCGTCGCTGAGGAAGAACTCCGTCGCGTCGACGACCACGCCGCCGGCGGGCGTCGTCGACTCGACCTTGAAGCCGGCCAGGACGGACGTCGCGAACGACTGTTCGACCGCGCGTCTCTCCGACGGGTCGTCGCTGAGCGCGCGATACGCGTAGTTCGGCTCGACCATCAGCACGCGCGGTCCCACGCGCTCGAAGCGGACCAGGTGCGTCGCGCCGAGCTGCGAGCGATCGAGTCCGATCGGGTTCGAGCCCACGCCGGCCGCCAGGGAGACCTGCCAGATCAGCTCCTCGTTGAAGCGCGGGATCTCGAGGAGGAGCTTGCCGTTGGTCTCGTCCCACTGGAGGGGGAGGAAGCCGTCGAGCCTGAGAGTCTTCGAGTCGTCGGGTCTTCGAGTCGACGAGGAAGCGGGAACGCCCTCCCCTTGACGACTCGGCGACTCGACGGCTGGACGGCTCGTCGCGCACGCGGTGAGCACGAGCAAGGCAGCAAGCGTGCGGCGCATGCTCACTCCCCCAACGCCGCGTAGCGCACGATGCGCCAGCGCGCGCCCTGCGCCTCGCGGATGCGTGCCGCCAGCTTCTCGTGCACCTCGGGCGTCCACTTCGTCCAGCGGTCGAAGAACGCGGCCGCCGCGGCCTTGTCGCCCTCGTGCTGCAGCTTCAGCGTCTCCTTCAGCAGCGACTGCACGACCGCGGGGTACTTCTCGTAGTTGATCTTCAGCCGCGCGGTCTTCGGGTCGGCTTCGATCAGGCCGTTCTCGAGGAACCAGTTGAACTGCACGAGCTGCATCCTCTGGTAGGCCTGGTCGGTGCGCGGCTTCACGTTCTGCAGCGTGCGGCGGATGCCGCTGGCCTGGATCGCGCGCAGCGACGGATGGTTGTTGCGGTGCAGCGCGAAGAGCGAGACCAGGTCGGACTTCATCTCCTCGATCGAGTCGGCGTAGTCCTCCAGCGCCACGTCCAGCGTGCGGCCCTGCTTGTCGCGGTCGACGCCGAGGTAGTGCCCGATCTCGTGCCACAGCGTGCGCTGGAAGTTCCCCTCGGCCGCCAGATCGTTCGCATGCGCGTCGAGCGTGGCCGCCTTCCAGACGCGCTGGTCGGCCGCGAAGATGTCGGGGTTCTTCATGATGTTCTCGCGCAGGAGGATCGTCCGCCCGTAGCGGCGCGAGAACAGCGGGTCGTTCGGCAGGATCGTGGCGGTGTTCGTGCCGCGGGCCTGGCCGAAGTCGGCGATGACGTCGTAGACGCCGACCGGGATGTCTTCCTTCACGCGCTTGCGGTTCTCGTACGGCAGCGCGTCTTCGATGGCCTGCAGGCCGCCGAGGGCCTTGCGCAATTCGGCCGTCGCCTTCTCATTGGCGAGCAGGATGCTCGCGGAGTGGAACGCCTTCACGCCGTACAGCGCGTCGTCGTACGTCTCATAGGACCCGATCTGGGCGTTGAACTTGTTGAAGCGCCCCGTGACCCACGACGCGTCGCCGCTCTCGTAATCGTTGGAGAGGAGGTCGCGCGCGCGGTTGCGCAGGTAGCGCGCGAACTCGGGGTCGCTGGCGTGGAGCGACGTCGACGCGCGGTTCAGCAGGCGGAAGGCGGGGACGAGGTAGTCGGCGTACGCGATGGCGTAGGGGACGGCGTAGAAGAACTTCGGATTGCCCGCGCCCTGCCGCGCCTCGCGCAGCCGCTCGGTCTCCTCGGGGTGCAGCGCGCGCAGCTCGGCGTAGACGTTGAGCACCTGCAGGTCCCTGCCGATGTTCTCCTTCGTCGCGCGCCGGACGACCGTGCGCTCGCCGAGGATCTCCTCGCGGGAGCCGGGGTTGGCGGCGAGGAAGGCGTCGATCTCCTCCTTGGTGGCGTCGAGCGGGTACATGTTCCGCGTCGGCCGCTGCTCGTCGACGGGCAGGAAGGCCTCGCGCGTGTTCGTGAGCGTGGTGGCGATCGGCCCGTTGAAGAGCCGGTAGATGTTCAGCAGGTTCTGCGTCGCCTTCGGCTGCGCGAGCTGGATGTCGACGACCTTCAGGCGGTCGAGGGCGTACGCGGCCTGGTGGTGGAGCTGCTCTTCGTACAGCTTCTGCATGTAGCCGCCGACTTCGAGCAGGTCCTTCAGCGCGGACTTTTCGTCCGCGGTGAGCGACGAGAGATCGGGCGCGAGACGGATGGTCTGCGTCTTCGCCAGGATCTCCTCGGATTTCGCGAGGGGCCAGTAGCCGGAGGGGAGGTCCGTCTTCTGCTGCGCCGCGGCCGTGAGGGTCATGGCCAGGGTGAAGGCAAGGATCGTTCTCATGGCGGGAAGGTATCACTACACTATGCGCCCCGCATGTGTCTGATCGCCGTCGCCCACCGCGCTTCCGCCCGCTTCCCCTTCGTCCTCGCCGCGAACCGCGATGAGGACTACCAGCGCGCAACGCACGACGCCCATCACTGGAGCGACGCGCCGGACGTCGTCGGCGGGAAGGACGCGCTGTACGGCGGGACGTGGCTGGCGGTGCGCCGCGGCGGGCGGTTCGCGGCGGTGACGAACCTGCGCGGCGCGGAGCGGAAAAAGCGGTCGCGGGGCGTCCTGGTGCGGGATTTCGTCACGAGCGACGTCGACCCGGAGACCTACGCGCAGACCATCGCCGCGGACGCGGACCAGTACGCCGGCTTCCACCTGCTGGCGGGCCGGGTGGACGGCGAGGTGATGTACATCGCGCCCGAGCTGCAGACGCCGCTCGCGCCGGGGGTGCACGCCGTCAGCAACGCGCCCTCGGGGGAGGAGTGGCCGAAGATGGCCGCGGCGGTGCAGCGGCTGCGCAACTCGCTGGACATCGTGTCGGTGGAGTCGCTGCTGGAGGAGCTGATGCGCTTCCTGGCGACGCCGCGCGGGACGGCGTCGCCGGAGAGCGAGGTGTTCCTCCGCGGCGACCGGTACGGGACGCGGTCCTCGACGGTGATCATCGCCACGCCGACGGAGATCCTGTTCGCGGAACAGAGCTACGCGGCGGGCGGCGTGCTGCAGGGCGAGCGGCGGCTGTTCTGCCTGGTGCGGTAATGTAGGGCGTGGCTTCAGCCCGCCCCCCGGTGCGCTGGTGCGGTTTACGCGAGAGGTCCGTTCGCACCGGGGGGGCGGGCTGAAGCCGCGCCCTACATCCGCGATCACTCGCTCGCTTTGCCGATGTGCTGCTCGCGGTCGCCGATGGTCAGCCGGTTGTGCACGTCGTGTACGCCGCCGCAGGACCAGGCGATGTCCTCCGCCACGCGCTTCTCCCGGCGGCTGGTCACCATCCCGCTCAGCGTCACCTCGGCGTTCTCCACCTGCACGTCGATGTCCGTCGCGTCGACGTCGTCATGATCGGTGAGGCGCTCGTTGACCATGTCCCGGATCCGCTCGTCCGAGCGGCGCCAGTTCTTCGGCCCGCGGCCACGATAGCTGGGCCGCCACGGCTCGCGCGCGTACTGGTCCGCCCGCCCGCCGCCGCTCCACCCGCCGTCGCGGGCGTAGTCGTCCCCCAACCCCCCGCGATGCGGATCCCGCGCGTAATCACCGGCGAATTCCCCGCGGTCGTATCGAAAAGGCATACGTCCTCCTTCGGGGGTTCTTGATTGCAAGACATGTGACGGCTTGGCGCAGAGGTGGATACGCCCAAGACCCCGAGCGAAGTCGAGGGGCCACCTTAGCACCTGCCGAAACTGTCCAGTCAGAACCGGAACAGCTCCATCACGTCCGGCATCAGATCGGCCCAGTTCGGATTCCCGCGCTGAATCAAGGTGACCTTCTTCTCGCGCCGCCATCGCTTGATCTGCGCTTCGCGGTTGCGGGCGGTCGTTTCGTCCGGGACGAACTCGTAGTAGACGAGCCGGTTGAAGGTCCATCTCGCGGTGAACGCGTCCTCGTATTTCCGTTCGCGATGCTCGCGGAGACGGCGGAAGAGATCATTGGTCGATCCGACATAAGTCGTATGGGCGTGATTGCTCAGGATGTAGACGCACCAGGCGGGCATCATCTGGTCCTTTTTCGCAGGTGCTAAGTTGGCCCCTCGACTTCGCTCGGGGCTTACCATTGGGCATGTTCATGCGAACCGCCCTGCTGTTCCTCCTCCTGGCCACGGCCTGCGCATCGCCGACCGCCGTCGTCGACAAGCGCTCGTTCCGGTGCGGGCCGGGGCAGGACATCGAGATCCGGGCCGGGATCGCCGATCCCGCGGCCACTCGCGAGGCCGCGGGACCGGTGATGTACATGGTCGAAATCGCGAACAACTCCCACCAGGACGTCACCGTGACGTCGATCCGGCTCGAGCCGCGCGGGGAGAACCCCGAGCGCCTCCGCGGCGAGTCCCGCACCGTCAATCAGCTGATCCCGTCGGGGAAAGACCACCTCTTCGAGATCCCTGCTACCGACGTCTGGGCGCGCGCGCCCGGCTCCGTCCAGCGGCTCGAGGAGCGGCGTCTGCCGTTTTCGGCGCGCGTGTCGCTGGCGAACGGCGATTCGTATCACTGCGAGTTCGAGACGCTGTGGAAGTGAGCGGCGGGTCGATGGTGCCGAGGTAGGTGACGACGAGGTTGCGCTCGGGCTCGACGGCCTGGGCCGTGGCGCGCGCGTAGCCGCGCAGCACGAGCTCGCGGTTGACGAAGAGCGCGTCCGGCGAGCGGTAGGCGAGGTGGCCGCCGCCCGCGTGCGGCTCGAGCATCACCCAGAACGAGACCACGCTCCAGCGCAGCAGGTCGGCGGCGCGGGTCTCGTCGGTGATGACGATTCCGGCGAGCCGGACCGTCTCGCGTTGCCCGTTGCGCTCGATGACGAGCGTGCGCCCGTCCTGCACGTCGACGACGCGGACCATGGCTGCTTCGACACGAATGGCGATGAGGATGCCGAGGGCGAGGATGAGTTTTTTCATTGCGTCTGCGTGGTGCGGAGGTGGAGCGTCGCACGCCGCAGGGCGCGGGATTCGGTGGGAGCGGCAGCATACCACGGATTTGCGGGCGCAGGGGACCGTTGCACCCTAAATTCATGATATGGCAGAGGTTAAGTGGCACCCTCCTCGCAAAATGGAAAGGTGGAGGACGAACATGAATACGACTCATGACTTGCAGCTCCCGAGCGGTTCTGAGGTGGAGTCGGCGACGTGGCACCCGCCGGTACACGAGAGCTTGGACAGCGGTTTTCGCGGCAGGCTCGACACGTGGAAGTCGCGCGGCCTGTCGAAGGTGCATGACGTCCAGCGCAACGTGCAGCGGGTGGTCGCGGACCGCAGCGCCGTGATTCAGACCGGCGCGAAGACGCAGGTGACGAAGGTGCAGGACTCGATGCGGACCAGCCCGATGAAGTGGGCCGGCATCGCCGCCGGCACCGGCTTCGCCCTCGGCCTCATGGGCCGCATCGCGCAGGCCCGCAACAAACGCAAACACGCAATGCCGACCCTGGTGATCGTGGAAGCCGGCTGCTGACGTAGATTGTCATCCCGAGCGTCGAGCGAGGGACCTGGGCGGGGTGGGGCGGCACACGTCCCGGAGGGACAGA
>DASUSN010000212.1:0-17391 GCA_036375075.1 Thermoanaerobaculia bacterium | reverse complement strand
TTTCATCCTTCCGAACACCGTCAGCGACTACATCGCCTCGACACAGCTCGAGCGCATTACCACGGATCACCCGGCGTTCCGCGACGCCGAGGCCGGCGTCAGCGCGCGCACCGCGCGATTGATGTCGATCAAGGGCACGCGGACCGTCGATTCCTTCCACCGCGAGCTCGGCAAGCTGATGTGGGACCACTGCGGCATGGCGCGCACCGCGGCGGGACTCAAGCAGGCACTCGAGCGCATTCCGCAGATCCGTGAGCAGTTCTGGGAGGACGTAAACGTGCCTGGAAGCGACCGCGAGCTGAATCAGGCGCTCGAGAAGGCCTGGCGTGTCGCCGACTATCTCGAGCTCGCGGAGCTGATGTGCATCGACGCCCTGCACCGCGAAGAGTCCGCGGGCGGCCACTTCCGCGTCGAGTACCAGACCGCGGAAGGGGAGGCGGAGCGCAACGACAACGAGTTCCTCTACGTCGCGGCCTGGGAGCACAAGGGCGAAGGCAACGAGCCCGTGCTGCACAAGGAGCCGCTGGTGTACGAGGAAGTGAAGCTGGCGACGAGGTCCTACAAATGAATCTGACTTTGCATGTCTGGCGGCAGAAGTCGCACGACGCCGAAGGCCGTCTGGTCGAGTACAAGGCCGAGAACATCTCGCCCGACGCCTCGTTCCTGGAGATGCTCGACGTCGTCAACGAGCGCCTCACCGAGAAAGGCGAGGAGCCGATCCACTTCGAGCACGACTGCCGCGAGGGGATCTGCGGCTCGTGCGGCATGATGATCAACGGCGTCGCGCACGGCCCCATGGGCGGCACGGCCACCTGCCAGTTGCACATGCGCCACTTCACCGACGGCGAGACGGTCTACATCGAGCCCTGGCGCGCCCGCGCGTTCCCCGTCATCAAGGACCTCATCGTCGACCGCAGTCCCCTCGACAAGATCATCCAGGCCGGCGGCTACATCTCCGTCAACACCGGCAGCGCCGTCGAAGCCAATACCCTGCCCATCCCCAAGCAGGTGCAGGAGCTGTCCATGGACGCCGCGGAGTGCATCCAGTGCGGCGCCTGCGTCGCCCAGTGCCCCAACGGCGCCGCCCAGCTCTTCACCGCCGCCAAAGTCTCCCACCTCGGCCTCCTCCCCCAGGGTCAGCCCGAACGCTACGAGCGCGTGGTGAAGATGGTCGAGGTGATGGAAAGCTACTTCGGCTCCTGCACCCTGTTCCGCGAATGCGAAGCGGTCTGCCCCAAGGAGATCTCGGTCAGCTTCATCGCGAGGATGAACCGGGACTACCTCGTGGCGAAGTCGAGGTCGCGCTAACGCTCATGGAGTGCGGAGGCAATCGCCTCCGCACTCCAAACCCGTCATCGCGAGAGACGTACAATCGGCGTATCCGTCATGCCGGCTCTGGAAGAGAACGCACGGTTTACCACTACGCGCTGGAGCCTCGTGCTCGCCGCGGCGAAGGACGATCCGGTCGGTGCCGAGGCGCTCGCCGCGCTCTGCCGGGCGTATTGGCGTCCGATTTACCATTACGTTCGACACCGCGGTTTCTCGCGAGACGACGCGCAAGATCTCACCCAGGGCTTCTTTACGCGCCTTCTCGAGAAACAGTCTCTCCGTCGAGCCGATCCGGAGCGTGGCAGATTCCGCTCATTCCTGCTGGCCTCCGTAAAGAATTTCCTGGCGAATGAGTGGGATCGCCGGACATCGCAGAAGCGAGGGGGCGACACTTCTTTTCTCAGCCTCGACGAGATCGAGAGCTTCGAAGCACAATACGGGACGGCGGGACCGCGGCCGGAATGGACTCCCGAGAGTTTCTACGAGCGCACGTGGG
Organism: Thermoanaerobaculia bacterium; assembly: GCA_036375075.1. Taxonomy (GTDB): domain Bacteria; phylum Acidobacteriota; class Thermoanaerobaculia; order Gp7-AA8; family Gp7-AA8; genus QHVT01. The sequence continues at coordinate 15,566 of DASUSN010000212.1, read as the reverse complement.
CCCTCACTCTTCTCGATCGCGCTACGGAACGCATGGCGGCGGAGTTTGAGACCGCCGGCAAAGCACACCTCTTCGAGACGCTGAAAACGTTCATGATCGGCGATGGGGATGTCCGGTATAGCCAGGCCAGCCAGACTCTGGGAATGAGCGAGGGAGCCCTGCGCGTGGCCGTCCATCGCATGCGCGCCCGCTTTCGCGAGCTGGTTCGAGCGGAGATCAGGGAGACGCTCCCACACCCCGATGATCCGGAGGCGGTCGCAGCAGAGATCCGTCATCTGCTGTCCACTGTGTAACAAGCTCGCTCCTTTGCTTTAGAAGAGTGTGGGAACGGCCTCGTGGGGCCGCGGAGCGAATCCATGACCAGTGCACAACGATGTCATCACTGCGGCGCGGACCTGAGGAGCGACGCCCCGCGCGGGCTCTGCCCGGCATGTCTACTGCGTCTCGCCGCGGAAGGAGAAGCCGAAGACGTTTTGTCCTTCGTCCCCAGGCTTCACTACTTCGGCGACTACGAGCTTCTGGAAGAGATTGCCCGCGGCGGGATGGGCGTCGTCTACAAGGCGCGGCAGCTCAGCCTCGGCCGCATCGTCGCGGTGAAAATGATGCAGCCCGGCATCGTGGCTACCGACGAAGAGGTGCAGCGTTTCCGCGCCGAAGCCACGGCTGCCGCCAGCTTGCAGCATCCGAACATCGTCGCCATTCATGAAATCGGAGAGCAGGACGGCCTGCACTACTTCTCGATGGACTACATCGAGGGCGACAGCCTGGCGGGGATGGCAGCACGGAAGCCGCTGGAAGAGAAAGTGGCGGCCGCACACGTGCGGACCCTCGCCGAGACCATCCAGTACGCGCATGACAAAGGGATCATTCACCGCGACCTGAAGCCGGCGAACGTCCTGTTCGACCGCGCCGGACAACTGCACATCACCGACTTCGGCCTGGCCCGGGTCATCGATCGCCACTCGAGCCTGACCGCTACAGGGACACTGCTCGGAACCCCGAGCTACATGGCCCCCGAGCAGGCGGAAGGGGGGAGGAATCTCGGGCCAACGACCGACGTCTATGCCCTCGGCGTCATTCTCTACGAGCTCCTCGTCGGGCGCCCGCCGTTTCAGGGACCGACGCCGCTGGAAACGGTCCAGCAGGTGCTTCACGCCGAGCCTGTCTTACCGCGGCAGTTGCGTCAGGGGTTGAGTCGCGATTTGGAGACGATCTGTCTCGCCGCCCTTCGGAAAGATCCACAGCGTCGCTATCAGACCGCGCAAGCGTTGGCCGACGACCTCGGGCGCTTCCTGCGAGGAGAACCGATCGTCGCCCGGCGAATCGGAATGGCGGTACGGGTCTGGCGCTGGTGCAGGAGGCATCCCTGGCAAACGACGGCCATCGCTGCGCTCGTGGTGGTGGCGATGCTCACGATCGCTTCCACGGTGGCCCTTCGCAGCCGTCTCTTTCAATCTCTGCTGCAGCAGGCGCGATTGCAGCGCGCGGCCGGAGACAAGGCTGGAGAGGTGGACACGCTCCGCCGGGCGGCGAGAATCCGCGATGACGGCGAGCTTCGCCAGGAGATGATCCAGATGGCGATCACGCCGGGTGCGCGATTGGTGTCCAGGATTCCTTTCGGCACAGTCCACTGGTACCGGTTCAGCGCGGACTCCCGCCTGCTGGTCATCAAGGGGAGAGACCACACGCGCAAGCCCGTGCGCACCGGAACGAGAGTCTGGGATACGGATTCTCGACGTTGGCTCGGAGAGTTGACCGCGTCTGATGATTTGAGCGGTTTGGGCCCGGACCCGACTTTCGTCGGGACCGGATCCCAGGTGGTCTCCGTGCAGCGCCTCGAGCGGGGAGGCTCCCCGACAGTCGTATTGTGGGAAGCACGTACGGGGAAGGAGCTCGCCCGCGTTCCAGTGCACAACGAGGTCTGTGTCGGCTACTACGATCGGCGATCCGCCGCTCTCATGAGTCCTGATCGCAGGTACGTTGCGACCTCAGGATGCTCCGAGATCGTGGATACGGCGAGTCACGATGCGCGTCCGATCGACGGCGAGCTCGTGGCATTTCTGGCGAATGGCTCGTATCTCACGGTCGATCGCGGTGAACGTCTGGCACAGGTGGATGTGGTGACTCGAAAGGTGAGGACCATAGGCCCTGCCAGTGCAGAGTTTCGCGCCCTCAGCCGCAACGGTGACGTCGCACTCCTCCAGATGGAGAGTCGACCTCGTACCACCGCGATGGCCCTTCTTTGGGACATTCCCAACAATCGTGCGATCGCTTCGACGGAGATCGATCCCGATAGCTGGTCTTTTCTCTGCCCCGACGGGCGAGCGTTCGCCATTCTGGAGAAGCGTACGAACAGCGTCCGGCTTTATCGGCTCGTATCCGGTGAGCCCTTTCTGCGGGATGTGCGAATCTCCCTGCCGCCACCTGCCATCCTCATCGCCCATACTCTCAACGCGCCGGCGGCGTCCTTCAGTTCCGATGGAAGCCTGTTCGCGGCACTGGTCAAGGTCGGTACGAAAGGGGAAGTTCGGATCTGGGCCCGCAACGGGGACCTCGTGGCCACTCTTCCGGGGAATTCTTTGCCTGTTTGGAGCCCGGACGGAATGTTCCTCGCAACGACCGGCGAAGGTGGAGTGACGGGTCCGGATGAGACGGGTAGTGTTTGGAGCAATCTGGGAGTGAGTGACGATCATGATCATTTATCGATCGGCAACTCGCACGTGTTGGTTTGGAGAGTCACCCCACCTGCCCCGGCTTTCTTCAGCGCAGAGCCGTCCACCACACTTTCGTTCAATCCCGCGGGAACGAAGTTCATTTCCAGTCAGAGCTATGACTCCGCCGCCATCTGGAACGTGCGGCCTGCTCTCGCGACGGGGCGGAATCCCGAGTTCCAGAAATCTCTCCCCGGCTCTCGCGCCTGGTTCGATGCTCAGGGAGCCATGTGGAGCGCCGCGATTCCGGGACCCGCGAATGCAAAAGACCATTGGCTCCAGCTTTGGCGCGAAGAACGTCCTATCGCTGTTCCGACTCCTGACGACAGCAGGCTGAAGGGCGTTTCGATGACGAGCATCCATGACCGCGCGATCGCGGCTGCTCGGGGTGCCGTTGTGAGTCCGAACGGGAAAAGAGCGGCGTACGTATGGTCTCCAGTTGTTGAAACGCCTCGCGGCGCAAGATTGTCAGGTGGCGGGCTCCTTCTGGACCTTGTCGATTTGGACGCCGACAAACAATTGGCGTCGCTGACAGAACCGGAGTGGCCGACGACGGGTCGGGAGACCGCGCTCTTCAGCCCCGATAGCAGATTGCTCGTCATCGCCGGACAGTCACGGACTGGGTGCGGCTTCACTGCCTGGGATGCAACGACCGGAGCCGTCATGCCTTCGATCAAGACCACGACTTGTGTGAACAGCCCCTGGGTTTTCGCCGCCGATAGCCGATTGCTCTTTTCCGCTCGCCTCTGTTCCATCCTGGCAACCGACATGACCACCGGCGAGACGCGGGAATGGGTCAAGAGCCCTATCTGTCGGATCACCCTGTTGGCCGCGTCACGAGAAGGTCGTTGGCTCGTTGCCGGGAGCGAATCGACCATCGTCGTCTGGAATGCCGCGACCGGCGTGGAGTGGGGTCGCTGGGTTGCGCATGACTCGCCATTGAGTGCCCTCGCCGTTCACGGGAATCTGGTCGCTTCCGGGGCGCAGGATGGCTCGTTGCGTCTCTGGGACCTCGACTGGATCGAGCGCGAGATCCACGAAGCGCACTAGATCGGTGCACCCATCCCTGCCACGCCATCACGACGCACTCGGGAGCCGTCGGTTCGATCCTCCCGGCTCCAACCAATCATTTCCTTCCGATCATCACTCTGCCGGCCGGAAACCGGTAATCAGCACCGCATCGCGCGAGATGTCGCCGCGAGAGAGGACCCAGCCGTTTTCGCCGGCCAGAGGCGCGAAGGTGAAGAGGATGTGCTCGTCGAAGTTGGTGAGCTTGCGTCGCGGCGAGCCGTCGAGAGGGATCAACCAGAGATTCGCGCGATCCCCTTCGACCGTGTTGACCACGAGCGCTGTCCCGTCGGGTGTCCAGCGTGTCATCGAATCTGCGCTCGTCGGCCATGGTGAGATCCTCGTGGCCGGCCCGCCGGAGGCTGGCATCCAGGCCAGGTACTCTCTGCCGCTTTCGTCGCTGACCAGGCCGGCGATTTTCGATCCGTCGGGTGAAAACACAGGGACCGCCAGGTTGTCCGTGCCGACACGTCTCCCCGGTCCGCCCTCGATCGATACGCGGAAAACCCCGACGAACTGGGCCCAACCGCCCCCTCTTCCCTGGATGAGATCTTCATAGACGACGCTATTTCCATCCGGCGACACGTCGAGCGCCGCCGTCGCGCTCGAGGTCTTGGCGAGAACCATGCGGTCGGAGCCGTCGATGTCGATGCGGCAGACCTCCGGCCCTTTCGGGGTCACGGAGAGATAGACGAGCTGTTTGCCGTCCGGCGTGACGGCGGGGGAGCGGTTGGAGTGCTCGTCGTGCGTGATCTGCTGCCGTCCGCTGCCGTCCGCATTCATCACGAACAGGTCGAGCTTGCCGGTCTCGATCGAAGTCGCCACCACGCGCCCGTCCGGCATGGCGGCGGTGCCGTAAATTCCTTCGGCTTTCAAGGCCGTGATGCGGCGCGCGTTCACGCCCTCGCGAACGATCCAGACATCCGCGTTGATCTCCGATGCGACGGTCACCAGCGACTTGCCGTCCGCGCTCAGGCTGACGATTCGATAATCGAACAGATCGTGCGTCACAGGCCGTGGGTCTCCGGTTGGATAGGGGACGTACCACACCTGAAAGCTGCGCGCGGAAGCGCCCACCGCGATCGCCACCAGTCCCTTCTGATCGGGCATCCACGCGACCTGCGCGACGATGGCCCAATGATGATCGGCAATGGTTTTCATGGATCCATCGATGATGTCGATTCCGACGATTCGCGAGGTGCGTTGGACCTCCGGAGTGAAGTATGCGGTTCCTCGTGCCCTCCCTTTGCCGACCCTGCTCACCACGGCGGTGGCGATCATCGTTCCATCCGGCGACCACGAGGGGCCGGCGAAGAAGATGGGAACGAAGAACTCGGGCGCGTGCACCTTCGCCAGCATGCGCACGTTGCTGCCGTCGACGTTCGCGATCAGCACCGCGCTCTCCTCTTGCGAGGGGAAGCCGGCTCGCAGAAATGCCAGCTGCTTGCCGTCGGGCGAGAATGTCACTTGCGAGTCGACGGCGTCGACGATCTTCCGTGGCGTGCCTCCCAGCGCCGAGATGCGATAGATCGCGCCTGCCGGATCGACGTTGTCTTTGATGCCGAAGTAGATCGAAGAGCTGTCCGGCGCAAAGGTCATCCCCCAGTAAGAGGACCGGCGGGCGGGAATCAGCGTCAGGGTCTGACCCGTGCTCATCTCGCGAATGACGAGCGTCTGCTCACCCTGGTGCGAGATGACGTAGGCCGTCAGCTTTGCATCCGGGGCGATGGCGGCCTGGATGACTTTTCCCGTGGCCGTGACTCGACGGATCTGGAGTGATTCGGTGGCTGATTCCGTTCCATGCCCTCGCGGTCGTTGTGCCATCGCGAATGCAAGAGCGACAACCCCGAGGATCCCCGCCAGGATGGCCGCGTACGCGATCGCCCTTTTCTGTCGCGGCCGAGGAGCCGCTGCCGCGTGGCCAGGGACCGTGCCTGGAGACGTATCGAGCTCATGGAGGAGATTGCGCAGATCGATCAGGACCTCTTTGGCCGACTGGTAGCGCTCGTCCGGGTCTTTCGCCAGCGTCTTCCGGATGATCCGTCCGAGCTCGATCGGGAGGTCGGGGCGGATCTCGCCAATCGCAACGGGCTCGCTGTGGATGACTTTGTGCATCGTCTCCACGGACGAGCTGCTCTCGAATGCCGGCCGTCCGACGGCGATCTCGTACAGCACGGATCCCAGTGAGAAAATGTCGGAGCGCGCGTCGAGGAGATGGCCACGGGCCTGCTCGGGGGACATGTAGCCCGGTGTTCCCATCACGAACCCCGGCTCGGTTGCCGGCGTCATCGTTCGCGAATCGCCGGGATCCGATGCCTCCTCGCCGGGGCGGAGCTTGGCCAGGCCGAAGTCGAGCACCTTCACGACGTCCGACCTGTTGATCATGATGTTCTCGGGCTTCAGGTCGCGATGGATGATGCCTGCCGCATGCGCCGCCACCAGTCCTTCGGCGGCTTGAATGGCGATTTTCAGGGCCTGGCGCACATCGAGATGCTCTCCGCGTACGAGTTCGCGAAGCGTCTTCCCCTCGACCAGCTCCATGGCGATGTAGCGGACCTGCTCGTGGTCTCCCTCGAGATGCTCCTCGCCGATGTCATAGACCGTGATGACGTTCGGATGATTCAAGGCCGAGGCAGCTCGGGCTTCCTGCATGAAGCGCGAGAGCCGCGATGGATCGGCGACCCGCTCCGGCGGAAGGAGCTTGATGGCGACATTGCGCTTCAGCGTCGAATCGAAGCCCCGGTAGACCTTGCCCATTCCGCCCTCGCCGAGAAGAGAGAGCAGCCGGTATCGACCGAGTGTGTGCGGGCCCGCTTCGCTCATGCCCCTGCTCAGGAGAGGCGCCAATCGAAGAAATCCATACCCCGCGCCACGCGCCGAGCATGCTCGATTTGTCTGGAATCGTGGATTGCTTGGCCTAGGGTCTGTTTCGCGAATGCGAAGCGGTCTGCCCGAAGGAGCGCCGGCTTCCAGTCGGCCCGACTCGCGAGAAACCCTGCCGGCTGAAAGCCGGCGGAGCGGCCGGCTGGAAGCCGGCGCTCCGACCGTCGAGCCGCCCCGAGGCGGCTCGATCTGTTGGAATGGCGGATCACGTGGTCTAGGTTGGTCAGCTCGTGAGCAAGCAGGTGAACATCTACGACGCCAGGACGCGGCTCTCGCAGCTCGTCGATCGAGCCGAGGCAGGCGAAGAAATCATCATTGCTCGGGCCGGGCGGCCGGCGGCTCGCCTCGTTCCCTTTCGCCCTGCGGCTGTCGAGCGCAAGCCGGGACGCATGCGCGGTCGGATTCGCCTCTCGCGCGACTTCGACGCACATCTTCCCGCGCATCTTTTCGACGGCGAGTGATGCGCCTCTTTCTCGCGGGCGTGGCCGGGCTCGATCCGCTTTCGGAATAGCGCCCGTCGTCGTCATTCACCGCAAATCCAGGTGCCACCCCGGATGCACCCACTTCCCGTCCCGCTTCACGAACACCTCCGTCAGCCGCCCCTGCATCCGCTTCTCGGCCTTCCCGCTGACGAACGTCGCCTCGTAGCTCCCGTACAGCACCACCGTGTCCCCGAACCGCTGCGCGCGCGTCTCCGGGAAAGCCAGCGACACCAGCCGGCCGCCGGATTCCTTGAACGCGCGTGACGACGCGATCGTCTTTTCCCGGTCCGATATCTCCCCGTCACCGTCGATCGCCAGGAACTCTTCCGGCAGCATCGCGCGCAGCGCCGCCTCGTCGCCGCCGAACCACGCCCGCCAAGCCGCCTCCCGCGTCGCCAGCACCTCGGGATCGACCGCCTCCGCGGCGTGAACGGACACGGACAACAGCACCGCCAGGGCGACCAGCACTCGTTTCATGCGACGACTCCTTTGCGTCCCACAACACACGCTGCGCACTCCGCGTTCGCGAACGCCGCTTCGGACCAGCGCCGCCTCCAGGCGGCCCGACTCGCGAGAAACCCTGCCGGCTGGAAGCCGGCGGAGCGGCCGGCAGGATGCCGGCGCTCCGACCGATCGAAGGGCCCCCACTTCGAGTGGGTGATCGGTGACCACAGGTACGTGACCAAAACACGCGAGTACGTGCCCCGCGAGGGCGATTACACGACAAAAACGACCGTTTCCGTGATCGCGGACCACGGAGACAGCCCTCCGCGGTCACCGGAACCGGTGTTTTTCCCGAAAATCGAAGTACCCCCACTTGGACCACGTGATCGACGGTCACGTACACGTGATCCAAACGGGCGTTTCCATGATCGGCGCGGCCGATTGCACGACGAAAACGCGCGTTCTGGTGACCGCAGGCCGCGTGAGCGTGCTCCGCGGGGTGGAATGGGTGGTTTTTTCCCGAAAATCGAAGCCCCCCTCCTTCGACCGTGGGAAATCGATCATGCCGCGAGCGAAAGTTTACCCGATCGCCCGCTTCCGGAACTGTCGCAGTCCCGCCCACAGCAGCACCGCCGTCAGCACGATCAGCGTGCCGAGGATCGCGGCCACCGGCATGTGCTCGACCTCCGGCGTCAGCGCCGCGCGCATTCCTTCCGAGATGTACACCAGAGGATTGATCAGCACCGCGTACTGCAACACCGGGAAGTGATCCAGGCCGCGCCACGGGTAGTACGCGCAGCCGAGCATGATCATCGGCGCGAAGATCACCTGCATCATCAGCGAGACGTGCTGCGGGGGCATGGACGTGCCGAGGAGCAGGCCGAACGCGGAGAACACCGCGCCGCCGAGGATCACCATCACCGCCAGCAGCGGCAGATTGCGCAGGGTGAGCCCTTCGACGGGACCCATCAGCAGCCGCGCCACCGGCATCACGAACAGCACCGCCAGCACGCCCTGCAGGACGCCGGAGACCACCTTCTGGATGGCGATCAGCTCGATCGGCACCGGCGCCAGCAGGCGGTCCTCGATCTCCTTCGTCGTCCCGAAGTCCGAGATCAGCGGCATCGCCACCGACAGGATCGGCGTCATCGTCACGGCCAGCGCCACGATGCCCGGCAGCATGACCGCGGCGTAGTCGCGGGGGATGATCCCCATGCGAGGCAGCAGCAGACCGAAGACGATCACGAACAGCACCGGCTGCACCATCGTCCGGATGAGGATGGCCACGATCTCGCGCTTCGCCACCACGGCGTCGCGCAGCAGCAGCGCACCGAACACGCGGGCGTTCACGCCAGCTTCCTTCCCGTCAGCGAGATGAACAGCGTCTCCAGGCTGGGCTTCGCGACCTGGATGTCCCGCACGACATAGCCCCGCGCGTCGCCGAGCGCCAGCAGCGCGGGGATCGCCGCCGCCGCGCTCGACGTATACGCGCGCAGTAGTGGCCCGCGCGCTTCCGTGCGCGTCACACCGCCCATCTCCGGCACCTCCGCTTCGACGTCGCGGTCGAACAGCACCTCCACGATCGTCTCGCCCGGCGCCTGCGCCCGCAGCGCCGCCGGCGTATCGCACGCCAGCAGCTTCCCGCGGTCCACGATCGCCACGCGGTCGCAGAGCTGGTCCGCCTCTTCCATGTAATGCGTCGTCATCACCACCGTGCGCCCCTGCGTGCGCAGGTCGCGCAGGATCTCCCACAGCCCCAGGCGCGCCTGCGGATCGAGCCCCACCGTCGGCTCGTCGAGGAACAGCACGCGCGGCTCGTGCGTCAGCGCGCGGGCGATCATCATCCGCTGCTGCTGCCCGCCGGAGAGCGCGTCCACCTTCGCGTCGCGCTTTTCCGCGATGCCCAGCCGCTCCAGCAGCGCATCCGCGCGGCGCGATGCCTCCGCGCGCGCGATTCCGAAGTACGTCGCATGAAAGACGAGGTTCTCGCGGACCGTCAGGCTCCGGTCCGGATTCGGCCGCTGCGGAACGACCCCGATCCGCGCGCGCGCCTCGACGCTCCGGGCGGCGACGTCGCAATCCGCGACGATCGCGGTGCCCCCCGTGGGTTTCACGCGCGTGGTGAGGACGCCGATGGTGGTCGTCTTCCCCGCGCCGTTCGGCCCGAGCAGCCCGAACATCTCGCCCTCGGCGACGTCGAGATCGAGCCCGTCGAGCGCGACGACGCTCCCGTAGACCTTGCGCAGGCCGCGGATCTGGATCATGCGGAAGGGGATGATATGCGGTTCCTCGGGTTCCTCGGAGTTCCTCGGAGTTCCTCGGAGGAGAGCCCCCCCGAGGAACTCCGAGGAACTCCGAGGAACCGAGGAACTCCGAGGAACTCCATCCCAGGCGTACCATCATTGCGTGCGAATCCTCGTCGTCGAAGACGAACGCTCCCTCCGCGAGGCCCTCGCCGACCTCCTCGGCAGGCGCGGCTTCGTCGTCGAGACCGTCGCCGACGGCCTCGCCGGCGCCGAGCGCGGCGCGCAATCCGACGTCGACCTCGTCCTCCTCGACCTCACCCTGCCGCGCCTCGACGGCGTCGAAGTCTGCCGCCGCCTGCGCATGGCCCGTCCCGCGCTGCCGATCCTCATCCTCACCGCCCGCGGCTCCGAGGACGAGCGGGTGAGGGGACTCGGCGCGGGGGCCGACGACTACCTCACCAAACCCTTCGGCACCAGCGAGCTCCTCGCGCGCATCGACGCCCTGCGCCGGCGCGCGTCCATCGCTCCCGCCGACGCCGAATGCGTCGAGATCGACGGCTGCCTGCTCGACCTCGGCCGCTGCGAAGCCCGCCGCGACGGCGCGTCCGTCGCCCTCACCCCCCGGGAGGTCGGCATCCTCCGCTGGCTCCACCGCCATCGCACCCGTGCCGTCTCCCGCGCCGAGCTCCTGCAGACCGTGTGGGGCGCCCCGTCCAACGCGATCGACGAGTTGGAGACCCGCACCGTCGACATGACCATCGCCAACCTCCGCCAGAAGATCGAGCGCCAGCCCGCCGAGCCGCGCATCGTCGTGACGGTGAAGGGCACCGGCTACGCCTGGGGGCACCCGTGAAGATGCGCGTCCCGCTCGCTGCCCTCGTCCTCCTCCTCGGCGTCGGAGGTCTCCTCGCGGCCTGGTACGTCTCCGCCACGCGCGCGCTCGAGGCCGAGGTGCGGCTGCGGAGCCAGATGGCCACGCGGACCACGCTCGAGAACGAGCGCACCGTCGCCGACCGCCTCGCCCGCCGCCTCGAAGAGCTCCGCGCCGGCGAATCCCAGCGGCCGTACTTTCACTACCAGAACCTCTACCACGACCCCAAAGGGGCGTCCGAGGGGCTCTCCGTCGTCCCGTCGCCGCTCGCGAGCGGGCCGGGGCATCCCCTCGTCTCCGCGCATTTCCAGATCGACGGAGACGGGCGGGTCACGCTGCCCACGCTCAACGACGAGCTGCGCGAGCTCAACGCTCCGAACGCGAAAGAGCAGTTCTCGATCCGCGGCACGCTCGCCGCCTCGGCACAGGCAATCGGCACCGCCATCGCGCCGGTCGTTCAGGAGCTCGAAAAAGAGGCGAGGGAGAAGCGCGAGACCGCCGCGCGCATCGCCCAACTGGAATCGAGGGTCCAGGCGTCGAAGGGCAAGGAATCGAAGCTCCAGGTCGTCGACCCGATGGCCTTCGCGCAGAACGCCCAGTCGAACGTCGTCTACCAGCAGCTCCGGGCGAGCCCCCCGCAACAGCCGGTCGTCACGCCGCCCATCGTCAGGCCGCCCGCGCCGGTCGAGATCCGCACCACCGACCTCTCCTGGCACACACTCGACGTCGGCGGCAGGCCGTCCCTCGTGGCGCTGCGCGCGGTGCACACGCCCGACGGCTCGTTCGTCCAGGGCTTCCTCACCCCGGTGACCGACGGCGCGAGCGTCGACGGCGCGCTCGTGACGCGCGCGGCCGAGGGCACTTCCATCGGCGGCACCGGCTGGCGTGCGCGGCTCCCGCATCCCGCCGCGCCCTCGGCGAGCGCGGAGCGCGAGCGCTTCCTGCGCACCTTCACCGCCGTCGCGTTCGTGCTGCTGCTCGTCGTGGCGGGCGTGATCTGGACGCTCACGCGCGTCGAGCGTCTGGCCACCGACCGGGCCCGCTTCGCCGCCACCGCCGCGCACGAGCTGCGCACGCCGCTGGCCTCACTGCGCGTCTACAGCGATCTGATCGCCGAGGAGCCGGATGCGGAGAGGCGCGAAAAGTACGCCCGCGAGATCGCCGGTCAGACCGAGCGCCTCGGCCGCGTCGTGGCCAACGTCCTCGAAGTGACGCGTCTGGAGCGCGGCACGTTCGCGCTGGCGCCGCGGCCGGGGGAGATCGGCACGGCGGTCGCCGAGTGCGTCGCGCGCCTCCGGCCCCAGATGGAGGCCGCGCAGTGCCCCATCGACCTGCGCGTCGCCGACAGCCTGCCCGAGGTCGCCTTCGATCCCGACGCCCTCCATCACGTCGTCGACAACCTTGTCGACAACGCGGAGAAGTTCTCGCGCGACGTGCCCGATCGCAGCATCTCCGTCGACGTCGCGCCCGAGAACGGCGGCGTGACGATCACCGTGAGCGACCGCGGCCCCGGCCTGCCGGAGGACTTCCTGCGCGACGCGAAGCCGTTCCGCCGCGGCGCCTCCACCGTCACCTCCGGCCTCGGCCTCGGCCTGTTCCTCGTCGACCGCATCGTCCGCGGCCACGGCGGCGCGGTGCGCAGCGCGCCGCGGGAGGGCGGGGGAGGGAGCGTGAAGGTGTTCCTGCCCGCCCACGAGGGGGCGGGCTGAAGCCGCGCCCTACATTGCCCTACGTTTTCGAGGCGATCTGCTTCGCCATCGCCTGATGCTCCTTGAGCGTCGGCAGGGTCTTGCCGGCCCAGGCCTTCAGGTCCGCGTCCGTGGACGACGTCGAGGCCTTGTCGAACTCGGCCACGTCCTTGTTGTGGTCCTCGACCATGTGCTGCATGTACATCTTGTCGAACTCCGCGCCGCTCAGCGACGACAGGTGATCGAGCGCCGCCTTGTGGTCGCCCGCGAGCTCGGCCGGCAGCGCCACGCCCTTCGTCGTCGCGAGCTGCGCCAGCTCCGCGTTTGCCTTGCCGTGGTCCGTGACCATCCTCTGGGCGAACGTCTTCACGTCCGCGCTCGTCGCGTTCTGCAGCGCGAGATTCCCCGCCTGCACCTCGTACAGTCCGCCCATGCCGGCCTTGGTGATGAACTCCTTGTCCTCCGGCGACAGCGCGCTCAGCGTCCCGCCCGAGTCGCCCGTCGTCGTCGCCGAGGCGGTCGTCGTCTCCTGCACCGACTGCCCGGTCGTCGCGGTCGTGTCCGTCTCCGGCTGCCCGGTCCGATTCTCCGCACCGCACGCCGCAACCAGCAATGCCAGTGCGAATGCACCAGCCGTCTTCCTCAACATCTTTGACACTCCTTTCACACGGCTGGGGTGCAGAACGCTTGCCGCCGGCGGCTATCATGCGCCGCGGTTCAAGGAGAGGCAGTTGAGCGTTCTGGAGACCCTTTGCGGCGAAATTGCGCGCGCCCTGCGCGTGCCGGTGGCGTGGATCGGCTTCATCGGCGAAGCGGGCGAGCGCGTCGTTGCCGCGAGCGGAACCAAAGCGACCCTCGTCCCCACCGCGTCGTCCTTCGCCTCCCGCGTGGCGCGCCGGCTGCCAGCCGGCCGGTCCACCGGCGGCCCGCCGGTGGTCATCCCCGACACGACCCGGGACCCGGACTTCTCCGACCACCCCCTCGTCCTCGGCCCGCCTCACGTCCGCTTCTACGCCGCCGTTCCCCTCGGCGACGAGGGCATCCTCTCCATCCTCGACCGCCAGCCGCGCACTCTCAACGCCGACCAGCTCGCGCTGCTGGCCGCCATCGCCAGACACGCCGCCCGCGAGCTCCAGCTCGGCGACGAGCTGTCCGAGGCGCGGGAGCGGTTCAAGGACTTCTTCGAGCAGACCAGCGACCTGGTGGTCAGCATCGCGCCCGACGGCACCGTCCTCCACGCCAACGAAGCCGCCAGCGCCCTTCTCGGCATCTCCCGCGGCGCGTCGCTGCTGCACGCCGCGGAGCCCGACCGCCGCGAAGAGCTGCGCCGGGTCTTCGGACGCGTCTTCGAGACCGCGACGGCGGAGCGCGTCGAGTCCGTCTTCGTCACCGCCTCCGGCAACCGCGTCACGCTGGAAGGCTGGCTGCGTCCCAAGGTCCTCGACGGGAAGGCCGCACTCGCGCGCGTCGTCTTCCGCGACATCACCGACCGCAAGCAGTTCGAGGCCGAGCTCGGGAACGCGCGCGACGCCGCCCTCGAAGCCGCGCGCGTGAAGACCCAGTTCCTCACCAACGTCAGCCACGAGATCCGCACGCCGATGAACGGCATCGTCGGCATGATCGACTTGCTCATGGCCACGCCGCTCAGCGAGGAACAGCAGGACTACGCCCACCAGGCCCGCGCCAGCGCCGACCAGCTCCTGTCCATCATCAACAACGTCCTCTACGTCTCCAACCTCGAGGCCGGGACGCTCTCCGCCGCGATGGTCGACTTCGATCTCTACCGCGCCCTCCAGCGCATCGTGGAGGTGATGAAGGTCGCGGCCCTGGGCAAGGACCTCGACGTCGGCCTGGTCTTCGATCCGAGCCTGCCGCCGGTTTTCCGCGGCAACCTCTCCAAGCTGCGCCAGGTCGTGACCAACCTGCTCGAGAACGCGGTGAAGTTCACCGAGCAGGGCTCGGTCGTGCTCAGCGTCACCCTGCAGACGGAGACGGAGACGCACCGCGTCGTCCGCTTCGAGGTCCGCGACACGGGCCTCGGCATCGCGGACGAAGACCGCCTGCTGCTCTTCGAGCGCTTCGCCCAGCTCGACGCCGGCTCTACCCGCCGCTTCTCCGGCGTCGGCCTCGGCCTGGCCACCGCGCGGCATCTCGTCGAGACCATGGGCGGCCTGATTGACGTGGAGAGCGCGCCCGGCGAAGGCTCCAGGTTCTGGTTCACCGTGCCGTTCCCCCGCCTGGCCCGCGACCGCCGCCCGATCGTCTCGTCGGACCTCGATCTCAAAGGCAAGCGCGTGCTGCTCGTCGATCATCAGCCCACGAGCCGCAAGGTCGTCACGCACTACCTCACCGCCACGTGGGAGATGCGGGTCGATCACGCGACCGACGGAGCGGACGCGCTCGACGCCATCCGCGCGGCGGCGTCGGCCGGTGATCCCTATCGCGTCGTCATCTACGACCGCATGGACGATCTCGATCCGCTCGCGTTCGCGCGTGCGGCGCAGGGGACGAGCGTCGTGTACCTCACCGGCAACGAGATCGTGGACGAGGGGACGCTGCGCGAGGCGGGCATCAACGCGTACACGAGCAAGCCCGTCGGCCAGCGCGAGCTCTTCGACGCCATCGCCATCGCCATGGCCCACGAGGCTTTGCCCCTGCCGCGCGCCGCCGCCGCGCCGCGGCCGCTGACCCAGCCCACGCGCGCCGTGTCCTTCGACGAGAAGCAGGGCGTCCGCATCCTGCTGGTCGAGGACAACTTCCTGAACATGAAGCTGACCATGAGCCAGCTCGAGCGCCTCGGCTACGCCGCCGACTCCGTCGCCAACGGCCAGGAAGCCGTCGAAGCCGTCGGCGCCCACGACTACGACGTCGTCCTCATGGACTGCCAGATGCCGGTGATGGACGGCTACCAGGCCACCCTCGAGATCCGCCGCCGCGAGAAAGAGACCGGCCGCCGGCACCGGAT
Source organism: Thermoanaerobaculia bacterium (assembly GCA_036375075.1). Lineage (GTDB taxonomy): Bacteria > Acidobacteriota > Thermoanaerobaculia > Gp7-AA8 > Gp7-AA8 > QHVT01. Next base: position 208 of record DASUSN010000212.1, on the reverse strand, counting down.
CATCGCCATGACGGCCAACGCGCTGGAAGGCGATCGCGAGAAATGCCTGGCGGCGGGCATGGACGACTACCTCGCCAAGCCCACCCGCCACGAAGAGCTGGATCGGGCCCTCGCGCGGTACTTCGCCTAGCAGCAAAGCGTCTCAAATGTAGGGCGCGGCTTCAGCCCGCCCCCTCGTGGGCGGGGGCGTTCCCCCTCCCCGTCCGGG
>DASUSN010000211.1:0-75134 GCA_036375075.1 Thermoanaerobaculia bacterium | reverse complement strand
AGGGACCTGGGTGGGTGGGGCGGCAGGCACGTGCTTCGCGCCCCGCCCACCCAGGTCCCTCGCTCGACGCTCGGGATGACAAGGGCGCGCGGGGGCGCGGAGGCAATCGAGGGTGCCCGGGTGCCGGCGTTTGGAGTGCGGAGGCAACCGCCTCCGCTTTCGTATTCGGTAGCCTCAGCGCGCGAACATGCGAATACGAAAGCGGAGGCGATTGCCTCGCACTCCAGATGGCTACCTCCGCGTGGAGCGGCGGCGGGGTGGGGGCTCTGAGGCGCCGCCCGCGTTGAAGGCGATGACCCGTGCCCTCGGGTGCTGGGCGATCACGCTGCGCGGCGACGTCGCCGGGATGTCGAAGATCGACCAGAGCTGTCCCGAATAGTCCGGGCCGAAGATGAACACGCGATAGAGTTCCGCGCCGGGGGACTCGTCCCAGGTGATCTCGTAGCGGCCGTCGCCGGTGGGGGTTGCGCGCACGTTGAGCGGCGCGGGCGGCGGCGGGGGCAGCGGCTGCATGTCGCTTTCGCGGTACACGACGGCGCGCGCGCCGTTCACCGCGTCGCCCTCCTGCACGCCGACGAGCGAGCGGGCGATGCTCGGCGCGACGAAGTTGTCGGGCGGCAGGGTGGTCGTGCCGCGCGGCGTGCCCACGACGCTCAGGTCGCGGTCGAGATGCGTCACGCTCACGTGCCACGAAGCCCCGAGGTAGCGGAGGGCGACCGCGTACGACGAGCCGTCCCACGTCACGTCGCTCGTCGCGCCCCAGTTGAAGATGGAGCGCGAGGCCAGCACCTTTGACACCTCGGCGTCGACGACGGTCGCCGTCGTGTCGCCGAGGACCACGAACTCGCTCCCGCTCGTGGCGATCGAGTAATCGCCCGCGAACGGGATCCGCACTCGCTTCGGCCCGGCGAGCTGGCCCTCGGGAGTGATGCGTGCGGCGTACGCGACCTGTTCGCCGATGATGCAGGGCGGGAACACGTCGCAGGCTGACAGGTCGGTCTCGTTCCACACCAGCAGCAGCGTGGAGCCGTTGAAGGCCAGCGACGGATCGCTGGCGGCCAGCTCGCCGAGAGCGAGCAGCCTGGCCGGCGCCACCCCACCGTTGCGGACCGTCGTCAGGAGGATCCCGGCGTACGTATCCCACGCCACCACCCAGCGATCGCCCGCCCACGCCACGGCCGCGTTCAGGTGCCACCAGTTCGAATCGTGCCGGCCGAGGAGGAGCGGCTGCGCGTCCAGCGGCGTGCCGTCCGGGGCGACCCGCGTCGCCAGGAGCTCCCCGTCGCGCGCCGCGACGACCAGATACTCCGAGCCGTTCCACGCCAGCTCGCGCGCTGCGGTATACGCGGGCGCCACGATGGCGTCGGTCAGCGGCGTGCCGTTGGGAGCCAGCGACGCCGTGCGCACGAACGCCGCCGGGCCCTGGATGTCCGACCAGGTGGCCAGCACGCGTCCGCCGGCGCTGGCGAGGATCGGCTGCGACTGCCGCGAGCGCGTGACGGCGGCGAATTCCGGCTCCATCGCCGTGGCGTCGTTCCGGGTGGCCACCTGCAGCAGCGGCGTGGGGTACACGCTCGCTGGTGTGTACACGACGAGCGTCGTCTCCGCGCTCGACGCGGCCACGGTCGGGATGTAGACGTGCGGCGCGAGCTCGACGGCGCGCTCCGGCGCAGGCGTGGCCGTGCCGTCGGCGTGCAGGATCAGCGTGGAGATCCCGCTGTCCGGCTCGGCGAGCGTGAAGTATGTGACCAGGTGTGCGTCGCCCACGCGGCGCAGATGGACGAGGCCCAGCGGGATGGTCGAGGTGGCGACCGCGTCGAGGGGCTGGACCGTGCCGTTCGCCCCGGCGATGCTCGCGCGGATCTCCAGTCCCGCGGCGTAGACCACCAGCAACCCGCCGTTCGCCGTCGTGGAAACGAACGAGCGGCCGGGATTGAGCTCCTCGTCGATGGTGTACGACGTGACGTCGCCATCGCCCGAGACGCGATACGCGACGACGCGGTGGAAGCCGGACGTGGCGGCGGCGAATCCGTTGCCGTCGGGGATGACGTGGAACGAGTACGCCGCGTCGTCGAACGGGATGCCGCGCCGCAGGACCTCACCGGACCGCGAGAGCAGGAGCCCCTCGACGCTGAAACCGGCCACGCCCGGCTGGCGCAGCACGGCCAGGAACCGCGAGCCGTTCCATGCCGCCTCCATCTGGATGTACCGCGGCACCGCCAGGGTGGTGGTGCGCGTGACCTGTCCGTTCCGGTCGATGTCGGTCATCAGCGTGTTGTTGGACGCGTCCTTCCAGAAGAGGGCGTAGGAGTCGCCGGTGCCGACGAGCTGCAGCAGCGTGTTTCCCTGGAACGGCTGCAGGATGGGAAAGGCGGCCGGTGTGACGCGGCGGCCGCTCGCATTGCTGAACGCGCCCATCACGTGCCGGCCGATGTGGCCCATGTCCTCGATCCAGACGGTGAGGAAGCGCTCGCCGGCGAACGCGACCTGCGGAGTGGAGACGAAGTACGTCGTCGTCGCGGCGCCCCGAGGGGCGAGCTCGCGTCCGGCGGCGAGCGCGTTGGCGGTCAGGAGAAGGAGTACGGCCAGGGTGGTTTTTCTCATGGGCGGAACATTTCGCGCTCGGTGTAGATGACCGCGCGCTCGCCGGAGAGCGCGTCGGCTTCCTGCAGGCCCGCGACCGCGTCGTAGGCCGGGGACGAGGCGACGGTCACGTGCAGGTCTTCGCGGGCGAGCGTCTCGGCCACGCGCGGGCTGCCGGCCGCGGTGCCGCTGCTGCCGAGCCTGAAAATCTTCAGATACCTGCGGAAGCTCTCGAGGTCGAGGTAGCTCACGGCCGCGACGAATGCATGGCCGTCCCAGGCGACGTCGCTGTCCTTCACTTCGCCTTCGTGCAGCGTGCGGGTGGCGGCGACCTGCCGCGTTCTCGGGTCGATCGCGTGGGCCGTCGTGCCCGGCCGTTCGTCGACGAGCAGCACGATCCGTTCGCCGTTCCCCGCCATCGACACGCCCCGCGGCGACGTCACGGGAATCGCGAGCGGCGTGGCGTCGGCAACGCGGCCGTTGCGGCGGAGGCGCGTGGTGCGCACGGCATGCCCGTGCGGCGGCGGCTCGATGGTGTACGGCCCCGCGGTCTCGATCCACGCGAGATGCACGCGGTTGCCGTCGAAAGCCAGCGCCACGTCGAACGCGAGGTTCGGGGTGAGGGTCAGATCCTGCGGAGACGACGGGACGCCGCCGTGCGACAGCGTGGCGTATTGGATGACCTGGTACCCGTCCACGTAGGCCCAGGCCACCGCCCAGCGGTCGCCGGCCCAGGTCGCGGCCGCGCGGATCCTGTCCGTCTCGGCGATGCGCTTCGGCCCGCCGATCGGTGCGCCGTCGTAGCCGACGCGCGCGGCGAGGAGCTGCCCGCCGGCAGCGAGGTAGAGGACGAGGTATTCGGTGCCGTTCCAGGGAAGCGTCCGCGCGGCCAGCACGCCGTCCGCGGCGATCTCGTGGACTTCCGCGGCCGCGAAATCGCGGTCGATGCGCGCGCTCCGGATGCGCGTGCCGCCGCCGGCCGTCGCTTCGTTCCACACCGCGACCATCGAGCCGCCGCCGGCGCCGACGAGCACGTGCGACTGCCGGGCCGGGCGGATGGAGAGAGTCTCCCGCGCGCCGGCCGCCGGTTGCCGCGTGAGGGCCACCGAGGCGACGTACTCGTCGAAGAGCTCCGCGAAGCGATGAGGCACGAACAGCACCGTGCCGTTCGAAGCGCCGTGCGGGTTGCGGACGCCGGTGGCGGCGACCTGCGGCTGGGACACGGGCGCGCCGGCGTCGTCGAGCCGGATCGTGTAGAGCCCGTCCATGCCGGCGTAGACGAGGAGATGCACGCCGTCGCCCGGCAGGATGCCCACGGGCAACACGCCGTTACGCTCGACGGTGACGGTCTGCTCCTGGAACTTGTTTCCGACGTGCCAGGTGGCCGTGCGCAGTTGCCCGTCGCCCATGGCGTAGGCGACGAGCTGCCGCCCGTTGCCGATGCGCGCCGAGACGATGTTCCCTCCGGCATCGCTCGTGGCGACCTGCACCGCCGAGCCGTCGAGGAGCACGACGTGGCCGATCAGGTCCCGCCCCTGGCTGAACACGAGGAAGCCGAACGCGGTGTCCGCGATGTGCGACGGGGTGGCGGTGGGATCGAGGCGGATGTCGTCGCGGATGACCGTGCCGTCGCGTGCGAGCAGCCCGGCCACGCTGCGCTCCCGGAATTGGTTCTCGCGATGGACGGCCACGAGGAAGCGGTCGCCGCTCCACTCCGCCACCACGTGCCGCGCGGACGGCAGCGCGAGCGTGCGCGTGCCGAGGATCGTGCCGTCGGGGGCGACGTCGGTCATGTGCACCGCGCGCGCGTCGTCGTTCCAGAACACGGCGAAGGAGTCGTTCGTGCCGACGACGTCGAGCGTGAGCTCTCCCGCGAGGCTGGTCTCGGCGATGAGGAAGGCGGCGGGCGAGACGCGGTGGCCGTTTGCGTCGGAGAGCACCCCGTACAGGGCCCGGTCCGGGCCGTCGCGCGCTTCCCAGACGGTGAGGAACCGGCCGCCGGCCCATGCAACGTCGAGGTTGAGCACGAAGTCGCTCCGCGGGATCAGCGGCCGCGGCGCGAGCTCGCGTCCCGCGGCCAGCGTGTGAGGAACGAGGACGAGGGTGCAGAGAGCGGCCGCAAGGGCTCTGCGCATGTCTGTCATCTCCTGACGGTTCTTCTCCGCTGCGACAGGGATTCGACCTCTTGTTCGACGTACGCGACCGCGCGTGCGCCGTTGTTGGAGTCGACTTCCTGGATTCCGATGACGGCGTTGCCGGGGATGGCCACGGCCACGCTCGGCGCGCTGCCCACGACGTCCGCGGGAGCGATGCCGGCGACGCGAGCGCGCGCGGCGTCGCGCAGGCTCGAGTCCAGCCTGCGGATGGTGAGCAGGTTGCGCTCGCGCAGCGCGAGGATGAACGTGCTGCCGTCCCACGCCAGGTCGGCCACGCCGTCCACGTTGCGGGTGGCGACGGTCTCCAGCGAAGCGTCGAGCGCCGTGAGCAGGGTCCTGCCGTCGTAGCGGGTCATCGCCGCGACGATCTCCTCTCCGTTCGTGGCGAGCGACAGCGACTCCGCGAGCTCATAGGGATCGCTGATGCGATGCGGCTCGCTCACGGCGTGCGCGATCGGGTCGATCGTGGCGATGAACGCGGGCTGGTCCTGGATGCACTCGAAGCTGCACGGGTAGTACTGACCTTCGATCCACGCGATCACGGTGCGCTCGCCGTCCCAGGCGATGGCGACGTCGCGCACGCCGGTGCGCCGGGTCTCTTCGTTCGGCAGCGTGCCTTCGAGCTTCAGGGCTTCCCATCCCGTCACGTCGCCGTCTGCCGCCACCGTGGCGTGGAACGCCGTGACTCCGTCGGTGCCGGCGACTTCCCAATGGTCGTCCGCCCAGACCACGGAGACGCGCGCCATGGGGTTCTCCGAGGTGAACAGGAGCATCGCGCTGCCGACCTTGCGTCCGAAGGCGTCGAGGCGCTGCACGCGCAACTGGCCGTTGCGCTGGATCACGGTGAGGTACGCCGCACCGTTCCAAGCCAGGTCGCGGCTGACCAGCGTCGCGTTGGGATCGATGATCGAATGGGAGAGGACCATCGCGTCCGGCGTCAGGTGCGCGGCACGGACGATCGACGTCAAACCCTGCTGTTCCGTCCACACGCCGACCAGCGAGCCGCTGCCCGCGCCGATGGTGGGTGCGAGCTGGCGGGAGGGGGTGATCGAAATGGTCTCCGGGGGCCCGAGCTGTCCGTTCGCCGAGATCAGCCGCGTCCGCACGCGGCCGCGCGACCGCTGTGATTCGTACTGGATGTCCGACACGAGCACGTCCGTGCCGTCGGTGGCGGCGGTGCCGGGGAAGCCGAAGGCGGTCGCCGGCGTCTGGTTGACGGCGACGGGTGCCCCATCCTCGTCGAGGGTCGCGATCGACAGGCTGCCGTGCTGCACGAAGGGCAGCAGGAACCCGGTGGCGGTCTTCACCACGATCCGCGGCTCGTACGGCGGCCCACCCCCCTGGGCGATGAGCTTCGGCGCGGAGACCGTTCCGGATGCCGAGACGATCGCGGTCTTCAGGGTCTGTTCGGGCCCGGACGTGGCCCAAGCGATGAGCGTCGCGCCGTTGGCCGCCGGTGCGGCAGCGGCGCGCACTCCGAATTGCGTGTTCGCCGGGTCCAGCGTCACCGGTGTGATCGCGCCATTGCTGTCGAGGAAGTCCGCGCGCAGCCCGCCGCTCTCGCAGACGCTCGTGACCACTACGTCGGTGCGCACCGACAGCAGCTCGTGGCGGATGAGAGCGCAGGGGAGCGGGACCTTGCGCACGATCGCGCCGGAGCGGTCGAAGAACACGGCCTGTGCGGAGGTCGGGCGGTCGAGCTCGTGCTCGATGGCCACGAAGTGCGTTCCGTTCCACGCCACCGAGGGGTCGTAGCGAAAGTCCTCGATCTCGATCGTGCGCGTGCCGGTGACGTGGCCAGCCAGATCGATGTCCAGCATCAGGATCCCCGTCTCGACCGGGAAGAACAGCGCGAACGAATTGCCCGTGCCGAGGAGCTGCGCGGGCCCGGCCCCGGGATTGGGGACCACGACGAACGCCGACGGCGACAGGCGGTTGCCCTGGCGATCGGTGAACGCGCCGAGGTAGCGCCACCCGGCGGCCTCCATCGGCTCGAGCCACACCGTCAGGTACTTGCCGCCCGCATAGGCGACCTGCGGCGTCTGCTGCGCGTACGGCGAAGGGCCGAGTGGGCGCGGGGCGAGCTCGCGGCCCGCCGCGAAGGCGCTGGCCGCGAGGAGCGAGAAGGTGAGGATCGCGGAGAACAGGCTCGGCATAAGCCGAGCATTATAGTTATTTTGTGTGAATCGCCAAAACGCGGCTCGCAACGAGGTCGACCGTCGTCTCGATCTCCTCCGCCGTGGTGTAGCGCGAGAGCGAGAAGCGGACGGCCCCCATCGCGATGCGCAGCGGCTTGCCCATGGCCTTCATCGTGCCGCTCGGCTCGACGGTCCCGGAGTGACACGCCGCTCCCGCCGACACGCACACCCCCTCGGCGTCGAGTGCGCGGACGATCTCGTCCGCCGCGACGTCGTGGAAGGAGATGTTGGCGGTGTTGCCGAGGCGCGGCTGGGTGCTGCCGTTGACGGAGGTCTCGTCGATGCGGGCCAAGATCGACTGCTCGAGCCGGTCGCGCAGGGCCCGGACGCCCTCGTAATCCGCGAGGGCTTTGCGCGCGAGCCGCGCCGCCGCCGCCAGCCCCACGATCGCCGGCACGGCCTCGGTGCCCGAGCGCATGCCGAGCTCCTGTCCGCCGCCGAGCCAGAGCGGCTGGAGGACCAGCCCCTTCCGGATCGTCAGCGCGCCGATGCCTTTCGGGGCGTGGAACTTGTGGCCGGAGATGGTGACGAAGTCCGCGCCGAGGGAGCGCTGGTCGAGGGGAACTTTGCCCGCGGCCTGGACGGCGTCGACGTGCACGTGCGCGCCGCGCGCGTGGGCCAGCTCCGCGATTCGCTCCACGGGATGCAGTACGCCCGTCTCGTTCTGGGCCAGCATCACGCTGACCAGGAGCGTGCGGTCGTCGATCGCGGCCTGCATCCGGTCGAGATCGATGACCCCCTCGGTATCCACCGGGACGACGACCAGCTCGATGACCCCCTCGCGCTCCAGGGCGCGGAGGAGGAGGAGCACGGACGGGTGCTCGACGGCGGTGGTGACGACCTTGCGGCGGTCCGGGTGGCGGTCGACGAGGCCGCGGATGACCATCGCGTTCCCCTCGGTCCCGCAGCTCGTGAAGATCACCTCCGCGCGGTCGCAGCCGAGGAGGCGGGCCAGCTCGTCGCGCGACTCCTCGACCGCGTCGTGGGCGCGGCGGCCGAGGGAGTGGATCGCGTGGGCGTTGCCATAGACCTCGCGGTAGTACGGCGTCATCGCCGCGAGCACTTCATCGGCGACCCGGGTGGTGGCGTTGTTGTCGAGGTAGATCATGAGAGGGTGATTTTATGATTTTGCGGTTCTCTGACGGCTGACGTACGCGTCACTCACGTTTCACTGGCCGAGGCTGCGGGGGCTGACCGATTTTTTATGTTGAATTCCCTGGGGTCTGACCACCGATGCCTACTATGCACTCATACAACGCACCGTTTCGAGAACCGGCAGCGTGTTGTATGAGAGAGAGCAGACGGCCCGGTGGCGCAAGTCACCGGGCCGGATGCTTTTTGGGGAGTTCCTCGGGTTCCTCGGGGTTCCTCGGAGTTCCTCGGAGTGGACCCCCACCCGAGGAACTCCGAGGAACCGAGGGACCGAGGAACTCCGTCTCACATATCCAATAAGAACTGATCCGGTCCCGCGCTGGCGTCGTACTCCGCCTGCAGGTCGGTCTTGTGTTTCCACTCGATCTCCGCGAGCTCCACGAACAGGCGGCCGAGCTCGGTCGTCGGCGGGACGCGCTCGGCCAGGAAGCGGTAGTGGCTCTCCGAGTCGCGTTCGCGCTCGAGGGCGTATTTGAGCGCGCGGCTGAGATCGAGCGAGGCGATCTCCGGCGGCAGCTCGATGTTGACCGGCGCCGGATCGGGCGCGTTCTCGCCCAGCAGTTCGCGGTACTTGCGCTCCAGCTTCGCGCGGTGCACCAGCTCCATGTCGGAGAGCTGCAGCATCCGGCTGCGCGCCTCGGGCGTGATCGTGCGATCGGCGAGCTTCTGGTAGTACACGCGCGTCTCGACCTCCGACTGGATGGCCTCGCGCAGGACTTCTTCGACCGTGGTCTCGAGCGGTTTCATGAAAGCCGCTGCATGATAGCCGAGGTGCCAGGCTCGCTACGCGGAGCGTTCCCTACGCGCCGCGGTACACGTCGGGGTTGGGCGGGTCCTGATCCTCGTACGGCGCTTCGCGCAGCGGCTGGCCGATGCCGGTGCCGCCGGCGGTGCCGCGCTTCTCGATGCCCCCGTAGTACGGGCGCCAGCCCATCGGGCCGACGGGGAAGTTCGGCGGCACGACCAGGTCGCGCAGGCCGACCACCGCGCGGGCGCGGGTGTCGATGGCCATCTCGTAGTCGCGGGTCATGTAGATCGCGTCCTCGGGGCAGGCGTCGACGCAGTAGCCGCAGAAGATGCAGCGCAGCAGGTCGATGTCGTAGCGCACCGGGAACTTCTCGCGCGTGCGCTGGTCTTCGCCGGCCTCGATGGTGATGCACTCCGCGGGACACGCGGTCGAGCACATGTAGCACGCGACGCAGCGGGTGGTGCCGTCCTCGCGGGTGGTGAGGATGTGCCGCCCGCGGAAGCGCTCGGAGTAGACGCGCTTGACCTCGGGATACGAGATCGTCGGGAGCTTCTTGATGTTGAAGAGGTTGCGCAGCAGGTGCTTGAGCGTGCGGAACATGCCGCCGAAGACGGCCGGCAGGTACGCGCGCTCGGAGAGCGTCATCGGCTCGCGCTCGACCTTGACGATTCCGGGAGAGACTCGGGTGATGGCCATCAGTGATCGAGCTCCCCTGCGATGATGTTCAGCGAGCCGAGCGCCGCGATGGCGTCGGGGATGGTCTGTCCGGTGATCATCTTTCCGTAGGCCTCGAAGATCGGGAAGCAGGGCGGGCGCGCGCGCACGCGGTACGGGTTCTTCGTGCCGTCGCTGACGAGGTAGAAGCCGACTTCGCCGTTGCCGCCCTCGACCTGGAAGTACGTCTCGCCGACCGGCGGCTGGATGCCGTGCATGATCAGCTTGAAGTGGTAGATCAGCGACTCCATCTCGTTGTAGACCTTCGCCTTCGGCGGCAGGGCCACGTACGGGTTGTCGACCATCACCGGGCCCGGGGGCAGCCCGCGGGTGATGGCCTGCTGGATGATGCGGATGGACTGGCGCATCTCTTCGAAGCGCACCAGGAACCGCGCATACGTGTCGCCGCCGTCGGCGATCGGCACGTCCCAGTCGTACGTGTCGTAGCCGAGGTAGGGATTGGCCTTGCGGACGTCGAAGGGGACGCCGGTGGCGCGGAGGCACGGTCCGGTGAAGCCGTAGTTGATCGCGTCCGCCTGCGAGATCACGCCCACGCCCTCGGTCCGCTCGCGGAAGATGCGGTTCTTCATCACGAGGGCTTCGACCTCGTCGATGTACTTCGGGAGCATGTTGACGATCTTCTGGGCGTTGGCGAGGAACTCCGGCGGCACGTCGACGGCCAGGCCGCCGATGCGCAGGTAACTCGGGAGCAGGCGCGCGCCGCTGCACGACTCGGCCAGGGCGATGATCTCCTCGCGCGGCTGGAACAGGTACCAGAAGTTCGTCAGGGCGCCGAGGTCGACGAGGTTGGTGCCGATGCAGACGATGTGGTCGGCGATGCGGTAGAACTCCGAGAGGATCAGGCGCACGTGCTGGGCGCGGTCCGGCGCGGAGAGGCCGAGCATCTTCTCGACCGCCATGCAGTAGCCGACGTTGTTGATCACCGCCGAGCAGTAGTTCAGGCGGTCGGTGAACGGGATCACCTGCTGGTAGGTGTGCGTCTCCGACATCTTCTCGAAGCAGCGGTGGAGGTAGCCGATCTCCTGCTCGGTGCCGACGATGGTCTCGCCGTCGAGCGTGACCACCACGCGCAGGGTGCCGTGCATGGCGGGGTGGGAGGGACCGAGGTTCAGCGTCACGCGCTCGAAGTCGGACTCTTCCTCCTGCTCGACGAACTGCGGCGCGATCTTCGGCTGCAGCGTGGCGATGCCGCTGTCGTTGAGCAGCCAGCGCTGGGCGGGATCGTAGTCCTTGCGCAGGGCGTGGCCCTGGAACATGTCGTGGGTCAGGATGCGGCGGAGGTTCGGGTGTCCGTCGAACTTGATCCCGTACATGTCGAACACTTCGCGCTCGTACCAGTCGTAGCCCTCGAACACGCCGACGCTCGTCGGCACGCTCTCATCCTCGGCCACGCGGACCTTGAGGCGCACGCGCTCGTTGTTCGTCAGCGAATAGAGCTGGTAGAGGACGTCGAAGCGCTTCTCGCGGTGCGGGTAGTCCGCGCCGAAGAGGTCGAGGGGGAGGGTGAAGCGCAGCTCGGGATGATCGTGCAGCGCGCGGAGCACGCCGACGATCTCGCTCTTGTCGACGAGGAAGGTGGGGAGGTCCTGTCCCGTCTCCTGGGTGAGGCCCTGGACCTTCGACGCGATCTCCGCGCCGCGCGCGTCCATGACGGCGGCGTCGGCGGGGACGTACTGCGTGCGGTTGGTCGGGGCCGGACCGGTGTAGGGGATGGGGCTGAATTTCGTTAAGGTGCTCATCCGCGCTTGATCTCCCCGCGCTGGACTTTCTCGCGCAGCTTGAGGATCGCGTACATCAGGCCGTCCGGCGTCGGCGGGCAGCCCGGGACCCAGATGTCGACCGGGATGATCTCGTCGATCCCCTGGACGACGTGGTACGCGCGATAGAAGCCGCCGGAGGTGGCGCAGGCGCCCATGGCGATGACGTACTTCGGCTCGGGCATCTGGTCGTAGATCTTCTTGAGCACGGGCGCGATCTTGTCGACGATCGTGCCGGCGACGATCAGCAGGTCGGCCTGGCGCGGCGAGAAGCGCACGGTCTCCGCGCCGAAGCGGGAGATGTCGTAGTGGGACGAGACCATGGACATGAACTCGATCGCGCAGCAAGCCGTGCCGAAGGGCAGCGGCCACAGCGAGTTGCCGCGGGCCCAGTTCACGACGGAGTCGAGCTTGGTCGTGAGGTAGGTGGCGCCGGCGAGATCCTCGACCTCACGGTCGGCCTCGCCGGGCAGGGTGATCAGCCCCTTCTCCGCACCTTCGCCCGGAGCCACTCCCGGCTTGCGCGGGATGATCGAGTCTTCTCTTTCAATCTTCTGAACTGGCATAAGTTACTCAGGAAACGCGGGCGGATTCTATGGACTAGAGAAACTTTTCACAAGCTGCCGGAATTGCAGGCTCCGCGCGGGTGAGGCGTGGCACGTTTCGCGCCACGCGACGCCGTTTGGAGTGTGGAGGGAACGCCTCCGCACTCCATAGGGGGGCGACCGGCCGTCCTGCGGAGCGCCGGCTTCCAGCCGGCCGCTACGCCGCCTTCCAGGCGGCCCGGGTTCTCGCGAGAGGCGTGCCGGCTGGAAGCCGGCGTAGCGGCCGGCAGGATGCCGGCGCTCCGCTAGCGTCCGTGCCACGCTCCCCGCCCGCCCAAGTGGCGGCGCGGGACGCCGGCGCTCCCTGTCATCCTGAGCCGGCGAAGCGCGGCGAAGGATCCCCTGCGAGAGGCAGCGAACGCGCAAGTCGGAAGGGGGGTCCTTCGCCGTCTACGCGGCTCAGGATGACACTTGATCGCTCAGCGCCGGCGGTCCTGGAAGAACGTTTCCAGCCGGGCGGCCACGTGCTTGACCCGCCATTGCTCCGCCACCTCCCGCCCGCGCTCGCGGAGGCGTTCCCGGAGCGACGCGTCCGCCAGGAGCTCGATGAGGCGCTCGCCGAGCTCGATGGCGTTCTGTTCGGGGGCGAAGAGGGCGTAGTCGTGGACGTCGTCGAAGGACAGGTACGACGGGATCGCCGTCAGCACGCACGGGATCCCCGAGGCCAGGGCCTCGGCCGCGGGGAGGCCGAAGCCTTCTTCGCGGTGGTTGGGCGCGATCAGCACGTCGCAGGAGTGCATGAGCCGGGTCATCTCCGCAGTCGTCAGGGCGACGTGGAACTCCTGCACGGAGTCGAGCGGCTCTTCCTTCGATGGCGCCCAGGGCGACACGCGGATGAGGTCGAGCTTCTGGTGGAACCAGCGCGCGTGCGCGACGGCGCCGTAGCCTTCCTCGATGCCGCGCAGATCCGCCTGCGACTGCCCGCACAGCAGCACCCGGAGCGGCTCGTGCTCACGCGGCGTGCCGGGACGGTAGAACTCGTCCTCGACGACTTGGCCGATGTAGGTGACGTCGTCGGTGAACCGCCGGCAGACCGGCAGGAGCGACTTCGTGACGATGAGCTTCGGGACCGGCAGCGAGTACACGGCTTCGATCTGCTCGCGTACAGACGCATACGCCGAGAACGCCCCCTCGTATCCCTGGCACAGGTGCACCGCGCGCTCGCCCGCCAGCGCATGCGCGTACGGTACGGTCACCCAGAAGGTGCCGACGACGAAGTCGTCCGAGGAGGCGTCGTACTCGCGGAAGTCGTCGACGTAGACCCACTCCGCGCGCGACGGACGCCACGTCAGCGGCAGGCCCTTGGTCACGAGCCGCACGCGATGCCCGCGCTCGATGAGCGCGTCCGCGTGCGCGAGCATCACCCGTACGCCGCCGGAGTGGTCTGTGTCTTCGAGGAGATAGACGATGTTCATGCGAGTCTTCGAGCCGTCGAGCCGTCCAGTCTTCAAGCCGTCGAGTCTTCGTGAGCTTCTTGACGACTCGATCACTCGCCGACTGGACGACTCGTCAGCTTCCATTCCTTGCAAGCACGTAATACCCGGTGGGCGTCAGGTCCTCGCGCGAGTACGGCAGACCCGCGCGGTCCAGCGCCGTGAGCAGCTCCGCGCGCGCCGGGGTCACCACCGCGTCCTGCGGCTCGATGGCGACGATGGTCCAGCCGGCGATGGTGAGCATGTCGGCGATGCTCTGCTTCGTGAAGAAGCGCAGGTGGCCGACGCAGGTGAGGCCCATGTAAACGTAATCAAAGCGGCCGCGCACGAGGTCATTGACCAGCGACGCGTTGGCGAGGTTGGGGATGCTGAGCAGGAGATGTCCGCCCGGCACCGCGACGTTGCGGAGGTCGTCAAGGAACGACCACGGCTCGTCGAGATGCTCGACGATGTCGCCGCCGATGATCCAGTCGAACCGCTCGTCCATGATCGAGACGATCTCGCGGACGTCGCCGCGGTAGACGGAGTCGATGCGCTTCTCGGCCACGGCCGCCGCCTCGGGGTCGAGCTCGATCCCCACGACGCGGCACTTCTGCCGCTTCTTGAGGGCTTCGCCGAGGGGGGCTTCGCCGCAGCCGAACTCGAGGATCGACTTCGCGTCCGTGCTGATGCGGTCGAGGAGGTCGTGCCGGGTCTGTCCGCGCAGCGAGCTCCAGCGGTGGACGTAGTCCGTCCGGGAAATGGCGACGTCGCGGCCGGCGAGCGCGTCGCGCAGCGGGGTCTTCACCTGGTCCAGCATCTCCGTCCGGCAGAGGAAGACGCCGGGATCGGAGCGGTCCCAGGTGACCCGCTCGACCGAGGGCGGCTCGGCGGCGATGGTCTCCATCGTGGCCTGCAGCTCGCGGAGGGTCAGGTACACCGGCGACGGCGGACGCTGCTGCTGGGGGTGCGTGGCGCCGTTCGAGACCGGCACGGCCGCCATCGCGTCGCCGAGGGCCTCGGCCAGCCGCTCGGCCAGGCGGGGGGAGGGCAGGAGCAGGGGATCGATCACCACGAGCACCTGCGCTTCCTCGACGTCCGCGGCCACGTCGTCGGCACGCTCGCCGGGCTCATAGAAGATGATGCGCGAGACCCCGGCCCCGCGCCGCAGGAGCATCTGCGTCTGCCATGATGCGTAGCGCTCTTCGATGGCGGGGTGGTCGTACCGGGGATAGAGGACGGCGATGGGCATGTCCGGGCGCATCATACGCGGAACACGACGGCCCGGAAGCGGGTTGTGGCGGCCGAAGATGTTGAAGACAAACCCCTTCCTGCACATCGACGCGGAGCGGATCTACGACCCGCTGACCGACCGCGCGCTGGTGCCGGGAGATGCCGCGTACGAGCGTTTCCGCGCCTTCCAGAGCACGGGGGCGGGCGACGAGACGCTGCTGCGCGACGGATGGGTGGTCGACAACGGCGACGGCAGGGAGCTGTCGCGCCGCCATCATCTGAAGATCGTCTCCCTGGAGACGCTCACGACCTGCAACCAGAAGTGCTATTTCTGCCCCGTCTCCATCGCGCCGCGCGAGGACTTCGCGATGCACGACGCGCTGTTCGCGCGGATCGTCGATGAGCTGACCGCCTTCCGGGCGACGCTCGACAGCGTCTTCCTCCAGAGCTACAACGAGCCGACTCTCGATCGCCGTTTTCTCGACCAGATCCGGACGCTCGCGGAGCGCGGACTGCCCGTCGCGGTGCTGAGCAACGCCTCGGGGTTCACGCCGGCGAAGACGGACGCGATCCTGGAGCTGGGATCGCTGCGCTACCTCTGCATCAACCTCTCGACGCTCGACCGCGAGCGCTACGTGCGCGATCGCGGCGCGGATCACCTGCCGGCCGTGCTGCGGAACCTCGATTACATGAAGGACACCCGCATCGCCGAGGACATGAAGATCGTCGTCCTGGGCACGGGCGACGCCACCCACGACGCCGACTTCGCCGCCATCCGGCAGCGGTTCGCGGGGAGCCGGTTCGCCATCGAGCAGCACGTCGTGATGGACCGCGCGGGCTGGCTCGACGTCGGCCTCAAGGCGGCCGACCGCATGCGGCCCCTCAAGGGCTGCGACAACGTCGGCTCCCGCCCGCTCCAGCATCTGCACATCACGCCGCACGGCAAGTGCGTGCTGTGCTGCGAGGACTACGACGAGAAGTACGTCGTGGGCGACCTCACGCAGAGCACGATCGCCGAGGTGCTGGCGGGAGACGAGATCGCGAAGCTGCGGCGGTGGGTCTACGGCGTGGACGAAGCGCCCGAAGACTTCATGTGCCGCGACTGCGTGTTCGCGCGGCGTATGTAGGGCGCGGCTTCAGCCCGCCCCTCGGACGGGGAGGGGAACGCCCCCCACCCCGGGGGAGGCGGGCTGAAGCCACGCCCTACATTTGTCTTAACGCCGCACGACTCTTCGCCGGTCCGGTCCCACGAACACGCGTCCCACGCGGATGGCGCGGTTGTACGAGTCCGCGATCAGCAGCTCGCCCGCGGGTGTCAGCGCCAGTCCTTCCGGATACGCGAACCGCGCGTGCGTGCCTGTGCCGTCCACGTTGCCCGGCGTGCCGGGGAGGCCGGCGACGACGGTCAGGGCGCCGGCGGGCGTGACGCGGTAGATCGCATGGTTGTAGTCGGCCACGTAGAGCAGCGTGCCGCCCGCGTCCGCGGCGATGCCGCTGGGCGCGATCAGTCCCGCGGCGGGGGCGACGAGCGTCGACACCACGCCCGTGGCGCGCGTGTACTTGCGCACGGCGTTGTTGCCGAAGTCCGTGATGTAGAGGTTGCGCGCGGCGTCGAGGGCGATGCCGGACGGAGAGCGGAAGCGGGCCGCCGCGGCCGCGCCGTCCAGCAGCCCCGGGGTCCCGGTGCCGGCGAGCGTCGAGACGTTGCCCGCGGAGGTGACGACGTGGATGCGGTGGCGGGAGAGATCGGTGACGTACACGTTGCGCAGGTTGTCGACGGCGACGCTCCACGGCGCGCCGAACTCGTCCCCGCTGCCCGCGAAGGTCGTCACCACGCCGCTCATCGACACGCGGAGCACGCGCGCGGCCGCGGCGTCGGCGACGTAGAGATAGCCGTCGGGACCGATGTCGATGCCGGTCGCCAGGTTGAGGCCGGAGACGAGGGTCGTGGTCACGCCGGCGGGCGTGATCTTCCGGATCGAGCTTCCTTGCGCGACGTACACGTTGCCGTCGCCGTCGGACGTGACCGCGTACGGCAAGTGGCCCGTCGCGGGGAGCGAGCCGGCGATGGTCGTGACCGCTCCGGTCGCCGGGTCGATGCCGCGGACGGCGTGGTTCAGCGCGTCGGTGATGAAGAGCGTGCCATTCGCCAGCGCGACGCCGGACGGGCTCTGCAGCCCGGCGTTCACGAGCGTCGACACCGACCCCGACGGCGTGATGCGGAGGACCCGCCCCGCGTCTGCGTCGGCGACGTAGACGTTCCCGGCGGCGTCGACGTCGAGTCCCCACGGCGTCTCGAGCGATGCCGCGATGGTCGTGACCATGCCGTTGGCGATCTTGCGGATGCTCTGGTTGCCGGTGTCGCTCACGTACAGGATGCCGCCCGCGTCGATCGCGACGTCCGACGGCAGGCGGAACCGCGCGTCGGTCAGCAGGCCGTCGCTCGAGCCGTCCACGAGCATTCTTCCCGCGTAGGTGATGGCGACGCCGTCCGCCGTCACCCGGCGGATCACCTGGTTCTGCGTGTCCGCGACGTACACGCCGCCGCTCGCATCGACGGCCAGGCCGCGCGGATAGGCGAACCTCGCCGCGGACCCCTGCGCGTCCGCGGAGCCGGCGACACCCGGCTGGCCGGCGATGGTCGTGACCGCGCCGGACGGCGTCATGCGGCGGATGACGTGGTTGTCCTTGTCGGAGATCCAGATCGTCCCGCTGACGGGATCGACCGCGATCCCCGCGGGGAAGCGGAACCGCGCCGCGGATCCCTGCCCGTCCGCGAATCCCGCGACGCCCGGCTCGCCGGCGATGGTCACCACGTCGCCCGCGGGCGTCACCTTGCGGATCACGTGATTGCCCGTGTCCGCCACCCAGAGGTTTCCGGCCGCGTCCGCCGCGATCGCGCGCGGCACCGAGAAGCGCGCGCCGGTGCCGAACGCATCGGAGAACCCGCCCCCGCTCCGCGAGCCCGCGAGGGTGCGGATGACAAGCGGCTGGGCGAACAGGGGAAGGGCGGCGAGGACGAGGAGGATGACTGCGATCCGTAGGCGCACGTCTTTCGACTATGCCAGCGGCGCGCCGGGTATGGAGTGCGAGTCTTCGAGTCGTCGAGTCGTCGAGTCGTCGAGAGCTTCTCGACGACTTGAAGACTTGAAGACTTGAAGACTCGAAGACTTGAAGACTCGACGGCTCGAAGACTCGCACTCCATACCCGGAGGTCAGTGGCGTGCGGCGCGCCGTTTCGGCGCTATGACCGTCCCGATGCGGATGGCGTGATCGTACGTGTCGGCGATCAGCAGTTCTCCCGACGCCGTGAGCGCGAGCCCCTCGGGCCACGTGAACCGTGCCTGGCCGCCGACGCCGTTCACGTTCCCCGGCGAGCCAGCCAGGCCGGCGACCGTCGTCACCAGGCCGGTGTTCGTCACGCGCCGGATCAGGTGATTTTCGTCCGAGACGTAGAGATTGCCGTCGGCGTCCGAAACCACGTCTTCCGGGGCGAGGAAGCGGGCGGCGGGGCCGATGCCGTCGGTCGAGCCGGCCTCCGTGGCGCTGCCGGCGAGCGTCGTGACCACGCCTGCCTGTGTGATCCTGCGGATCACGTCGTTGCCCCAGTCGGCGATGTAGAGGTTGCGCGCGGTGTCGATGGAGATGCCGAGGGGGTAGCGGAAGTCGGCGGAGGTGCCGATGGCGTCGAAGTAGCCCGCGCCGCCGCTGCCCGCGAAGGTCGTCACCACACCGGCCGGCTCGATGATGCGGATGCTGTGGTTGTACGCGTCGGTGACGTAGACGTTGCCGAGCGAGTCGGTGGCCACGTCCCACGGGTAGTAGAAACGCGCCTGCGCGCCGGTGCCGTTCTGGAATCCGAACTCGCCCGCGACGCCGGCGAACGTCGTGACGATCCCCGCGGGGGTGATCTTGCGGATGGTGTGATTGTTCGTGTCGGCGACGAACAGATTGCCGTTCGGGTCGAAGGCGAGGCCGCGCGGAAACGAGAACCGCGCGCTCAGCGCCGGGCCGTCGGCGGAGCCGCTCGTTCCCTGCGCTCCCGCGAACACCGACACCACGCCCTCCGGCGTGATCCTGCGGATCGCGCCGCTCGACTCGGCAACGTACGCGTTGCCGGCCCCGTCGACCGCGATGCCGTGCGGAAAGTGGAAGCGCGCATTCGTCCCCGCCGCGTTCGATCCCGCGTCCGTGCCGTTTGCCGGCTTCGATCCGGCGAAGGTGCTGACGAAGGCCGCCGCGATGGGGATGCGCCGGATGGACATGGTGTACGCGTCGGCGACGTAGAGCGCGCCGTCGGGCCCGAGGACGACGTCGGAGGGATAGGTGAACCGCGCTAATGTGCTGAGGCCGTCGACTGTCCCGGCGAAACCGTCGCCCGCGAACGTCGTCACCTCGCCCGCGGGCGAGACCCAACGGATCTTCTGGTTGGCGGAATCGGTGACATACGCGTAGCCCGCGGAGTCGACGGCGATGCCCCACGGAGCCGCGAACCGCGCCTCGCTGCCGGTGCCGTCCTCATCGCCGGAGGCGAGCGGGCTCCCCGCCACCGTGGTCACGCGGCCGTCGGGCGTGACCTTGCGGATGGTGTGGTTGCCGGTGTCGCTGACGAGGAGACTGGCCGTCGTCGGATCGAGGGCTACCTCGAACGGGCTGTTGAGCCCGGCCTGTGCGCCGAACCCGTCGCTGCTGCCGCTGGAGCGCATCGCTCCGGCATGCGTCGTGACGACCGCGCTCCGGTTGATCTTGCGAATGACGTGATTGCCGGTGTCCGCGACCATGAGGTTGCCCAGGGTGTCGAACGCGATTCCGCGCGGGAAGGTGAAGCGTGCGGCGGAGCCCGTGCCGTTCGTCGTCCCCTGAATGCCGCCGGTGCCGGCGAACGTCGTCACCACGCCGTCGATCGTGACGCGGCGGATGACGTGATTGTCTTTGTCCGACACGAAGATCGCGCCGCTGCCGGCATCGACGGCGATGCCCGTGGGGAACCGGAAGCGCGCGGCGGAGCCGGTGCCGTCGGCGTAGCCGGCCACTCCGGGAGCGCCCGCGAGCGTGGAGACCTCGCCGTCCGGCGTGATTTTGCGGATGACGTGATTGCCGGTGTCGGCGACGTAGAAGTTTCCGGCGGCGTCGACGGCGATGGCCCGCGGAGCGGAGAATCGGGCGCTCTCGCCCTGCGCGTCGATGTGCCCCCCGCCGCTGGTGGACCCGGCGAGGGTCTGGATCTTCAGCGGCTGAGCGAAGAGGGGCGCGGCGAGCGCGAGAGCGACGGCGACTGCGGTTCGAAGGAGCACGAAAGGCCGAGGATGCCAGCCAGGTGCCCATTTCTAGGAGTGCGTGGCCTCGCCACCGCACTCCTAGCGAGGCTTCGCCTCATACCGACGAGGTGTAGCATTGCCCCACAAGAACTGGATGCGCGGTGAGCCGACGACGCACGTCACATTTCGCATTTCATGACCGCGCGTACGCGCTGCGGTTTTTCGCGGTTCTACACGGAGCCCGAAGGCGCACTGCCACTCGATGCCCCTGACCGCACGACGCTCATCAAACTACCAGCCTCGCAGCCAGCGGCCGAGAAACAGGAATGTGCCGATGCGCCGAGGACTGGCGTTCTGTGCGGAAGCCAAATCGTACTCCTGCCAACCGCCAACCCCCAACCGCCAACTAGAATGACCCCCATGGAAGAAGACAATCTCTCCATCCAGGGCACTCTCGCCGAGACGACGGTGCCTGACCTCTTCCGTTCGATCGTGCGAAGCAGTGAGACGGCGGTTCTGTCTCTCGATGCCGTCGGCCGCAACGACACGATCTACTTCAACGAGGGGCGGCTGGTGTTTGCGGCGAGCACGGATGCGGACATGGGGCTGGCGGAGACGCTGCTCAGGATGGGGGAGTTGAACATCCAGCAGTACGACCATGCCATGGAGCGGCTGGTCGTCGCGCGGCGGATCGGCGGGCTGCTGTGCGAGCTCGGGTACCTCAAGCCGGACGACCTCACCCGGGCCATCGAGCGGCAGGCGAACGCGATCGTCCTCAACGCCATGTCGTACCGCAGCGGCAACTACACGATCGAGTTCACGAGCACGATGCCCGACGGCATCATCGCCCTGCCGATGGCCACCGAGCGGCTGATTCTCGACGGCGTGCGCCGGATCGAGTACTGGTCGCTGATCACCCGCGGCGTGGGGCGTCACGACCGCACGCTCGAGCAGGTCCCGAACGCGGATACGCGCACCTTTCAGCTCGAGCTCACCGACGACGAGAGCCACGTGCTGAACCTCCTGTCCGACCCGCAGACCGTGGAAGAGCTCTGCGCGCGCAGCTACCTGTCGCACTTCCAGACCTTCCGCACGATCTGGGGGCTGCTGGCCGTGAATCTCATCCAGGACGCGGAAGTCGCGGCCGTCGACGAGAAGCGCTCCGCGGTCGAGACGGAGTACGAACTGGAAGCGATCGTGGAGAAGTACAACGGCGTTTTTCAGCGCCTCTTCGGCCTGGTCTTCCAGAAAGTCGGCGACCACGTCTACGACTTCACCGACCGCGTCGTCCGGCACCTCTCGCCGGGGACGCTCCCGTATCTCTCCGGCATGACCTTCGTGAACGAGGCGCGCATCGACTTCGACCAGCTCCTCAACAACCTCTATGCCTCCGGCTCCCGCGATCACGGCACGGTCGTGCAGAACGTCCTCGACGAGCTGCTCTACGGCTGGCTGTATGAAGTGAAGACGGAGTTCGGCGCGGCGATGGAGAGCGAGGCGCTGAGCGTGGCGGGGTCGCTGAAGAAGTGATCCGGCTCGCGACGCGCCAGGATCTCCCCGCGATCGAGCGCGTCATGCGTGCCTCCCTCGGCGCGCTCAGCGCCGGTTTCTACGACGATCGGGAGGCCGCGAGCGCGGTCCGCTACATCGCCGTGCCGGATAGTCAACTCGTTGACGATGGGACGTACTTCGTCGTGGAGGAAGACGCGCGGGTGATCGCCTGCGGCGGCTGGAGCGCGCGGAAGAAGCTCTTCACCGGGACGGACGAGCAGGAATCGGCGGAGGGTTGGCTCGACCCGGCCACGGACGCCGCCCGCATCCGCGCGATGTTCGTCGATCCCGCCCACGCCCGCCGCGGCCTCGGCCGGCTGATCCTGAATGCATCCGAGGAGGCGGCGCGGGCGGCGGGGTTCCGCGTGTGCGAGCTGATGGCGACGCTGCCCGGCGTCCCCCTGTATCGCGCGTGCGGCTATGAGGACGTCGAGCCCTCCACGCTCGTGCTCCCGGATGGCACCCGCCTCGGCGCGCTCCTCATGCGAAAGCAGTTAAACTGACGGGCGGACCCCGATGCGGAAACTCCTGCTTTTCTCCCTTCTCTCCCTCTTCGCCTGCGCTCCGGCCGGGCCGCCCACGACGCCGAACGATCGCGAGTGGGCCCTGCTGATGGCGGACTACCAGTGGATCCAGACGCTCCGGCAGGCCCAGAAGCAGCCGGCCGCGACCGCGCCGCGGAAAGAACAGATCGAGATCCTGCTCGAGAACCACAAGAAGCTCGAACCGGCGTACGTCGCGTTCGTGGACAAGGCCCGCGAATATTTCGAGCGCACCGCCGACCCCCGCGCCGGCTCGCTCCTGGCCCGCGAGAAGATCATCCTCGGCGACGAATACATGGGCGTCCTGGCCCGTTATGACCGGGCGATCGCTCTTTATCGCGAGGCTCTCGAGCTCGACCCGGGGAGCGCCGACGCACAGGCGCGCATCACCCTGGCCGAGCAGCGCCGCTACGTGAACATGACGTCCTTCGCCGCCGTGAAAACCGGGATGAAGGAGGAGGACGTGAGACGGCTGGTGGGGGTCCCGCGCGAGGACTGGATCAAGCAGGTGGTCCAGAACAAGCGGGTGTACTCGGTGTGGATCTACCCGAAGGCCGATGGGGGCGCTTCGGCGGTCTACTTTGACAACGGCATCGTCTATCACACAAACTGGAACGCGGCGGCACCGCCAGCCAAGTGATGTTCCGGGGAGGAAGGGCGCGAGATGGAAGAACACGCTATTGCTGACGATCAGTCTCATTACGAGATCTCACTCACCGCGGGCCAGGCCTTCGTCGCCTTCGTGCTGCTGCTGCTCTCGCTCGCCGCGGCGTTCGCCTTCGGACTCATGATCGGGAAAGGGCAGGCCGACGACCGTCTGGTCGTGCAGAAGGCCACCCCCGTCGTGACCGAGGCGTCGCTGGCGCCGAAGAAGAGCGAAGGACGCATCGTGGAGCTGGGCGTCGAGGCGGATGATTTCCAGGAAGACGCCGCCGATGCCGCGCCGACGGAGACGACCGGAAGCGATGCCGAGGTGACGGCCACGGTCGTGGAAGATGCCCCGGGGGCTGCCACCGAGACGGTGGCCGAGCAAGCCCCGGCGGCCGCGCCTGCCCCGGTCCAGGAGAAGCCGGTACCTGCCACTCCGGCGCCTGCGCAGGCGTCGCATGCCGCGACGACCTACGCGCAACTGCTTTCGACCGGCGACCAGAAGCGCGCCGAGACGCTGGCCGCCCGGCTGATCGACCGCGGCTTCACCGCCGCCTACGTCGAGCGCGGCGCCACTGACAAAGGCCCGGTCTACCGCGTCCGCGTCAAGTTCGGCTCCGAAACCGAGGCCCGTGCGGCCGAGCCGAAGCTCAAGGAGTTTTCGAAAGAGGTCTGGATCACGACCAGATAGTTGGCAGTTTTGCAGTGGACAGTTGACAGGAGACGCAGGGAACCGGGCTCATCTCCTGCATACTGTCGACTGTGGACTGTCAACTGATCTATGGCCCGTAATCGTCGAACCACCACTCCCGAGCTGGAAGAGCTGCGCACCGCCCAGGCCGCGAAGAAGCAGCCGGCCGCGCTCGATCCGACTCACGTCCTCGACCGCGCGATCTACCAGCTCTGGGAGACCATCAACGATCTCGACCAGATCCAGCCCGAGCGCGTCGAGCACTACCGCGTCTCCATCTTCGGCAGCTCGCGCATCCGCCGCGGGGATCCGATCTACGAAGAGGTCAAGAAGCTCTCCACCGAGCTCTCCCGCCTCGGCGTCGACATCGTCACCGGCGGCGGGCCGGGCCTCATGGAAGCGGCCAACGCCGGCGCGGTCGAAGGGCGGGCGGAGGGCAAGTCGCGCTCGTTCGGCCTGGCCATCCATCTGCCGACCGAGGAGTCGGCGAACCCGTTCGTGGACAAGGTGTTCCGGCACCGGACGTTCTTCAGCAGGCTCCACCATTTCATCCGGCTGTCGTCCGCCTTCATCGTCTTTCCCGGCGGCATCGGCACCGCCCTCGAGCTGTTCATGGTCTGGCAGCTTCTCCAGGTCAAGCACATGAAGGAGCATCCGCTCATCCTGGTGGGTACAATGTGGCCCGGTCTGATCGAGTGGATGCGCGCGACGATGGTCGAGCGCGGCCTGGTCAGCCCGCCCGACTTCGACGTGATCAAGGTCGTCGGCTCCTCCGACGAAGCCATTCCGATCATCCGCGAGTCGTACGAACGGTGGCTTCCACAGGAGAGAGCAGATGCCAACACAGGAACAGGTTCTTGACGCGCTGAAGAAGGTCAAATTCCCCGGCCTCTCGCGCGACATCGTGTCGTTCGGGTTCGTCCGGGACGTGCGCGTCGAGGGCAGCACGGTCGCGTTCACCATTCACTTCCAGACGGAGAATCCGAGCGTGGGCCAGCAGATCGCCCGCGACGCCGAGGCGGCCGTCCGCGCGCTGGAAGGCGTCAAGGACGTGCAGGTCAATCTCGAGATCGGCGCGAAGCAGGGCGCGGTCTCGAGCGGCACCGCCGCGATGCAGCCGTCCGCCCTCAGCGGCGTGAAGTACCGCATCGCGGTCGCCTCGGGCAAAGGGGGCGTCGGGAAATCGACGGTGTCCACGAACCTCGCCCTCGCGCTGCGGTCGCTCGGCTACACGGTCGGGCTGCTCGACGCGGACATCTACGGTCCCTCGCAGCAGATGATGCTGGGCATCGAGGGCCGTCCGCAGATCGACGAGGCGGACGAGAAGATCGTCCCCATGGAGCGCCACGGCATCAAGACCATGTCCCTCGGCCTCATCACCGATCCGGACACGCCGGTGATCTGGCGCGGACCGATGGTCATGAAGGCCATCGACCAGTTCCTCACGGACGTGAAGTGGGGCACCCTTGACTTCATGATCATCGACCTCCCGCCGGGCACGGGCGACGCGCAGCTCACGCTGACGCAGAAGGCGGGCCTCACGGGCGCGGTGGTCGTGACGACGCCGCAGGACGTGGCCCTGATCGACGCGCGCAAGGGGCTGGCGATGTTCCGGAAGGTGAACGTCCCGGTCCTGGGCATCGTCGAGAACATGAGCTACTTCCTCTGCCGCCATTGCGGCGAGCGGGAGGAGATCTTCGGCCACGGCGGCGGACAGAAGACCGCGGAGATGCTCGGGGTTCCGTTCCTCGGCGAGGTGCCGATCGACCCGAAGGTCGTCGTCGGCGGCGATACGGGCGAGCCGATCGTCGTCAGCGATCCGCAGTCCGTGGCGTCAGTCGCGTTCCGCGAGCTCGCCCGGCAGGTGGTCGAGCAGGTGGAGTCGGGGATGGCCGGCCACACGCACGGTCATGGTCACGATCATCAGCACGATCATGACCACGACCACGATCACGCCCACACGCACTGACGTTACTTACGTGACTTGGCCGCGCGGACGGCGTTCGCGAACCGGACGACGTCCGCGCGGGAGAAGTCGCGCAGGACGTCCGTTCCGTTCACCTTGATCTCGGTGAACACCGGCTTGTTGTCCGCGCCGATGACGCGCAGCGCGCCGTTGCTGTAGTCGATCGTGCGGATGTCGGCGATCGGGTACTCGACCGACTTCCCGACCGCGAGCTTCACGCCCGCGAGGACCAGCTCCTCGAGGAAGTTCGTGTCCTTCTTCTTTTCCGCGTCCATCTTCGCGAGCGTCGCGTCCGTGAGCTGCATCGCGACGGTGTCGTCGAGCAGGAGCAGGACCGTGGAGCGGTCGCGTGTGGTGATGGCCATGCGCGCGTCGCGGACGTCGTGGCGGTCGCCGAGCTCCGTCCGCGAGTCGTCGGAGTTGAGGGAGATGGAGATGTTGTTGTCCTGGGCCAGGACGGTGCCGCCCGTCAGGAGCAGCGCCAGCGTGCACGTCGCGAGGGTCTTCATGCAGTCAGATACGGCGGAACGTCAGCGCGGTTGCACCCGATACAGCAGGATCGACGTCCCGACGCGCTCGACCGGCTCGTGACGCAGGAGCCAGTCGTATGCGCCGCGGCGACGGTTGCGGGCGCCGAGGTCCTTGAGGTGCATCTCGCTGATGGCGATCCAGCCGGTCGCGGGCGTGAACGGCTGCAGGCGCACGAGCTTCGGCAGGCGGTGGCGGCGGAGGTCGGCGCTGCCGAAGTAGGCGATGTGCAGCTCCTCGATGCGGTGCTTCGCGGAGGCCTGCTCCAGACGCAACAGGTCCTGTCCCCAGTCGAGGTTGCTGTCGAGCAGGACGCGCGACGGGTCGCGCCCGGCGGTGAAGTTGAAGTAGGCGAGGTGGTCGGGGTGGGCGAGGGCGAACGTCGCCACCTGCGCGACGATCACGGCGATCGCCAGCGGCCTGCGCAGTTGCATCACGCCGTACGCCGCAATGATCGCCATCAGCGGATAGAGCGGCAGCACGTGCCGGATGCCGATGCTGATCCGGCTGAGCATCGCGACGCCGAGGAGGATCGCGAACGCGGCGACCAGAGGCGCGGTGCGCTTGCGGACGCCCATCGCGAACGCGAACAGCGCCGGCAGCGCCGTCTTGAGAAACAGCGCGATGGGGAAGTAATACCACCAGCCCCCGCGACGCACCTCGCCGAAGAGGTAGCTCGGATGGCCGGCGGCGTTGTGCGCGCGGAGATCCTGGAGCCCGCGCAGCAGCGCCGCGACGTCGAAGCGATAGACGAGCAGGATCGCGAGGATCGCGACGCCCGCGGCGACACCGACATCGCGCACCCACCTGTCCTCCCGAGCGTAGCGAGGGATCTCGGTGGGCGGGGCGCCAGGGACGTCCATCGCGCCCCGCCCACCCAGGTCCCTCGCTCGACGCTCGGGATGACAGGTGGCCTCCCTACGTTGCCACCACGCAGCCACCACCACCGCCGGCAGAAACGCGATCGCCGAGAACTTCGACGCGATCGCCGCCGCAATCGCCAGACCGGCCACGACCGGCGCCCCGAACGCCGCCGCGTACATCGCCGCCGCGAGCGTCGCCCCTGCGGCCATGTCCGTGGTTGCCAGCCCGGCGTGTGCCAGCACCGCCGGCTGCAACGCGAAGAACGCGAGCGCCACCAGCGCCGTCGTATCGCCGTACAGCCGACGCGCCCACGCGAACACCACCCAGCACCCGAGGAGAAAGAACAGCAGCGTTCCCGCCCGCGCGCTGGCGAGCGTCGCCAGATAGTCCCCGGCGCCGTACAGGATCGCGTTCCCGCTGATCACCCAATGCGGCGCCGGCTGGTACTGCCCGCCCCGCAACAACGGTCCGATCGCGACGAAGATCCGCGCCAGCGGCGGATGCTGCGGATCGAGCGCATACGTCCCGCCCCACCACTCCGCGCCCGCCGCGACGTGCGCCGGCTCGTCGACGGTCTGGGAAAAAACGGTCCACGTATGCACGATCGCCACAACCGCGACGAGCACGATCGCGCAGGCAGCAACGCGCACTCTCACGCGAGGCATGGTACAGCCCCAAACCTCAGCGCCTGTACCAGGCCACGTTCTCGAACGGCTGGCCGAACGTGAACGTCTCGCCGATCCGCGGCGTGATGACGTGGACGTTCTTCGCCCTTGCCGCCTGCAGCGTACGCACGATCGGCTCTTCCCAGCCGTGGTAGGAGAGATTGAACGTCGCCCAGTGCACGGGCAGCATGGTCTTGCCGCCGAGGTCCGCGTGGGCCTGCACGGCGGGCTCGGGATTCATGTGGATGTCGGTCCACGTCTCGCCGTACGCGCCGACCTTGATCGCGGTCAGGTCCGTGTCGCCGAGGCGTTTGCGGATCTCGGTGAAGTGGCCGGCGTATCCCGTGTCGCCGCTGTAATAGAACGAATGCTGCGGCCCGCGGATGGCCCACGACGACCACAGCGTCGAGTTGTCCATGCGCTTGCGTCCCGAGTAGTGACGCGCCGGCGTGCAGTGAATGCGGATCCCGCGGAAGGGGAGGGACTCCCACCAGTCCATCTCATGGAGCTGCGCCGCGGGCACGCTCCAGCGCTCGAGATGCGCGCCGATGCCGAGGGGCACGAAGAAGTGCGTTCCCTGGGACGCGAGACGCTGCACCGTCTTCATGTCGAGATGGTCGTAGTGGTCGTGCGAGATCACCACCGCGTCGATGCCGGAGAGCTGCTGCAGCGCGACCGGCGGACGGTGCATGCGCTCCGGACCGATGGGGACCGGCGAGACGACGTCGGACAGCACGGGGTCGGTCATGACGCGGACGCCGTCGATCTCGACGAGCACGCTCGCGTGCCCGAACCAGATCGCCCGCAGGCCCGGAGCCGGCCGCGTCCGCAACAGGCCGCCTTCGAGATCGACCACCGGAATGGCGAACCGCGGCTCGCGCACCTGCCCCTGCGAATAGAGCCTGTACGTCTTGACGAGCGAGGAGTCGGTCTCCTGCGGCGGCGTGTTCTCGAACCGTCCGTTCCTGAACTGCGGCGAGCGCTGCATGCGCTCGAGCCGCTTCCCTTCGAACTTTCCGCCGAAGGCCGGCATCTGAAACGTCAGCCAGGTGGCGACGGCGAGGACCGCGCCGATCGCGGCGAGAATCACGAGGACTTTTTTCAGACGGCTCGTTCTCATGACGAACTGGCTCGGCATTATCGTCCGTATCCGGATCGATCCGCGGGGAGGTAGAGTGAGGCCGTCGTGAAAAAGCTCTTCGCACTTCTCGGCGTCGCGTTCATCGGAGTGCTTGCGTGGACCGCGGCGGCACCCGACGAGGCGGCGGATGTTCCCGTCCGCAGGGACGTGCCGCGCGCCATGGGAGCGCCGAGAGCCGCACCCGCGGCATCGACGTCCGCGGGAGCTCCGGACCTCTCCGGCGAGCCGCTGGACGCGCCGCCGGCCGAGGTGGCGCTCGAAGTTCCGGTGCCGGCCGAGGTCATCGCGCCGATCTCCACGGAGACGGCGCCCCCGCCACCCGTTGTGAACGAGCCGCCGTCGATGCGCTCCGCCGATGCGCCGCGCGCGATGATCATCCCGGTGGCGGGAGTCGGCCGCAGCGCCATCCGCGACATGTTCAACGAAGCGCGAGGCAATCGCCGCCACGAGGCGATCGACATCCTCGCGCCGACCGGCACGCCGGTCATCGCCACCGATGACGGCGAGGTGAAGAAGCTCTTCACCAGCAAGCCGGGCGGACTGACCGTGTATCAGTTCGATCCCGACCAGCGCTTCTGTTACTACTACGCGCACCTCGACCGCTACGCGCCCGGTCTGCACGAAGGACAGCTCCTGCGCCGCGGCGAAGTCCTCGGCTACGTCGGCACCACCGGCAACGCGGGCAACACGCCGCATCTCCACTTCGCGTTGATCCGTCTCGACAAGGACCGGCGCTGGTGGAAGGGGACGTATGTGAATCCGTATCCGCTGCTGGCGCGATAGGGGAGCTGCCGGTCACGGCGCAGACGCGGACCGCATCCGCAGCACTTTGCCCGGCGTGGCCTTCGTCACCTTGCCGCCGTCGACGACGGGTACGCCGTTCACGAGCACGTGCGAGACGCCCACGGCGTACGCGTGCGGCTGCGTGAACGTGGCCTTGTCGGCGATGCGATCCGGGTCGAGCACCACCACGTCCGCCTTCATCCCGGGCCGCAGCAGGCCGCGGTCGTAGATGCCGGCTCGCGCGGCCGGAAACGACGACATCTTCCGCACCGCCTCCTCGAGCGAGAGCACTTTCTTTTCGCGCACGTACACGCCGAGGACGCGGGCGAACGTGCCGTAGCTGCGCGGGTGTGGCGCGTCCTCGCCGAAGACCGGCACCTCGCCGTCGGACGCGATCATCGTCGCCGGATGGCGGAGGATGCGCACCACGTCCTCCTCGTTCATCATGTGGAAGATCGCGCTGACGTCGCTCGTCTCGACGAGCTCCATCGCCAGGTCGGCCCCGCTCTCGACGTTCGGCGCGGTGCCGCGCGCGCGGAGAATGTCCGCCAGCGTCTTGCCGGCCAGCGATTCCTCGTGCGGCGCGTCCGAGATCTGCACGTTCTTCGGGTCGCCGCCGCCGCGGTCGTATCGGATGTTCTCGATCACCGCCTCGCGAATGAGCGTGCGCGTGGCCGGATCGCGCAGCCGCTCCAGCATCCGCTGGCGGCCGCCTTCGAGCGCCCAGCGCGGAAAGAGCGCGCTCAGGCCGGTCCTCGACGCGGTGTACGGATACTGATCGGAGGTGACGTCGACTCCGCGTGCGCGCGCCTCGTCGAGCAGCTTCAGCGTGTCGGCGCTGCGCCCCCAGTTCCGCATGCCGGCGATCTTGTGATGCGTGATTTGTGTCGGGAGATGCCCTTCCTCGCCGATGCGGATCGTCTCCCGCACGCTGTCCGTCACTTTCGCCGCTTCGTCGCGCATGTGCGAGGTGTGATGGCCGCCGAGCTCGCCCGCCACTTTCGCCAGCGCGATGACTTCTTCGGTCGAGGCGAAGTTGCCGGGCACGTAGAAGAGGCCCGTGCTCAGCCCGAACGCGCCGTCGTGCATCGCCTCGCGGACCAGGGTCCGCATCTGCTCGAGCTCCGCCGGCGTGGCGGCGAGGTCGACGCTGCCCATCACCTTCTCGCGCACGCTGCCGTGGCCGACGAACGTGGCGAAGTTCGGCGCGACCCCTTGCTTCTCGACGCGCGTCAGGAAGTCGCCGATCGGCAGCGGCGAGTCTCCGTCCGGGCCTTCGAAAATCGTGGTCACGCCCTGGAGGATGTAGTTGTCGGCCGTCGGGACCTGGAAGATGCCGCGCCGCGCGTGTGTGTGCAGGTCGATGAAGCCCGGCGCGACGACGCTGCCGTTCGCATCGATGATGCGCTTCGCCTCGCCCTCGATCCGCGGCGCGATGGCGACGATCGTGTCGCCGTTGATGGCGACGTCTCCGCGGAACCAGGCGTTGCCGCTTCCGTCGACGATCCGCCCGTTGCGGATCAGGACGTCGTAAGGCTGGGCGAGCAGAGTCATGGCGAGCAGCAACGGGATCATGGCCGCTCCCAGTGTAGCGGCGGCCCTTCCTGTTAACACTCGGCGCCGAGCAGCATCCATGTCAAGGGGCCTCACCATGATTCCGCGCTGCACGAACCTGCTCGCCGTCTTCGCACTATGGCTCGCGCCACTGGCGTGGGCGCATCCCGGCTCCGCGATCGGCGTCAATCCGGACGGCCGCGTCTACTTCGTCGATACCGGCGGTGGTGTGTTCTCCATCGAGCCGAACGGGGAGGTCGTTCGCCGCGAGGGTCCGGCGTTTCACTGGTTCGCGCTCGATCCCGCGGGACGTTTCCGGAGCACGCCGTGGCCGGCAATCCCGGGCGGGGAGCTGCGTGCGGCCGGCGGCGTCATCCTCTCCAGCGACCTCCCCGTCGCCGTGGCGGGTGGCACGCTCTACTTTCCCGAGCGCGTGGCCGGCGACCGGATCCGCATCGTCGCCGTCGCTCCCACGGGCGCCCGCTCGGTGCGCGCGACGCTGCCTCCCGCACGACGCGGGAGTGCGGCCGTGCCGTGGATCAACGGCCTGGCCCCCGGACCGAACGGCTCGCTGTACTACACCGAGGACCGGGCCGTGCGCATCATCGACGCGCGCGGCCGGGTGACGACGCTCGCGAACGTCCCGTCCGTGGCGCGATGCGCGGCGATCCCGGGCGTCATGCCGGAAGAAGGTCCGTACCTGCGCGGCCTCGCCGTTGCGGGTGACGGC
Organism: Thermoanaerobaculia bacterium; assembly: GCA_036375075.1. GTDB lineage: Bacteria > Acidobacteriota > Thermoanaerobaculia > Gp7-AA8 > Gp7-AA8 > QHVT01. The sequence continues at coordinate 43,634 of DASUSN010000211.1, read as the reverse complement.
ACCGTGTACGTCGCCGCGGCGGGCTGCGGCGCTCTGCTGAAGATCACGCCCCGCGGCGCGGTCGCGCCTCTGCTCAGAACCGCGTCGCCCTGGTCGCCGACCGCCGTCGCCACCGCCGGCGGAGAGGTCTTCGTGCTCGAGTACTCCCACACCGCGTCCGACGACCGGCGGGAGTGGCACCCGCGCGTGCGGAAGATCACGCGCAGCGGCGCGGTGGTGATCCTGGCCAATCCTCCTCGCCGCTGAAGGCAGAACGATGTCCCGACCGAGCGCGGGCGGGGGAGCCCTCATAGAGCCAAGAAGCGCCGTAACGAGCTGATGCGACTCTGTGACGGAGCTCTCATTCGCCGCGGTCGCGCGTCCAGGATGGACTGAGCGCCGCGGCAGAATGGGGGATTTCCACTCTTGACCTGTCGGTTACACTGACCAGCCATGCCCCACTTCATCACCGACAAGTGCATCGGATGCTCGGTCTGCGAGATCAAGTGTCCGACGAACACCATCTGGGGGGAGTCCAAGGGCCAGTACTACATCCACCCCGAGCGCTGCATCGACTGTTCGGTCTGCGGCATCTACTGCCCGGTGGATGCGATCCAGAACCAGCACGGCGAGCTCATCCCGCGCATCAAGCCGAAAGACATCCCGAAAGCCGAGGTCATCAAGGACCTCTGCACCGGCTGCGAGTTCTGCGTCGACATCTGCCCGTTCGAGTGCATCCGCATGATCGACGCGGAGGATGAGACGCTCGCCAACCACTACAAGATCGCCTTCGTCGAGAAGAACAAGTGCGTGGCCTGCCGCCTCTGCGAGAGCGTCTGCGACAAGGACGCGATCGTCGTGCCGGAAGCGCCGACGCAGCTCAAGACGTACCTGCCCGACTTCGTGGTGCTCGGTACCGGCCGCTGAGGGCGGGATTGAGGATTGAGAATTGAGGATTGAGGATTGAAGAGCCCCGACCCGCAGCATCCTCAATCCTCAATCCTCAATCCTCAATCCGGCGATGCCGGCGCGTCGCTGGACGTGCCGAAGGAATCCTCCCGCACCATCCTTTTCCAGTTCGTCATCTTCCCCCTCGGCATCGTCGCCGTGGCGGTGGGGATCTTCTTCCTCTTCGGCAAACTCGCCTCGGACGAGCAGACCATCCCCGACTACCTGAACGAGGTGAAGTCCGGCGGGCGCCGCGAGCGCTGGCAGGCGGCGTATCAGCTCTCGCAGCTCATCAACGTCGGCGAGGCGAAGAAGTACCCGAACCTGGTCAACGACATCGCCAAGGTCTACACCGACGCGAAGACCGACGACCCGCGCATCCGCCAGTACCTGAGCATGGTCCTCGGCAATCTCGGCGACCGCCGCGCGACCCCGCTTCTCATCGAGGCTCTCGGCGACCCGACCCAGGAGGCGCGGATCTACGCCGCGCTGGCGCTGGGGCGTCTCCGCGACCCGGCCGCCGTGCCGCCGCTGCTGAAGTCGTTTTCGACCGACGAGCGGGACGTGCGGAAGGCGGCGGCGTACGCGCTGGGGGAGATCGGCGACCGCCGCGCCGTCGAGCCTCTCGCCGGCGCGCTGGCCGATCCGATCGCGGACGTGCGCTTCAACGCCGCCATCGCCCTGGCCCGGCTGGGGGACACGCGCGCCGTCGGCGTGCTCCGGGAGATGCTCGACCGGTCCCGGCTGGATCGGGTCGAAGGCATGCGGCCCGAGCAGAAAGAGCAGACCATCCTCGCGGCGATCCCGGCGCTGAAAAAGGTCGCGCCCGAGGAGGCGGCGGGCATCCTCGGAGCGCTCGCGCAAGGGGACCCCTCGCTGCAGGTGCGGTCGGCGGCCAAGGATGCTCTCTCGAAGGATGCACGATGAACCTTCAGCGATGAGCGAGGGTGGTTCATCGGTCATCGTTCATCGTTCATCGCTCAAGGGTTAGCCGCATCACGGCGCCGCGTGTCGCCCATCACCGATTCGCTTGACTCGCTTTCCTTTTTCACCGATAGTAGCGCGCACCGCAGAGTCTCAGAAAAATCGTCAATGTCTGAGCAAATCACGCCATATCAGGTGGCCCCCAAGACGCCCCTCGCGGGCAGTGCCGCGGCAGAGATTCGCGAGCAGGGGGAGATTACCCGGCGCAGCTTTCCGGTCGCTCTGACCACCGCCTGGCTCGCCCTGTCCGCCGCCGTCGGCGGTCTCACCGCCGTTTTCGTCCGCTATCTCTTCCCGAACGTCCTGTTCGAGCCCGTCCAGAAGTTCAAGGCCGGCTTCCCCAGCGACTATTCGGTGGGGGAGGTGGACGAGCGGTGGAAGGAGAAGTTCGGCATCTGGATCGTGCGCACCGAGGACACCATGTACGCGCTCGATACCACGTGCACGCATCTGGGGTGCACGCCGAACTGGCTGCCTTCGCAGAACAAATTCAAGTGTCCGTGCCACGGCAGCGGCTATTACAAGACGGGCATCAACTTCGAGGGGCCGGCGCCGCGTCCCCTCGAGCGCGCCAAGATCGCCATCGACCCGGCCGACGGGCAGATCCTGATCGACAAGTCCGTGAAGTTCTTCGGCGAGCGTGGAGACTGGACCAACCCCGATTCGTTCCTGAAGTTGTAGAGCTCAAGCGTGTAAAGGGAGATCGATGACCCTGAAGCAAGTCCAGGAAGGCATCGTCAACTCGCAGGTCTGGAAGTCGATCTTCCGGGTCGGCATCCCCAATACGAATCGCAAACGGGTCCTGGCCGTTCTCGGCTCTCTCATCCTGCATCTTCATCCCGTCAAGGTTCGCCGCTCGGGCGTGCGCATGTCGTACACCTGGTGCATGGGCGGGACGTCGTTCTTCCTCTTCCTCGTCGAGACGGTGACCGGCCTGCTGCTGATGTTCTACTACCGGCCGACCATCGAATACGCCTTCACGGACATCATGGACCTCCGCGAGCAGGCCCCGTTCGGGATCATGCGCGAGATGCACCGCTGGGGTGCGCACGCCATGGTCATCGCGGTCTGGCTGCACATGTTCCGGGTCTTCATGACCGGCTCGTACAAGCCGCCCCGCGAGTTCAACTGGAACGTCGGCGTCATCCTGCTCGTCCTGACCCTGCTCCTCTCCTTCACGGGATACCTGCTCCCGTGGGACCAGCTGGCCATCTGGGCCATCACGGTCGGATCCAACATGGCTCGCGCGTCCCCCGGTGCGGGTACCGAGGGGCCGATGTCCAGTCTCATGAAACTGGGAGACGTGCCGCTGATCCACGCCGGCGACGACGCGCGCTTCGCGCTCATCGCCGGCCGGTCCATCGGCGCGGCCACGCTGCTGCGGTTCTACGTGCTGCACTGCATGGTCATCCCGCTGGCGGCCGGCTTCCTCATGGCCATTCACTTCTGGCGCGTTCGCAAGGATGGAGGGATCTCCGGTCCACTCTAGGACCGAGAGAGCGCGATGACGTTCATCAAAAACTTCGTCAACGTCCTTTCCATCGCGTCGATCTCGTTCATTTTCCTGTCCGCGGTCTTCTTCATGATCCTCTACTTCAACCTCATGGACGGGAGGTGGAAGTCGAAGACCGGGATCGGATTCATCGTCTTCGGCGCGATCTGCGCGGTGGCCGGACTCTTCGTCCGGCCGCTTCTGTATCTGGCCGTCGCCTACTTCCTGGTCATGTGGGCGCTGGCGAAGCTGGGCGGGCGTCTGTGGGACGGGAAGGTCGGCAAGTGGATGCTGATCGTCGGCGCCATCGCCTTCGGCCTCTCGCTCCTCGACCCGAACTTCTACCTCATCGCCGCGAAGCCGGACAACGTCCCCATCGCCGCGATGATCTTCCTGCTCGGCATCTTCACCTGGGTGGCGCTGCGCAAGGCCTACTACAACGACCAGGCCATCGCCGCGGGCGGGATTCCGTACGAGAAGACCGAGTCCGACGAGAAGCTCTTCACCTGGCCCGACCTCGTCTACACCGAGATGCTGTGCATGATCGTCCTGACGATCGTGATGATCGTTTGGTCCATCGGCCTGCGCGCGCCGCTCGAAGAAGCGGCCAATCCGACGTCCTCTCCGAACCCCGCCAAAGCGCCGTGGTACTTCCTCGGCCTCCAGGAGATGCTCGTCTACTTCGACCCCTGGCTTGCGGGCGTGGTCCTGCCGACGCTGATCATCGTCGGCCTGATGGCCATTCCCTACATCGACACGAATCCGAAGGGCAACGGCTACTACTCGTTCCGCGAGCGCAAGTGGGAGATCGGCGTCTTCCTGTACGGCTTCCTCGTGCTCTGGTCGTTCCTGATCATCACCGGAACGTTCCTGCGCGGCCCGAACTGGAGCTTCTACGGTCCTTATGAATACTGGGACCCGAACAAGCTCGAGCCGCTGGTGAACATCAACCTCTCGGAGCTCTTCTGGGTGAAGATGCTGTCCATGCCGCTGCCCAAGCTGTGGCTGATCCGCGAGGCGCCGGGCATCCTCCTGACCCTGCTCTACCTCGGCCTCGCGCCCGCGCTGGCGTTCGGCCCGTTCCGCCGCTTCTATCTGAAGATGGGCGCCGCCCGCTATTACGTCGGCGCCTACCTGTTCCTGACGATGCTGTCGCTGCCGATCAAGATGGTCCTGCGGTGGCTGTTCAATCTGAAGTACCTGGTCAACATCCAGGAGATTTTCCTGAATATTTAGCTCTTAGCTGTTAGCTCTTAGCTCTCAGGAGCTACGGGCGACAGGCGAGGGCGCTGAGACATGAACGAAATCCGGATTTCCTAAGAGCTAAGAGCTAACACCTAAGAGCTGACACCGTGAAGCCTCAAGAGCCGATCCCGCACAACTACCCGATGAGGAAGCTGCACCTCATCTTCGCGCTGACCAGTCTCGGTCTGCTCGCCGTGACCGGCGCGATGGTCTTCTACGACTACGTGCGCGGGTGGAAGTGGTTCCAGCTCGAGTTCAACCGGATCCAGGAGCAGCGCATCCAGCAGCAGCTCCGCGCGGCGGACGACGCGGAGCGGCGCAAGCAGCTCGCGGAGCTGGACAAAGAGATGCGCGCCGGGCAGGTCGAAGTGGCCCGGCAGCGCAACGCCTATCTCGAGGCCCATCGGGCGCTCGAGGAGTGGGAAGGCCGGCACTACGCGGCGGACCAGGACTATCGCTTCGCCAAGGCGCTGCTCGACGCGAAGCGCTACGAGGTCGAGGCCGCGCACGTGCAGCACCGCCCCGACGAGGCCCAGAAGCAGCGCGAGTACGCCGAGCTCAACGCCCGGGTCAACCGCCTCAACCTCGTGCTCCAGCAGGTCACGCGCGACCGCGACGCAGCCCGCGCCCGCGTCGGCACGTTCATGGCCGCCATCCAGAAGATCGAGGACCGCAGGAAAGAGCTCACCGCGGACGCCGAGCTGCTCAACAAGCAGCTCCGGACCGTCTCCCTGACGTCGGCGAACACGGTCATCCTCAACGCGCCGATGCTCGACTTCATCAACCCCACGCTGAAGATCGACCAGGTCGTCCTCAACGACCTCTTCATCGACATGAACTACATGTCGGTGCCGCGCGTGGACCGCTGCCAGACCTGTCACCGTGCCATCGACCGCCCCGGCTTCGAGTCGAAGAAGGAAGCCGAGCGCCTGCTCACCGAGCTGCGCACGAGGCTCGACAAGAACCTGATCGAGCCGTCCCGCCGGGCGGACGCCGAGGAGCGCGTCGCGCAGCTCGAGGCCACGGCCAACGCGAAGACGGACATCCTCAACCCCTTCCGCACCCATCCGAAGCTCGACACCTTCGTCGGCTCCGCCTCCCCGCATCCGCTCCTCGAATACGGCTGCACGGTCTGCCACCGCGGGCAGGACCGTGCCACCGAGTTCGGCCGCGCCGGTCATACGCCGATGTCCAAGCGCATGGAGCTGCGTTGGAAGAAGGTGAAGTTCCCGCTCTTCCCCGGCACCTGGGACTACAACCAGCGCAACTGGGGCTACGCCGTCAACCCGTTCCTCGACACGCCGATGTATCCGCGGCAGTACAGCGAGGCCGGCTGCGTGAAGTGCCACGCCGGACAGGTCGACGTCGAAGGCGGGGAGCAGATCAGCAAGGCCCTGCACATGGTGGAGCTGTACGGCTGCCATGCCTGCCACAAGATCGACAACTGGCGCTTCACGAACCTCCAGAAGCCCGGCCCCGCGCTCGACGGCATCGCCGAGAAGACGACCTACGACTGGACGTACCGCTGGATCGCGAACCCCAGCCGCTTCCGCCCGACGACCCGCATGCCGTCGTTCTTCTACCAGCGCAACATGGTCGGTCCCGCGGTCCCCGCGGCCGAGCGCGCGCACAACGTGAAGCTGCAGGACGCCGAGATCCACTCGATCGTCACGTTCCTCTTCGCCAAGTCCACGCGCCGCCAGTGGCCGGCGCCGACGGCCGCGGGCGACGCCGCGCGCGGCAAGGAGCTGGTCGAAGGCATCGGCTGCATGGGCTGCCACATCGCCCAGGACAAGGTGCAGGACGACAAGGGCGTCGTGCGCGTTGCCAGACGCGACGACTTCCCGCTCGAGCGCCACTTCGGCTTCAACCTCACCGGTGTCGGCACGAAGACGAACGCGAACTGGGTCTTCAACTGGGTCAAGAACCCGAAGGCCTACGATCCCAACGCGCCGATGCCCAGCCTCCGCCTCTCCGACCAGGAAGCGGCGGACATCACCGCGTATCTGCTCTCGCTGCAGAAGCCGCAGTTCATGAACGATCCGATGCGGCCGCCCGATCGCGGCGCCGTCCGCGAGCTCGCCAAGGCCTACCTCATCAACACGATGACGGACCGCGACGCGGAGGCGAAGCTGAACGGCATGCCTCTGCAGGCCCAGCTCGAATACCTCGGCCAGCGCAGCATCGAGAAGTACGGCTGCTACTCCTGCCACGACATCAGCGGCTTCGAGGGGCTCAAGCCCATCGGCACGGAGCTGACCACCGAGGGGTCGAAGAACCTGCACCTGTTCGACTTCGGGTTCTTCGGCGACTCCACCCACACGCACGACTACCACCACGTCGACGGCACCAAGGAGCACGTCCTCCACACCGTGCCGTCGTGGATCTACAACAAGGTCCGCAGCCCGCGCGTGTACGACGACCGCCGCACCAAGCCGTACAACGACAAGCTGAAGATGCCGAACTTCAACCTCTCTCCCGACGAGGCCCGGCTCGTGACCAGCGTCGTCCTCGGCTTGACCAAGGAGAAGGTCGCCGCGAACCGTATGGCCGCGCGCGATCCGCGGCATCGGCAGGCCGAGGAGGGGCGGAAGCTCATCTCGCAGAACAACTGTCGCGGGTGCCACGTCGTGAACCGGCGCGGCCGGGCCATCGCGTCCCTGATCGACGATCCGAACTTCCTCCCGCCCGATCTCACCCCGCAGGGGGAGAGGGTGCAGTCGCCGTGGCTGTTCAACTTCCTGAAAGACCCGACGGTGATGAAAGTGCGTCCGTGGATGCGCGTGCGCATGCCGACGTTCCAGTTCACCGACCAGCAGGCGGCCACGCTGGTCTCCGGCTTCGCGGCGGAAGGGGACGAGGCGCAGTTCGACACGGCGCAGTACCGCACGCCGTCGGCGCAGAACATCGCCATCGGCCGCGAAGTGTTCCAGATGCTCCGCTGCCAGCAGTGCCACGCGCTGGCCCCGGTCGATCCGGCCAACCCGCCGGTGCCGAACGTCGCGGACACGCAGTCGCTCGCGCCGAACCTCACCCTCTCGAAGATCCGCCTGCGCCACGACTGGGTCGCGGACTGGATCCGCCGTCCGGACGAGATGATCCCGGGCACGCGCATGCCCACGAACTTCCCGCGCGATCCGCAGACGGGAGGGTTCCAGTCGCCGCTGGCCCTGGCCATGGACTCGCCGCAGTTCGCGGCCCAGAAGGCGGCCCTGCTGCCGTACTTCGAGAACGAAGCAGCTCTGAAGAAGACGATGGGCGACGCGGTCGCGCTGACCAACTACATGCGCGACTACATCTGGTCCATCGGCATCGACCGCATGCGGGCGGCCGGGGCGGGTGAGCCCGCGCCGGTGCAGCGCGTTCCGCAGCAGACACCACCCGTGACACCGCCGGCCACTCCCACCCTGGAGACGCGCCTGCGCTAGAGACTCAAAGGAGAAACGATGTCCCTGAGGAAGTTCATCAACCTGTTGTGCATGCTCCTGCTCGTCGCCGCCGTCGGCTGCGGGAAGGGGAAGGAAGTGGTCGACGAGAAGGAGCTCGGCGAGGACGATCAGGCCCTGCAGACCGCGGCCGCGGAGAATGCTGGCGGCGAGAGCGGCGGCGGAGCGCCTGCCGCGTCCGCGCCGGTCGTCGCCGACGCCGCGACGGTCGCCGGGCTCGTGAAGTTCGAAGGGACCGCGCCGAAGATGCCGCCGCTGCAGATGGCGGCCGATCCCTCCTGCGCCTCGCAGCATCCCACTCCGCAGCCGGACGAGGAAGTGATCGTCGGTCCGGCCGGCGAGCTGGCGAACGTCATCGTCTACGTGAAGAACGGTCCGGCCACGCCGGTCCCGGCGCAGGCGGCCGTGCTCGATCAGAAGGGCTGCAAGTACATCCCGCACGTCAGCGCGGTGCAGGTCGGCCAGCAGATCCAGATCAAGAACAGCGACAACACGCTGCACAACGTGCACGCCATGCCGGCCGTGAACTCGCAGTTCAACGAAGGGCAGCCCGTGCAGGGGATGGTCTCGACCAAGAAGTTCGACAAGGTCGAGCCGACGCCGTTCCGCATCAAGTGCGACGTCCACGGCTGGATGAAGTCGTACATGGCCGTGCTCCCGAGCTCGTACCACAGCGTCTCGCAGGGCAACGGCTCGTTCTCCATCGGCAACCTGCCGCCCGGCAACTACACCCTCGTCGCGTGGCACGAGAAGTACGGCACGCAGGAGCAGCAGGTCACGGTTGCAGCGAAAGAGCAGAAACAGGTCACCTTTACGTTCAAAGGCTGACAATAGGACGAATAGGACGAATAGGACCCATAGGACAAGCTCAGTCCTATTCGTCCTATAGGTCCTATAGGTCCTATAGGTCCTATACGTCCTATCGGAGGAGGCAAAGTGCCACCGCAACGACAAGTCCGAGTCGGCAACCAGTGGATGCGCGCCCGCGACGCCCAGCGCGCCCTCGAAGAGGCGCTGCGCGTCGCGCAGGAGGAAGAGTCCGGCCACGGGCCGCAGCAGTCGTTCATCAGCAAGTACGTCTTCTCCGTCGATCACAAGTGGATCGGCATCCAGTACGCCGTCACGTCGCTGGTGTTCCTCCTGCTCGGCTTCTCGATGATGCTGCTCATGCGGTATCAGCTCGCGTGGCCCGGCCAGCCGTTCCCCGCGTGGATCGCCAAGTTCCTCGGCCAGGCCAACGCGCCGGGCGGGGTCATGCTCCCCGAGTTCTACAACCAGCTCGGCGCGATGCACGGCACGGTCATGGTCTTCCTGGCCATCGTGCCGCTCGCCGTCGGCGCCTTCGGCAACTACCTCGTCCCGCTCCAGATCGGCGCGCCCGACATGGCCTTCCCGAAGCTGAACATGATGTCCTACTGGCTCTACCTGCCGGGCGGCCTGATCATGCTCTCCAGCTTCCTCATGCCCGGCGGCGCGGCGAACTCCGGCTGGACGTCGTATCCGCCTCTCTCGGTCATCGCCACGGACGGGCAGACGGTGTGGATCCTCGGCATGGTGCTGCTGATCACGTCGTCGCTCCTCGGCTCGGTCAACTTCATCGTCACGATCTTCCAGTTGCGGGCGAAGGGGCTGACGTTCATGCGTCTGCCGTTCTTCGTCTGGGCGCAGCTCGTGACGTCGTTCCTCCTCCTCCTCGCGTTCCCGCCGCTCGAAGCCGCCGCGATCCTGCAGCTCATGGACCGCGTCGCGGGCACGAGCTTCTTCATGCCCTCCGGCCTCGTCGTCAGCGGCACGCCGCTGCAGAACGCCGGCGGCGGCAACCCGCTGCTGTGGCAGCACCTGTTCTGGTTCCTCGCGCACCCCGAGGTGTACGTGCTGATCCTGCCCGGGATGGGCATCATTTCCGAGGTCATCGCGAACAACACGCGCAAGCCGCTGTGGGGCTACAAGAGCCTCGTCGGCGCGGGCGTGTTCCTCGGCTTCATGTCCTTCGTGGTCTGGGCCCACCACATGTTCCTGACGGGCATGGGCACGGCCATCAGCGCCTTCTTCCAGACCACGACGATGATCATCTCCATCCCGTCGGTCATCATCCTGACGGCGTTGATCATCTCGCTATGGGGCGGAGCGATCCGGTTTACGGTGCCGATGATGTTCGCGCTGGCGTTCCTGCCGATGTTCGGCATCGGCGGACTGACGGGCCTGCCCCTCGGGCTGGCCGCCGCCGACATCCACCTGCACGATACCTACTACGTCATCGGCCACTTCCACTACGTGGTCGCGCCGGGGACGATCTTCGCCATGTTCGCCGGCATCTACTACTGGTTCCCCAAGGCCACCGGCCGCCAGCTCAACGAGTTCTGGGGCAAGGTGCACTTCTGGGGCTCGCTGATCGCCATGAACGGCGTGTTCGCGCCGATGTTCCTGCAGGGACTGGCGGGCGTGTCGCGCCGGCTGTATGACGGCGGCGCGCAGTACGCGCACGCCAAGCCGATCATCCACACGAACGTGTTCATGTCCGTGTCGGCGTTCATCCTCCTGGCGTTCCAGTTGCCGTTCATCATCAACTTCTTCTACAGCATCTTCAAAGGACGCCGGGTCGGCTCGAACGTGTGGGATGCCACCACGCTCGAGTGGGCCGCGACGACCTCGCCGCCGCTCGCGCACGGCAACTTCACCGTCGCGCCGGTGGTCTACCGCGGGCCGTACGAGTACAGCGTGCCCGGTCATCCGACGGACTTCTTCCCGCAGAACGAGCCGGAAGACGCCGTTCCGCCCGCGCCGGCCGTGGGCGGGGGCATGTTGGCCGCGGGCGCGGTCGCGCAGAAGGAGAGCTGATCGATGGACGGACATACCCTGACGGTGCATGGGCACGGGCCCGCACATGGCGGCGATCATCACGAGATCGAGATTCCGTACACCGTGCACAGCCGCCCGGACACGGGCTTGTACAACGGCAAGCTCGGGATCTGGCTCTTCCTGGCGTCGGAGGTCATGCTCTTCGGCGCGCTCTTTTCGACCCTGATCCTGCTCCGTACGTCGGCGCCGACCTGGCCGCACGGATGGGAAGTGCTGAACGTCCCGCTGGCCACGGCGAACACGTTCAACCTCATCGCCTCCTCGGTCACGGTCATCCTGGCGTGGGCCAACCTCCGTCTCGGCAACCTGAAGAAGGCCAAGCTCTTCCTCGCGATCACGCTGCTCTGCGGCTTCGTGTTCATGGGCATCAAGGCGATCGAGTACGGGACGAAGTTCTCGCACCACCTCTACCCGAGCACGCACAACTTCTACGCGACCTACTACGTCATGACCGGCCTGCACGGCCTGCACGTCGTCGGCGGCATGGTGGTCTTCGCCTACCTGCTGCTGACGGCGGACAAGTGGTACGCCGCGAAGCGCGACCAGTTCACCAATCGTGTCGAAGTGACGGGCCTGTACTGGCACTTCGTCGACCTGGTGTGGATCTTCCTGTTCCCGATCCTGTATCTCCTGTAGGAGCCTGCGATGACCGACACCGCGATTCCTCACGACCACTCTGCCGGGAACCCGGACCAGCACGCCGGCGGACCGGCGCACGAGCGTTTCTCCGAGGCCGAGCATCCGACGCACAAGGGCGATCACGATCCGGCCCACCACAACGATCCCGAGCACGTGCGAGCGGAGATCCGCCGCTATCTGATGGTCTTCGGCGCACTGGCCGTGCTGACGATCGTCACCGTGGCCATCAGCCAGTTGCACCTGCCGACCTGGCAGGCCATCGCCCTCGGCCTCCTCGTGGCCACGGTCAAGGGATCGCTGGTCGCGGCGTTCTTCATGCATCTCCTTTCCGAGCGAAAGCTCATTTACGCCGTGCTCGTCCTGACGGTGTTCTTCTTCGGCCTGATGCTCTGGGGCCCGTGGCACCAGCGCAACAACGCCCAGAAGGTGTGGCCCGGCTACGACCTGAACGCCAGCCAGCCCGCACCGAAGACGCCCACGGAGCCGAGCGGCAACACCTCAGGACACTGACCCATGTCTCTCCGTGCCTTCCACATCGTCTTCGTCGTCGTGACCATCGCGTTGTCGCTGTACGTTGCGTTGTGGGGGATCCGCGAGTTCAGCGAGGAGCGCAGCTTCACCGCCCTCACGCTGGCCATCCTTTTCGCCGCCATGGCTGTGGGGCTGATGATCTACGGGAAGAAGACGTTCGCGAAGCTGAGGGACCTGCCATGAGTCGCCGAGTCGCCGAGTCGCCGAGTCGTCGAGTCTTCGATCGGGTCTCTCGAAGACTCGAAGACCCGAAGACTCGATTGCTCGTTCTCGCGATCGTGCTGATCCTGGCTCCGCACGCGTTCGCCTGCTCGGTCTGCTACGGCGCGCCGGGCGATCCGCTGGTCAAGGGCGCCAACAACGGGATCCTGTTCCTCCTCGGCGTCGTCGGGTTCGTGCAGATCGGATTCGTTGCAATGTTCTGGAGCTTCTGGCGGAGAGGGCGCGAGCAGCGCCGCTTCCGCGAGTCGCTCCGCGTGATTGAGGGAGGACCGCGTTCATGAGGGAGTTCCTCGAAGAGTACATGCCGCCCAACTACTCCGCGCACGGCGGCGAGCTCGATGCCCTGAACCTCTACGTCCACTGGCTCATGCTCATCCTCTTCGTCGGATGGGGCCTGCTCTTCATCTTCATGCTCATGCGCTTCCGCGCGGCGAAGCATGCCCGGGCGAACTACCACGGCACCCAGTCCCACGTTTCCAAGTGGGCCGAGATCGCCGTGTTCGTCGTCGAGTGCGTCCTTCTCTTCGGCATCTCCATCCCCGCGTGGTCGCGCTGGACGCAGCGCCCGGAGGCGGCGAAGAACCCGCTGGAAGTCCGGGTGGTCGGCGAGCAGTTCGCGTGGAACGTCCACTATCCCGGCCCGGACAACATCTTCGGGAAGACCAGCGCCCACCACGTGACGTCCTCCAACCCCCTCGGCCTCGACCCGGCCGACCCGCACGCCAAGGACGACATCGCCACCCTCAACCAGCTCCACCTCCAGGTCGATCGCGACGTGGTCATCCGGCTGGGCTCGAAAGACGTCATCCACTCCTTCTTCCTCCCGTACATGCGGGTGAAACAGGACACCATCCCGGGGATGGAAGTTCCTGTACACTTCCGGCCGTTGAAGACCAGCGGGGCCGAGCCGTGGGAGATCGCCTGCGCGCAGCTCTGCGGCCTCGGCCATTACCGGATGAAGGGGCAGTACCAGGTCCACACGAAGGCGGACTTCGACAAGTGGATGAGGGAGCAGACCCCGGTCATCGCCAGCATCTCAGGATGAAAGCAGTCGAGCCCATTCAGTACCCGAACCCCATGACCCCCGTCTGGCTGCGGCGCTTCACGAAGCTCGTGGCCGTGGCGACGCTGTTTCTGATCTTCGCCGGGGCGATGGTTACCTCCACCGACTCCGGCCTGGCCGTGCCCGACTGGCCGAACACCTACGGCCAGTTCATGTTCTCGTTCCCGCTGAGCAAGATGGTCGGCGGGATCTTCTACGAGCACGGCCACCGCCTCATCGCCAGCACGGTCGGCTTCCTCTGCATCGTGCAGGCGCTGTGGCTGCAGTTCCGGGAGCCGAAGAAGTTCGTCCGCCGCCTGGGCTGGCTGTCACTGCTCGCCGTCTGCGTGCAGGGCGCCCTGGGCGGCCTGACCGTGATCTTCCTTCTGCCCAAGGCGATCTCCGTCTCGCACGCCGCGCTGGCCGAGATCTTCTTCTGCGTCAACGTGGCGATCGCGTTCTTCACGTCGCGCTGGTACGCATCCCTCTCGACGATGGAGAGAGGCGACGCGCCGGTGCGCATGGCCTGGGGCCTGACCGCGCTCGTCTTCCTCCAGATCTTCGCCGGCGCGGTGATGCGCCATCTCGGCGCCGGCCTGGCCATTCCCGACTTCCCGCTGTCGTTCGGCCGGGTGGTCCCGGACTTCGCCACGAAGGAGATCGTGTCGGCGTACGTCCACCGCGTGGGCGGATTCGTCGTCGCGGCCGCCGTCATCGCCATGGCCGTGCGCCTGCTGCGCTACGAGCGCAACCACCCGCTGCGCGGCCTCGGCCAGCTCCTCCTGCTCGTCGTCTCCGGCCAGATCCTCCTCGGCGGCTACGTGATCTGGAGCGGCAAGCAGCCGCACATCACCTCCATGCACGTGATGCTGGGCGCGTCGGTGCTGGCCCTTTCGCTGATCCTGACGCTGTCCGCGCGGACGCTGGCGTGGCGCAAGGCGCGCGAGCGACGCAATGCGGCACTCATCGAGGTGACGGCTTGACCTCCATCGCCATCGAAGCGCCGCGCCGCCGGGTGGTCTCGGACTATCTCGAGCTCTCGAAGTCGCGCATCGTCTTCATGGTGGTCATCACCACCGCGGCGGGCTTCCTCTTCGCCGCGGACAAAGTCGACCCGCTGCTGTTCCTGCATGCCCTGATCGGCACGGCCCTCGTGGCCGCGGGCACCAACGCCCTCAATCAGTACGTCGAGCGCGTCCACGACGCGAAGATGCACCGCACCCGCACCCGCCCGCTCCCGGCCGGCCGCATCTCGCCGCGCGCGGCGCTGGTCTTCTCCTGGGCCATCTCCGTCATCGGCACGCTCTACCTTGGCTTCGCCGTCAACTGGCTCACCGCCTTCCTCGGCGCCTTCACCCTGACGAGCTACATCTTCGTCTACACGCCGCTCAAGCGCGTCTCCACGATCTGCACCGTCATCGGCGCGATCCCCGGAGCCGTGCCGCCGCTCATGGGCTGGACCGCGGCCACGAACGAGCTGGCCATCGGGGGCTGGATCATCTTCGGCATCCTCTTCCTCTGGCAGCTCCCGCACTTCATGGCCATCAGCTGGCTCTATCGCGAGGACTACGCGCGCGGCGGCTTCGTCATGCTTTCCACGCTCGACGAGCACGGCGCCGCCGTCGCCCGCGAGGCCATCGGCTACTCCCTCGCTCTCCTCGGCGTCAGCGTCCTCCCGTCGCTCCTCGGCCTGACCGGTCCGGTCTATCTCGTCGGCGCCACCCTCTGCGGCGCTGCCATCCTCGCCGCCTCCATCCGCTTCGCCCGCGACCGCGGCACCCGCAACGCCCGCAGCCTCTTCATGCTCTCGAACCTCTACCTCCTCACCGTGATGCTGCTCCTGGTCGTCGATGCGCGTTAGTCGCCTGGCGTTTCTTCTTCTCCTCGCCGCCGCCTGCCAGCCCGAGCTCGATCTCCCGAAGTTGTTCCCGGTGCCCGCGACGACGCTCGTCGACGAGCGCGGCCAGTCCGTGAGCCTCGACGCGCTGAAAGGCAACGTCGTCGTCTACGACTTCATCTTCACCAACTGCACCGGCACCTGCCCGATCATGACCAACAACATGCGGGCCCTCACCCCGAAGGTCGACAAAGACGCGCCCGTGCGCTTCGTCTCCATCACCGTCGACCCCGCGCGCGACACACCGGCCGTCCTCTCCCAGTACGCAAAGCGCGTCCGCAACGACCCCCGCTGGACCTTCCTCACCGGCGACCGCGACGCCATCGTCGCCCTCTCCGTGAAAGGCTTCAAACTCACCGCCGGCGACCCCATGCCCGGCGGCGAGCCCCTCCTCCACAGCTCCAAATTCGCCGTAGCCGACAAACAAGGCATGATCCGCGGCTACTACGACGCCACCGACGGCACCGTCCCCGAGGACGTGGCGCGGGCGATCGACCAGCTCCTCGAAGAGTAGGGAAGGGGTATGGAGTGCGGAGGCAACCAACCGCCTCCGCTTTCGTATTCGCACGCCTTATCGCGCTGTCATCCTGAGCCGGGTCCAGGTCAGCGCTGCGGTTCGGCGAAGAGGATCGCCACTTCGCCCACTTCGAGACCACCGTTCCCGGCGGTCAGGCAGGCGTGGACGGGGCGCTTCTTGTCCATCGCCTCGAAGACCGTGGCGAACGATGAGACCGCTGCCTTCGTGGGCAACCAGGCGTGGTCCTTGTCGCCGCGAAGCTGCACCTCGATCGTGTTGCCAGGCAGGAGCAGGCGGACGTTCTGGACTTCGAGCCAGATTTGAGAATGGGGCGTTGAAGACATGAGCTCCTCCGTCTTTCCGGCATCAGGCCGGGAGTTCTTCACCGATCTCGCGAAGCCTGCGCGCCGCCTCGTCCGCCCGGAGCTGATACCCCTGCGTGCGCGCGAGGCTCCACGCATGCCGCAGATACGCGGCTCCCAGCTTCGGGTTGCGGGCCTGGATCATGGCCAGGCCGAGAACGACGAGACCATGGGTGCGGCGGAGGCCGAGGCCGAGTCCATTGGCGACCATCAGCGCGTTGATGGCCCGGGTGCGCGCCGTGTTCCAGTCGCCCAGCTCCAGCGCCAGGCGCGCCATCTCGGACAGTACGTCCGCCTCCAGCCGCCGGAGGCCGATCCTTCGCGCCTCCTCCAGAATCGACCGGTACTCCGCCTGCGCCTCCACGTACTGGCGCTGCGCGCGCAGAAGGTGGGCGTGCGAGTTCCGCGCGTACGCCACCAGGTCCACATGACCGCCTTCATTCGCCATGGACGTGCTGCTGCGGATGAGGTCCCGGGCCTCCTCGAGCTCTTTCTTCGCGAGCTTGAGGTCGGCCCAGTGCTGCGTGAAGATGCTCATCGCGCGCAGGTTCCGCTTTCCCGATCGCCGCAACAGCTCCAGCGCCTCGGCGTACAGGGTCTCGGCCTCGTCGAAGTTGTTCCGCAGATGGGCGAGCAGCCCGCGGTAGCCCATCAACCGGGCGCGATAGTCGCGGTCGCCGTATTTCTCGTTCGCTTTCTCCGCCTGCGTCAGGTACTCCGCGGCCGTGCCCAGCCGGCCCATCTCCAGGAACACCCCCATCATCTCGAGCTGCGACTGGACGGTGTACTGGCCGCCTTCTTCGCTGTCGGTGACCTTCGTGATCTCGTAGCCGAGCTCCCACACCGCGTACGCGTCGGCCATGGCGCCCTGGGCGTAGAAGGCCAGCCCGATGTCGTTCCACAACCACGCCAGTTCGTCGGCGTGCAGAGGTCCCTCGGGCAATTCCTTGGTCTGCGCGTGGAGACGCTCGAGGTAGTCCCACATCGGGGGTGAGACGCGCTTGAGGAGGTTGGAGAGCTTGACGCCACGATCGATGTAGTCGTCGTAGTTCGTCCATCGCGCCGCGGAATTGGCTTCGGTGCGCGAGCGGAGCACTCCGAACGCGCTGCGACAGAGCTCGCGCGCTTTGTCGGTCTGTCCCTCGTCCATGGCGCGCTCGGCGGCGTGGCAGAGGAGCTCGAAAACGCTCTTGAAGATCCGGAGAGGTTTCCCCTTCCCGGGATGGACGGGTGCGTTGCCGGAGGTGAAGCCGGCCAGCGTGAAGTTCGGCAGCGAATCCGATTCCTCCCAGCGATCCTGGTGGAACATGTACGTGCGCACGGTGGGATGGACCGTGTAGCCGGGCTCCGTGCCCCCGGCGGGATGCGCCTGCACCGGGAAGATCAAGCGCGCCGTGCGGAGCGCGTCGAGGGCATCGTCGAGGTGCGGCTCGTCGCCCCAACAGATCTCGATCGTGGCATCGGTGGCGGGACTCATGAAGATGGACAGGCGCTCCAGGAGCTCCGTGGTTTTCGGACTCGTGCGGGCGCGGACGTCTTCGATCGCCATCCTGATGACCTGCGCGATGCGCCGCGCCGGCGAGACCAGCGAGAGCTCCCGCCGCAACCGCGTCATCCGGTCGACCACGTGAGCCGGACCGGCGGCGCCGATGTGTGCCGCCGCCAGGGCGAGCGCATAACTGTGGCCTTCGCAGAGGGAGCAGAGCGCACTGACGTCGTCGACCGTCAGTCCCTGGCGCTGCAGAGACGCGAACGGTTGCCCCTTCTCGAGATCCTCGGTGGTGAGGCGCCGCATCGGAAAGAGACGTACGCGCTTGCCCTCTTCCAGGACGTCCGGCTGCAGCCGCGTCGTCAGCACCACCGTTGACTCGCCGTCTCGGGCCATCTCGAGGATGCGCTCCACGGCGCGGCTGTAGGGAGTCCCCGCCTCGACCGCTCCTTTCTCGCGCAGCAGCCGCTCGAACCCGTCGAAGACGATCAGGTGCCGCTCTTTGAGCGAGTCCTCGAAACGCTGCAGACGCGTCGAGCGCGGGCGGATGGGGCTGTCGAGGTAAGTCAGAACCCGGTCCAGTCCCGTGAGCCAATCGTCGGCGTAATAGGAGGACCAGAAAAACACGCCGTGGAACTGGAACGATCCGCGGTTCTGCTGCACGCGATCGAGCAGCTCGAGGACGCGCCAGCTCTTGCCGCTGCCGCCCGAGCCGTACACCACGACGATGCCCGGCTCGGCGATCAGCTTCTGCAGCTCCCGCAGATCCTCCTTCGTCCGTTCGGGCGCGATGTCGGCCGCGTCGCCGCGGTCCAGCGCGTAGTGGAGATAAGGCTCCCGCGGCCGTGCCGGGACGCTCACTTTACGGATGACGGGTTTGGCGAGGAACTCGTCGCGGGCATCGCACCACTCGTTGCGAATCTGCTTCAGCGCCCGGCAGAGCGCGCGCCCCCACTCGGACGCGCCGCCGTCCGGCTTGCGGTATGGAATCACGTGCACCCCGTACCGCTCGTAAAGCTGGTCGCTCCGATCCCGCGCCTCGTCGTCGCCCTCGGCCTCCGGCATGAGGGCGAACAACTGGCGCGCGCGCGTGCGCTGCTGGGTGCGATCCGTATTCAACAGCCGCAGGGGAGCGAGCAGGTCGTAGTCCTCCATGCCGAAGCCAATGAAAAAAATCGGGTTCGACCCGAAGAGGAGGCGCAGGCTCTGGCGGAAGGTCTCGGCCGCGGGATCGCTCTCGTCGACGTACCACCGCTGGTAGTCGGCTTCCGTGGCCACGATCGTCGGCAGGTCGTCATAACGGCCGTGACAGTGGAACACCATGTTTTCCGTGCCGGGGATGTGCGCGAGCGCGAAGGCGGCCAGCTCGTCGTAGTGCTCGGAGCGTTGCGTGAAGGAGCGGGGCCGGAGCCCCGCGTGGCGGGTGCTCAGCGCAAGCTCGAGCTCGACGTCGTAGTTCGTGGTGACGAACCGCTTGATCGGCAGCTCGAGTAGCGCGTGGTGAGGGTTGTTCTCCGGGTCGACCGGACGCTCCACGGTGTCAGGGCGCCCGAACGTCACGCGGAGATAGTCATCGTACGGATTCGGCGCGCCGTGCTCCCGGGCCAGATCGTTCCCGATGCGCTGGCACAGCCCCAGATGGAAGAGCATGTCCGGCGTCGACGGCGCGGGAGCTCGCGCAAGACGGGCGGCGATCCTCTCCAGCCGCGACCGGAGCTCCTGATGGACAAAGTCGGAGCACTCGCCAAGAGCGGTGGCGGTGGTGGCCACCACGCCACGGGTGAAGTCGAGCCAGCGCGGGTAGCCGAGCGGCGCCGAGCATCCGCTGCCGAGGAAAGCCACCGTGGTCTGAAGGTTCAAACAGCGCGCGAGCATCACGCGCCGGCGCTCGTCGACAGCCTCGCGACCGGCATGAAACGGCAGCTCGATCCTCTCCGCGCCGAACCCGACGATACGGCTCATGAGACCCTCTACAGCATGAGAGGCCCGGCGCGGCCATTTCCCTACCCGGCACGGCCAAAAACCTGGCGATTCGACAGGCGCAGCAGCCCGTCTCGCCGTGGCGTACCGTGGCGCGTACGTGGACGCCGTGCGAGACAATGAGGGCATGCTCGCAAATATCGTCGTCATGGAGCCGCGTTTATCTGTCCCTCTCCGCTGGACAGGCGAGGACTTCTTTCGAGCGAGTGGGTTGTCGTCAGCGTTTCTGGAAGGCGAACCTGTCAGGGCAGAAAGTCAGGCGATTGCCGGATCGGCCTTGAACGCTTCGCTGTCGACCTTTGTCGAGCGCGGCGCGACCAAGGTGATCATTCCCGCGACAGCAAGCGACGCCTGGGCACACGCTCGCCGATTGCGTGAGTTGGCGGCTCCGTCGTTTCGCAAGCGACTGCGGATCGTCGATAGAACCGGCGGGCTGTGGAGCGCGGTGGATCGATACTTCGAGCCGATGTATGAATCCGTCATGGATTCCGTAGGACTGATCACGCCAAAGTCGGACTTCGACCAGGCCCTCACAATCGAAGCGACATGGACCGCGCTGCATCAGCTCGCGTGGCAGACCTACCTGTTGATCCTCGCTTCGCGCGAGCAAGCCGAGGTCGACCTCGGCGTCGACGTTTCACACGGGATGATTTCTTCCCTGGAAAATGCGAAGTTCTCGGCAGAAGCCGCTGCACGTCTTGCGGTATTGGCTGCGTTGCGTGCCGGCTATACGAACAACGTGAACATGCCCGGCTTTGCCGCTTCCGCTTCCAATGATGCGGCATTCCATGAGCGCGTAGACGAGATGCTCGACGATGCTCACTTCTTGGAGGTCTCAGCGCTTCGAAGGTTCTTTGGAATGGCGCAAAACAAAAGGGCGATCCTCCGCGACCTGCGCTTGCTCACTCGGTTCATCGTCCGTCACAAGCGTTGGGCAAAGGGAGTGCTTCGCCTCGCCACACATCATTCCGTATTCTCGAGTGGATCGGCCGAAGCGCTCCAGGCCATCGCGCCGGAGTCGTTCCGAGGAGAAGGCCGGCCACCACTCATCGTCGATTCGGAGTCGTTGTTTCCGAATCGAATGCTTTTTAACGCGCGGCGCGCGGTACGCGGCGGCTGGAATGTCGAGATCCAGTACCTGCACAGGTCCGGTCGCGCTCTTAAAGGCGGCCCTCCGCTGCTCGACAGATGAGCGTGTCGGGCACTCCAAAGTGCGCGAATCGCTCTGTCATCCTGAGCCGCGTAGACGGCGAAGGACCCCCCTGATAGATGCGCGGTCGTCGCGAACCGCAGGGGGTCCTTCGCCGCGCTACGCCGGCTCAGGATGACAGCAGCATCGTGTGACATCATCCCGCGCGTGACCACCACCGCCACCGAAGCGCAGCACCTCAGCGACCTCGCCCGGCTGCGCCGCGTTCGCGACCGGATCGACCGCGAGTACGCGCAGCCGCTGGACGTCGAGGCGCTCGCCCGCGGCGTGAACATGTCGGCCGGGCACCTCAGCCGCCAGTTCAAGCTTGCCTACGGCGAGTCGCCGTACAGCTACCTCATGACCCGGCGCATCGAGCGCGCCATGGCCCTGCTGCGCCGCGGGGACCTCAGCGTCACCGAGGTCTGCTTCGAGGTCGGCTGCTCGTCGCTCGGCACCTTCAGCACCCGCTTCACCGAGCTGGTCGGGGTGCCGCCCAGCGTCTACCGCCGCGAGGCGGCGCGCGCGACGGAGGGGATGCCGTCCTGCGTGGCGAAACAGGTGACTAGACCGGTCAGGAATCGAGAAGCGCCGGTCCCGGAGCCGAACCTAGAATGACCGGCATGAACATCACCATTCACTCGAGCTTCCTGCCGCACAGCGACCCCGACGCCTCCCTGGCCTTCTACCGCGACACCCTCGGCTTCGAGGTCCGCAACGACGTCGGCTACCAGGGCATGCGCTGGATCACCGTCGGCCCCGCCGGCCAGCGCGACACCTCCATCGTCCTGCACCCGCCGGCCGCCGCCCCCGGCATCACCGACGACGAGCGCCGCACCATTCACGAGCTGATGGCCAAGGGCAGCTACTTCGGCGTCAACCTCGCCACCGCCGACCTCGACGCCACCTTCGCCAAGCTGGAAGCCAGCGGCGCCGAGGTCGTCCAGGAGCCCACCGACCAGCCCTACGGCGTCCGCGACTGCGCCTTCCGCGATCCCGCGGGCAACATGATCCGCATCCAGGAATTGCGCTGAAGCGTGCGAGCAGTTCCTCGGTTCCTCGGGTTCCTCGGAGTTCCTCGGGTTCCTCGGAGTTCCTCGGGGCTCCTCGGAGCTCTCATCCCCCCCGAGGAACTCCGAGGAACCGAGGAACCCGAGGAACTCCCAAGGAACTGGAGCCCCCATGAGTAAGACCACGCCCAAGACCACCCCGACGCCCGCGCTGCACGTCGCCGACCGCCACGACCGGATCCGCGTGCACGGCGCGCGCGAGAACAACCTCAGGGACGTCAGCGTCGAGATCCCGAAGCGCCGGCTGACCGTGTTCACCGGCGTCTCCGGCTCGGGCAAGAGCTCGCTGGTGTTCGACACCATCGCCGCGGAGTCGCAGCGGCTGATCAACGAGACCTACAGCGCCTTCGTGCAGGGCTTCATGCCCACGCTGGCGCGGCCCGAGGTCGACGTCCTCGACGGGTTGACGACCGCGATCATCGTCGACCAGGAGCGCATGGGCGCCAACGCCCGCTCCACCGTCGGCACCGCCACCGACGCCAACGCCATGCTGCGCATCGTCTTCAGCCGGCTGGGCCAGCCCCACATCGGTCCGCCCAACGCCTTCTCCTTCAACGTCCCCTCCGTGAAGGCCACCGGCGCCATCACCATCGAGCGCGGCCCCGGCAGGTCGAAGACCGAGAAGGCGACCTTCACCCGCCTCGGCGGCATGTGCCCGCGCTGCGAGGGCATGGGCTCCGTCACCGACTTCGACCTCACCGCGCTCTACGACGACAGCCGGTCCCTCAACGAAGGCGCGCTCACCATCCCCGGCTACAGCATGGAGGGCTGGTACGGCCGCATCTTCCGCGGCTGCGGCTTCTTCGACCCGGACAAGCCGATCCGCAAGTACAACAAGAAGGAGCTGCACGACCTGCTCTACAAAGAGCCGACCAAGATCAAGGTCGACGGGATCAACCTGACGTACGAGGGGCTGATCCCGAAGATCCAGAAATCGTTCCTGGCCAAGGACGTCGACGCGCTGCAGCCGCACATCCGCGCCTTCGTGGAGCGGGCGGTGACGTTCTCGACCTGCCCCGAGTGCGACGGCACGCGGCTGAGCAAGGAGGCCCGGTCGTCGAAGATCGGCGGGAAGAACATCGCCGACGCCTGCGCGATGCAGATCAGCGATCTCGCCGAGTGGGTCCGCGCCCTCGACGAGCCCTCGGTCGCGCCGCTGCTCGCCAAGCTGCTGCACACCCTCGACTCCTTCGTCGAGATCGGCCTGGGCTACCTCTCCCTCGACCGCCCGGCGGGCACGCTCTCCGGCGGCGAGGCGCAGCGCACCAAAATGATCCGCCACCTCGGCTCCTCGCTCACCGACGTCACCTACGTCTTCGACGAGCCCACGGCCGGCCTGCATCCCCACGACGTCCAGCGGATGAACGACCTGCTGCTGCGGCTGCGCGACAAGGGCAACACCGTGCTCGTCGTCGAGCACGAGCCGGAGACCATCGCCATCGCCGACCACGTCGTCGACCTCGGCCCCGGCGCCGGGACCGCCGGCGGCACCGTTTGCTACGAGGGCCCCGTCGACGGCCTGCGGACCAGCGACACCCTCACCGGCCGCCACCTCGACGACCGGGCCTCCCTCAAGTCCACATTGCGCACGCCCACCGGCACGCTCGAGATCCGCGGCGCGGCGACGCACAACCTCAAGGACGTCGACGTCGACATCCCCCTCGGGGTGCTGGTCGTCGTCACCGGCGTGGCCGGCTCCGGCAAGAGCTCCCTCGTGCACGGGTCGCTGCCCGCCGGCGCGGGCGTGGTGTCCGTCGACCAGACGCCCATCCACGGCTCCCGGCGCAGCAACCCGGCGACGTACACCGGACTGCTCGACCCCATCCGCACCGCCTTCGCCAAGGCCAACGGCGTGAAGCCCGCGCTCTTCAGCCCCAACTCCGAGGGCGCCTGCCCGGCCTGCAACGGCGCGGGCGTGATCTACACCGACCTGGCCATGATGGCCGGCGTCGCCACGGTCTGCGAGGAGTGCGGCGGCAAGCGCTTCCAGGCGGAGGTGCTCAACTACCGGCTCGGCGGCAGGGACATCAGCGAAGTGCTCGCCATGTCCGTGACCGAGGCCACCGGCTTCTTCGGGACCGGCCCCGCGAAGACCCCGGCCGCCCACACCATCCTCACCCGCCTCGCCGGCGTCGGCCTCGGCTACCTCACTCTCGGCCAGCCGCTCACCACCCTCTCCGGCGGCGAGCGCCAGCGCCTCAAGCTCGCCACCCACATGGGCGAAAAAGGCGGCGTCTACATCCTCGACGAGCCCACCACCGGCCTCCACCTCGCCGACGTCGAGCAGCTCCTCGGCCTCCTCGACCGCCTCGTCGACTCCGGCAAATCCGTCATCGTCATCGAGCACCACCAGGCCGTCATGGCCCACGCCGACTGGATCATCGACCTAGGCCCCGGCGCCGGCCACGACGGCGGCCGCATCGTCTTCGAAGGCACTCCGGCGGCTCTCGTGGCCGCCCGATCCACCCTCACGGGCAAGCACCTGGCGGCGTACGTGGGCGGGTGACCCCCAATGGCGTTCACTTTAGGCGAGAGCGTCTCTCACCGGCCTTCGGCCATCCTCGCCTCGCCCCGCGAAAAGCGCGGGGAGGGTCCGTCCATGCCAGCCGGTGGGTAAGCTTGCCCACCGATTGGGCGAGTTTGCCAGCCGGGGTTACCAGTGTTGCCCACCGGTTGGGCGAACTTGCCCACCGCCGTGACCAGTGTTGCCCACCGGCTGGGCGAGTTGCCGGCCGGCTTGACCAGTGATGCCCACCGGCTGGGCGAGTTTGCCAGCCGGCTTGACCAGTGTTACCCACCGGCTGGGCGACCTTGCCCGCCGCCGTGACCAGTGTTGCCGACCCGCGGTGCGAGTTTGCCGACCGGGCTCACCAGTGTTGCCCACCAGTTGGGCAAGCTCGCCTACCGGTGGGGCAAGTTTGCCGACTGCCGTTAACCAGAGAATTTAGGTGGGGTCAGCCCTTCGATTACGCGGCTGTACGGAGCAGTACCTGCGGAGTTAGCGACACACGCACAGGTCTGTCGCGCGGCGATGCACCGTCCGGCGACGGCGCGCCTGAACGTGTCTAAGGTCGGTGGGCAGAGGCCGTTCGCGAAGCCGTGAAGCTCGTCATCGCGGATCGTGCGACACTTCTGAGGACGTTACGCGCGGTGGCGTCGGTTGCAACGGTGTACGGCTCACCGGAGCACAGGAAGATGAGAATCAACGCCTATCGGATTAACACGGACCAGGACGGGTTCGACGATCTCGCCCGTATTCACGCGGCGATCGAGCGAGAATCTGCCGGTGACGTACTCGTCGACTGCAGCCGTCTCGCGTGGCTGGACGCGAACATGTGCGCGCCACTCGCTGCCGCGATCGTCGCGCCTGGACGCCGCATCATTCTTCAACAACTGCGGCCGACGATCGAGACGATTTTGCGGAAGAACGGTTTCCTCGGTGGCGCACTCGATGACACGCATCGAACCACGATTCACCTCCAACAGTTCGATGTGACGGGTAGCGCCGACTTCAAGTCGTACGTCGAGCAGAACTTCCGCGGCAAGGGGTTGCCCGTCATGACGGTCGGCCTCCAGCGCGAGTTCCGGCGAAGCATCTTCGAATTGTTCGAGAACGCTGTGACCCACTCGAAAACGCAACTCGGCATCTTTGCGTGCGGGCAGTTCTTCCCCACCAAACAGCGGCTCCATTTCTGCCTGGCTGACCGAGGGATCGGAATTCCGGCGAGCGTGCGCGGCTATCTCGGGCAAGCGTTGGCCGCTCCGGAGGCGATCGACTGGGCGATGACCGGTCAGAACACGACCCGGCGTGTCGCGGATCGAGTACCCGGTGGGCTGGGGCTGAAGATCATCCGCGACTTCATCGCACAGAACGGAGGAGCCATCCGAGTGGCGTCCGAGAGTGGTTACTGGTGGGTCCGGGCGACGAACGTAGGGAAGGCTAAGCTCGCGGCGCCATTCCCCGGCACCGTCGTGGACATCGAAATCAACACGGCCGATAGTAAGATGTACCAGCTTGCTGGCGAGGTCGACCCGGCGGCGATCTTCTGATCCATCAAATGAGCGTATCCATCAGCTTGCTTGCCGCGCTTGGAAGCCCTCATTCCGTTTCCTCCGCGGACGGCAGTGCGGTCCACGATCTGATCGCCACAGCTCTGCGGCGTGAGGATGACGTGGTTGTCTCGTTCTCTGGCATCGAGGACGTGACATCGGCGTTTCTCAACGCAGCGATCGGCCAGCTTTACGGCGAGTTCGACGAGGACGTGATCCGAAAGCATCTTCGGGTGACCGATGCGGAGGGCGATCATCTGCTTCTCCTGAAACGCGTCGTCGAACGGGCGAAGGAGTTCTTTCGCAATCCAGAGCAGTACCGAGCTGCCGTATCAGGAGCCCTCAACGAGTGACACCTCCGCGGTACGACATCAGTTCGTACGCGTTCGACTCGACCGCGAGCTACTTCCTCGATACGAACGTCTGGTTTCTCGTTTACGGTCCGACGCCTCCCGGCGACCCGCGGGTGCAGCTTTACTCCGACGCCGTGAAGCGTCTCCGATCGAGCAAGGCTCCGACCTTTGTCGACGCACTCGTGATGTCGGAGTTCGCGAACACGTGGGCTCGCTTCGAGTTCCGGCGTACGGGCGGCAGCGATTTCAAAGCGTTCCGTAACAGCGGCGGGTTCAAGGCAGTCGCGCAGGACATCGCGCTCTCGCTGAGAAGTATCCTCAGCGTCGCCAAGCCAACGGGTACGGCATTCGCGAACATCAGTCTCTCACCTTTTCTGGCGGCGTTCGAAGCAGGCGGTGCAGACTTCAACGACTTGCTGATCGTCGAGACCTGCCGATCGAAGTCGTGTCTCCTAGTAACCGACGATCGCGATATGAAGAAGAGCGACGTGCCGATCGTCACCGGGAATCAGGTGTTGCTTACGCCGTAGTCCGCGCCTTTCCGCAACCTCGCAGTAGCATGCGGCGGCTGCGGGATCGTTTCAAAGATTGAACGGCTCATTCTGCGCGGACGTTCGGCGCGGGCGATGAAGTGGTCGTATTGACGCAGACCTGAGAGATGCATCGCCGGTTCCTTCCGGCTGCCTACCCCGTATTCCTCATGCCGGCCGCGATTCCGTTGACCGTGGTGATGAAGGCGTCGCGCAACGAGTCGTCCGGTGCGTGCCGCAGGCGGCGGAGGACCTCGGCCTGCACGACGTTGATCGGGTCGACGTAGGGATTGCGCACGTCGATGGAGCGGCGTAAGGCGTGATTGATCTCGAGCAGACGTTCGTGGCCGGTCACGCGCTGCACCAGCTCGACGGTGCGCTGCAGGCGCTCGCGAAGCGACTCGCCGAGGTCGCGGAGATCGCCGGGGACGAGGAGGCGGTCGTAGTAGGCGGCGATGCGCGCCTCCGCCTTGGCCAGCACCATCTCGATCAGCTCCATGGTCGAGCGGAAGAAGGGCCACTCTTTCATCATCGTCGCGAGCATGGCCGGATCGCCCGCGAGGAGCGCGTCGTCGACGCCGAGCCACGACGGCAGCAGCAGCCGGTTCTGCGTCCAGGCGAACTGCCACGGGATCGCGCGCAGCGACTCGACGCCGCGTTTGCCGCCGCCGCGGCGCGCGGGGCGGCTGCCGATGTTGATCTCGCCCAGCTCCGCCTCGGGCGTCGCGGCGCGGAAGTAGTCGACGAAGCGCGGGGTCTCGTAGACCACCGAGCGGTAGCCGCGCGCGGCGGCGTCGGCCATCTGCTGCATGGCGGTGCGCCACTCGTCACGCGGCGCGGGTGACGGCGCGAGGGTCGCGTCGAGGGTGGCGGTGGTGTAGACCTCGAGGGTGCGCAATGCGATGCCGACGAGGCCGAATTCGGCCTGGATCATTTCGCCCTGCACGGTCACGCGCAGGCGGCCGTCGACGGAGCCGGGGGGCTGCGACCCGATGGCGAGATAGGTCGGTCCGCCCCCTCGGCCCACGCTTCCGCCGCGGCCGTGGAAGAGCGTCAACTCGACCTCGGCGGCGCGGCAGGCGGCGACGATCTGTTCCTGCGCCTGGAAGAGCTCCCACGCGGCGGTGAAGCGGCCGGAGTCTTTCGAGGAGTCGGAGTAGCCGACCATCACTTCCTGGCGGCCGTTGATGGCGGCGCGGTAGGTGTCGATCCTCAGCAGGTCGGTCATCGTCGCGCCGGCGCGGCGGAGGTCGGCGATGGTTTCGAAGAGCGGGACGATGCGCAGCGGCTCGGCGACGCCGGCCTCTTTCTGCAGCAGCGCGACGGCGAGGACGTCCGACGGGTTGCCGGCCATGGTGATGACGTATGCGCCGAGGGAGGAGCGGGGGATGGCGGCGATGGCGCGGAAGGTCTCGAGATCGTCGCGCGCGTCGTCGTCGAGTTGGAGATCGCGCGGGATCAGCGGGCGTCGCGAGGCGAGCTCGCGGAGCAGGAGCTCCTGGCGCTGCTCTTCGCTCCATTCGGCATAGCTGCCGAGGCCGAGCTGGCGGGTGATGGCGTCGAGGAGCGCGGTGTGCCGCGCGGAGTCCTGGCGCACGTCGAGGCGGACCAGCGTGAGGCCGAAGGCGTGGACGCGGCGGATGATGTCGAGCAGGCGGCCGTCGGCGATGATGCCGTTCCCGGTGTCATGCAGCGAGCGATGGCAGCGCAGGAGCGGTTCGAGCAGGTCGCCGGTTTCGAGGAGCTCGCCGCGGGTGCCGAATGCCGCGTTCGCCGACAGGGAGGCTTCGATCGAGTCGCGGGTCAGGCGCAGGCGGTCGCGCACGTCGCGCAGCACGGCCCGGTACGGCTCGTCGACGGACGGCAACTCGGCGGAGCCGGACTTCATCGACAGCTCCGAGCGGAGCGCGTCGATCTCGCGAAGATAGAGGTCGGCGGCCACCCAGCGCGCGAGGAGGCAGGCGTCGGCGGTCACGGCGGCGGTGACGTTCGGGTTTCCGTCGCGATCGCCGCCGATCCAGGAGCCGAAGCGGATCGGCGCGGCGTCTGCCGGCAGCGCGCGGCCGGTGTGCGTGCGCAGCGCGCCGTCGAGCGCGCGGAGGGAACGCGGCAGCGCGTCCCACAGCGTCTGCTCGAAGATGAACAGGCCGCCTTTCACCTCGTCGAGCGGCGTGGGTCGCGTGTGACGCACTTCATCGGTCTCCCACGCCGAGGTGATCTCTCGCCGCAGCTCGTCGACCGTCTCGCGCTCCTCCGGGATGGTCAGGTCACCATCGCGACGCGCGAGCAGCTCGCCGATGCGCGTGTATTTCTGCAGGAGCGTACGGCGGACGACTTCCGTCGGATGCGCGGTGAGCACGAGCTCGATCTGCAGCGAGGCGACGCTCGCGAACAGCCGGTCCTCGGCGACGCCCTGCTCGCGCAGCCGGGCCATGACCTCGTCGAACGAGCCGGGCTGCGGCGGCGCGTCCGGGTCGCGTTGATAGTCGCGGCGGCGGCGGACGCGGTGGTGCTGCTCGGCGACGTTGGCGAGGCTCAGAAAGTGCGCGAACGCCCGCGCCACCGGCAGCGTCTCCGAGGTCGGCCGCGCGGCGAGCAGTTCGGCGAGACGATCGAAGTCGTCCGCGTTGCCGGCGCGGCCGCTCTTCGCCAGCGCGCGCACGCGCTCGACCATCGCGAAGAGCTCCGTTCCTTCCTGCGCGCAGAGAGTCTGGCCGAGGAGATCGCCGAGGAGGTGAACGTCGTCGCGGAGCGGCTGGTCGGGGGATGCGGGCATCCGGGGAGTGTAGATGACCCATGGATGGCGAATCATGACGTCATGCCCGGCCCGTCGCCGGTAGCGAGCCACCAGGAACGGCGACTCCGTCGCTTCTGGTTCCTCCGGGACGAAGGAACCAGAAGCCTTCCGCCGATAGGGAAGCTCAGTCCAGAGACAGCCCCGCCATCATGATGGCCACGTCCGTCGGACGCGCGTACTCCACGAAGTCGAGGTAGACCAGGTTCACGATCTGGCCGTACCCGTTGGGGATGGCCAGCTCGGTCATGTCGCTGCCGAGGAAGCGGTCGGGGTCCTGGGCCACGCTCCAGACGTAGGTGATGAGCGTACAGGTCCACGAGAGCAGGAACAGGTCGCAGGGCGTCTTGCCGTCGGCGCAGAGGCCGGTGTACTTCTGGAACTTGTCGAACTGGTCGGCCTTCATGCCGGCGTAGTCGGGGTAGCCGTAGTACACGTCGTAGACCCGGAGATGCCCGTCTTTCGCGGAGCTCGAGGTGCTGTCGCGGTAGATCCAGAAGCCGGCATCGGAATGACCCTTGCCCCAGTCCTTGTCCATCACCACCAGCACACACGCGCCGGCGGACACGTACTGCGCGAGCGGCACCTCTCCGAGCGTCTGGCCGTCCGGCAGCGGCTTCTTGTAGAGGTAGGAGCCGAGGAAGGCCGTGACCTGAGCCATCAGCTGATCGTTCGCCGTGCTGTTCCAGTTGTCGAAGTGCGAGAACTTGAGGACGATCAGCTCCTGGCACGGTTTGAGGAGCCAGTACTGGATCTCCTGCAGCACGCTCGTGAGCGACGGACCGCTGACCCATCCGTGATAGAGGTCGATGGACGTCCCGTTCCACGTCGGGCGGAGATCGAACCACCGCACGCCCATGGACAGCTGATCGTAGATGCGGAGGTCCTGCGTCTGGCCGAGGGCGGCGGTGCCGGTGTTCTGGTACATCGACGCGTCGTGGGACGCCGGGAGCGTGAGCTTCCGCAGCGGCAGCTCGCCGAGCTCGTCGAGACGATTGGACATCCAGCGCCCGCGATCCATGACCAGCGACGTCGAGAAATAGCACTGGGAGAACGTCGCCGACGAGTGCACCTGGACGGCCAGATTACCCTGCATGGCGCAAGTGGCGCCGACGCCATAGTCGAAGACCGAGGCTGCTCCGTCCATGGTCACGTTCGCGCCCTCCAGGTTCCCGGGCACCTGCAGCAGGACCGCGCCGCTCCAGCCCTCCGCATTCGACTGGCCGTAGGTGAGCAGAGTCGCGCCGTCATCGGTGAGCGCGATCGAGGGGCTCGTGCCGTTGTCCCGGCCGATCTCGTCCCCGAAGCGGATGCGGTCGCCGTCGATCGTCCCGACGCGCATGTAGATGCTCGGGCCGCGGTCGAAGACGAGGACCACCTGCCCTTTGGCGTTGATCGCCACCGACGGCCTGGCGCCGTCGGAGATGTACTCCCCGTCGGTTTTCCAGTCGAGGCTGAGGCCGTTGGTCGAGCCGATGTTGTAGTACAGCTTGTCCTTGTCCGGATGCTGATGGACTTCCA
The DNA here is from genome assembly GCA_036375075.1 of Thermoanaerobaculia bacterium. Lineage (GTDB taxonomy): Bacteria > Acidobacteriota > Thermoanaerobaculia > Gp7-AA8 > Gp7-AA8 > QHVT01. The sequence goes on along the minus strand of DASUSN010000211.1, from coordinate 12,495 downwards.
CGACCACGCCGGCGTCGTTGACGGAGATGCGGGGACGGCGCCCGGTGTCGTGCTTCCCTTTGGCTTTCCAGGCGATCTTCGTCCCCGGGATGCCGACGTTGAACCACAGGTCGTCGTTGTTCTGGGACTTGTGGATCTCCACGACGGCGTTGGCGCTCACGGCGATCGACGGCGTCTCGCCCGTGTCGTAGGGGACAGGCGCGTCCCAGTCGACCGTCATTTCCCGCGGATGGCCGAGGCGGTACGAGAGGTCGTCCCCGTCGGCGTGGACTTCATAGATGACGCCGGACTTGGACAACGCTACTGCCGGGTCGGTTGCGTTTTGATAGTTGACACCCAGGCCGAAAAATAAGCTGCGCATGTTCTCTTCTCCTTCTCGATTCGATGAAACGAGAATCGGTCCGGAGCGCGGCGCAAACCATCCCTCGACGGCCTAGACTTGTTCTGTCGAAAGACATAGAGCCACAGAGCGATGACTGACTCACAGGGACTGGCGCGGTACGTCTCGCAGGCTCGCGCGGAGCGCCTGGTGGCGATGACGCGCCTGCTCACGCACGGGTTCGGCGTGCTCGCGGCCGTGGTCACGGCGCGGGACTACCACAGCGCCGCTCCTCTGTGGCTGCTGCTGCCGTGGTTCGCGGTCTCGGCGGTGCTGCTCTGGACGACCTGCCGTTCCGGCCGTCTCTTCCGGCCGTCCCTGCTGCTGCTGCTCGACCTGCTGGTCATCGCCGCGGTCATCGCCATGACCGGCGGCGGCACGAGTCCGTTCTTTCCGTGCCTCCTGATCACGCCGTTCAGCGCGAGCATCCTGTTCGGGCGCCGCGGGATGTTGTGGGCAGGGTGCGGCACGCTGGCGGCGTACCTGGCGATCGTGGCGATCGCCACGGAGCCCCGCGTCACGGATCCGCGGGTGGTGATCATCCGCCTCGGCGTGCTGGTGATGATCGCGTCGGTCATGATCCGGCGCGCCGATCACGAGCAGCAGACGAACGCCGATCTGGAGCGGCTCACTCGCGAAGCGGCCACGAATGCAGAGCGTGTGCGGCTCTCCCGCGATCTGCACGACGGCCTGCTCCAGTCCCTCGGCGGTCTGGCGCTGCACGTGCTCGGCGCCCGCCGCTCCGCGGCCAGCGATCCGCGCGCGACCGAGCAGCGGCTCGACCTCGTCGCCGAGCAGTTGCTCGAGGCGCAGCGCTCGCTTCGCGACTTCGTCGACGGCCTGCGGCCCGAGCTCCAGCAGCGGCGCGAGTCGCTGCATGCGCGCCTCATTCGCGCCGCGGAGGCGATCGAGCTGCAGTGGGATGTGCCCATCGATCTCGAGGTCTCGCCCGGCGTCGACGCGGTGGAGGTCCGCCTGGCCGACGATGTGCTGGCGCTGGTCGCGGAAGCGCTCACGAACGCCGCCCGGCACTCCGGTGCCACGCGCATCCGCGGCGCCGTCGCCGTCGAGGGAAAGGACATTCGCGTGGAAATCGAAGATGACGGGCATGGCTTTCCGTTCCACGGCCGTTACGAACTGGCGCAGCTCGTGGCCGGCGGCCACGCTCCCTGGAGCCTCGAGGAGCGCGTGAGGGCACTGGACGGAGAGCTCGCGATCGAGAGCTCGCCGCGCGGGGCGCGCGTCGAAATGCGGCTGCCGGGGGCAGGATGAGCTCCGTCACCGATGACACGCCCATCCGCGTCCTGATCGCCGACGATCACCCCCTCGTCCTGGGCGGCCTCGATCATCTCCTGTCGCTGGAGCCGGACATCACCGTCGTGGCGCGCTGCACGAACGGCAACGAAGCGCTTGCGGCCATCGCCCGCGAGCGCCCGCACGTCGTCATCGCCGATCTCGTCATGCCGGGGCGCAGCGGCATGGACCTGCTGCGCGAGCTCCGCGAGATGCGCTCCTCCGTGCGCCTGGTCCTGCTGACGGCGCGCATCGAGCACGAGCAGGTCCTCGAGGCCTTGAAGCTCGGCGTGGCCGGGGTCGTGTTGAAAGAAAGCGCGCCGCGGCAGATCCTCGACTGCATCCGCCGCGTCGCCATCGGCCATCAATGGATCGATCACGCCATCGGAAGCCGCACGATCGACGGGATCCTGCGCCGCCAGTCCGGCGCCGCGAAAGCAGCGGCCGTCCTGACCGCGCGTGAGATCGAAGTGGTGCGCATGGTGGCCCGCGGCCTGCGCAACAAAGAGATCGCCGGCCTGCTGTCCATTACCGAGGGGACCGTGAAGGCGCACCTGCGGACGATCTTCGAGAAGCTCGGCATCGACAGCCGGACGAAGCTGATCGTCTACGCGCGCGACATGCGGCTCATGTGACGAATCAAGAGAGAATGGCTCACCGGGCGCGCCGGAGGAGAGGCGATACGCGATGAAACGCATCTACGACATCCTGTATGGAGCAGTGGCCGTTCTCTTTCTTCTTGCGGCTCTGGTCCTCATCGTCTTTTCCGCAAGAGAGCTGTGGATGGGTGCAGACCCGCGACACGCGATCGAGACCGCGCAGCGGATCAGGCGAGTCCTCGAGAGCATCGGGCTGCTCACCATTGCAGTCGTGGCCCTGGAATTGAGCCAGACGGTGTTCGAGGAAGAAATCCGGCGCGTCGCGCAGATTTCCGCCCCCACCCGCGTGCGCCGCTTTCTCTCCCGCTTTCTGGTCGTGGTCGTGGTTGCCCTCGGGATCGAGGCGCTGGTCTCCGCGTTCGGGTTCGCGCATGAAGCTCCCGCGAATCTCACGCAGTCGGCGATGGTCGCCTTCGCCGCCGCCGCGATTCTCGCGGCATGGGGGCTGTTCGTTCATCTCAACGGCCGCGCGGAAGAGCTCGAGCCGGAAGCGATGGCCGAAGTGAAACGGGAAGACGAAACACTCGACGAGGCAGATCGCGACGACGGTCCCCGCGGCTGACGCGCTGGGCACGGGAGCTGGTGTCTGTCACGCTTGAAACGGAGGTGCATTCCGTCTCGCGGCGATGAAGCGCGGATCACGGAATGTCTCTATCGCCGCCCTCCCCGCGACCGTACCTTCCTTCCACTACACCATCCGTCATGCAGGAATGAAGGAGACGACCATGAAGAAACTGCTCATCCTCGCCGTACTGCTCCTCGCACTTCCCTTGTCCGCGCAGATCTGGAACGCCGCCGGCTCGACCGGCGTCATCGACGAGGCATCGCTCGCTCTCTACGAGTTTAGCGGACCGTCGCTGCAGTTCAAGGCCGGCGCGGTCGGCACGATCGTGGCGCGCTACCCGGTCGTCAGCGACGTTTCGAACCCCGGCTGGGGCTCGTTCTGGCTCGGCTACGCCGGCGCGGGCGTCACGGTGCGGCTCAAGGAAGTCGATCAGTGCGGCGTCAACGAGACCGTCGTCACGACGTTCACGAATCCGAACACGCCCGAGGCCAACATCTGCATCGGCCACATCTTCGGCCCGTTTACCTGGAACTTCGCGCAGCGCTCGTACTACATCGAGGTGACGCTCACGCGCGCCAATACGCTGACGAACCCGCGGTTCAACCGCATCTCGTTCCCGTAGGAACCGAGTGGGAGCGACAGGCGGACGCCTGTCGCTCCCCGGAGCGCGCGCTCGCGCTGTGGCGCGTAGCACGTCCGGCGACGCCTCCTGTGTCGTGCGTCACATGCGGCCCCTCCTACAATGAATGGCCATGCGGACTGCGATCGCGGTGGGCGTGCTCAGTCTCGTCTTCTGTGCGCACGTGCCCGCGTACGAGAAGGCCGGCCGGGCGCGGCTGACCTTCTACTGGGTCGCCGACGAGACGGCGCCGCAGTATCGCGGCAAGACGGCGGCAGTCCTGCGCGACCCGGCCGGGCGCGTGCTCGCGCATACGACAAGAAAGTTCAAGCTCGAGCTCGTGCGGCAGGGCTCCGGATGGCTGCGCGACGGGCGGACGGTCGTCTTCGTCAAGCGAATCGGCGGCGAGAGCCGCTTCCGCGTGACGAAGTCGAAGTACGGTCTGGGCAGCAATGGCTGCCGCCTCATTCCGTACAAGACCATCGCCGTCGATCCGCGCTTCGTGAAGCTCGGCACGAAGGTGTACATCCCGCAACTGAAAGGGGCCCAGCTCCCGGACGGCACGATCCACGACGGGATGTTCATCGCCAGCGATCGAGGCCATTTCCGCGGGCCCCATGTGGACGTATTCGTCGGCGCAAGCTCGCCGGGGCCGCGGCCCTTCACGCGGCTGGGGTACGGCTCGCGCTCGCGTGTGACCGTCTACACCGTCCGGAAATCGGCCGGCTGCCGTCCCTGAACGTCACACGCCACGAGACCGCTACACTAGGCGGCTCATGCCGAACGCGATCTTCACCGCGCCGATCCTTTCCGAGAACGCCGCGCGGATCGTCGCCGCGGCCGGGAAGCTCGAGGGCGTGCGGTTGGGGGTGGTCACGCAGGACCCGATCGAGAGGCTTCCGGAGCCGCTGCGCGGCGTGGTCGCGCAGCATTGGCGGGTCGACGACGTGCTCGATCTCGAGCAGTTGGCGGCGGCCGTGGAAGCGGTGGGGGAGAGGCTCGGCGGCGTCGACCGGCTGTTCGCCGCGTACGAGCAGCTCCAGGTTCCCATCGCGGTCGTGCGCGAGCGATTCGGCATCGAGGGGATGAGCGCGGAGTCGGCGCGGAACTTCCGCGACAAGGCGCGCATGAAGGAGCTGTTCGACGCCGCGGGGCTGCCGTGCGCGCGGCACGTGCGCGTCACGGACGCGGAGGACGCGTGGCGGTTCGTGGAAGCGAACGGCTATCCGGTGGTGATCAAGCCGCTCGAAGGGGCGGGCGCGAAGTCGACGTTCCGGGTCGACACGGCCGAGCAACTGGCCGAGGCGCTGCGCCTCGCGCCGCCGCCGCTGCTCGTCGAGGAGCACATCGTCGGCGAAGAGCATTCGTTCGAAGGCGTGATGGTCGACGGGAGGCTGGTCTGGCACTCGCTGACGCATTACCGCCCGACGCCGCTGGAGGTGCTGCGGAACGGCTGGATTCAGTGGTGTATTCATCTGCCGCGCGAGACGGACGCGCCGCGCTACGACGACATCCGCACCGCCGCCGCCCGCGCGCTCGAGGTCCTGGGGATGATGACGGGGCTGTGCCACCTGGAGTGGTTCCGCCGCCGCGACGGATCGATTGCGATCTCCGAGGTGGCGGCAAGGCCGCCGGGGGCGCAGATCATGGACCTCGTGTCGTACGCGCACGACGTCGACTTCGATGCGGCCTGGGTCCGGCTGATGATCCTCGGCCAGTTCGAGCCGCCGGCGCCGCAATGGTCGGCCGGCATCGCCTTCCTCCGCGGCCAGGGCCAGGGCAGCGTCAAGGCCGTGCATCGCGTGGAAGAGGCGGCGGCCGCGGTCGGCTCACTCGTCGTGGCAGCGCGGATTCCGGCGATCGGACAAGCGCCGAGTGGCAGCTACGAGGGGGAAGGATTCATCATCATCCGCGACCGCGACACCGCCGTCGTCGGCCGCGGCCTGGAAACGATCGTCAATCTGATTCGCGTGGAGCTGGGATGAAAAACGTCCTTCTATTGAGCTGTGCGTGGCCGCTCGAGCTGCCCCTCTTCGCCCGCGGTCTGGCGCGGGTCGGCGTCCGCGTGTTCGGGGTCGATCAGGTCCCGGAGAGCCAGTTGCCGGCGGAGGCGCGGGAGAGCCTCACCGGGTACCTCCAGGTGACGTCGCTGTTCGACGAGCAGGCGGCGTTCGAGGCCGTGCGGCGCTGGGCACCGGTGACGTTCGACCACATCGAGACGCTGTGGGAGCCGACGGTGCTCCTCGCGGCCCGTCTGCGCGACGCCCTCGGCGCGCCGGGTCTGAGCTACGACGAGGCGCTCTGCTTCCGGGACAAGGACCGGATGAAGCAGGCCGTCAGCGCCGCGGGACTGCGGACGCCGCGCCATCAGCGGGCGTCGTCGGCGCGCGAGTGCGCCGAAGCGGCGGAGCGGATCGGCTTCCCGATCTGTCTCAAGCCCGTTGCCGGCGCGGGCTCCGAGAACACGTTCCGCGTCGACTCGATGGCGGGCCTCGAGGCCGCGCTGGACCAGGCCGGCCGGGAGCGCGAGTACAACGTCGAGGAGTTCATCGACGGCGACGAGTTCACCTACGACACGATCTCGGTCGAGGGCCGGGTCGTGTACGAGAGCGTCTCCTGGTACCGGCCTCGCCCGCTCATCGGCCGGAGCGTGGAGTGGATCAGCCCGCAGACGGTGACGCTGCGCGAATACGACGACCCGCAGTTCGACGACGGCCGCGAGCTCGGACGCAACGTGCTCCGGGCGCTGAAGCATCAGAGCGGGTTCGCGCACATGGAGTGGTACCGCAAGAGCGACGGTGAGGTGGTGTTCGGCGAGATCGCCGCCCGGCCGCCCGGCGCGCACACCGTCGACACGATGAACTTCGCGAGCGACATCGATCTCTTCACCGGCTGGGCCGAGGCGGTGGTGCATGGGACGTTCAACCTCGCGTTCGAGCGGCTCTACAACTGCGCCATCATCTTCAAGCGCGCGTCGGGGCAGGGAAGGATCCGGCGCATCGAAGGGCTCGAGCGTATCCTGGCCTCGTTCGGCGAGCACATCCCGAGTATGGACCTCCTCCCCATCGGCGCCCACCGCCGCGACTGGGTGAAAACGCTGCTCTCGGACGGCTATGTGTTCGTGCGTCATCCCGATCTCGCGACGACGTGCGAGATGGCCGATCGCATCGGAACGGATTTGCAGTTGTACGCGGAGTGAGGGCCTGGGAGTCCCTGTCATCCTGAGCCGCGAAGACGGCGAAGGACCCCCTGATTGGAACGCGTCACGTGCTATCGGCAGGGGGTTCCTTCGCCGCGCTACGCCGGCTCAGGATGACAGCAACGTGTATGTGCCTGCGCCGTCCCCCGACAGGCGGCGACGGTTCCCTCCTGCGTCACTGTCGCCGGGGTAGGGAAAGCTGCGGTACCGGCCCTCCTTTTACAGGAGCGCTCCAACCAGCTCGTCCACCAGCAGCACAGACGGTCATCATAGGAGAACGACATGAAACGTTGGCCAGTCTTTGTCGGGGGATCTCTGCTTTCGCTCTGTTTTGCGATCGGCGCACACGGACAATTGACGGCTGCACCGAAGTGCCCGACCGGGTGGCCGGCGGCTTGCGCGGTGCCGGCTGCTACTGACGAGACGACGCGCTGGGCGGCGGCACAGGCATGCCTGAACGCCATCGTGAACGAGCGTCCGAATCATTTCCCCGGCGCAATCATCGGTTATCAGAAAGACGCGCAGAATTTGCCGCGGCTCTATGCGGCCGGCGCGGCGGATACCGGCTTCCGAAACGACAGTATCGTGTCGCTGGCGTCGGTCTCGAAGCCGCTGTCGAACATCGCCGTGCTGAAGATGATCCAGGACCATCTCGGCTCGCCGGACTGTGCGCTGCAGGCCGGCGGCACGCGCGGTCCGCGCTGCGTGTTTCCCCAAGGCGTCGACACGCCGCTGAAGCTCGTATTGCAGCGGCTGGACTTGCGCAACAATACGACCGTCCACAACGACTGGTTCACGTCTCAATATCTCGGCTCCACGCCCGAGGACCGGGCGCTGCAGCAGCGCTGGCGCGACGCGATCCTCATCCGCCACCTGTTCCTCATGACCTCCGGTTATCCGGACATCACCTTCATCGGCCACAAGTTCTGCGACGGACCGGCATGCGCGGCCCCGAACGATTTCGTCTGCCCGACGGCGCCGGCGCGCTCGGACGAGGAGTGCTGGTACTCGCGTCTTTACAACAACTATCTGCAGAACCGCGGCGGCGAGATCCCGTTGCCCGACGTCTGCAAACCACGGCTCACGCCCGACGGACCGCGCCTCGCCGACTTCGAGACGTACTACAACGGCCAGGTCCATCACCCGACACGCGTCGCACAGCGCTACGAGCGGCGGTACGTCGCCGAGCCGGGGCTGCAAAGCGAATGCGTCTTCCGCAGGACGCCCCACCCGGCCATTCCGGACATCTGGGACGACGGCCGCCAGGCCTTCCTCTACGACCTGGCCCGCTTCTACCTCGGCGCTCCGCTGGTGGCGGAGCCCGGCACCCAATACCACTACTCGCAGCCGAACCTGTTGATCGCCACCTGGCTCGTCGAGGCGACGACGCGCGTTCCCTTCAACGTGTTTCTGCGGCGCGAGATCCTGCTGCCGCTGCAGATGACGGACACGTTCTACACGGTCGACACGACGCGGCCGCTCTATGCACCGGGCGGGCAGTTTCATTTCGTCGTGCACGATCCGACCGGACCGGGCGACCATTCGACGGACGAGCAATCGACGAGGGCGCAGTACGACCGGATGCTCGACCTCAAACGCGTGCCCCGGAATCGGAACTGGGTCGTGCCTCACCTCGCGCCCCCGCTTCGCGCGGCGAGCACCTTCGGCACCGACAAGAACTGGGACGAGAGCCGCGACGGGTGGTGGCATGCCTGGCCGGAAGGGGGCGCGCACAGCACCGGCGCCGATCTCCTGCGCTTCCTCCGCTTCTTCCGCAATGGCCGCGCCGCGGACGGGCGGGTGCTGCTCCAGCCGGAGTACCTGGCCCTCGCGCTGAACGACGCTGCCGGCGACGAGAGTCCGCGCTCGTTCGTTTTCATTACGGGCGCGCCCGGGATCGTCACGGCGAACGGTCTCTGGGGCACGTTCATGGCCCGCGACCACAACAAGAAGCTGAGCTACATCGTCCTGCCGCAGATCATCGCCGATCCTCCGCACGGCGGCCCGTACGCGGCCACGAACTGCGAGTTCGGCTACGGAGGCGTCCTCGCGCTGCGTGGTGCGCTGCAGGAGATCCTCCGCGGGATCGAATGAAGGACCATAAGAAGGCGAAAAGCCCCCGGGAAGCGATCGTTTCGGTACACTCCAAAGAACGATGACACGCCCCATCGCCGGTTTGCTCATCGCGCTGATCGCCCTCGCCGCCCACGCGAGTGATGTCGTCGTCACGCTGCAGGTTCGTCCCGACGCGAACATCGAGACGCTGCGCGAGATCGCGAAGCTGGCCGAGCCCCGCGAGCGGAAGCTCGATCGGGACATGTGGGCGTACGAGATCCTGCGCGAGGAGTACGGCAGCAGCCACGCGAAGCTCCGCCTGCTCTTCGCCGACTACAACAAGGGGATGGAGCGTTTCAAACAGGGCGATACGGTCCTGCTGCCGCCCGCGCCGGCGTGGGCGTTCAACGTCGAAGAGCGCGTGAATGCGTCGACGACGGTCAGGAAGTACGTCGAGGTGCGCCTCGGCGCCGCCGGGCCGATTACCCTGGAGAGCATCGCCGCAAAGACGGGCATCGCGAAGAGCGCGGTCGAGAAACTGAAGCCTGGCGCAAAGATCGTGCTGCCGTACGTGGCGGAGCCGGTGACGCTCGACGTCCGGGAGGAGGACCTGCCGCGGATCGAGCAGGCCATCGAGGAACTGAAGCGGAACGACGAGGCGATCGAGATCCTCGAGGTGACGCCGGAGCTCAGGCTCACGCCGCACGCGGTGCTCTCGACGAACGACGGCCAGTGTCCCCTCGCGCCGATCCCGCCGCAGACGCACTGCAACGTCGAGAACCTCGACCGCTATCCGAAGAAGGCGCGCACCGTCGTCGCGGTGATCGACTCCGGGGTGCCGACCGGCGACACGCGCTTCAATTTCTGGAAGAACGCCGGGGAGACGGGGCCGGGGAAGAAGAAGTACATCGACGACGACGAAAACCACTACATCGACGACATCATCGGCACGGACCTGATCGTCGGCGGCGGCTATCCGCGCGACGACGTCACGCTGGCGAGCCATCGCAACCATGGAACGCACGTGGCGGGCCTGGCGAGCTGCCGCGTCGCCGCGAATCCGCATCAGGCGCTGATCAACGAGCGCGTCGAGCTGATGATCCTGAAAGTGGCCAGCGCGGACGGCTCGGTGCAGCCGGCGGCGGTGATGAACGCGATCGCGTACGCGATGAAGTACAACGCGCACATCGTGAACCTCAGCCTGGAGGACGCGACCTACGAGGGCGCCGTCCATCACTTCATGACCCTCGGCACGAAGATGCTCTTCGTGGCCGCGGCCGGCAACGGCGTGGCGAGCGTCGGCCAGGACCTGGGCGCGTTCGAGGTGTATCCGGCGAAGCTGAGCAAGGAGCTGCCGAACGTGATGAGCGTTGCCGCGCACGACGGCAGCGGCGCGCTGGCGTGCTTCTCCAACTACAACGGCGACATCGTCGACATCGCCGCGCCCGGCCAGTCCGTCCAGTCGACGATCGCGAATGGCCAGGGCGTGCTTTCCGGCACGTCCCAAGCCGCGCCGCTGGTGACTCTCGGCGCCGCGCTGCTGCATGCGAGCGGCCTCGATGATCCGGCGAAGATCCGCGAGCGTCTGGTCGTCTCCGCCGACTTCAAGCCCGCGTTGCGCGGCAAGGTGCGGAGCGAGGGAACGCTGAACATCGCCAAGGCCCTCGCGTACGGCTCCGATCTCGTCGTCTCGAAGTCGTCCGGAACCCTGGAAGGGGAGTTGATCGCTTTCACCGGCGTCGGGACGATTCCCGCTGCGACCATTCGCAAGGCGATCAACGGCTATGACACGACGCCGGGCAGGCTCGTGAAGGTCGTCACCGCGACCGGGCCGAGGTTCGCCAACGCGATGCCGGACGTGACGATTCGAACGGCTGCCGGCGACGTGACCGTCGCCGGCGGCGATGTGCTCGAGATCATCCCGCGCCTGCGTTAAGTCGCGCTCACCGAGTCCGCGATCCCGCGCAGGTACGTGATGGCCGACGCCGGCAGCGCCTGCGGATTCTCCGTCTCCAGCCGCTGCACGTACTTGCCGAGGTTCAGCCAGCGCACGGCGTTGTCGAAGAAGACGTCGTCGCGGATGGCGTTCCATTCCGCGTCGCGGAACGTGGCGATGAACGACGGCAGATACTGACGGTGCTTCCCGATCTTGTGGATCATGTGCCAGTCGGAGCCGTACATCAGCTTCTTCCCGAAGTCGTATTCACCCGGCGCCTGCATTGCCCGGCGCATCGCGTTCTGAAAGCGCGTCTGTCCTTCGGTGGTCAGGATCTCGTCGAGGTACGCGACCTCGCAGTAGACGTTCGGGAACCGTTTGCAGAGGTTGATCACCTCCGCCGAGAACGGCGCGGTCGCGGGCGTCGGCCCGCCCTCCTTCGGGAACCAGCCCTCCTCGCCGCCGGCGTGGCCGAGGCAGAGGCGGAGGTTCCGGAACTCCGGTTGTTCGAGCGCTTTCCGCCACAGCACCGGATTCGCGTATTTCTTCCCGTGGCCGCCCTCCGCCTCGAACCCGTGCGGCGTGCAGTGCGTGAAGACGGGCACGTCCTTCTCGATGCAGTAGCGGAAGAACTCCGCCGTCGACGGAGGGACCTGGCTCGTCGTCTCGTCGAACGGCGGATAGCCGTTCGGCGGATAGAACTTCACGCCCGCGCAGCCCGCGCCGAGGGCGTCGTCCATGATCTCGCGCCAGTTCTCGCGCTGCGGGTCGAAAGCGATGAACGTGATCAGGCGGCCGTTGCTGCTCTTCATCAGATTCAGCATGCGGATGACCTGCTGGTCGGGATAGTCGTAGTTCGGCTTCCCCGGCGGGTAGTAGTTCTCCATGTCCATCATGTGCGTGATGTACAGGTTCACCGAGGGATAGGCGGCCTGCGCCGCTGCCCAGATCTTCCGTTCGCACCACGTCATCAGCGAGATCCACTGCAGGAACCCGCCGCGCTCCGGGAAGAGGTCCTTGGGACGCTCGTTCGCCGCCTGGTTGAGCGAGGCGACGAACTCCGGCTTGGCCATCACCTTCCGCTGCGCGGGCGTCGCGGCCAGGATCGCGTCGCGGCGCGCGGGTGCCTCGACCACGCTGCTCAGTCCCGACGTCACCTCGTCATCCGCGAACGCCTCGGGCGGCGTATCGCGATAGATCTGCTCGATGAGCTGATCGTCGGGCACCTCGAGCTGGTCGAGTGCGTTGTTCGCCTGCGCGGCGGAGAGACTGGAGACCTTGCTGCAGTCGTCGGTCTTCTTCTTGAGGATGGCCGCGAGAAACGCCGCCGCGCCGCCGCCGACCCATCGTCTGAGGATGCCGTCGATGGGAAGGAAGTTCGCGTTGAACATGTGCACGTGCACGTCCGCGACGCGTTTGGGGGTCCCGGTGGAAGCCGCCTCCGCGGTCTCCACGGCCGCCGTATCGGTCGTCGCTTCCTCTTTCTTGCATGCCGTCCCGAGGCCCGCAAGCGCGAGCAGCCATGCGAAGCTGCGCCGCGTGACTGGAAAGATCGAATCCTCTCTCATCGAACCCTCCGTGTGAGTCCATAGGGTACGCCGGTGAGGGCGGCGGTGCGATGTGGAGTGCGGAGACGATTGGGAGGCTGTCTCAAAACCCGGACCGCCGCCGTCCCGGCGGCTGATGTGGCGGCGTCCCGCGCCGCCACCCCCGGGCGGGTGGAGCGCGCCACGTGGCGAGAGGCTTCGGCCTCCCCAGAATGCGGGCGGCGAGACGCCGCCCGCTCAGCC
>DASUSN010000210.1:0-50108 GCA_036375075.1 Thermoanaerobaculia bacterium | reverse complement strand
AGCCCGCCCCTCCCGTGGGCGGGGGAACGCGCCACGACCCGCCCACGAGGGAGGCGGGCTGAAGCCACGCCCTACATTGCGCCACTCCTACAACGAACAGCGCCAGCAGCGCCGGTGCGATCAGCCACGCTTCGACCGGCGCGGCCGCCCGCCCGGTGAGCAGCTCGAACGGCTCCTCCGCGATCAGCAGCAATGCCGCAAGCGCCACGAGCGCCATCGTGCGCCCGCGCAGCAGGGCGATGGCCAGCGGAATGGCCAGCACCATGTAGTGCAGCCAGACGACGTTCGCCGTCAGCAGGTAGATCGTCACGCCGAGGCCGGCCAGGAGGGCGGCGTCGTTCGTCTTCGACCGCACGATCGCGATGCACGCGACCACGATGAGCGCGGCGGCAAGCACGTAGCTCGACCACTCCCCGTACCGGTGGAACAGCTCCAGCGCGGGCGTCACGTTGCGCTCCATGCGCGTGGGCAGGCGATGGTAGAAGTCGTTCGCGGCGCTCACCCACTGCACCCAGACGCGCGGCGAGCCGTACGAGACGCTCGCGACCGCGAACGCGATCAGCGCACCGATCGCGCCCGCGATCAGGTCGCGCAGCAGCGGGCGATACTCGCGGCGCGCGAGCCGCGACACGGCGAACAGCAGCGGCACGAACATCACGTTCGGCTTGAACAGCAGCAGGGCGCCGAGGAGCGGCCAGCGCAGGCGCGGCCAGGCGACGACGACCGCGAGAGCGAGGAGCTGGATGGAGTTCACGTTGCCGACGCGCAGGTCGGCTTCGAAGCCGCGGTACCAGAGCAGCAGCCCCGCCAGCAGGAACAGCGCCGCCCACCACGGCACCCCCGCCGCCCGGCAGAACAGCAGGACGCCGCCGATGAAGCAGAGCAGCAGGAAGGCGTGGTACTGCGTCAGCGCCCGGTCGTAGTCCCGGCTCACCCAGCGCAGCGTCGAGAAGAGGAAGGGGCTGGACACCAGATCGAGGCGGCGGCGCCGCTGGGCGTCGAATTGGCGCAGCGCCGAGCCGCTCTGCCGCGCCCGCTCGAAGTACTCCTCCCCCACCCGCTCCTGCACCTCCGCACCGTAAATGTTCTCGACATCCGCACGCCCGGCGAGCTGCCCGGCCACGTAGTAGATGTAGAAATCGAGCCCGGCGGCGCGCTCGTTCTGCCGCCACACCGTCACCACCGCGTACAGGGCCGCGGCGCCCGCGAGCGCGTTCAAAAGGATACGCAGAGGGCGCGGCATGCGCGGCGAAGTGTACGTCGATCGGGAAAAGTGTGACGTACGTCAACATGCGCGCCGGGGTCATCGGGCACTTTGGAAAGAATGTCGTCCGAACTCCGGCATGCGGTAGATCAGTACCTCTGTCGTTGCTTCTCTGATGAAGAAACGCCTCGGGTGTCCGAGCTGGCCGCAGTTCTGGGCATGACCCGCGAGCGGCTCAGCCGCGACTTCGCCGCGGCGTACGGCGTCGCGCTGTCCGCCTATCTGAAGCGCCGCCAGCTCCGCCACGCCCAGCGGCTCCTCGCCGCCTCGGACCTCTCCACGACCCGTATCGGCTATCTCTGCGGCTTCGGCACGCGGCGCACGTTCTACCGCGCTTTCCGCCGCGGCACCGGACTTTCCCCCGACCAATACCGCCGCGCACAGAATGTCTCTAGCGACGACGACGCATCCGAGGCATCTTAGCCGTGCGACTGATCACTGCAGGCCCCGCAGCGAGTCAGAGAGCCGGATGGGCGGCTCTGGCGGCGGGGACGCGGACACCGCGTCCCCGCCACAGTAACGCGACGCACGAAGCGTAGAGCAGCACCAGCGCGGCGAAGATCAGCTTCGCGCGCAGTTGCGGCGTCGACGGCCCGAAGTACATCGCATAGGGCACGTCCGCCATCAGGAGCAGTGCGACGAACGCGATCGCCGCGGTGGTGCGCGTCCGCAACATCGCGAACGCGGGGATGAAGCAGAGCACGAGGTAGTGCAGCCACACCAGCGTCGCGGACATGAAGTAGATCAGCAGGCCGAGGGAGATCAGGAGCAGGTCGTCGCGTTTCGCGCCACGCAGCAGCGGGATGCACGCGACGACGAGCAGGACCGCCGCGATGACGTAGCTGAGCCACGTCCCGTGCTGCTGGAACAGCGGCAATGCGGGAGTGACGTTGTTGTACTCGACGCCGAGGAGGGTCTCGTACAGATCGCCCGCGGAGCCGAGCCAGAGCAGCCAGATGCGCGGCGTCTCGAACCACCACGAGCCGATGGCGAAGGCCAGGACCCCGCCGATCGCACCGCCGAGGACCTCCTGCCGCAGGCGGCGGAAATCGCGGGTGAGGACGCGGGAGAGCATCAGCACCGCGACCACCAGCACCACGTTCGGCTTCTGCGCCAGCATCATCGCCAGGAGCGCGCCGGCGAGCATCGGGCGCCGCTCGCCGAGCATCAGCGCGAGCGCCAGGAGGAAGAGCTGGATCGCGTTCACGTTCGCGACGATGAAGTCGGCGATGAACGGCAGGTAGTAGTAGACCGTGGCCGCGAAGAGTCCGATCGAGAACCAGAGCGGAAGCCCGCAGTAGCGGCCGAGGAGGATCATCCCGGCCAGGCAGGATGCGATGACGAGGACGCGGAACTGCATCAGCGCGGTCTCGAAGTCGGCGCTCACCCACGCGAACGACGCGTACAGGAACGGGCTCCCGCGGCTGTCCAGGCGCCGGCGGTTCGTGGCCGTCTCGTGGAACACGCGCGAGCGCGAGTCGAGCGAGCGGGCGAAGAACTCCTCCCCGATCGAGCCCTGGGCCTCGTCGGAGTAGATGTTCGGGATGTCGTCGCGGCCGGCCACGTGGACGTTCACCCAGACCAGGTAAAAGTCCACGGCGCTGACCTGCGCCAGCCCGCGCCACATGCGCGCGACCACCCACGCCGCGACAGCGACGGATGCGACCAGCAGGAGGATGCGAAGCGCGCGCGCCATCGGCGCCGCGCATTCTAGCGTGAGAAGCGGGGGCGTCCTTCCCGCACGAAATGTCCCTAGTCGCATCGCGCGGCAAGGCGCATCTTGAGACTCGATTCACGGCCGGCCGCGAACAGACAACAAGGAGGCTTTTGTGAAGCAGAGCATCACGCTCGCAACGCTGTTCGTGTCTCTCGTCGTGTTTTTCCTCGCACCTCCTGCACTCGCGCAGTGCACCACGCCGTTCGCATCGCAACCGTCGCCGCCTTCCACCGACGACGTGTGGATCGACGACTCGCTTCCGTCCGGCGCGACCGTGCCGGTCGGCACGGTCACCTGGGATACGTCGCAGTACGCCACCGGAACGCAGTCCTTCGTGCACAACGGTGCCGGGACCAACACGGTGCGCATCGACGATCTGAACAAGTTCCTCAAATTCGGCAGCGGGAAGGTCGTGATCTACGTGCTGATCGACCCCTGCTCGACGACGCGCGAGATCAAGCTCACCTACCGGACTCCCGTCCGTACGGCGTACGTGTACTGGGGCGAGAACCTCATCAGCGGCGGCACGAAGTTCCGCCGCGGCGACCTGCCGGCGGCGGGCACGTGGGCGCGGCTCGAGGTGCCGCTCTCCAGCCCGTTGAACATGAACGGCCACACGCTCGAGTGGATCGAGATCCAGACCTACGACGGGCGCGTCTGGTTCGATCACGTGGGCACGGACGACGTGGGCTGCACGCCCGCGGTCGCGTCGGCGCCCTCCATCCCGTCGACCGACGACATCTGGGTCGACGACGACGTGCCCCTCGACGCGTACGTGAGCTTCGGCGAGTGGTCGACCGCGCAGGTGGCGAGCGGAACGCAGTCCCTCGCCTACCCGTACTTCGGCCAGACCGCGATCGGAGTCGTGCGCATCAGCAACATGGAGGTGGTGACCGACAGCGGCGACGACCTCGTGCTGTACGTCATGCCCACGAGCTGCGCGACGCTCAACCAGTTGAAGATCACCTGGTACGCCGGATCGTCGAGCGGCTCGGTCTACTGGGGCACCACCGGCATCGGCGGCGAAAGCACGTCGGTGTTCATGGGCTCGACCGTGCCCACGGCAGACACCTGGACACGCATCGTGATCCCCGCCGCCACCATCGGTCTCGACGGCGCGACCATCACGTCGGTCAAGGTCGAGAACAAAGGCAGTCAGGTGTGGGTGGACTCGATCGGAAGATCGTCGGTGTAGCGGACAACGGAAAGGGCGGCCGCGAGGCCGCCCTTCTCGTGAATTAGTTCTGCGACTCGCCGCCGCCGCCACCTTCGTGGTGGCCGCCGCCGCCTTCGCCGCCACCGCCTTCGCGGTGGCCGCCGCCCTCACGAGGACCGCCGCCTTCGCGGCGCGGAGGGCGAGGGCCGCGATCGTCGCGGCGCGGGCCGCGGTCGCGGTCACGATCTCCGCCGCCACCGCGATGCTCGCGGTGTCCGCCGTGGCCGCCGCCGTCGCGGCGCGGGCCGCGATCGCGGTCGCCGCCGCGGAAGCCGCCCCGGTCTCCGCCGCGGTCACGGTCGCCGCCTTCACGCGGGCCGCGCGACTCGCGCTGACGCGCGGCCGCCATTTCCTCCTCCGTCGGAGGCGGAAGGAGGGGCTTGCGCGACAGGCGGATCTTGCCGCTGTCCGGGTCGATGCCGACGACCTGCACCTCGACTTCGTCGCCCATCTGCATGACGTCCGTCACCTGGCCGACGCGCGAGTGCGCCATCTCGGAGATGTGCAGCAGGCCGTCCTGGCCGGGGAGGATCTCCACGAAGGCTCCGTACGGCTCGATGCGCTTGACGGTTCCCTTGTAGTTCTTGCCGATCTCCGGCGAGGCGGTGAGGCCCTTGATGATGTCGATCGCGCGCTCGGCCGCCTTGGCGTCCGTCGCGGCGATCGTGACCTTGCCGTCGTCGGCGACGTCGATCTTGGTGCCGGTCTCCTCGACGATCCAGCGGATGGTCTTGCCGCCCGAGCCGATGACGTCGCGGATGCGGTCCTTCGGCACCTGAATCGTGTACAGCCGCGGCGCGAACTCGGAGAGCTCGGTCGCGGGCGTGGCGATCGCCGCGTCCATGCGGTCGAGGATGTGGAGACGCCCGGCCTTGGCCTGCTCGAGCGCCTTGGCCATCAGCTCGCGAGCCACGCCCGTGACCTTGATGTCCATCTGCAGCGCGGTGATGCCGTTGCGCGTGCCGGCGACCTTGAAGTCCATGTCGCCTTCGTGGTCTTCCATGCCGGCGATGTCGGAGAGGATCGCGAACTTGCCGTTGCTGTCGTCGGTGACGAGACCCATGGCCACACCGCCGACCGAAGCGCGCATCGGCACGCCGGCCTGCATCATCGCCAGCGAGCCGCCGCACACCGAAGCCATCGACGAGGAGCCGTTGGACTCGAGGATGTCCGACACGATGCGGATCGTGTACGCGAACTCGTCCTCGGTCGGCAGCAGCGGCGCGAGGGCGCGGCGGGCGAGGTTGCCGTGGCCGATCTCGCGGCGCGCGGGGCCGCGGAGGAACTTCACTTCCCCGACCGAGAACGGCGGGAAGTTGTAGTGGAGCATGAAGCGCTGGAAGGTCTCGCCTTCGAAGTCTTCGATCTTCTGCGCCTCGTTCGGAGTGCCGAGGGTGACGGTGACGAGTGCCTGGGTCTCGCCGCGGGTGAAGATCGCCGAGCCGTGGGTACGGGGGAGGACGCCGAGGTCGATGGTGATCGGGCGGATCTCATCGAAGCGGCGGCCGTCGACGCGCTTCTGCTCGTTCAGCATGAGGTTGCGGAAGATCTGCACTTCCATCTCGTTGAACGCGGCGGCGACGGAGGTGACTTTCTCGACGTCGTCCGCGGGGACGGTGCCGATGACCTGCTCGCGCACGGCCTTCATGGCGTCGCGGCGGGCGTGCTTGCCGGTGGTCTGCATCGCGCTCTTGAGCTGGTCGCCGAACTGGCCGAGCAGGCCGTTGAGCTGCTCGTCGGTGAACTTCGGCGTGTACTCGACCTTGAGCTTCTCTTTGCCGACGTCCTGGCGGAGCTGCTCCTGCAGCTCGCAGATGCGGCGGATCTCGGCGTGCGCGGCGTCGAACGCGTCGAGAACGACGGACTCGCTGACCTCGCGCGCGCCGGCTTCGACCATCACGATGGCGTCCTTCGTTCCCGCGACGACGAGGTCGAGGTCGGAGAGGTCACGCTGGGCGTTGGTCGGGTTGACGACGATCTGGTCGTTCACGTAGCCGACGCGCACGGCGCCGATGGCGTTGTGAAACGGGATCTCGGAGATCACCAGCGCCGTCGAGGCGGCGTTGATGGCCAGGACGTCCGGATCGTTCTCGCCGTCGGCCGAGAGGACGAGGGCGATGATCTGGGTCTCCTGGCGGTAGCCCTTCTGGAACGAGGGGCGGAGCGGGCGGTCGATGAGGCGGGAGGTGAGGATCTCTTTCTCGGTGGGACGGCCTTCGCGTTTGAAGAAGCCTCCCGGGATGCGTCCGCCGGCGTAGGTGTACTCCTTGTAGTCGACGGTGAGCGGCATGAAGTCGCCGATGACGTTGCCGTCTTTGTAGCAGGCGGTGGCGAGCACCACCGTGTCGCCGTAGCGGACGACGCAGGCGCCATGGGCCTGTTTGGCGATCGCACCTGTCTCCAGCGACAGGGGCTTCCCGCCGATCTGCATTTCTCTCTTGAAACTCATGAGTTCCCTTCGTTGCGCCGCGAGGCCACTCATCACCTCGGGCTGTAGATTTGTTCCGCGGGGCGGCCGAACGATGGGATCCGGCCTGGGAAGGAGGTTCGTGCAGGCTCCGGGCCTGAAAACACGAGGGGCGGGCCGTGAGGCCCGCCCCGAGGGGTCGTCGTTTACTTACGAATGCCGAGCTTGTCGATGATCGAGCGGTAGCGCTCCACGTCGACCTGCTTGAGGTAATCCAGCAGGCGGCGACGGCGGCCAACCAGCTTCAGGAGGCCGCGGCGGGAGTGGTGATCCTTCGCGTGCGTCTTGAAGTGCTCGGTCAGATAGCTAATGCGGTTCGAGAGGAGTGCAATCTGCACTTCTGGCGACCCGGTATCGGCGTCGTGGACGCGATACTGGTTGATAAGGTTGGACTTCTGCTCCTTGGTGGTCGACAAAATCCTGTCTCCTGTCAATGGTTGAACCGGGAAAATGGATACACGGGTCTCCTGTGAGACGCGCCACCATAACAGCGGCGGGGAGCGATTTCAATCCCGCTTGGGGGCGGTAGAATCGATCCATGCCGGCAACACGTCAGCTCGCCATCCCGATTCCCCACGAGGAGGTCGCGGAGTTCTGCCGAAAATGGGGGATCCGGAGGCTGGCGTTCTTCGGGTCGGTGGTCCGGGACGACTTCGGGCCGGAGAGTGACGTGGACGTGCTGGTGGAGTTTTTCCGGGACCGGACTCCGGGATGGGAGCTCTTCCACACGATTCCTTCGGAGCTATCGGCCATCCTCGGCGGTAGAAAGGTCGATCTCGGGACCTTTGACTCGCTCAATCGCTGGATTGCGCGAGAGGTGCTGGCAGAAGCGGTGACGGAGTATGTCGAAACGCAGTGAGCGGCTTTATCTCGGCGACATGCTCGAGCATTCGCGCCTTGCACATGCGAGAGTAGCCGGGGTGTCACGCGAACATTTCCTGGCAAATACCGATCTGCAGATCATCGTGATGCACCACGTGCAAATCATCGGTGAAGCGGCCGGCAAAGTGTCACCCGCCATTCGAAAAGCGCATCCGGAAGTTCCATGGTCGGACATTACGGGCATGAGGCACCGCATCGTCCACAACTACTTCGAAATCAACGCGGACGTCCTGTGGACGACCGCGACCGAGCGCCTCCCCGATCTCATCGCCGCCCTCGAGAAGTTCACCCCGCCAGAACCACCTTCGGCTTGACTTCCACCGGGCCCCCCTCCCGGAGCACGTTCACCACCTCGACGATGGCCACGAGCTGGTCGTGGGGGTTGCCCAGGGCCAGGAGATCGCCGCGGCGGACGGGGACGGGCGGGACCATGATCACGCCCTGGCCCTGCATCAGCTTCCCCTGCTGGGCCCAGTCGATGCGGAGCTTTTCGAGGGGGAGATCGATCTCGGCCAGGGACTGAAAGTGCGGACGGGAGAGGATCTGCTCCGGCGGGGCCTCGACCATCGTGTCGAAGGCGATGGCATCGTCGATCTTGAAGTTGCCGATAGCCGTGCGGCGGAGGTCCTTCAGGTGCGCGGGGACGCCGATCGACTGGCCGAGGTCGTGGGCGAGCGAGCGCATGTACGTCCCGGCGGAGGAGCGCACCCGGAAGCGCATCCGCGAGCCTTCGACCGCCAGGATGGTGAATTCGTAGACGGTGACGCGCTTCGGCTGGAGCTTCACCTCTTCGCCTTTGCGCGCCAGCTCGTAGGCACGGACGCCGTCGATCTTCTTCGCCGAGAACGCGGGCGGCATCTGCTCGATCTCGCCGCGGAAGCGGGCGGCGTGCGGCTCGAAGTCGATCGCGCTGACGTCCTGCTCGATCTCCTCGCCCGCGGGCGTGCCGGCGGCGTCGTACGAGTCCGTGGCCCAGCCGAACTGGATGGTGCCCTCGTACGTCTTCTCCATCCCCATCAGATACGCCTGCAGGCGCGTGGCCTTGCCGACGCACAGGACCAGGAGGCCCGTCGCGAGCGGGTCGAGCGTCCCGGTGTGCCCGGCCTTCTTCACCTTCGCGCGGCGGCGGAACTTCTCCACCACGTCGTGGGAGGTCAGTCCGGACTTCTTGTCGACGAGCAGAACGCCGTCGACGGATTTCTTCGGTTCCATCATCAGGGCGCGATGATACTCAACGTGGTCGATTGTTGTCCGAAATGACAAGACTCCCTGCGGCCCGGGGCCTACATTCCCCAGCGAAAGGAGCTACATCGATGAAACGACTGATTCTCATCCTGATCGTGGTATTCGCCGCGGGATCGCTGCTCGCCGGAGAGGGCAAGAGCTGCGACGCCAGCAAGGCCAAGAGCGTGAAGCTGACCGGCACCCTCGCCGCCGGAGACGGCGGCACGAAGGTGTTCCGCGTCGCGGACAGCAACAAGAGCTACACGATCTGTCACAAGACCAGCTCGGACGTGGCCAAGCTCGGCGCGAACGGCGCCACCCTCCAGGTCACAGGCAAGATCGTGGCGTGTGACGAAGCCGAGGGCGAAGAGCTCGTGATCGAGACGGCGAAGAAGATCTGAGCCGCCTCACTCGATCGCCTGCAGCACCCGCAGCGCCTTCTTCCGGAGTGGCCCCATGAACGGCAGCGAGGAGGCTTTGAGGAGCTGCACCACGAGATCGAGCGTCGCGTCGACGAGTCGCTGCGTGCGTTGCTGCCGCGGCGACTCGTCGGTGATCCAGAAGTAGATCAGCCCCATGTGGTACATCCACAGGAGGCGCGGGACGTGCGGCGCGAGGTCGCGCGGCAGCTTCACGTCCGATCCTTCGAGTGCACGCGCGTACCAGGCGATGGTCTCCTCGCGCACCTCCGCCGTCTCGCTGCCGAACGGCGAAAGGCGGTCGCGGGGATCGACGCCGGCCTTGAGCAGGGCGGTCAGCAGCGCGCGATGCTCGGCGAACTGCGCGAACTTCGCCTCGATCAGACCCGAGATCCGCTTCTTCAGCTCTTTTGAAGACGCGATCGCGGCCGCGAAGTCCTCCGCCGCCTCCTGGTCCGTGCGCACGTAGAACGCGAGCACGAGCTCTTCCTTCGAGCGGAAGTAGTAGTACGCGGCGCCGGTGGCGACGCCCGCGGCGGTGGCGACGTCGCGCATGGTGGTCTCGCCGAAGCCGCGCTCGCGGAAAAGACCCAGGGCCGCGTCGAGGATGCGGTTCCGGGTCTCGTCCGCTTTCGCCGTCTGCCGCCGTTCGCTGATCGTCACCGGCGCAAGCATACCGTCACCAGAGGGCGACGGACTGCGGCTCGGCCGACGGTACGCCTCCCCTCCAGCGCGCGCAGAGATCGCGTGCCGCGTCGTGCCAGGTGGTGAAGT
Organism: Thermoanaerobaculia bacterium; assembly: GCA_036375075.1. GTDB lineage: Bacteria > Acidobacteriota > Thermoanaerobaculia > Gp7-AA8 > Gp7-AA8 > QHVT01. The sequence goes on along the minus strand of DASUSN010000210.1, from coordinate 40,145 downwards.
CGAAGACGAAGTTGTGCTCCATCAGCCGTCCCGGCATCACCCGGCGGCTCTTGAGCACGAGCTCCGGCTCCGTGCGGGCGAGCATGGCCCCGATCTCCAGAACCACCCCGCTCGCGGGGATGGCCAGCGTCGAGCCCCAGGCCTCGCGCAGCTCGCGGAGGAACTCCTCGCACGGCAGCGGCTCGGGCGCCGCGAGGTTGACGGCGCCCTCGAGGTCGTTGTCGATCAGCCAGCGCACGGCGCGCGAGAAATCGCGCTCGTGGATCCACGACATGTACTGCCGCCCGTCGCCGAACCGGCCGAAGCCGAGACGCACGTGGCGGAGGAGCGCGTGAAACGCGCCGCCGCGCGAGGCGCTCATCACCATCGCCGTGCGCATCTTCACCTTGCGCGTGCAGGGCGTCCGCGCGTCGTCGAGCGCGCGCTCCCACGCCCGCGCCACGTCGATGCTGAACCGCCACTCCTCGGGCGCATCCGGTTCGTCGCCGCCGAGGATGCCGGTGCGCTCGTCGTTCGGCGCGTCGTAGCGATGGGCGTAGATCGTGGCGGTGCTGGCCTGGAGCCAGACCAGTGGGGGACGCTTCGCGCGCGCGATCGCTTCGCCGACGACGCGGGTGGAGTCGACGCGCGAGCGGAGGATCTCCTCCCGCTCCTTCGCGCCGTACCGGCAATCGACGCTGCGGCCGGCCAGGTTGACGACCACGTCCGCGCCGTCGATCTCGTCCGCCCACGGGCCGAGGGTGTGGCCGTCCCATCTGCGGGCACCCGGCGCCTCGACGTTGCGGCTGAGCACGACCACGTCGTCGCCGCGGCGCCGGAAAGCGCTGCTGAGGATCGTGCCGAGGTGTCCGGTGCCGCCGGGGATGACGATTTTCATGCTTTGCCTCCTATTTTTGAATCCGTTCAATTCCAAGATAGGTCCGGCGACAGCGGACGTCAACCTAATTTTTGAACCAGTTCGAAAAGACAGAGAGCAGGGCGCAGAAGAGGCAACCTCATTGTCATCCCGAGCGTCGAGCGAGGGACCTGGGTGGGTGGCGCGGCAGGCAAGTACATCGCGCCCCGCCCGCGCAGGTCCCTCGCTCGACGCTCGGGATGACACGGACTGCTTCTGCGCTCTGCCCTCTGAATCAGCGGCTGACGGCGCCGGTCTTGCCGTCCACGCGCCAGCGGCCGAGGCGGGTGGAGGCGCAGCGGTCGTGCGCATTGACGAAGTACGTGCCGTTGCGGAAGCCCTGTCCCAGGAGGGCCACGCAGTCCGCTTTCATGCCGGTGGTCTCGACGAGGTGGCGCCGCACGAGGCGAATGGCCTCGGCCTCGTTCACCACGGCGCCGGGCGCGCGCCGCGCTCCGCCCGGACGGTCGCCCACGACCCGCACCGACGGCGGCTCCCCCGCCTTCGCCCTCTTCTGCGGCAGCCCGTCCTTCGCGTTCCACCACACCGCCGCGCCGCCCGCGATCACCGCGAGCGCGAGGAGCGTCGCGAACAGCGCGAACCGCGTTTTCGGCCGATGCACGCGCTCGTCATACAGATCGCCGGCATACACGCCGCACTCGGAACACGAGTCCGCGTCCTCCGGCAGCTCCGCACGGCAGTTCGAGCAGAAACGTTCCTCGGCGGCAGTCATGTGCGATGCCTATCGTAACGGAGCGCCCCTCAGCGGCCGCACGCGCGCGCGAAGCCGGCGGTGCAGGCGCGGCGGAACAAGGTCGCGCTGCGGGCGGGGTCGTAGGGGACGCCTTTCGCGTCGTCGTACAGCACGCCCAACTCGTAGCAGGCTTCGGCGTCGCCGGCTTCGCACGACTTCGAATAGAACCCGGCGGCGCGCGGATAGTCCTCGCGGGAGGCGTGGTGGATGGCGACGTTGAAGCAGCCGATGGCGTCGCCGCGGGTGCAGCCGTCGAGCGAGCGCGCGAGGCCGCTCTCGACGTTCCGCGGGACGCCCAGGCCTTCGATCTCGAAGGCGCCGAGGAGGACGCAGGCGCGGAGGCGGGCTTTCTCGTCGTTGGATTCGGTGGTCTGGCGCGCGCAGGCGTCGCGGAAGATCCCGGCGGCGCGCGCGGGATCCTTCGGGACGCCGATGCCGTCGCGGTAGGCGTCGCCGAGGTTGACGCAGCCGCGGAGATTGGACGGCTCGCAGGGCGAGCCTTCACAGCCGCGGCGGTACATCTCCGCCGCGCGCGCGGCGTCCTTCATCGTGCCGAGGCCGCGCTCGTACAGATAGCCGCCGTCCGTGCAGGCCATGGAGACACCGGCGGCGCAGGCCTTGTCGTACGCGCTCGCCGCACGGGCCGCGCTGACGGTCGTCCCGCTGCCGCGATCGTGCATCACGCCGACGTTGTAACAGCCGCGCGCGTCGCCGTAGCTGCAGCCGCGCGTGTAGAAATCCATGGCCCGGATCTCGTTCTTCGGCACGAGCGAGCCGGTGACGTAGAGGTAACCCAGGTGCGTGCAGCCTGCTCCGCTGCCGCGATCGCAGGCGCGCTCCAGCACCTCCACCGCCTCTTCTCTCTTGTCGTTCATCAGCACGTAGCCATACGCCGCGCACGCCTCGGCCGAGCCTCGCTCGCAGGCAGCCTCGTACGAGGCGTCCGCGAGCCACGCGTGGCGGAAGCACGCCGTCGGGTCGCCGTCGAGGCAACTCTGGTCGTAGAGCGACAGCTCATCGACGGGGGTGAGCGTCTTCTCGATCGTCGCCCCTCCCCGCTTCACCACGACCGCCACCGGCGCGCAGTCGCGATGGAACGCCATCGCGTCCACCTCACAGGCGTAACGAACGTCGCGATCGCCGACGCGCACCAGCACGTCGCCACGGCGAATCCCCGCCAGGTCCGCCGGCCCCCGCGGCAGGACCTCGGCGATCGCAACGCCGTCGCCTTCCGCCGCCCCGGCTTCGATGCCGAGCGCGCCTTTGTCGCACGCGGGAGCCGGATCGGAAGCCGAGCAGCGAAGAAACAGCAGCACAGCGAGAAACGCGATCGTCCGCAAGCACACAGATCTTACTCGGTAGAATGCCGCGACATGGCCACGCGCAAGAGCAAAAAGCACCTGGTGTGGATGGACTGCGAGATGACCGGGCTCGATCCGATGAAGGACGGGCTGCTGGAGATCGCGACCATCATCACGAACTACGACCTCGAGATCATCGCCCACGGGCCCGTCCTGCCGATCCGGCAGAGCGAGGCGAAGCTCGCGGGGATGGACGCGTGGAACCGGCGGACGCACAAGAAGAGCGGCCTGCTCGACCGCGTCCGTACCGACGGGGTGAGCGTGGCCGAGGCGGAGCGGCTGACGCTCGCGTTCGTGAAGAAGTACTGCTACAAGCGCACCGCCCCGCTGTGCGGCAACTCCATCGGTCAGGACAAGCGCTTCCTCGCGCGCTACATGCCCACGCTGCACGAGTTCCTGCACTACAAGGTCGTCGACGTCAGCTCGATCAAGGTACTGGTGAAGGAGTGGTACGGCGGCAAGTACGAATCGCCGGAGAAGAAGGAGCTGCACCGCGCGCTCGACGACATCGAGGAATCGATCGCGGAGCTCGACTACTACCGCAAGCACGTGTTCGTGAAACAGTGAGCGGGAAGGCATGAGCTACGAGAGCTCGCCCTGGCGGCAGCGTCTGCACACGGTCATCTTCGAGGCGGACACGCGCGCGGGGCGCACGTTCGACGCCGCGCTGATCGTGTGCATCGTCGCCAGCGTGGTGATCGTCGTCCTCGAGAGCATGGAGTCCATCGGCTCGCGCTGGCGCCGGGAGCTGTTCCTGGCGGAGATGGCCTTCACGGTCCTCTTCACCGTCGAGTACGTCCTCCGCCTCGTCGCGGTGCGCCGCCCGCTCTCCTACGCGCGCAGCTTCTACGGCATCATCGACCTGCTCGCGATCGTGCCCACCTGGCTGTCGCTGATCCTCCCCGGGGCGCACTACTTCCTGACCATCCGCGTCCTTCGCCTGCTGCGCATCTTCCGCATCCTGAAGCTGACGGAGTATCTGTCCGAGGCGGGCGTGATCACCGGCGCGTTGCGCGCGAGCCGGCGCAAGATCTCGGTCTTCCTCTTCACCGTCCTCGCGCTCGTCGTCGTGATCGGGGCGCTCATGTACATGATCGAGGGACCGGCGCACGGATTCGACAGCATCCCGACCTCGATGTACTGGTCGATCGTGACGCTGACCACCGTGGGCTACGGCGATCTCTCGCCGAAGACTCCGCTGGGGAAGCTCCTCGCCTCGGTCGTGATGATCCTCGGCTACGCGATCATCGCCGTGCCGACCGGCATCGTCACCTCCGAGCTGACCGCCGCGCGAGGGCGAGGGCACTCGCGGCAGGCCTGCCCGGCCTGCGGCCGCGAGGGGCACGACGACGACGCCACGCACTGCAAATACTGCGGCGCGGCGCTGTGACGATCAAAGCCGGAAGGCTCGACGTCGGGAAGGCGCAAAGTCTCAAAGTCTCAAAGCAGGTGCGAACGCGCTCTTTGCGACTTTGAGACTCTGAGACTCTGAGACTCACTCCTCGTCCGAATCGGTGCGCTCGTCCTCGTCGCCAGGTTCGTCTTCGGGCTGCGGCGGCAGGACCTCGCGGAGGATCGTCTCCACGCGCAGCGCGCGCATGGCCGTCTCGTCGTAGCGGAAATCCAGCTCCGGCGTGTAGCGGAGATGGATGCGCTTGCCGAGGTGGTGGCGGACCTGGCCGGCGACGCGGCGGAGCTCCTCCACGGTCTTCTTCGTGTCCTCTTCCTTCAGGCCGGTGATGTACACCCGCGCGTAGTGCAGGTCCGGGCTGACCTCGACTTCGCTGATCGAGGACCAGCCGAGGTCGAAATCGCGGACGTCGCTGCGGAGAACCTGGACGAGCGCGTCTCGGACGTTTTCGCCGACTCGGGAGGTGCGTCTTGTCTTTTTCATCGTCTAAAGATCCGCTTCTTCGTCGAAATCGAGCTTCTCGCTGGTCCAGCCCGCGAGCACGGCGTTGGCGTTCGCCTCGACGAACTGCTGCATCTTATCCAGCAATGAGTCTGCCGAGGCGTTGCGGTCGGCGATGAAGGAGAGGGCCAGCCGGGCCCGCTGATGGAGGTCCTGCAACGCGACTTCGTTGCAGGAGCAGTGGAAGGTGTTGCGCAGGCGGTCGCGGATGCTTCTCACGACCGCCCGCTTGTCCTTGAGCGATTCTGCGTAATCGATGTGCAGCTCGAACAGCGCGACACAAACGATCATCGGAGCCTACGCCAGCGCGGCCTCGATCTTCTCCACCTTGAACGCTTCGATGACGTCGCCGACCTTCACGTCCTGGAACCTCTCGATGCCGATGCCGCACTCGAAGCCCTGGCGGACCTCGGAGACGTCGTTCTTGAAGTGCCGCAGCGAGCCGATCTTGCCTTCATAGATGACCCGGTTGTCGCGCAGCAGGCGGACGCTGGCCGTGCGCGGGATCACGCCGTCCGTGACCATGCAGCCGGCGATGACGCCGATCTTCGGCACCTTGAACGTGTCGCGGACTTCCGCCCGTCCCTGGAACACTTCCTGGAACTTCGGATCGAGCAGGCCGACCATCGCGCCCTTGATCTCGTCGACCAGGGTGTAGATGACCGTGTAGAGACGGACGTCGACGCCTTCTTTCTCCGCCAGCTCCGCCGCGCTGCGCTCCGGCCGCACGTTGAAGCCGACCACGATCGCGTCCGAAGCCGTCGCCAGCAGGACGTCGTTGGTGGTGATGGCGCCGACCGAGGTGTGGATCACGTTGACCTTGACCTCGCTCGTCGACAGCTTGCGCAGCGTCTCGCTGAGCACTTCCACCGAGCCCTGCACGTCCGCCTTGACGATGAGGTTGAGCTCCTTGGTCCCGCCCTGCTGCATGCGCTGGAAGAGCTGATCGAGCGACACGCGGCCGCCCTTCGACTGGGCCGCCTCGCGCGCCTTCTCCTGACGGAGCTGGCCGATCATGCGCGCCTGCGTGTCGTCATCGACGACCGCCAGACCGTCGCCCGCGTTCGGGACGTCCTCGAAGCCGGTGACCTGCACCGGCGTCGCCGGGCCCGCCTCCTGGATGCGCTTGCCGCGCTCGTCGGTCATCGCGCGCACGCGGCCGTACGTCGATCCGGAGAAGAACGGGTCGCCCACCTTCAGCGAGCCGTCCTGCACCAGCACCGTGGCCACGATGCCGCGGCCGACTTCCTTCTTCGCTTCGAGCACGACGGCCTTCGCCGGCATGTCCGGGTTGGCCTTCAGGTCGAGCATGTCCGCGGTGAGCAGGATCATGTCGAGCAGGTCGTCGATGCCGGTCTTCTGCTTCGCCGACACCTCGACGGAGACGACTTCGCCGCCCCACTGCTCGACGAGGACGTTCGCGTCCGCCAGCTCGCGGCGCACGCGCTCGACGTTGGCGTTCGGTTTGTCGATCTTGTTGATGGCCACGATCATCGGAACCTTCGCGGCTCTCGCGTGATCGATGGCTTCCTTCGTCTGCGGCATGACGCCGTCGTCGGCCGCGACCACGAGGATGACGATGTCCGTCACCTTCGCGCCGCGCGCGCGCATCATCGTGAACGCCTCGTGACCCGGCGTGTCGAGGAAGACGATCTTGCGACCCTTCTTCTCCACGTGGTACGCGCCGATGTGCTGCGTGATGCCGCCGGCCTCGCCTTCCGCGACCTTGGTCTCGCGGATGCCGTCGAGCAGCGACGTCTTGCCGTGGTCGACGTGGCCCATGACCGTGATGACCGGGCCGCGCGGAACGGTGCCCTTCGCCTCGCTGCGCTCGAGCCCCGCCATCTCCACCGCTTCTTCGAAGGAGACGATCTCCGCCTCGATGCCGAGCTCGCGCGCGACTTCGAGGGCCAGTTCGCCGCCGAGAGGCTGGTTGATGGAGGCCATGAGGCCCTTCTTCATGAAGAGGTGCTTCATGAGGTCATTGGCCTTGACGTCGAGCTTCTCGGCGAGCTCCTTGACCGTGACGCCCTCGGTGAGGGCCACGCGTCCGGTGGGACGCTTGAAGTCGAGGACCTTCGCGTTCGACGACGTCTGCTTGCGGGCGTCGCGGCGCGAGGAGACGCGCTTCGGCTCGTCCTCGAGGTCCGGCAGGACGATGTCCGGCCCGATGTCGTCGTTGATGATCTGCGTTCCGGAGAACGGTCCCTTGGTCAGCAGATCCTGATCGAACTCCGCGGAGCGCACGGTCTTCGTGCCGCGTTTGCCCGTGGCTTTCTTCTTGTCGTGCGACTCCTCGGGACGATCGTCTTCCTTCTTGCGCCGGATGATGTTCGAGCCGGGCATCGAAGGCGCCGGACCGCCCATCGGACGTCCCGGGACGCCGGGACGCGCGCCAGCCGGACCGGCCGGACGCATGCCCTGGCCGCCCGGACCCGCCGGACGCGTGCCCATCGGGCCGCCCGGACGAGGAGCGCCGGGACCACCCTGCGGGCGGTTGCCCATCGGGCCGCCGGGGCGCTGCTGCTGCATGCCCGGACCGCCCGGACCCGCCGGACGCGCACCCATGGGCGCGTTCGGGCGCGGAGCGCCGGGACCGGTAGGACGGCCCGTCGGCACGGTCTGCTGACCCGCGTAATTCGGACGCGGACCCTGCGGCGAACGCGCGCGCGGCCCGGTGGGGCCGATCTGGCGTCCGCCTCCGGCCGGCGCAGAAGGCGCCGCAGGAGTGTGCGGGGCGTGCGGCGGTTGCGGCGGCTGCGCGGCGGCAGGCGGCGCAGCGGCGGCCGGCACTTCGACCTCGGCCGGCGGAGCGGCCTGCGGCACGTCTTCGACGGCAGGCGCGGGCGCCGGCGGCGCTTCGGCAGCGATCTTCGGCTGCTTCTCGGGAGCCGGCGGCGCTTCCTTGGCCGCGCGCTCCTCGGCCTCCGCGGCCTCCACGAACTCGGGGATGATGACAGCGGGCGGCTGCTGCGCGGCGATCGGTTCTTCCTTCGGAAGCTCGGTCTTTTTCCGCACGGGCGGCTGCACGATGGGACGCGGCGGACGCACCGCTTCCTTCTTCTTCACCTCGACCGGCTTGTCTTCGCGCATGATCACGCTCTTGGTGCGCGTGACCAGCTTCTTGCCGGTGATGAGCGCCTGGATGACCTCAGGCTCGAGGACCTGACTGGCATCCGTAATCTCGGCGCCGAGCGACTGCAACTGGAAGATGACGTCCTTCTCGGACTTGCCCATCTTCTTCGCGATGTCGCTCACTTTGAATTTTGCTGCTGCCGCCATTCAATCTCCCTTGGGTCTTCCGTCAGATCGCGTGTTCTCACATGGTGGTCATTCCACCGAAGCCTCGGCCTGCTGCTCGTCCGAGACTTCCTCTTCCGATTCTTCTTCGTCTTCTTCGGCTGCCGCCGCCGCTTCCGCGCGCTCGTCTTCCGAGCGCTCGTCGTCGTCACCACCCTCGGTCTCGTCGACCTGCTCGTGCTTGCGCGCGAGCTCGATCATCTGCGAGGCCGTGTCGTCGTCGACACCGTCGATCGCGGTGAGGTCCTCGACGGAGGCGTTGATCACCGAGTCGAGATCGTCGTAGCCGGCGTCCTCGAGCAACTGCGCCCATTCGTCCGGCATGTTCTCGATGTCGCGGACGCTGGTCTGCGCGCGCGACTCCGCCATGGCTTCCTGGAGCATGGCCGCGAGCGCGTCGGCGACCTCGCCCTTGACCTCTTCCTCGGACTTGATGTCGATCTTCGCGCCGATCAGCTCGGCCGCGAGACGGACGTTCAGTCCGCGCTTGCCGATGGCCAGCGAGAGCTGATCGTTGTCCACGATGACGTCGAGGTGCGGGCGGTGGGCCTGCTCGTCGCTGGTGACCGAGACGCGCGTGATCTTCGCCGGAGCGAGCGCGTTCTGCGCGTAGTTCACGATGTCTTCGTGCCAGGGAATGATGTCGATCTTCTCCCCGCGCAGCTCGCGGATGATGGACTGCACACGGGAGCCCTTCATGCCGACGCACGCGCCGACCGGATCGACGTCGCGCTCGCGCGACATGACCGCGATCTTCGCGCGCTCGCCCGGCTCGCGCACGGCGCCCTTGATCACGACCGTACCGTCGTAGATCTCGGGGACTTCCATCTCGAAGAGCTTGATGAGCAGGCGCGGGTCGGTGCGCGAGAGCACGACCTGCGGGCCCTTGGGCTGGGTGTGCACGTCGGCCACGACGGCCTTGATGCGGTCGCCCTGCGAGTAGCGCTCGGCGCGCGACTGATGGTGCCGGGGGATGATGCCCTCGGTCTTGCCATTGAGGTCGATGATCATGTCGCCGCGCTCGAAACGCTTCACGTAGCCGTTCTCGAGCTCGCCCATCTTGTCCTTGAACTCGTTGAAGACCTTCTCCCGCTCGGCCTCGCGGACCTTCTGGTAGAGGACCTGCTTGGCCGACTGCGCGGCGATGCGGCCGAGGTCCGCGGGCGGGGTGGTGAGAGGGATCTTCACCTCGTCACCCTGCTCCACCTCGGAGTCGATCTTCTGCGCCTCGTAGGTACGGATCTGGGTGTTCGGATCCTTCACCACGTCGACGACTTCCTTGCTGATGTGGTCGAGTCGGATGGTGGCGCCGATCTCGACGTCCGGCACGATCTTCCGGGCCTGGTCGAGGGTCCACTGCGCCTGCGGGTCTTCGATCTGGTCCTCGTTCTCGACGATTTCCTTGATCGCGTAGATCTTCACGCCGCCGTTGGCGCGGTCCAGTTCCGCCTCGAGAGGCTCGCGCGTCTTGTAGTACTTGCGCGCCGCGGTCGCGAGCGCGTCTTCGAGCGCCTTGTATACGCGATCGACGTCGATCGACTTCTCGTACGCGAGCGCTTTGATGTCTTTGTCGTTGAACATCGTTTCTGCCTCAGATCTCCACTTCCAACCGCGTTTCCTTGATGACGTCCAGCGGAATCTCGTAATCCGGGTCCTTCTTCATGACCGGATCCGTGACCACCACCGACGCACCGTCGAATGACTTCAGCCTGCCCACGATCACGTGCAGCCCGCGAACGGCGCGGCTCGTCTTCACCCGCACCAGGCGGCCGGTGAATTTCTCGTAATCGGCGAGCTTGTAGAACTTGCGATCGAGCCCGGGGGACGAGACCTGCAGCTCGTACTCGCCGGGGATGGGGTCCTCGACGTCGAGCCACGTCGACACCTGCTGCGACACGAGCGAGCAGTCGTCGACCGTGACGCCGCCCTCCTTGTCGATGTCGATGCGGAGCAGGTAACCGTTGCCCTGGCGGCGGTAGTCGATGTGGACGAGCTCCAGGCCTTCGGATTCCACGATCCGCTGGACCTGCTGCTCGACGTTCTCGGCTAACCCGCTCATTTTTCGGACTTTTTCCCCTTACAACAAAAAAAGCGGCCGATCGGCCGCTTTCGAAAGACCTGCTCGAAAGCCGTCGAATACTAACACACCACTTCCGGCCGTTACAACGCGGTAACGAGTGGGAGACTTCCGGTCACCGCAACGGAACGGACAGAACGACAGCCTCTGAAAGCCTGACCGGGTCGGAAATCTTCCCGTCCCCGTCGAAGAGGTCCCATTGCGCGTTTCCGTTGAAATAGAAGCGGCCGTTTGCGACGACGCCGAGGGTGGGATCGCCCATGAGCGGGCTGTTGGCGAGGAGCGTCTGCACGGATGAGACCGCGAGACCGCCGGGGGAGAGCGCGATGCGGAGGATGCGGAAGGGATTCGTACCGTTCTGCGTGGCCACGAGCGTGGCCGCATCCACGGCGTACAGCCCGTCGATGCCGAGGAGGGAGACGGTGGCGGGAACGCGGAGGGGACGCAGGTCGCCGGTCCGGCGATCGATGGCAAACAGGCCGTTGCTGTAGTCGGCGGCGTAGAGCATCTCGCCGGAGACGGCCAGCCCCTGGAGCGAGCGGAAGGGACCCTGGACGAAGGGCACGAGCTGAGCCCCGAGCTCCTCGGAGTTCCTCGGGTTCCTCGGAGCTCCTCGGAGTGGAGTCGGCGCCGTTCCCTCCGAGGAACTCCGAGGAACTCCGAGGAACCCCGAGGAACTCCGGTAAACGGTCCCCGTCGCGCTGTCGCTCACGTAAACCTCGCCGTCGGGCGCGACGGCGACGTCGCCGAAGTTGTGCTCCCCTTCCGGGGCCCGGAGCGTCTCGAGGATCTCGCCGGTCCGGAGGTCGATGCGCAGGAGCGCGGACTTGCCCTTGTCCTCGGCTTTGAAGCCTTCGACCTGCGGCAACGCGGCGGTGACGGCCCAGAGGACGCCGCGTTTCGGGTCGGCGGCCATGCCGAAGACGCCCCACGGCGCGGTGGCGAAGGGCTTGTCGCCGGCGAAGATCGTGCTGGTGCGCACGCTGCTCACGAAGAAGCGCTTCCCGTCCCAGGCCATCCCCTCGGGGATGAGTCCGAGCCGTTCGATGGCGAATTCGCGTCTGGCGGAGCCGATCGGCTGCGCGTTCGCGCCGAACCGCTTCGCCACCTCGGCGTAGCGCTGGTGCGGGAAGTCTTTCGCGATGGGATAGACGAAGCCCATGGCCGCCACCCGTTCGAGCGCGCGGGCGGCTTCCTCGCGCTGGCCGTCGGCATCGAGCGCCTGGGCGAGTCGGTAGAGAAGCGTCGGATGCTGCGGCCGCGCGTCGGAGGCTTCGCGCGCCTTCTTCACCGCCTCGGGGTCGGCGAAAAGCGGGAGGGCAAAGACGGCGAAAGCAAGAAAGAGTCGCGCTGCCTGCATCGCCCGACACGGTAGTTCAGCAGACTCGGCGGAACGTCACGGAACACGGAACTTCCACAAAAAAAAGAGCCGCGCCCCGGGGCGCGGCTCTTCACGAAACGTCGATGGGTCTTAGTGGCGGACCAGGCGGCGGAGCGGGCCCTTGCCCGAGCCGACCGGGTAGAGGATCTCGAGTGCGGCCGGATCCATCTCCTTCAGGTACTGCGCTTCCATCGTGGTCGCGTCACCCGAGATGTTGTCGAGGACCGAGCCGTACGCGAGGAACGCGGGGCAGCCGCGCTCGCAGGTCGACGGAACCGGAACGCCGGTGACGGCGACGGAGTTGCGCTGCTCGATGGTCACGAAGAAGTTCGAGCCGGTCACGCCCGGGAAGAGCTGGGCGAAGCCGTACTGCATGTTGCCGAGAGGACCGAGCGAGCGGACCGTCTCACCCTTCTTGTCGGCCTCGCTGAGCGTGCCCTGGTAAAGACGGAAAACGATCTCCGTGCGCGAGTACTCGGAGGCGTTCACGACGCCGATGTTCGCGCGGAACGTGCCCGCCTGGCCGGAGTTGCCGGTGTGCGTCAGGCCGGTGATGAAGACCTTGTCGAGACCGACGTTGTTCTGGAGCTCGCTGACGAAGTGGTACCAGGGAATCCCGGTGAAGAGCTGACCGGTGGTCGGCGGGTTCGCGCCGGCCGTGGTGATCTGGTAAATGCGGGTCTGGACGCTGATCGGGCGGAAGTTCTCGCTGTAGCCGTCCGCATCCTGGGTCTCGGGGCCGCAGCTCGTGTTGGCCTTGCAGCCGTTGAAGACGAGCATGCCCAGCGGGTTGGTGTTGGCAGCCTTGCCGAGCGTGTTCACGAAGATGTCGAGCAGCTCTTTGCGCTCGTGACCGCGGAGCGTGATCTTGCCGCGGAGCTCTTCGAGCTGACGCGGGGTGTTCGCGCCTTCGTTCGGGGAGAGCGGGACGTAGATGACGGCGACGTCGACGCTGTCGCCCGAAAGGTTGGCGATGAACGCGTCCGTGATGAACAGACCGCTCGAGCCGCCCGCGTGACCGGCGATGGGCACATAAACCTGATCTGCTGCGCGGAAGTTGCTGGCCGAAGCGCCGAACGCGCACAGCATCAGGGCCGCCGCGACACCGAGTTTTTTCATGAACATAATCTCCCCTCTAACACCTGTGAAAGTTTGGTTTTCGACTGCTGTGGATCGATATGCTGCGAGCGCATTCTAAACGAACCCGCCCCGTTGTCACTAAACTTATACGCAGTTCCGAGGACGAACGTCACAAATATTTTCTGCCTATACTCCGGACCCCGTGAGCGTCATTCGCACTTCAACCGTCGGAGAGACCCAGAACGGACTCCGCCTCGATCGTGCGCTGGGCGAGCTCTTCTCTGATTACTCGCGTAATTTCCTCGCCAATCTTGTCACAGACGGCCACGTTCGTGTCGACGGTGCCCCGGCGGCGAAGCCTTCGCAGCGCGTCGAGGCCGGCCAGCGGATCGAGATCGAGGTCCCGGACGCCGCCCCGGCCGGCATCTCCTCGCAGGACCTTCCGCTCCACGTCCTCTATGAAGATGCCGACGTGGTCGTGCTCGACAAGCCGGCGGGGCTGGTCGTCCATCCGGCCGCGGGTCACGCGGACGGCACCCTGGTCAACGCCCTGCTCTTTCACGTGAAGGACCTCAGCGGCGTCGGCGGTGAGATCCGCCCGGGCATCGTGCACCGCCTCGACAAGGACACGAGCGGGGTGATGATCGTCGCCAAGCACGACGCCGCGCACCGCAGGCTGACCGAGGCGTGGAGCACCGATCGGGTGCGGAAGGAGTACGTCGCGCTCGTGTACGGGACGCCGGCGAGCGAGCGCGGAACGGTCGACGCGCCGATCGGACGCGATCCGCGCGATCGCAAGAAGATGGCCGTCGTCGCCGGCGGACGCGCCGCGGTCACCGACTACGAGGTGGCGGAGCGCCTGCGCTACGTTTCGCTGGTGCGCTGCCGCCTCCGCACGGGCCGCACCCATCAGATCCGCGTCCACATGAAGCACCTCGGCCACCCGATCGTGGGCGACCCGGTGTACTCCGGCCCGCAGTGGCGGGGCATCCCGGACAAGCGCGTGCAGAAGCTGCTGTCGTCGCTGAACCGCCAGATGCTGCACGCGGCGCGGATCACGTTCGCGCACCCGTCGACCGGCGCCTCGATGACGTTCGAGGCGCCGCTGCCGCAGGACTTCGCGACCGTGCTGGCTCAACTCCGAGCGTAGCGCGGAGTCGAGGGAGCCCTCTCGAAAACGCGCGGTCGTCGAGAGGGCACCCGTGATCCTTCGCTGCGCTCAGGATTACAACAGCATCCCCGCGATGGTCGCCGTGAGGAAGTTCGCCAGGGTGCCCGCGATCATCGCCCGCAGGCCCAGCCGCGCGAGGTCCCCGCGCCGCGTCGGCGCCAGCGACCCGATGCCGCCGATCTGGATGGCGATCGACGAGAAGTTTGCGAAGCCGCACAGCGCGTACGTGGTGATCACCAGGCTGCGCGGGTCCAGCGAGTCGCGAATGGCCGGCTCGCCGAGCTTCACGAACGCCACGAACTCGTTCAGCACCATGCGCGTGCCGAGCAGATTGCCGACCGTGAGGCTGTCCTTCCACGTCACGCCCATCGCCCACGCGATCGGGCGGAAGACGTAGCCGAAGACGATGTCCAGGCTGGCCGGGAACCACGCCCACACGCCGTGCACGTAGCCGAAGATCCCGTTCACCAGCGCGACCAGCGCGATGAACGCGATGAGCATGCCGGCCACGTTCAGCGAGAGATGCAGCCCCTCGATCGCGCCGCGCCCGGCGGCGTCGATCACGTTCACGTCCTGCTGCGGCACGACCACCTCGACGTCGCCGCCCGTCGCCGGCACGTCCGTCTCCGGCACGATCATCTTCGACATCATGATCGCGCCCGGCGCGGTCATGATCACCGCCGTCAGCAGGTGAATGACGTCCACCTTCGCCACGAGCACGTACGCGGCCATGATCCCGCCGGAGATGTGGGCCATGCCCGCGGTCATGATGGTCATCAGCTCGGACCGGGTCATGTCCGGCAGGAACGGCCGGATCGTCAGCGGCGCCTCGGTCTGGCCCATGAAGATCGACGCCGCGACGGAGGTCGACTCCGCGCCCGACGCGCCCATGAAGCGCGACATCAGCTTGGCGAAGAACTTCACCACCAGTTGCATCACGCCGATGTAATAGAGGATGGCGAAGATCGAGGCGATGAAGATGATCGTCGGCAGCACCTGCGTGGCGAAGATGAAGCCGAGCTTCGCGTCGCCGCCATCCGGCGCGCCCAGGGTGCCGAAGACGAACTTCGAGCCCTCCTGCGTGTAGCCGATCAGGCCGTTCACGACGTGCTTCATCGTCTCGAACAGGTACGCGAGCAGGTTGTACGCGAGGAAGAGGAAGAGCGAGACCACGGCGAACACCGCCCACAGTCCGCGGCGCGCGCCGCCCGGCGGGAGGCGCTTCGCGATCTGGGTGATGACGATGGCCACGGCGACGAAGATCAGCGCCGCGCCCCACTGCTCGAGCGGCGGCGCGATGGCCGCGAACATCCCGGCGATCTGCTGCCCCTTGAGCACCAGGATGGCGACGATGATCTGCAGGACGAGGCCCCACACCACGGGACGCCACTTGATGGCTTTGCGATTGGTGGAGATCAACCAGGCGATGAGCAGAATTGCGAAGAATCCGATCAGCGCAGTGAAACGCTCCATCGTGCAGGCTCCGTTCTCTTCAGCGATTTGAACCGATGAGCTAGTAACAGAGCGCGTCGCTCAGTGTCAACGAGAGATTGCACGACGCTTCGATTCCGCGGGGCCCACGGCCGTCACGAAGATCCGCGGAACGCCGCCCGCGGCCTCCCCGCGGGTGGTGCGCTCGTACGCGGCGACCGTGACCCCGCCGTCCCGCGCGAGCGCGGGCGCGGTACGCGCCTGGGCATCGCGGAACAGCGTGAATTCGTACGGCGCGCCGGCATCCCGCAGACGCACCGCCACGAGCTCGCCGCCGGCTTCGCGGACGAGCAGCCAGCCGCGATCGTCGCGCGCGAGAACGGGATGCGCGCCCGGTCCGATGAGACGCTCTCCGTCCCCGAGCGTGTGCACGTACGTCTGCGCGAGGCTCGCCCAGCCCACCGCGTACCCGCCGCCGCCGGCCGCCGCGGTGACGCCGGTGATGCCGTGGTGCTTCCCGGACAGCACGAGGGGCTCGGGATCGATCAGAGCGAGCGACGCGTCGAAGCGCATCGCCAGCACGCGCTCGTCCACCACGAGACAGCCGAAGCGCGGGCAGGTCCATGTCGACGTCTGATTGCGCCAGGCCACGATGCACTCGCCGCCGTCGCACGCGAGCGCCGGGCTGGGAGGATGCGTCACGCTGCCGTAGCGGACCGCGGTGCGGCCGGTCACGTCGCCATCGGTCGTGATGCGCGCGATGTGGATCTCGCCGCCCTGCGCCCACGCCGCGAGGAACCCGCGGCCGTCGCTCGCCGCCGCCACGTCCGAGAAGCCGGAAGCGTCGAGCGCGACGTCCCGGACCTCGTTCCCGCGATAGAGCCTCGCGAACATCCCGTCATTCGTCGCCCAGACGACCAGATGCGTGCCGCCCTGCGCGGCGACCGCGTGGCTCCGCGTCGGTCCCGTCGCGACGGCGAAGTGCTCCGCCTCGCCGGCGCGCGGCAGGAACGCCGCCGCGAGCCCGGCCTCCTCGCGCCACACCACGAGCGTCCCGCGCTCCCCTGCCGCGACGCGCGGCTCGAGCTGCGTCAGGCCCGCCCGCGACACGAGGCGCAGCTGCCCCCCCACATCGGCATCGACGGCGTACAGCCCCTGCTCCGGCACCCGGCGGTTCGGATCGTGGAGATGTGCGACGACGACCGCCGCGGACGCCGCATAGGCGCCGGCGCTGAGGGCCGGCGGATCGATCAGGGTGTCCGGCGGCCCCACGGTGAGATCTCCGGCCAGCCTCCGGACCACGAGCCGGGAGTGATGGATCTCGCCTTCCAGCGTGAAGAGGCGGTTCCCCACGATCGCGGGAGCTCCCGCGCCGGACACGACGACGGCCGGTCCCTGCACGAGCGCCCCGTTGGCGTCGAGGCGCGCCGCCGCGACGTCGGGCCCCGCGAGCAGTTGCCACACCGCGAGGAACCCGCCGTCCGACGCGGTCACCGATGCCTGCACTTCCGCAAAGATCATCTGCGCGATCGCGCTGTCGGAGGCCGGCGCGCCCGTCGCCGACGCCACCGCCGCGCGCAGCTCTGCGCCGCGCGTGTAGAGCGCCACGATCCGCGATCCGTTCGTCGCCGCCGCCTGCAGCCGCGTGTCGTACTGCGGCGCCACGAGCGTCGCCGGCTCGCTCACTCGCCCCTCGCGGTCGACGACCGAGACGTTCACGCCGTCGTAGCCCCACAGGACCACGAAGTCGCGCCCGTTGAACACCACCCGCACGGCCCCGAACGCACCCTCGGCCACTACGCCGCGCGCCACGACGTTCGCCTCGCGATCGACGATCGCGAAACGCGTCGAAGCGTCGATCGCGAGATAGCGGCCGTCGCCGTACGCGACCGCCGGCTGGCCGAGGCCCTCGTCGAGCAGGCGCACGCCGACCGGATCGAGCAGCTCGCCGCCCGCGCCGAGACGCGCCCCGTAGATCGCGTTCATCGCGCGGTCGCGTCCGTCGTTCCAGACGGCGAAGGACTGGAGGCCGTCGCCGGCGACCGCCGGCGAGAAGAACGGGGCGGCCGGCCCGAACGCGAGCGGCGCGACCGGCGCCTCCGTGCGTGCGAGGGCGGGCACGGCACAGAGGACCAGGGCAACCAGGGCGCGGAGCATGTCCGATGATACGGCTGCGGGCCGCGAGCCGTCGCGTATACTCCGCCGCCATGATGGACGCCATCCATGAGGCCGTTGCCTTCATCCGCGCGAAAAGCTCGATCCAGCCGAAAGTCGGCGTGATCCTCGGATCGGGACTGGGCGACGTCGTCGACGCGGTCGACGTCGAGGTCGCGATTCCGTACGGCGAGATCCCCGGCGCGCGCGCCTCGACGGTCATGGGCCACCAGGGCCGCCTGATCCTCGGCCACGCCAAGGGCACCGCCGTGGCCGTGATGCAGGGCCGCGTGCACTTCTACGAAGGCTACGAGATGGACGAGGTGATGTTCCTCACCCGCGTCCTCGGCAAGCTCGGCATCGAGAAGCTCGTCGTCACGAACGCCGCCGGCGGCATCAATACGTCTTACAAGCCCGGCGACCTGATGCTGATCTCCGATCACATCAACTTCATGGGCGTCAATCCGCTGCGCGGCCGCAACGTCGACGACCTGGGCCTGCGCTTCCCCGACATGAGCGACGCCTACGCGGAGTCGCTGCGCGCGATGGCCAAGGAAGTCGCCGCCTCGCTGAACCTCGAAGTGAAGGAAGGCGTCTACCTCGGCCTCTCCGGCCCGACCTACGAGACCCCCGCCGAGATCCGCGCCTTCCGCGTCCTCGGCGCCGACGCCGTGGGCATGTCCACCGTGCCCGAGGTCATCGCCGCCTCCCACATGCAGATCCCCGCCCTCGGCATCTCCTGCATCACCAACATGGCCGCCGGCATCCTCAAACAGAAGCTCTCCCACGTGGAAGTGATGGAGACCACCCAGCGCGTCCAGAAGGAGTTCACGGCCATGGTGCTGGGCGTGCTGGAGCGGCTCGGGAAGTAGCGCAGCGCTCGCGTGCGCGCGGCGGCTACGTCAGCCGCCTTCAGGGGATACATCGAACCACCGGATCGTTCCGCTTCGATGTTCGATGCGCTTCACTCCCGGAACGTGATGACCGGCGATCAGCGCGCACGTTCTTCCGCCGAACAGCGGCGTCTCCGCTCCGCACGCTCCGATGCGATCGCGCAGCTGTTCCATCTTCCGGCGCGCCGCCTCTTCGCTGAGCGCTGATTCGTCGAGATCGGGCCTGCCGTCGATGTAGCCGCGCCACTTCGACCCGACCTTCTTTGTCGTGATTTCCGCATCCATCCCGATAAGACTCGAATAAGTGACTTGTGGAGTCAAACGACTGCCGCTCCCGCCGAGAGCGGGAGCGAACCGCACAGCCGTTCCTTCTACCGAGGGTGGATCTGCCTATCGGCACTCCGCGATTTTGGCGCAGGTGCGTACGACCTCGCCGTGGTCGATGACGACGAGCTGCGGGTAGATCTTCAACTGCGTTCCGAGGGCGCCGCCGGCGGAACGCGTCACGACACGCGCGTTCGGGCCGAGGTCCTTGGCTAGCGCGCGGGTCTCCTCGATCGACGCAACGGACAGCACGTGTACGTCCGGCATGCCCTTCGTCGACGCGACGAGCTCGCGGCAGGACTCGCAGGTCGGGTTCACGATGGCCACGATCCCGCGCGTGTTGCGGAGATCGAGATCGCTCGGCCGGCCGTCGAGCGTCGTGGCCGGGATCGCGCCGATCTTCTCGGTCACCGCGAAGCCCCGGGAGGTCTTCGCCGCTGCGGCGGCATGCGAAGCCTGCCGCCGCAGCGAGAAGTTGTTCCAGATGAGGAGCGCGAACACCACGACGACCGCCACTTCAAGGAGTGTGCGAAGGAAGGGCAGCGGGCGCCGCTGCTCGCGTCCAGCATCCGTAGCGACGCTCATCAGCAGGGATAGCTCCAGACGTAGTAGTACGCGGTCTGGACGCCCCACGACCACCTCTGCCCACTGCAGAAGAGGATTTTCTCACCGACCAGGTTCGTATAGGTGTTGTCGGAGTAGTACTCCCAGGTCACCTCGTTCGGCGGCAGCGCGAGCAGCGACGTACCACCCAGGATCAACAGCCCCAGCAGAACCCAAACGCGAATCTGACGAGTCATTCAGCTTGTCTCCTTTCGGGCGGCACTATGGCCTGACGGCCGGCGGCAAGAATAGAGACAAAATGTGACGGGCACAACGGCCCACGCCCCGTTTGCGGCGTCGCAAGCGGCTGTCATCCTGAGCCGCCCTCGAGCCGAAGGCGGAGGGGCGGCAAAGGACCCCCTGCCGGTAGCACGTGCAGCGCGCAGATCAGGGGGGTCCTTCGCCGTCTTCGCGGCTCAGGATGACAGAAGTACTTACGGTACGAACTTGTAGCCCACGCGGTGCACGGTGATCAGGTGGCGGGGCTCGCCGGGAGTGTTCTCGATCTTCTGGCGCAGGCGGGCCATGTGCGTGTCCACGGTGCGGGTGAAGGCCGAGCTGTCGTAGCCCCAGACGTGGTTGAGCAGCGACTCGCGCGTGACCACCTCGTCCGCGTGGTCGATGAAGTAGCGCAGGATGCGGAACTCGCGCGGCGTGAGCTCGAGCGGCACGGCCGCCTTCGTCGCCTGGTAGGTGCGGAAGTCCAGGGTCACGTCGCCGAACGCGTACTCGTCGCCGGTCGCGTTGCGCGACATGCGCCGCAGCACCGCCTCGACGCGCGCCAGCAGCTCCATGAAGCTGAACGGCTTGGTCACGTAGTCGTCCGCGCCCAGCTTCAGGCCGACGATCTTGTCGATCTCCTGCCCGCGCGCGGTGAGCATGATGATCGGCGCGTGGCTCCCGTTGCGCCGCAGCTCCTTGCAGACGTCCAGGCCGCTCTTCTTCGGCAGCATCACGTCGAGGATCATCAGGTCGTGGTCGCCGCGCGACGCGATGCGCAGGCCTTCCTCGCCGTCCGCCGCCATCTCCACGGTGTACTTCTCGAACTCGAAACCGTCCCTGAGAGCGACGCTCATCGCCGGGTCGTCTTCCACGATCAAGATTCGGGTCATCATGCCAGCTCCTGTGTCATCTCGGCCGCGTCCGCCGTCGTGCGGATCGGCAGCACGATCGTGAACGTGCTCCCCGCGCCGACTTCGCTCTCCACCTTCACGTGCCCGCCGTGCGCCTTGGCCACGTGCTCGACGATCGACAGCCCCAGACCGCTCCCCTTCACGTCGTGAACGAGACCGCTGCCGACGCGGTAGAACTTCTCGAAGATCTTCTTCCGCTCCGCCGCCGGGATGCCGATGCCGTGATCGCGCACCGCGATCGCCACCTCGTCGCGCGAGCCGCGGACTTCCACTTCGATCTTCTTGCTGCCGTTCGAGTACTTCACCGCGTTGTCGAGCAGGTTGACGATCACCTGGGCGAGGGCGTCCTTGTCCAGCGGCAGCAGCGGCGGACGCGTGCCCTCCGCCGCGAAGGCGATCGACACGCCCGCGTCGCGCAGCGGCATCTCGAAGCCGGCCACCGTCTGCTCCACCAGGTCGACGACGTCGGTCGGGCAGAAGCGGTACTTCTTCTCCGCCGACTCGATCTTGGAGAAGTCGAGGATGTTGTTGATGAGCTGCGTCAGGCGGCGGCTCTCCGCCTCGATGTACTCGCCGTACTCCTGGATCTTCTCCGGCTTGTTCACGCGGCCGAGGCGCATGTACTCGCCGAAGACGCGGATCGACGACAGCGGCGTGCGCAGCTCGTGCGACACGTTCGACACGAAGTCGCTCTTCATCTGCGAGAGCCGCATCTGCCGCGCCACCGAGCCGCCCGCCAGGCCGATCGCCCCGAGGAGCACGATGAAGGCGCCGCCCGTCCACATCATGTTGTTCCGGAACTGATACGCCGCCAGCTCCTCGGGGCTCGTGCACGCGTCGCGGACGCCTACCCGCCAGTCGGTGAAGACGAAGCCGAGGGACTGCGAGATGAACTCCCGTCCGCGCGGCGTGCGCGCCGGGATGCCCGGACCGACCCGGATGTTCACGGACCGCGACGGATGCCGCTTCTGGAACAGGCTCGCCGCCACGTGGGTGACCTTGCGATGCGCGAGGTCCGCGTCCAGCATCGCCCCCGCCACGCCGACCACGCGCATCGACGCGTCCACGACCGGCCGCAGGATGATGCGGTGCTTCCGATCGCGCTCGTCGGCCCGCACCTCGGGCTGCGCGACGCGCTCCCACTTGTACGCCATGTGCCACGGCATGATCGCCAGCTTCACCGCCTCGGCCTCGCTCCAGTCCGAGGTGACTTCCACGCCGTTCGCGTCGAAGAGCTGGCTGGTGAAGTGCGCACCGTGGAACTCGACGGCGAAATAGCGGCGCACGCCGAGGATCGGATGCTCGCGGAAATGCTTGCCCAGCGTCCCCACGCTGAGCAGTTGCACGTGCGTCAGCGTGAGCGCGGCCGCGGCGTCCCGGCGGAAGCGCGCGTCCACGTCCGCGGCCACCGCCTCCATGGCGTTGTGCTGCCAGTTCCGCTCCGCCGACACGCTCTTCTGCTCCAGCGCGCGCAGGAAGCGGTACTGCATGACCAGCAGCCCGCCCAGTGGAATGATCACCACGGGCAGGAACCAGATCATCGATCGGCGGAAGAGACGGCGCATCGGCGTACCTGAACGCGATTGTGGCATGCCGTCGATTCCGGGGTCCGCGATTGTCACAATATTTAACAAGTCACCGCTGGAACGCGTACGCCACCTTCATGAATACGCTCTGCTCGTCCTGCGCGTCGCCGTAGCCGACGAAGAACACGGTCTGCCAGTTCAGCTTCCAGGCGTAGAGGCCGGAGAGGGTGGTACGCCGTTCGACCGAGCCGTTGCGCTCGATCGTCTTGCGCTGCGCGATGGCGCGGACGAGCGATCGCGGCGAGAAGGTGTACGTCGTCTTCAGCCAGTCGATCTGCGCGTTGAACAGGCGGCCCGAATCCAGGTCCAGCCACTCGCGCGACGTCCGCAACTGCACCTCCAGGTGGTCCGTGGCCCGCACCGTGCCGCTGACGTTCAGCATCGCGCCGTCGCCGAGGCGCGCGCCGGCGTAGTCGATCTTGTCGCCGACCGTGCCGTCGACCTGGATCGCCGGCAGCCAGCCGCGCGGCGCCGCGCGCACCTCGAACTCGAGCTCGTTCCGCGCGAACAGCTTCGAGCCGACGAGCTCCTCGACGCGCCCCACGTTCATCCAGCCGTTGCTCCCCCACTTCCCCTGGAACTCCAGCCCCTGATACACACCGGTGCGCAGCTTGTCCCCGCCCTCGAAGAGCGTGTCGTACTGGACGCCCGAATACGGCCGCACGTACGAGAAGAAGTTGTCCGGATAGAAGCGGAGCCCGGTCCAGAGCGCCGTGCGCCGGTACCCGTTCTGCACGACGAAGCCGTTGTCCGCGCGGAACCCCGTCGAGTAGCCGAACGTGTTGAGCCAGACGTCGTAGCGCTTCGCGTCGCGCTGGAACACGGCCCGGTACGCGTGGCCGCCGAACGACCGGCCGTCGTACTGCGGGCTGAGGTCGGGGCGGTCGGGATTCTCCGTGCTGCTGACGAGGAACTGCCCGAAGATCTTGTCCCGTTCGCTGCGCTTCCAGAGAAAGTCCGGGCCGAAGACGCGGTTGTAGCCGCCGCCTTCATTCTCCCGCGTGCTCACCAGGAGCGCGCCGAACGACTCGCCGAAGCTGCGCCGGATGCGCCCCAGCGCCACGCGCGAGCGGGAGTCCTGCGGCACGAACTCCGAGCCCTGCGGCCCGGGCAGGATCGTCGTGCCGCCGCCGCGGTCCTCCGCGACGAGGAACGTGTACGCGCTCGCCCCGGCGTGTCCCGTCGCCCGCATCCCCCAGGCCGGCGAGGCGATGCTGCGCGTGTACGTCGCGGCGAGGGGTGTGGACAGCAGGTCGACGCTTTCGAGGAAGAACGTGCGCTTCTCCGGATACGACAGCGCGAACCGGTTGTTGACTTCGATCTGCGGCACGTCCGCCTCGAGCTGCGAGAAGTCGGGATTGAGCGTGCCGTCGATCGTCAGCCCGGCCGAGGGATTCCACTTCAGGTCGAGGCCGACGTCCGACTCCTGTTGATTGCCCGAGGCCGGCTGCCGGCTGATGCTGGCCGTGCTGTAGGGCGCGACGGTGAAGTGACTCCCCGCCGGCAGTCCCTCCAGCCCCGCCACCTCGGACGCATGACAGAGGAAGCATCCCGAGTTTTTCGGGATGGGCGTGTTGGACATGATGTAGCGGAAGTCCCGCGGGTAGTTGCGCATCATGATCACGCCCCAGGTCTGCGGGTCGGTGGGCGGATAGCGGAGCGACGCGAGGGGGATGCGCATCTCCGCCGTCCAGCCGCGCTCCGTCCGCCGGGCCACGGCCTCGTAGAAAAAGTCCGGCGAGAAGTCCTCCTCGCCGTTCGCGTCGTTGACGACGCTGTCGGTCTGCACGCCGCGCGGGTTCACGCGGAAGGCGACGCCCGAGCGGCGGTCGTTCAGCGTGTCGATGAGGATGGCCACGTAGTCCTGGTCGCCGAGGACCTTGTCGCGGTCGACGAGCGGAGCGCGGATCGCGGACGGGCGCGGGTCGTCGGCGACGAACGCGACGTACACCGCCTGGGCGTCGTACGCCAGCAGGCCGACGGTCTTCGCCGGCGGCTCGTTGTTGTCGCCCTTGTAGTACTCGACGAAGCCGTCGATCCTCCGCGCGCCCGCCCACGCGGCCTCGGCCGGGTCGCCGTCGACGGTGATCGTGCCGTCGATCTTCGCGATGTCCACGCGAGTGGGAACGCCCAGCGCCGCGGCGCAGACGATCGTCGACAGCAGGAACAGCATCGTGCGTTGCATGTCGCACACGATGCGTCGTTGCGGGCGGCCAGTCTTCCCGCGGCCGTGACACCGTCCGCACGAGGCGCAACACGATGTGACGAAACGTGACGTTGGTGAACGAACGGTGAGGCTGTCATCCTGAGCCGCGTAGACGGCGAAGGATCCCCCGCGAGAGGCAGCAGACGCGCAAGCCGGCAGGGGGTCCTTCGCCGTCTACGCGGCTCAGGATGACAGGCAATGGCGTTCACGCCGTGCTGCTGACATTCGTCAACTGACAATCCACGCCCGTCCGGCCATAATGCGCGCCACGCAAGCTATGGTCGACAAAGCAACACTCGATGGTCTTCGCATCCACCGCCCTGCTGAAGAAGCGCGGCGGCGCACGCCGTGGCTGGTGATCGTTCCGATCGCCCTCCTCGTCCTGGCCCTCGCCGCGTGGGCCCTCACCCGCCGAGGCGCGAAAGAAGTGACCGTCGCGCAGGCGAAGGCCGTCACCTCCGCCAGCCGCGGCGCGGTCCTCAACGCCAGCGGCTACGTCACCGCGCGCCGCCAGGCCACCGTCTCCTCGAAAGTCACCGGCAAGGTCGTCGAGGTCTTCGTCGAGGAAGGCATGCAGGTGAAGCAGGGACAGGAGCTCGCCCGCCTCGACGCCGCCTTCGCCGCGCGCGGCCTCGCCCTCTCCCAGGCCGAAGCCGCGGCCGCGGCCAGCGCGCTGGAAGAGACGCGCGTGCGCATCCGCGAGGCGCAGCTCGACTACGACCGCGCCGAGCGCCTGGCGCGCAGCGAGATCTCCAGCCGCGCGGATCTCGATCGCGCCCGCGCCCAGCTCGATGCCGCGAAGGCCCGCCTGGCCGCGCAGTCCGACCAGCTCACCACCGCCCGGCGCAGCGTCGACGTCCAGCAGCAGACCGTCGAAGACACGATCATCCGCGCGCCGTTCGACGGCATCGTGGTCTCCAAGGACGCGCAGCCGGGCGAGATGATCTCCCCCGTCTCCGCCGGCGGAGGATTCACCCGCACCGGCATCTGCACCATCGTCGACATGTCCTCGCTGGAGATCGAGGTCGACGTCAACGAGGCCTACATCAACCGCGTCAGCCCCAACCAGCGCGTCGAGGCCGTCCTCGACGCCTATCCCGAGTGGAAGATCCCCGCGCACGTCATCACCGCCGTGCCCACCGCCGATCGCCAGAAGGCCACGGTGAAAGTCCGCATCGCCTTCGACCAGCGCGACCAGCGCATCCTCCCGGACATGGGCGTGAAGGTCTCGTTCATCACCGACGAGCCGGCGGGCACGACGGCGACGGAGATGGTGGAGATCCCGAAGGGCGCCGTCCGCCGCGACGGTGAGACCGACGTCGTGTTCGTGGTGAAGGACCAGCGCCTCGAGCGCCGCGCGATCAAAGTCGGCGGCACCGAGGGAGAGGTCGCGCGCGTGATCTCCGGCCTGTCGGCCGGCGAGACCGTCGCCGTCACCGGGGAGAGCCTGGCGGATGGCGACAAGGTGAAAGTGAAGACGTAGACGTCGAGTCGTCGAGTCTTCAAGTCGTCGAGGGAGGCTCGAGGATTCAACGGCTCGACGACTCGACGACTCGACGACTCAAGGAGAAAACATGTCCGACACCCTGGTCCAGCTCCGCAACGTCGAGAAAATCTTCCACCGCGGGTCCGAGGACGTGCGCGTGCTGAGCGATCTCGACCTCGACATCCAGAGCGGCGAGTTCCTCGCCCTCATGGGTCCCTCGGGGTCGGGCAAGTCGACGCTGCTCAACCTCCTGGCGGGCCTCGACCGCCCGAGCAGCGGCATCATCGACGTCGCCGGCCAGCGCATCGACAACCTCGGCCGCGCGCAGCTCGCGCACTGGCGCGCGCGCCACGTCGGCTT
This sequence comes from Thermoanaerobaculia bacterium, assembly GCA_036375075.1. Lineage (GTDB taxonomy): Bacteria > Acidobacteriota > Thermoanaerobaculia > Gp7-AA8 > Gp7-AA8 > QHVT01. The sequence goes on along the minus strand of DASUSN010000210.1, from coordinate 14,038 downwards.
CGTGTTCCAGTTCTACAACCTGCTGCCCGTGCTCTCCGCCGAGCGCAACGTCGAGCTGCCGCTGCTGCTGACGAACCTGTCGAAGGCCGAGCGCCGGCTCCACGTCGCGACCGCCCTGGAGATCGTCGGACTCAGTCACCGCGCGAAGCACACGCCGCGGACGCTGTCCGGCGGCGAGCAGCAGCGCGTCGGCATCGCCCGAGCGATCGTCACCGACCCCACCCTCATCCTCGCCGACGAGCCGACCGGGGACCTCGACCGGAAGACCGGCAACGGCATCCTCGACCTGCTGCAGAGCCTCAACCGGGAGCACGGCAAGACCATCATCATGGTCACGCACGACCCCCACGCGGCCGAGCGCGCGTCGCGGCGGCTGCACATGGTCGACGGCCAACTCTCCAGCGAGATGGCCGCATGAAGTTCGCGGGCCTGCTGTTCTCGAACTTCAAGCGCCACAAGACGCGCACGATCCTGACCATCCTGTCGATCATCGTCGCGTTCGTCCTCTTCGCCTACCTCGGCGCGATCCGCACGGCGTTCGACTACGGCGTGACCATGGCCGGCGCGGACCGCCTCATCGTGCGGCACAAGGTGTCGATCATCCAGCCCCTCCCCACGAGCTACGAAGCGCGCATCGAGCGCATCGACGGCATCGCGGACGCCACCCACTCCACGTGGTTCGGCGCGATCTACCAGGACCCCAAGAACTTCTTCGGCCAGATGCCGGTCAAGCCCGAGGAGTTCATGCGCATGTACCCCGAGTTCCTCCTGCCGAAAGAGCAGATGGACGCGTGGCTGAAGACGCGCACGGGCGCCATCGTCGGCCGGACCACCGCCAACCGGTTCGGCTGGAAGATCGGCGACAAGATCCCGCTCATGGGCACGTACTGGCGCTCCAAAGAGGGCGACCGGCTGTGGACGTTCGACCTCGTCGGCATCTACGACGGCGCGCGGAAAGAGACCGACACGTCGAACTTCTACTTCCGCTACGACTACTTCGACGAGATGCGCCGGGGCGGCCAGGGAATGATCGGCTGGTACATCATCCGCGTCGAGGACCCGAAGCGCGCGGAAGACGTCGCGAAGGCCGTCGACGCGGAGTTCGCCAACTCGCCGTCCGAGACGAAGACCGAGACCGAGGGAGCGTTCGTGAAGGGCTTCGCCGAGCAGGCGGGGAACATCGGCGCCATCGTGATCTTCGTCCTGACGGTCGTCTTCTTCACCATCCTGCTCGTCGCGGGCAACACCATGGCCCAGGCCGTGCGCGAGCGGACCAGCGAGCTGGGCGTGCTCAAGGCCATCGGCTTCACGGACGGCCAGGTCCTCGGGCTCGTGCTGGCCGAGGCGCTGCTGATCGCCGTCATCGGCGGCGGCATCGGTCTCGCCCTCGGCGCCCTGTCCGTCAGCGCGGGCGATCCGACCGGCGGCGCGCTGCCCGTGTTCATCCTCCGGCCCGTGTACGTCGCCTTCGGCATCGTCTGCATCATCCTGCTCGGCTTCGTCAGCGGCGTGCTCCCCGCGCTGCAGGCCATGCGCATGAATCCCGTCGACGCCCTTCGCCGAGAGTAGTCAGGAGAGAGCAAATGCGATTCTTCGCCCAGACCGCGGCCCTCATCGGCTTCAACATCCGCACGCTGCCCGCGCGCAAAGGCTCGGCCGCGGCGGCCATCGCCGGGATCGCGGGCGTCGTCGCCGTGCTCGTGGGCCTCCTCTCCATCGCCCAGGGCTTCGCGCGCACCATGACCATCGCCGGCTCGCCCGACACCGTGTTCGTCCTGCGCACGGGCGCGGACTCCGAGATGGCCAGCATCCTCTCGCGAGACGAGGCGCGCATCATCGCCGAGGCGCCAGGGGTGGCGCGGAAGGGCGGCAAGGCGCTCGTGTCGCCCGAGCTCTTCGTCATCGTCAACCTGCCCAAGCGCTCCACCGGCACGGACGCGAACGTCCCCTTGCGCGGCGTGGAGCAGACCGCGTTCGACGTGCGCGACGAGGTGAAGATCGTCGAGGGGCGCAACTTCCAGCCCGGCCGCAACGAAGTGGTCGTCGGGCGCTCCGCGCAACTGCAGTTCGCCGGCCTCGACATCGGCTCCGAGCTCGCCTTCGGCCAGAACCGCTGGCGCGTCGTCGGCATCTTCGAAGCCGACGGCTCGATCTCCGAGTCCGAGATCTGGAGCGACGCCGGCGTCCTCGCACCTGCGTACAAGCGCGGCTCGTCCTACCAGAACGCCGTCGTGCGCCTCGCCTCGCCCGGCAGCTTCAACACGTTCAAAGACGCCCTCACCGCCGACCCGCGCGTCAGCCTCAAGATCGTGCGCGAGAGCGACTACTACGCCGAGCAGTCCCAGACCCTGGTCAAGATCGTCAACTTCCTCGCCGGCATCGTCACGACCCTGATGGGCCTCGCCGCCGTCTTCGGCGCGCTGAACACGATGTACACCGCCGTCGCCGCCCGCGCCCGCGAGATCGCCACCCTCGAAGCGATCGGCTTCCGCGGCGCCCCCATCGTCCTGTCCGTCCTCATCGAATCCATCGTCCTGGCCCTCCTCGGCGGCATCATCGGCGCCTTCGCCGCCTGGGCCGTCTTCGACGGCGTCCGCACTGCGACGCTCAACTGGCAGACCTTCAGCCAGGTGGCGTTCGCCTTCGACGTGGATACGGAGCTGCTGGTCCGCGGCATCGTGTCGGCAGTGCTGATCGGGGTAGTGGGCGGGCTGTTCCCGGCGATCCGCGCGGCAAGGTTGCCGGTGTCGGTAGCACTGCGCGAGCGGTAGCGCTTTTCGCTTTGGAGTGCGTTCTGCTCAGGAGCGACGGCACGGCATTAGGGTCGTGAACACGCGCCGTGTCCCCGGACACGTTGCACGTATGACCTCCTTTAGAACAGTTGGTGGACGATCCGTGGCGAAATCCAAACGTAGGAGATTCGAGGAGCGGATTGGCGCTACCCTCTCAATGAGTTTGGCCGATGAGCAAGCGGTATCAAGGCAAGAACTTCCTGCTGGTGGAGCATGGCGGCGAACGAAAGCAGTTCACGCTCGATGCGCTCCGGCGGGAAGGAGTCAATCTTTTCATTGCCACGACCTCGACGCCCGACTGGCTGACTGACTACACCCCGCCAGAAAACATCATCCTGACCGATCCCTACAATTCGTTTCGGTTGCTGGCCGACGTCATTACCTACTCCGAGTTTCACGGGATCCCGTTTCACGGCATCGGCACGTTTACCGAGCACACTGTGGTCCAGACCGCGGATACGGCCCATGCGTGTAGGCTTCCGGGGCTGGATCCGCGTGCGGCGAGGAGGAGCTCGTGCAATAAGTTGTTGATGAAGAAGCATTGCCGCGAGGCGGGCATCCCGGTCGCACGCTCCCGGGTGATTCCGCGCCTCGACGGCAATCACCTGGAGCTCGCAATCCGGGAATTGGGCACGCCTTGCGTGATCAAGCCCATCTTCGGCGCCGACAGCCACGGCGTCGTCAAAATTGAGAGCAGCAGCAGGCTGGATGAAATTGCGAGCGAGATCACGAACAATACCCGCCCCTCCAACCTGGAGGTGTTCAAGAATTTCGGCGGCGCGTTCCTGCTCGAAGAATACATACCCGGCACGATGATCAGCGTAGACGGCATCGTTTCGGCCGGGGACATCCTCATTGCCGGCGCGGTGGAGTACGTCATGGGACCGGAGCCGCACTTCACCCAGGAGGCCAATTACATACCGGCGCGAATCGGAGTCCGCGAATTCGACGGCGCACGAAACCTGCTCGTCGACGCCGTCCACGCATTGGGCTTCGACAATACGGGATTTCATTGTGAAATGAGGCTCGGACCCGAGGGGCCGGTGCTGATCGAGATCGCAGCGCGCCTCCCCGGAGGCCCGTTACAGCTCGGGTATTTGAAGTCCACGGGGATCGACCTGACTCGCGAGATCATCCACGTCTGGTTCGGAGAGCACAGCAGGTTCGTCCAGTCGAGGGCCTGCCACGTCCTGCAGAAAGCCGTCTTTCCCCGCGCGGCAGGAAAGATCCGGATCGCGTCCGTTTACTCCCCTTCCTCCGTCGCAGACGACGAGCCGGTCTGGGACTTCAAGCTGTTCGCGAGGGACGGGGAGCAGGCGCGCACATACCCGGAGATCCCGAGTCCGCTCTACTACTACGCGCTCGAAGCCCCCACCGCTCACGAGCTCCAGGAGATGAGCGAGCAGCTCGAATCCAGCGTCGTCATCGAATTGGAGTACCCGCACAAAGCGCAGGAGACAGTGGATGAACAAATCCTCTAGCTCGTACCTGAGCCGCAAGACCGAAAAGCTGCACATCCGGCCTCTGACCCGACAGGACTATGCGTCCTGGAAATATGCGTACTCGAACATGTTGCCGCGGAAGAACGAATGGGATCCCGGGAACAGACCGCCGCAGGAGTTGTCTCTCGCGAAGTTTCTGGAGACCCTGAAAAGCCAGAGGGAAAATCAATCCAGAGATCGTGTTTACGACCTGGGTGTCTTCACTTCCGCAGACGGGAAACTCGTCGGGATCGTCAGCCTCATGGACATTGTCAGAGGCTTGTTTCAAAACGCATTTCTGGGCCTCACGATGTTCAACAGGTACTGGAAATGCGGATACGGGAAGGCGGCCACCGAGGCAATCATCGACATCGCCTTCAATGACCTGGGCCTGCACCGCCTGGAGGCCGGTGTCGAGCCGCGCAACATCCGATGCCTCCGCAGCATCCGGGTGTTCGGGTTCCGAAAAGAGGGCAGAAAGAAGCGGGCCGTCTATCTTCGCGGTGAATGGCGGGACCTGATGATGTACAGCCTGACCTGCGAGGACTGTGGAATCCAGTGGAGGGGCATGGCCCGGGACCGCCTCAGGTAGTTGCACCCGGCCCAGGGGAATCAGGGGATTGGGAATTCAAGCCATGAGCTTCATCATCGTGAATCCACCGCTGTTTTGGAAGTTCGGCGATTCCCGGATCAGCTATCTGGCGATGTGCCGGAAGATCAACGACGATCCGGAAGGGCTCCGGAGTCTGCCCACCGAGCACCTCGGCATCAGCTCCATCCAGGCCTATTGCGCGACGAAGCAGATCCCCGTCCACGTCGTCAACGGGATCGTCGCGGAGCACACGAGCGTCGAGCCCACGTTCGCGGAGATCGCGGCGATCGTTCGCGAGCACGGCGAGCCCACGCTCATCGGCTTCACCGGCACCAGCCTCGTGTTCCAGGCGACCCTGCGCCTGGCGCGCATGTGCCTGGAGCGCTGGCCCAGGGCGCATACGGTCATGGGCTACGATTTCGGCACGCTGAACTTCGAGCAGATCCTGAGCGGGTATCCCGACATCCACTTCGTGTGCCGAGGCGACGGGGAGGCCGTATTTGCCACGCTGGCCGAGCGCCTCGCCAACGGACGCGGCTACGATGACATCCCGGGACTCGCGTACCGCGGGAGCGACGGCCGCGTGCACGCCAACGAACCGGTCGCTCTCGACGTCGATACGCTGCCGTGGCCGACGCGCAACGAGCTTCCCGCGGTCCTCCGCGGGGGATTCTCCGCCGGGGTCTATGCCTCGCGCGGGTGTCCGTATCGCTGCTCGTACTGCGCCCTCGGCCAGACCTCGGCGCTCTTCGGCAACAAGTCGTACCGTCTTCGATCCATCGAGAACGTCGTCGAGGAGATGGCCTATCTCGAGAAGGAGTTCGGCGTCCGCCACATCACGATCGTCGATGACCTTTTCCTCACGAAGGCGCCCTCATCGCAGGAACGTGCCCGCGACTTCGCCGAGCAGCTTCTGCGGCGCCGGCTCGGGCTCGAGTGGATGATCGATGCCCGGGTCGACTCGATCGACCGCGACCTCTTCGCGCTCCTGCGGCGCGCCGGCCTGAGAAAGGTGTACGTCGGCGTCGAGACGGGCAGCGAGGAGCAGCTCGCGAGCTACAACAAGCGCTACCTGCTCAACGCGGAGACGCCGATCGACCGTCTGAAGGTGCTCCGCGATCTCGAGATCGAGATCATCCCGGGGATGCTCATGTTCCATCCGACCGTCACGACGGCGGAACTGCGGCAGTCGCTCGAGCTCATCGACGAGCTGGGCTGGGAGTCTCACTACCAACTGTTCAACCGGATCAAGCTCTACCCCGGGACACCGCTCTACCGAGAGTACGAGGAAAAGGGCTGGGCGACCGGAGAGTGGCCCGTGAAGGACTGGGAGTTCCGCGATGCGCGCGCCAAGCGCCTCAACGACGCGGTGCTGTGGGCCTCGATGCAGAGCGGCGCGAAGTTCCAGGACGTGAAGAAGGTCTTCCTGCACCACCTCGAGGCGTGGGAGAACGGCCTCGAGATCACGGAGCCGAGCCCCCCGTCGATGTTCGACAGCGCGGCCCTGCAGCGTTCGGGCGCCGCCTAGAAGCAGCCCTTCGGAGTGCGGAGGCAGTCGCTGTTTCCAATGTAGGGCGTGGCTTCAGCCCGCCCCCTCGTGGGCGGGACGTTCCCCCCTCCCCGTCCAGGGGGCGGGCTAAAGCCGCGCCCTACATTTGCCTGTCATCCCGAGCGTCGAGCGAGGGATGACAGGCGTGGGCACAGCCAGTGCGTTTACCTAGAACGTGAACCCGCGCTTCCGCCCCGCCTCCCGCACCGCGGCGATGATGGCTTCGTCCAGCGTCGTCGATGCCGGCGGCAGCTTGGCCCGCTGCGCGGCCACGTACGTTTTCCGCTGCGCGTCGAGCCGGGCGATCTTCTTCTGCAGCTCGGCGCGCTGCTGCTCCATCGCCGCCACGTGGGCCTTCCGCTGCGCGACCGTCATCCCGCGCATCTCGGCCGGCAGATCCCCGGCCTTGACCTTCTCCAGGTCCACCGTGCCGTGGTTCTTTGCGTCGACGAGGTCCCAGGACGCGTTGCTGTAGCTCGCCGACGCCTTCGCGATCTGCCGCTGTACGTTCGAGCCCTTCCTGGCCTCGACGTTCTTGTCCTGCACGGACTGGCGCGTCCGTCCTTCGACGCCCTTCGCGCCATAGGCGATGTAGGTCTCGTTCAGCTTCAGGCCCAGCGCCGCGATCTCGTCGTCCTGCGGCGCCTCGATCTCCGCGACCTGCGCATCCTGATCGATGGCCACGTACCGGCCGTCGGCCATGGTCGCGCCGACGCCCCACTTCGTCGACAGCCCCTCGCTCCGGTCGCCGCAGAAGATCGTGTTGACGATGATGCCGCGCGTGAGGGCCTTCGCGGACGCGACGCGATAGTCGACGCTGCCCTGCGTGAACGCTTCGTTGCCGGCGATGAAGATGACCTTCAGGTCGCCGGGCGACTCGCTCCATCGCAGGCCGCGCAGGGACTCGTCGATCACCTGCCCGCAGTACTCCTGCCCGCCGTTCGTCTTCAGCGCGAACAGCTCCTCGGAGATCTTGTCCAGGTCCGTCGTGAACGGCTGGACCAGCCGGATGTGCCCCTTCTCGGCCGGCAGCCCGTCGTTGCCGTACTCGTACAACGCGACCTGCAGCTCCGGAACGATGCCGTTTTTCTTCGCGGTTCCGAACTCGTTCACGACGCGCCAGAGCTGCGTGCGGGCCTGATCGATCAGGCCGTCCATGCTGTTGCTCGTGTCGAGCAGGATGGCCAGTTGAATGACCGGCTTGGGAACCGGCTTGGTGGCGACGGGATGCGCGCACGCCACCGTCGCCGCGATGAGGAGAGCGAAGACAACCACCAACCGTTTCATCTGTTTGCTCCTTCTGGAGGAAACGTAGGGCGGGTGTGAGGGCGGTGGGGTACAACGTGTGTAAAAAGGCGGCCGGCAATCGCCCGTCAGGAACGCACGGGACGCCGCCGGCGCGGGGGCTCCGGGGCCGGCTCGACGAACGTGTAGCCGAGGAGATCCAGCACTTCGAGATCCGTTGGGGTGATCTCGAGCCGGGTGCCGCGCTTCACGGTCGGGTCCATGATCCCGAGCATGGTCCCGGTGATGGTGTCGTCTTTCCAGTGGCTCGCCGAGCGCCGGTCCCCGCCGCTGCCGTCATCGCGGCCCGTCGACAGCGGAAGGACCTCGGCACCCGCGAAATACACCTGCTCGCCGCCCGAGCTCACGATCCGCGGCGCGGTGGCGAACGTGTGCATGGTGACGCCGGGACGGAAGCGGAAGAGGTCGAGCACGGCGGGCGCGTGCACGGGAGCGCCGAGCTCGAGGTCCCCCACCTTCGACACGAAGCCGAGCATGTGCCCGATCTCGTGGACGACGATCCCTTCGAAGTCGTTGCGATTTCCCGTGATGCCGTCCGCAGGATCGAAGTCGTACGCATACGCGGAGTTGAAGCCGATCGCGGGCGCGGGATCCGAGGGCGACGCTACCGCCGGAAGGATGCCGAGGACGCGGAGCAACGCCGACGGAGACGCATACCGCGTGGTCGGCCCGACGTCCGTCGGGATCGACTCCTCCGGCAGCGCGGCCAGCACCGCCGCCTCCGCGGCGTCATCGGCATGAGCGACGAGCTGCCTGCGCAACTCGCTGTACGCGCCTTCCCCGCTCACCCGATCGTCGGGAATCGCAAACCCGACCACTCCCGAGCCGAACGGCTCGCCGAAGAGCGTCGGTCCGAAGTCCACGTCGACGTACACCGTGACCGGATTGCTGATCCGCGCTTCCCACCGCGCCGCGGCCCGCACGAAGGCGGCCTTCGCCTCCGGAAAGTTCTCGAGCTGCGGGGTGGCCCGCAGGATGATGTTCAGTCCGCCGCTCTGCACCCGCGGCCCTTCGTCCAGCACGCGCAGCGAGGCGCCCTCGGCACGTACGACCCGATGCAGCCGCTCGGCGGCCGGCCGGCACACGAACGCTCCGCCGCGATCCGTCACGGCGAGCCCGCGCTCCCGCGCCGCCACCGGCACCGTCAGCGTGACCACCGAACACAGCAAAAAGGGAAAGAAACGCTTCACGAGGTCGGGGAAGGAGCCGCGGCGCGTGGATATTTCGTCAGACCCTTGGCCGGAATCCGTGTCCTTACCAGAGACCCATGGCCGGGATTCGCGCGTTCTCCCTCTTCCTCACTGTTGGCGGCGGCATGTGCACGCGCTGGACGCGACCCCGTACGAACCTCACGAGCTCGCAGGGATCATTCACTCCTGGAAGACCTATTCCGCGACTCGCGCAAACGACATCCTCGGGCTGCAGGGAACGTTCTGGCATCGCGAGTACTACGATCGGATCGTCAGGGACGAACGGGATCTGGCGGACACGATCGAATATGTGCTGGCGAATCCGCGGAAGGCGGGCTTGAAGGACTGGCCGTGGACGCATGCCGGCTGGAAGCCGGCGTAGCGGCCGGCTGGGAAGCCGGCACGCCCCCGCGCTCCGCGCCGCCCTCCGTCATGCCGTATCATGCCTCCGGGCGACCATGATCCACTTCTACCACGTGACGAAGCGCTTCGACCGTTACTCGACCGCGCTGCACGACGTGACGTTCCACATCGATAAGGGCGAGTTCGTCTTCCTCACCGGACCCAGCGGCGCGGGCAAGTCGACCCTCCTCAAGCTGATCCTCCGCCAGATCGCGCCGACCGAGGGACAGATCGTCGTCAACGGGCGCAACCTCAATGCGATGAAGCGCTCGCAGCTCCCCTACTTCCGCCGCGAGATCGGCATGGTCTTCCAGGACTTCAAGCTCATCGAGCGCATGACCGTGTTCGAGAACCTCTCGTTCATCCTCACGGTCCTGAACGTCCCGCCGAAAGAGCACAAGAAGCGCGCCTACCAGGCCTTGCGCATCGTGAACCTCCATCACAAGTTGAACGCCTATCCGCCGCATCTCTCCGGCGGCGAGCAGCAGCGCGAGGCCATCGCCCGCGCGTTGATCAACGATCCGCTCGTGCTCGTCGCCGACGAGCCCACCGGCAACCTCGACCCCGAGCTCTCCCAGGAGATCATCCAGATCTTCGCCGAGGCCAACCTGCGCGGATCGACCGTCCTCCTGGCGACGCACGACCGCGACCTGATCCGCTCCAGCGGCCGCCGCGTCATCACCCTCGAGCACGGCCGCATCGGCGACGAGAAGGCGCGCACGATCGAGCACCGGGAGCGGCGGGAAGGACTGTTCGGAATCGGGGGCGGCTAGGTGGCCCGCGATTTCGTCGGAACGCGCAAAGAGCCCGAGGTCCCGTCCAATACGTTCTCCTGGTTCTTCCGGGAGGCCCTGCGCCGCATCTGGGTCTCCAAGCGGACGTCGTTCGTCGCGGTGGCGATGATCGCCATCTCGCTCCTCATCGTCGGCACCTTTCTCCTGGTCGCCGAGAACCTCGGCCGCGCCGCCGCGCAGTGGCAGGGGAAGTCGCGGATCGTGATCTATCTCGAGCCGGCGGCCACGCCGCAGGAGACGCAGGCCGTCGACAGCTTCCTCGGCGCCCGCCCGGAGCTCGCGCGGCGCCGGCTGGTGTCGCGCGAGGAGGCCCTGGCACGTTTCAAGAGCTACTTCTCCAACCTCAGCGAAGTCGTGGGACAGCTCGACGACAACCCGTTTCCCCCGTCGTATGAAGTGGAGGTCGACCCGCGGCTCGCGCAGTCGCGGGGCCTGGTGAACAACATCACCATCCTCCGGGCCATGGCCGGCGTCGAGCAGGTGCAGTACGACTGGGAATGGCTGACGCGCCTGCACCGGCTGGTGAACGTGATCAACATCATCGGCCTCGTCGCCGGCGGCATCCTCGGCATCGCCGCGTGCTTCACCATCGCGAACGTGATCCGCCTGACGATGCTCCTCTATCGCGAGGAGATCGAGATCATGCGCCTCGTCGGCGCGACGGAGCGGATCATCCGCGGGCCGTTCCTCCTGGAAGGCTTTCTCCAGGGAACCATCGGCGGCGCGCTCGCGGTGGGGCTGCTGTTCGCGCTGTATGAGATCTCGCGCCGCTCGCTCGCGCCGTCCAGCTCCATCCTGTGGAGCTTCCTCTTCCTCGGCTTCCTCCCCTGGCAGAAGATCGCCGCCCTGATCGCGGGAGGGATGTTCGCAGGCTGGTTCGGAAGCTGGATGTCCGTGCGGACGCGGGACGAGGGGTGACCGGCTACGTCATGCGCTAGACTTCAGGCACCATGATCGACACCACCACTCTCCTCGAGCAGGCACTCAGTCTTCCCGAGCATGAGCGGGCTAAGATCGCCGCGCGGCTTCTGGAGAGCCTGGACGAGGAAGCGCAGAGCGACGTCGATGCTGCATGGGCTGCCGAGATCGAGCGGCGCTGCGCGGCAGTGGATGCCGGAACGTTGGCGACCAGTGAGTGGAAAGAAGTGCGCGCGCGCATCGAACGAGAGATTTTCGGTCGGTGACAATAGCCGTTCGTCCGAACGCTGCGGCCGAAGAAGAGTTTCGCTACTACATTCGGCGGTATGAAAATGAGAGTGTCGGCCTGGGCGATCGCTTGTGGTCCGAGATCCAAGCAGCGATCGATCTGATCTCCGATCATCCAGCAGTCGGTGAAGCAGTACGCCGCGTTCAGGTGCGTGAACCAGTTCGCCGGGTGCCGCTTCGCCACTTCCCCTTTTCTCCTCGTGTATCGCGAGTACGCAGACTATCTCGAGATCGTGGCATTGGCGCATACCAGCAGAACGCCACGATACTGGCGCGAGCGATTGAAGTAGCGGTCTTGCGCTGGTGCGCCGTTTGGAGTGCGGAGGCGATCGATTGCCTCCGCACTCCAAATCACTCCTGGTCCGACGCGCGCAGGCTTTCGCCGGTGATCTCGGCGAGCATCTTCAGGTGCGTCGCGATCTTCTCCTGCACGGCGATCCAGCCGAGGGTCTCTTCCTGCAGGCGGATGGCATTTCGCACGACGACGCGGGATGCGGGGCCGAGGGCGTGCTCGCGGATCAGGGCGGCCAGGCGGCCGAAGTCGGCGGAGGCGGGGCTGCGGCGCGCCGCCGCCATCTCCTGGCGGACGCGGATGATGCCCTGCTGCACGTAGAAATCGGCATTCAAGCGCTCCGCCTCGGAGATCTCCTCGAACGCCTTTTCCACGGCGACCGACGGCTGCATGGGGTCGGTGAGGGCGCGGTCGGCGGCGCGGATGCGGGCGAGGACCTGGAGGTCGCGGTCCATGTTTTTCTTCTCGATGCCGAGGTGCTCGATGGACTGCTTCAGGACGGCATCGGCGGAAAGCGGGCCGTCCGTGATGGACATGCGCGGCGGGCGGCGCTGCGCGGTCAGGCCTATCGGGACAAACATCGGGACGGACAGCACCAGCAGCACCACGAACATTCGTCGCATGCGGGTGGGACGGATCTCCGTCGGGAAGGTTTCAGATGCGCTAGCATCCGGCCCGCATGAAGATTGTGGAATGCGTTCCGAACATCTCCGAGGGGCGACGGAAAGACGTGTATGACGCGGTGGCGGCGGCCGCGGCGTCGGTCTCCGACGTCACGCTGCTGAACGTCGACCCCGGCGCGGACACGAACCGCACCGTCATCACTTTCGTCGGCGCGCCCGACGCCGTGCTGGAAGCCGCGTTCCGCCTGGTGAAGAAGGGCATCGAGCTGGTCGACATGACCACGCATCGCGGCGCGCATCCGCGCATCGGGGCGGTCGACGTCGTGCCGTTCATCCCCGTCGCGAACGTAACCATGGAGGAATGCGCGGAGCTTGCGCGGCAGCTCGGCGAGCGCGTCGGCCGCGAGCTGAACGTGCCGGTGTACCTCTACGAATACGCGGCCAGCACGCCCGCGCGGCGCAATCTGGCGGACATCCGCGAGGGCGAGTACGAGGGCTTCGCGAAGAAGGTGCTCGACCCGAAGTGGAAGCCGGACTTCGGGCCGCAGGAGTTCGTGGCGCGCTCGGGCGCGACGGTGATCGGCGCGCGCAAGTTCCTCGTCGCATACAACGTCAACATCAACACGCTCGACAAACGGCTGGCGAACCGGGTGGCGTTCGACGTGCGCGAGCGCGGGCGGATGAAACGCGACGCCAACGACCAGCCGATCGTGGACGAGCAGGGCCAGCCGGTCTGGGAGCCGGGGCTGCTGAAATCGGTGAAGGCGGTCGGCTGGGTGATCCCCGAGTTCGGCTGCGCGCAGATCTCGATCAACCTGACGGACCTGGACACGACGCCGCTGCACGTCGCGTTCGACGCGTGCGAGGAGCGCGCGCGGGAGCGCGGCCTGCGCATCACGGGGTCGGAGATCGTCGGCCTGGTCCCCCGCCAGGTGCTCCTCGACGCCGGCCGTCACTACCTCGGCCGCATGGGCCGCCCGACGGGCGTCCCGGAGTCGACGCTGGTGCACATCGCCATCCGCACGCTGGGACTCAACGAGGTGAAGCCGTTCGATCCGCGCGAGCGGGTGATCGAGTACCGGCTCGCCGCGCACAAGACACCGCGGCTGGCGGCGATGTCGCTGCGCGATTTCGTCGACGAGCTGTCGAACGAGTCGCCGGCGCCGGGCGGCGGCTCGGTGGCCGCGCTGGCGGCGTCGATGGCGGCGGGTCTGGCGACGATGGTCGCGGTGCTGTCGCACACCAAGAAGGGGCTGGAAGCGAAGCAGGCGGAGTTCGACCGCATCGCGGTGCGCGGGCAGGAGCTGAAGGACCAGCTCCTCGTCGCGGTCGACGCGGACACGGACGCCTTCGACGCGCTGCTCGCCGCGATGCGCATGCCGAAGGCGACGCCGGAGGAGGAAGCGCTGCGCAACACCGCCATGGCCGACGCCACCGTCGGCGCCGCGGAGGTGCCGCTGCGCGTGCTGGAGGCGTGCCCGGAGCTGATCGAGCTGAATCGCGAGATCGCGAAGACCGGCCTGCAGGCGTCGCTGTCGGACGCGGGCGTCGGCGCGCAGATGGCGCGCGCGGCCGCGGCGGGCGCGTACCAGAACGTGTGCATCAACCTGGCGGGCCTGGACGACGCGCCGCGCAAGGGCACGCTGCTGGAGCGCGCGGACGCGGCGTGGGCGCGGACGCGCGAGCTGCATGCGGCGGCCGAGGAGGAGATCCTCGTGAAGCTGCGCGAGCAGGCGTAATCCCACATGTCATCCCGAGCGTCGAGCGAGGGACCTGGGCGGGTGGGGCGGCAGACACGTTCTTCGCGCCCCG
>DASUSN010000209.1:0-10600 GCA_036375075.1 Thermoanaerobaculia bacterium | reverse complement strand
GAGGGACCTGGGCGGGTGGGGCGGCAGGCACGTGCTTCGCGCCCCGCCCACCCAGGTCCCTCGCTCGACGCTCGGGATGACAGATCACCGCCAACCGGACCGTTACTTCTTCTTCGAGGCCGTCTTCTTTGACGAGGACTTCTTCGTGGTCGATTTCTTCGACGACGACGCTTTCTTCGTCGACGATGACGCCTTCTTCGTCGACGACGAAGCCTTCTTCGCCGAGCCCTTCTTCGAAGACGCCGACGACTTCTTCGACGGCACCTTGCCGCCTTCGCGGCGCGCTTCGGACAGGCCGATGGCGATGGCCTGTTTGCGGCTCGTCACTTTCTTGCCCGAGCCGCCGCTCTTCAGCGTGCCGCGTTTGCGCTCGTGCATCGCCTGCTCCACTTTCTCCGATGCCTTGTTCCCGTACTTCGATGCCATTGCGAAAAACCTCCTGCACAGCGCGCTGTGCAAATGGCGTGCGCTACTTCAGCGGCGGATCGAGACGGTGGTCGGCGCGAGCACGGTGGCGCCGCGGCGTTTCACGCGCACGGAGAGCTCTTTGGTCCCGGCTCCGAGGTTTGCGGGCGCTCGGAGCGTGAGCTCGTAGTGGCCGCTCAGGGTTCGCTGCAAGCGCTCGATGGCGACGCGCGGGAAGATGTGCGTCTTCGCGTAGAAGCCGCCGGTCTGCTCGGCGGCGGCGATGAGTCCTGCTTCGAGGGTGTGGTAATCGGCGTCGGTGGTGTCGAGGGCGAAGAGGCTCGCGCGGGCGGCATCGAGCGCGGCGCGCGCGTCGCGCCACTGGTGCCGCATCGAGACACCGCTGCTGGTGCGCTCGCCGAGGCCCCAGCCGAGGAGGAGGATGGTCTTGGTGCCGGCCATGGAGCGCATGGCGTTGGCGACGAGCATCAGCCCCGTCTCGGACTGCGCGGCGCGGCGCATCTTGTCGCGGTCGAGGTACGCGGCGAGCGACGGGGAGGGAACCATGGGCGGGGGAGGCGGGTAGTCGATGAAGAGCGTCTGGCGCAGCGCTTCGCGGATGGCGTCGCGGTCGCGGGAGAAGTCGAGCCGGAACTTGAGGTGGGAGTCGAACGAGAACACGGCGATGCGGTCCTCGGGCGCGAAGGTGTCGAGGAGCGCGTCGGCGTACTGCAGGAACTTCATGTGCCCGGTGACGCGCCAGGTGTTGCGGGCGAAGTCGGTCTGGACGAAGAGGACGATGAGGCGGCCCGGGGGGTGGCGGGTGGAGTCGTCGAGTCGTCGGGTCTTCGAGTCGTCGAGGGGAGGGGGCTTGTCTTCTCGACTCGACGACTCGACCGCTCGACGACTCGACGACTCGATATCCGGCACCCACTCGACAGATTCGACGATGGCCCGCTTCCCGCCGATCCGCACGTCGAAGTCCGCGGCCACGAGGTCGGTGATCGGCTCGCCGGCGAGCTCGGTCACGCGCGCGTCGACCACCACGCGCGAGACGGTGATCGTCTCCTGCAACTGCGGCGCGGCGAGCACGGCGCACAGCGCGATGGCGAGCATGGGGACAGAATACAATCCGCGGTCATGCGTTTGACCGTCCTGCTCCTCCTTTGCCTCGCAACGTTTCCGGTTTGTGCAGCGCAGTTCGACGACCTGTTCCTCGACCGGACCATGCGCGTCGACTACTTCCACACCTCGACGCCGAAGGGCGACGAGATCATCGCGCCGGCCGGCGTGGTGAACGACGGGCCGTGGCCGGGCAGCCGCACGTATCTCGTCGACACCTCGAACCTCGGCAAGTACCTCTTCGAGGTCATCGACCGCGACACGAATCAGGTGATCTTCTCGCGCGGCTTCGCTTCGGTGTACGGCGAGTACGTGACGACTCCAGAAGCGAAAGAGCGGGCGGCGACGTTCCACGAGTCGCTGCGGTTCCCGTGGCCGAAGAAGGAAGTGCAGGTCGTGCTCAAGACGCGCGACGCGCAGAACGCGTTCCAGCAGATCTGGTCGACGGTGGTCGACCCGAATTCGCGCTTCGTGAATCCGGCGCCGGCGCGCGCGGCGGGCAAGGTGTGGTCGTACCTCGACAACGGGCATCCGTCGAAGAAGGTCGATCTGCTGGTGATCGGCGAAGGCTACACGGCAGCGGAGATGCCGAAGCTGCGCAAGGACGTGGAGCGTCTGGTCGGGAAGCTGTTCGCGACCGAGCCGTTCAAGTCGCGCAAGTCGGACTTCAACGTGCGCGTGCTCGAGCTGCCGGCGACGGCGAGCGGCGTGCACCGCCCGCGGACGCGGGACGACCGCCGCAGCTACACGGGCGTGGAGTACAACATCTTCGACTCCGAGCGGTACGTGCTGACGCTGGACAACCGGTCGCTGCGCGACGTGGCGTCGTCCGCGCCGTACGATTTCATCGAGATCCTGGTGAACGAGAAGCAGTACGGCGGCGGCGGGATCTTCGCGGACCAGGCCACGTCGTCGGTGGACTCGGGGTTCTCGGAGTACGTCTTCGTCCACGAGTTCGGCCATCACTTCGCCGGCCTCGGCGACGAGTACTACACGTCGGACGTCGCCTATGAAACGGGCGGCGCGGAGCATCCGGAGCCGTGGGAGCCGAACATCACGGCCAGCGGCACGCGCCCGAAGTGGATGAGTCTCGTGACGCCCGGCACGCCGCTGCCGACTCCGTGGGCGAAAGAGGAGTTCGAGAAGCACCAGCGCGAGTACCAGGCGGAGCGCCGCAAGCTGCGCGCGGAGAACGTGCCGGAGACGCAGATGGACGCGCTCTTCCGCCGCGCGCAGGAGCACGAGACGAAGTTTCTGGCGGGGCAGACGCACGCCGGGAAGGTCGGGGCGTTCGAGGGCGCGGGGTACGAGGCCAAGGGGCTGTACCGCCCGGAGGTGGACTGCATCATGTTCACGCGGAACGAGGTGGGGTTCTGCGACGTCTGCACGCGCGCGATCCACCACATGATCGACATGCAGACGAAGTAGAATCGGCGTCCAGGGTGTCCCTCACATTCGTGGTCGGAACGGCGTCCGACGTGTTCGGCGCAGACCTCGCGCGTCTGATCGACGCGGAGCTGGGCACGCGTTCCGGCGGGGAGCGGTACGAGTCGGAGCCGGTGAACGCAATGGGCTGGCGCGCGCTGCAGAAGCGGGTGCTGGAGACGCTGGACGTGGCGCCGCAGCTCACGGGGATCGACGCGTATCAGGCGGTGTACCTGCCGGGCGCGGACGGGATCCAATACAAGCCGGTGGGGAGTCTCGCGGACCCGCTGCAGGTGGGGAGCCTGGATGCGCTGCTCGAGGAGCTGCGGCGGTTCGCGGCCGCGGCGTCGCTGCCGACGGATGACCTGGAGTTGATGCGGCTGGCCGCGCAGTACCTGGAGAGCGAGGACGTGGACGCCGATCTGGACGTGCAGGTGTTCGTGCAGTTGATGTTGTCGGCGAAGCAGGCGGCCGCGCGGGGGCAGGGGTTGTGGGTGGTGGTGTAGTTGGTTGTTGGGTGTTGGTTGTTGTAGGACGAATAGGACGAATAGGACTTATAGGACGAATAGGAAGTTCCAGGAGTGAGCTGGTCCTATCTGTCCTATAGGTCCTATTCGTCCTATAGGTCCTATAACAACCAACACCCAACTAAACCTGCCGGCCGGGCGGCAACAGGCTCTTGTTCACCGCGATCGCGGCAATGGCCCCGTCCGCGGCAGCGGTAACGGCCAACTGGGAGCCCTCCACCAGATCCCCCACCGCCCACACACCCTCCACCGTCGTCTTCCGGTGCTCGTCCACGATCACGTTCGGTTTCTCGGGATCGACCTTGCAGCCGAGCTCCTCGGCCAGCGCGCAGGAGCGCTCGACTTTGATGTTGAAGAAGAGGCGCTGCACGGCGACGCGCTCGCCGGTGTCGAGGACGACGCCTTTCACCACGCCGTCCGCGCCGTCGAGGGCGACGATCTGTTCGTCCACCACGTCCACCCGTTCCGCGAGAAGCTTGCTGTGCTCCTCCTCGTCCCATTCGCGCGCGTGGCCGTGGGTGAAGACGACCACGTCGTCCGACCACTGCAGGAGCTTGAGGGCCAGGCCGACGACCTTCTTGCCCCAGCCGATGACGCCGATGCGCTGGTCGCTGCACTCGAAGCCGTCGCAGTCGGGGCAGTGGTGCACGGTCAGGCCGTAGTAGGACTCGATCTCGGGGATGTCCGGCAGCGTGTCGCACACGCCGTATGCGAGCACCACGCGCCGCGCGCAGAACACGCCGCGGGCCGTCGTCACCTCGAACACGTCCGCGTTCTTTTCGATCTTCGTCGCCCGCGTGTCGACGATCTCCGCGCCCGCCTCCCGCGCCTCGACCCGGCCGCGCTCGAGCAGCTCTCGCGGCGCGATGCCGTGCTGTCCGAGGAAGCCGTGGATGCCGCGGGTGGGGGCGTTGCGGGGCTGGCCCTCGTCGAGCACCACCACGGGACGGCGGTAGCGCGCGAGGAAGATCGCACAGGTCAGGCCGGCGGGGCCGCCGCCGATGATGATTGCGTCGTACGTCACGTCAGTGCAGGGCGGGCGTCAGTCCGCCCTCCGGCGCGCCTTCCACGCGGATGGAGACATTGCTCGCGGGAAAGGCCGTGGCGTCGCCGTCCTTCTTCACCCAGACCACGACGGTGTAGAGGCCCGGGCCGTCCTGGAACGGCACCGTGAACGAGAACGCGCCGTCGGGACGCAGCGAGAAGAAGTCGCCCCGCAGCGCGACGGCCAGCGGGCCCGCTTTGCGCGAGGCGCGCGGCGTGTACTCGCGGCGCTTGAGGGGGAGGCTGTACGCCGAGATCGCGCTGGCCACGTGCGCCGAGATCGGCCGCGGCAGCGGCTCATGGTGCACGGTGATGCCTTCGATCGAAGTGCCCGGCAGCGCGCGGCCGCTGGTGACGACCGGCTGTCCGAGGGAGGCGGTGCGCGGCAGAGGACGGGTCCAGTCGATGTAGCGGCGGACGAACTCCTGCACCAGGCGGAACTCGCCGCGCTCCCACGCCAGCCCGATGCCGACGTGCGTCGCGTGCGGGTCGAGCATGGTCCGCTTGTGGCCGTCGTTCGGGGGCATCTCCGCCATCATCGCGTCCTGGGAGCGGCGCGCCATCTCGTACAGCGCCCGGTCGGTGAACGAGTAGGTCGCCGACCACGCCGCCGCGTTCTCGCTCACCGCGTCGTTGAAGCCGGCCAGCGAGAAACGTGCGTACGGCGCGACGCCGTCCGTCGTGAAATGCCCGGTCGTCCGGTTGCGGATCTGCGTGCGGCAGTACTCGTCGCCGAGGGCGGAGACCGCGAGGTCGAGCTCGACGGGCGGGAGGCGGTACAGCGCCCGGTCGCGGTTGATCAGCTTCAGCACGTGCTCGCGCAGGGTCGTCCGCGTGACGTCCACACTGCTGCGCGACGTGGACTCCACGTCGCTGTGCGCGAGCGGAGTCGCGAACAGGATCACGGCGGCGGCGGCGAGCAGGCGTCTCATCGGATCGGCAATTCGATCACAACGCGGAGTCCCGGGCTGACATTCTCGGCGTGGATCCGGCCGCCGTGCTCCTCGATCGCCTTGCGGGCGATGGCCAGGCCGAGGCCGGTGCCGGTGCTCTTGGTCGAAAAGTACGGATCGAAGATCCTCGGCAGGAGGTCCGGCGCGACGCCCGGACCCGTGTCCTCGACGGCGATGACCACCTTCGAATCGACGCCGTGGCTGCCCAGACGGACCCGTCCGCCCGGCGCGGCCTGGAAGGCGTTCTCGATCAGGTTCGCCACCGCGCCCCGCAGCATGCGCTCGTCGCCGTGGATCGTCTGGGGGGTGCTGGGCTCGATGCGCGCGTCGAAGTCGATCCCGCGCTCGCGGCTCTCGGCGTAGCCCGCGGCGATCTCGCGCAGCAGCTTCTGCAGGTCGAGCGGCTTCCGCTGGACCTGGCGCAGCGACGCGTAGTCGCTGAACTCCTTCGACGTCTCGCGCAGCGTGACCACCTGGCGGAGGATGTTGTCCACCGCGCCGCGCACGACGTTGGGCAGGTTCGGATCGTCGCGGTCGGCCACGGCGCGCAGGTGCTCGGCCGTGAGCTGGATCGGCGTGAGCGGGTTTTTGATCTCGTGCGCGACCTGCCGCGCCATCTCACCCCACGCCTCCAGCCGGTTCGACCGCAGGATCTCCGTGACGTCCTCGGCGATCAGCATCTCCTCGTCCGTGTCCGGCAGCGGCACGATGGAGACGCGCAGCGTCCGCACGTTGTCGTCGATGGTGACGTCCACTTCCTTCGATTCCAGCCGGCCGCGCTGGTGCTCGGCGAGCAGGTCGCGCACGCCGGGGAAGCGGGGAACGAAATGCCCTGTCATCCTGAGCCGCGCGGGATCGTCGAGCTGGAACAGCCGCCGGGCCATCGCGTTCGTCGCGCCGACGCGCATCTCGCCGTCGAGCACGACCACGGCGGCGTTGATGTTCTCGAGCAGCGTCTGCAGACGGTCGCGCTCGTGGCGGAGGTCTTCCTGCTGGCGGCGGATCGAGAACGCCATGTCGCGAAAGGTGGTGACGAGCAGGCCGAGGTCGGGATCGGTGGGGACGGCGACGTCGACGTCGAAGTTGCCGCGCGCCAGACCGCGTGCGCCGGCGACGAGGCCCTGGACGGGCCGGGTCACGCCGCCGGCGATGCGGAACGCCACCGCCATCGCCGCCAGCGCGAGGAACACCAGCAGCAGGTAGATCGTCGTGGCGAGGTCGTTCACCTGCGCCTCGATCTGCCGACCCTGGACGATGAACGGCAGCGCCAGCGTGTAGCTCTGCCCGCCGCCCAGGTTCACCGGGCTGTAGATCTCCGCGTACTGCGTCGGGCCGCTGATGCGGTCCACGCGCACCATCTGCTTCTCGCGCATCACGATGTCGAGATAGACGTCCCCCGGCAGGCGCTCCGCCTCCACGTGCGCGGCGAACAGGTCGCGGCGGCTCGACGCCATCAGCCGCTCGCCGCGATACAGGTGCAGGTCGTGGCCGATCACGCGCGCCAGCCACGAGAAGATCTCGTCGTCGAGCACCTGCTCCGGCTCCGCGGACTGCGCGGTGATGTAGTCCTCGATGACCCGCTGTCCCGTGTTCAGCGCGGTCAACCCCTTCTCGATGTGCTCTGTTTCCAGCCGCGCCGCGAGATACGCGCGGACGAACAGCACGAAGGCGAGCAGGGGGATGATCACCACGGCCATCAGGTAGATGGACGTCCGGGCGCGGAAGTCCAGCGTCCACGGACTGCGGACCAGGACGCGCAGCCGCGGCGTGGAGCGCCACGCCAGCACGGACACCAGCGCGAGCAGGGCCCAGATCGTGACGCCGCCCGCGCGCCGGATCTGCTGTCCCATCGTCGGGAGCTGCAGCGGAAAGACGTAGAGCGCGTTCTCCGCGCGCCGCACGTAGAGCGCCGAGTTCTCCGCGTCCGGCCCGCGCACCCACATCCCCTTGCCCGCGCGCAGCCGCGCGAAGTAGCGCGCCGGACTCTCCGGCAGGCGATACGTCACCGCGCCCTGCGAGATCCCTTCCCGGTCGTACACGGCCGGCTCGCGCTGCGGGTACAGCCCGGTCGTGTCGTCCGGGTCGACGTGGAAGAAGTCGCGATAGACGTCAGCCGAGGCCGTGGCGCCGGGATCGGCGGGATTCACCACGTGGACGCTGCCGAGACCGATGGTCGTGCCGAGCGCGGTGAGGTCGAAGTCGTGGTGCTTGAGCACGCGCCGGATCCGGCCGACCTCCAGCACCTCGCTGTCGCCGGCGATGTCTTCGTCGAACTGCGGCAGGCCCACGCCGAAGCGAGACATCGTGCGGCGCGTGAACTCGTCGCGCACGGTGATGACCGTCGGGATGCCGAACCGCGACAGATCGGACCGCAGCCACAGCGCGTAGGCGAGGTCCTCCATGTTCATGTGCCGGTAGTCGTCCGGCAGGAGCGTGGAGAGGTCGATGCGCGTGAACTCCCTTTCCATCGTCGCCGTGACGATCGCGATGGCCTGGCCCGATTCCCCCGCGACCAGCGGCGCGTACGTCTCGGCGATGAACTTCTGCGCGCTGGAGCGTCCGTAGATTTGCAGCGGGATGAAGACCACCGACGCGACCAGCAGCGCCGGGACGATCACGCGGAAGAGCGCGTTCCGGAACTGCAGCCGCGCGAAGAGGGTCGACGCCAGTGTTACCACCGCGAAGGCGAAGAGGAGCACGGCCCCGAACAGGACGCCCTGCGCCACCGACGCGGGGATCACGTAATCGGGGATCGCGGAGATGCGCGAGTTGGCCACGAAGTTGTCGAGGAGCTTCACGTAGCCGAACGCCGCGCCCGCGGCGAGCAGCACGCGCACGGCCAGCCAGGAGCGGCAGAGGTGGGGCCGCACGAGCATGACCAGTCCGAGGAGCGCGGCGGCCGTGAGCAGCAGGTCCGCGGGCGACTTGCTGAACGGCCCCAGGACGCGCGAGCCGTAGACCTCGAAGCCGAAGAGGCCGAGGGGATCGCTCGGGATGGAGATGGGCAGGAGCGCGAGACGCGCGACGACGATGCAGCCCGCGCGGAAGAGCGGATGGCGCACGAGCGCGAAGACCGCCAGCGCGCCGAGGGCGAGGATCACCGCCGCGGCGTTCGTCCCCTCGCTGCGCATCCGCGCGAGCACCTCGCTCCGGTCGCGCGCCTTGATGTCGATGAACAGCGGCGACTCGCCGCGGCTGGCGATGGGGAAGCGCTGCGTGCCGCTCTCCTGCCGCGGAAAACCGCCGTGGAAGTAGACCGAGGTGACCCACTCGTCGTCGCGATGCATGGTCTCGCGGCGGCCGGGGACGTTCTCGATGCGCGCGAAGCTCTGCACGTTGCCGCGCGTGCGGGTGACGTACAGGTTGGTGACGTCGAACTGGTAGGTGCGGTCGCCGGGGACGCGATAGTCCTCGCCCCACCACGCGACGGGCTCGCCGTCCTTCCCGACGATCCGCGCTCCGCGTCCCCCCTCCGTCACCTCGGACTGCAGGACGGTGAACAGGCGGGCGCGATTGGTCTCGGGAATGGCTGCGATGCGGCGCTGGATGCGCAGGGCGGTGGCGTCGAGCTCCGCTTCGAGCGCGGCGATGCGCTCCCGGATGTGGCTCGTGTCCTCGGCGAGGTGCTGCGCGACGCGGTTGCGAAAGTCGCGCTCGACGGTGCGCAGGCGCCAGAGCGAGGCGAGGTCGACGACGCCGGCGAGGAGGAGGAAGATCGCGGCGGTCAGCGTCACGCGGTCGCGGCGGAACCACACCGCGACGAGGAGCGCAGCGGCCGCGATCCCCGCCGCCACCCCTACGTGCGGCCCCGCATAAAGACGAATCGCCGTCGCGAGGGCGACGGCGATCCATGAATACCTCATGCGTGGAGTTTAACCACCCGAGCGGATGGAGACGACCGAATAGCGGTCACCCTTCTGCTGCAAGGTGATGTAGAGGTCGCGCTCGCCGCCGGCGATCGTCCAGCGCGCCTTGATGTGATGCTGCCCCTCGGCACGCTGACCGCGAACGCTCACGCGCTCGAAGCCGGTCGGCTTGACCTTGTTGAACAGCCCGTCGAGCAGATACGCGGCCTGGTCGCGGCCGAAGAAGCCGCTCTTGTCCGCGAGTCCCGGGAACTGGAGCTGGACCTGCTCGTCCGAGCCGATCCCGGAGACGATCGCGTCGACGTCGCCGCTGCCGAAGCCGCGCTCGAGGCTCGACATCGCCGCGTCGAGGTCGCGGAACTGAGCCGAGGCCACGATCGGGACGAACAGCAATACGAAAGCGATGCGCGTCGCGAGTTTCATGATTTGTCTCCTGTGCTCATCGTAACGACCCGATGGCGGTGTTTATTCTACGTGGTTTCAGTACTTTACGTGGACTCTCCATGAGTCGCTCCTGTCCTCTGCCAATGACGGATTCCGCGGCGCAGCGCCTCCTCCCGGAAGTCGTCCGGGACCGGCGCGGCGACGCGAAGTGGCTCATTTGTCAAAGGATGCGTCATTTCCAGCTCCGCCGCGTGCAGCATCGGCCGCCCGGCGTCTCTCTCTCCATAGAGCCAGTCGCCTGCCAAGGGGTGACCGATGGCGGAAAGGTGGACGCGGATCTGATGGGTCCGCCCGGTCTCGAGCCGGATGGCGACCAGCGAGCCGGACGGGTGCGCCTCGAGCGGCTCGACGTGCGTGACGGCGCGCTTGCCGTGGTCGCGCACGGCGAACTTGATGGCCCCGGCGCGGGCCACCGGCGCGTCGATGGTCTGCTTCTCCGCGAGCTCACCCTCGGCGATAGCGAGGTACCGCTTGTGGATGCGCTTGCGCTCGAATTGCCTGGTGAGCCGGACGTTGAGGTCGCTGCGTTTCGAGAAGAACATGACTCCGCTCGTGCCGCGGTCGAGCCGCTGCATCAGATATACGGGGCCCGCCTGCTTTGCGACCAGGTCGTGCAGGAACGGCTCGTCGGGCTCGTGCATACGCTGCTGCACGACCACACCGGGAGGCTTGTTGATGAAGACGAGGGCGTCGTCTTCGTAAAGGACGTGGATCAAGGCGACGAGTCTACGGGTCTTCGTCTCAAATGTAGGGCGTGGCTTCAGCCCGCCCTCTCGTGGGCGGGGGGCCCCCCTCCCCGTCCGAGGGGCGGGCT